>CAVJZR010000101.1:0-2154 GCA_963654235.1 Bacteroidaceae bacterium | reverse complement strand
GGAATCCAGCCCAATCTTTTTCATGCGCTAAAAGTTTTACCGGACAGCAATAATAGATAATGTATAAAAAAGAATTTGGAACAATGAAGAAGACATATCACTACCCTTTTGTACGCATCACGACCATGGATAACGAACACCTGATGGCTGGTTCATACACCGGTGAAGCAAGAATCGGCCCTGCTTCAGACGTCATTGCGAAAAAGCCCGAATCGTTAGAGGATATATCAGAACTTAGCGAGGAAGAAGACGACCTATGGACGCATAGTGTTCGCAGCACTAAGGGAATATGGGATGACGACCTATCGGGAACAGAATGAGTGAGGCTCCTCCTAGATTTGGAGTGATGAAACGTACATAAACGGCTTTCGCCAAAGGATATAAAAAATGGGATGGAAAATCAATTTGATTTCCATCCTATTCGTGCTTCTATGAGTAAGCCGAAACGGCTCTACGTGACCATATAAAAGATTCGTGGCCTTACAAGATATGAACCTCTTGCAGACCGAAGGCATTCATATTCACGCCATCCACATCATCTTTATGATTATCTACAAACTGTTGCCAAAGCTGTTCTAGCTTCATAGCCTCATCCTTAGAGAGGATTCGGCCCGAATGACCGCCCGTCCAATCGAAGGTCGGGATAGCTTCGGCAAGCTCTGCGGTTGTGAGCATCGGCGCCGTATCGGGATTGAGGATCACGTTAGGCGTCATATCCATGTAGAAGGTCTGCCATCCATGACCGCTCCAGTCGTCTAGCTCGTAGGGTTGCGAGTCGAACACACCGCTCATCACGATACCGTTGTTACCTTCTTTTCCCACCTTGACAAGAAAGAAACGGTCGCCACACTTAGCATGCTTATAGTCCCACACGCTCCAGTTGAAGTATTCGGTCAGCATACGTGGTATGGTCTCGTTGTGTTCGTCTAGCTTCACGCTGGAGATAGCGGGGTTCCACATGAGGATAACGGTGTTCTGTGCCTCATCATATCCATGGCCAGGATAGGTCGGACGATAGAATAGGTCGTCGGGCTGGAGGTGTTTGGCATTCTTCATCATTTGGCGAACCATATCCACTGTCACCTCATCGGTCTTGAGATATTGGTATTCATCAATCGGTTCAAACTTATCTTTAGGAAGGATTTTCCATGCTTCATCGAATGGAATCAATACTGGATCAGTATCTTTATCGTCGAGATCATATATAGCTAACACGTCTGCTTCTCCCACATAGTCGAATTCGCTTACCTTTCCGCCCTGTATGGAGATGGCAGAGATGGTGAGTCCTCTGTCCTCTTGGTTCGAAGGCGACTTGATAACCATATGGGTGCGAGTGCTCTTCATTTGTGGAAGAATAGATTGCATCGATTGCAAGTACTCTTCCATGTTATCCATATCCTCCTTATCGTATTTGCCTTCAGGATTGCGGTCGAACGCTGCGGACAACTTCAGTCCGACGCTAAATGGCACAAAGAGACCATCCCTCACGATACGAGCATTGGCTTGCGTGGTCAGCACCTTGTTGATTGTAAAACTTGACTCACGTTGATCCTCTATCCATTCATCATTATAGGTCACAAACGGATCATCCACAACACATTCGTCATCATCCCATTCGTAAGCCTTACCGCCTGTAAGCTGCTGCAGCAAAGCTATTGTCTTGGCAAAGAGCTGATAGTCGGCCACGGATGCATACGAACATACGCGCACCTCTAACCCGTTGTCTTCCTTGTTGACCTCTATGCCACGAACCGCCTGTTGATAGTTGCCAAACTTCAAACTTGGATACTTGTCGGAAGCTACCACGATCTGTTCTCCATTATCCGCAAGACCTTTAATTATCTCGTCCGGTTTTACTTCTTTTGTTGTTCTGATTGTTACGTCTACGCTCATAGCTTAGTGAGTTCTTGGTTATCATTATTAGATCTGTAGCACACAGTCTGCGCTAACACATTCAGGTTATCTTATTCCTTTCCGCAAAGATAGTGTTTTTCTTAAAGAAAATATTTTAATCCCCCACTAAATTTCTACTGACCCATAATGGGTCAGTAGACTACTCCTGGGGAGCAGACGGTCTTGCCGAGGCAACCACATTCGTCGGTACCATGATGATTTACACGGTGGAAATATTGTATGCCGTAGCAGGTATTGTGG
>CAVJZR010000100.1:0-2178 GCA_963654235.1 Bacteroidaceae bacterium | reverse complement strand
TCTCATCGAATACACCATGAACACCTGGCTCATAGATATCGTAAAGACAAATGTTAGGAGTAAGACCGAGCATCAAAGCGCTCTGTACCATGTTTGAACCAATCATACCGCCAGCTCCGACGATAAGAAGTTTCTCGTTTGTTAGATAGCTCATTATTTTATTACGTTTAAATATATAAATTCATGTATGGCAGCCTCGCTGACTGCAATTTAACTTATGCAAAGATAATCATTCTTTTTTGATTGCCCATGTTTTTTGCCCTCTGTTTGTGTTATTTATTGTGAAACGACATAGCATTGTAATCTGTGCGTGTCATTTGAAGCGGTAATATGGGCTGCCCTTTATGTGTTGTTATATATAATAAGGTATGAGAGAAAATGGATACGAAACGGCCTTGGATACAAGAATGAAAGTACATGAAGATGAAAAAATCGTGCTAAATAGTTGGTATATTGGAAAATAAACCGTAATTTTGCACCGCAAAAAATGGCGGTATGTCCGCCGTAATGTTTAACAAATCAAATATTTAAAGCTAAAAGCATGATTATTGTACCAGTAAAAGATGGCGAGAACATCGAAAGAGCTCTTAAGAAGTTCAAGAGAAAGTTTGAAAAGACAGGTGTAACCAAAGAGTTGCGTGCGCGTCAGCAGTACGACAAACCATCTGTCAAGAAACGCTTGAAGATGGAGCATGCTGTATACGTACAGAAGCTTCGCGACGCTGAAGAGTAAAAACTCCCATCAAAATTTGGTAGTTAGAATTAAAATCCGTAATTTCGTTCCCAAATACATCGCATGGGTAACGCAAATATGGTCATAAGGTTCTTAGACTACTTGGAACTTGAAAGGCACTATTCTCCCAAAACTATTGAGAGTTATCGTGGTGACTTGGAAAGTTTCCGAAGCTATTTTGAGAATCAAGACGCAGGCTTAACTTGGAATACAATCCATTCCGATATCATTCGTAATTGGATAGAGCATCAAATGGACCACGGGTTAACTGCTTCATCCATAGATCGACGGTTGAGTGCATTGCGCTCGTTCTATCGTTTTGCGTTGTCTCGTGAGTTGGTAACGGCCAATCCCGCCCACCATGTAAGCGGTCCTAAGAAGCGTAGACCATTGCCGCAGTTCGTCAAGGAAAGCGACATCAACGCCATCTTGGACAAGCAACATTGGGGTGAAGATTATGAAAGCGTCCTCACGCGTACCTTATTAATAGTATTCTATGAGTCAGGGGTGAGAATCTCCGAGCTCGTCGGACTAGAAGATAAGGATGTCAACTTCCTGAATCGCCAGTTAAAGGTGACCGGTAAACGCAATAAGCAACGCGTCATACCATTCGGCGAAGAAATGGCAGAAACATTGCAAAGGTATATCCAGTTGCGTGATGCAGAAGTGGAGAAACAATCCGAAGCCTTGTTCCTTACGAAGAAAGGACAAAGAATGAGTGACGTGATGGTTAGACAAAGGGTGAAGCAAGTGCTCTCGCAGATCCCTACACTCAAGAAGTGTTCACCACACGTGTTACGCCATTCGTTTGCCACCGCCATGCTCAACCACGATGCGAGATTAGAAAGCGTAAAGAAGCTACTCGGTCATGAGAGCCTGTCCACGACAGAGATCTACACTCATACCACATTTGAGCAGCTCAAGAAAGAGTATAAGAATGCCCATCCGCGTGGGTAAGTAAAAACCTTTTTAAAAATACGGAGGTAATTATGGAAATCAAGATTCAGTCGATTCATTTCGATGCTACCGAGAAGTTGCAAGCCTTTATCACTAAGAAGGCCGAAAAACTACAGAAAACTTACGAAGACATTCAGAAAGTAGAGGTGCAATTAAAGGTCGAGAAGCCAGCATCTGCATTAAATAAGACAACCAGCATTACTGTAACAGCTCCTGGTAACACGTTGTTCGTAGAAAAAACATGTGATACATTTGAGGAAGGCGTTGACTTGTGTTTGGATGCAATGAAGGTTCAACTCACCAAGTTTAAAGAAAAGCAACGTAATCATTGAAAAAATCTTCCCAAAAATTTGGAGGATTAAAATAATAGCCGTATCTTTGCAGCCGTTTTACGACAAGTGCAAAATCGGTCGTTAATCGACTGCAAAGATTTGCCTCTTTAGCTCAGTTGGCCAGAGCACGTGATTTGTAATCTCGGGGTCGTTGGT
>CAVJZR010000099.1:0-2511 GCA_963654235.1 Bacteroidaceae bacterium | reverse complement strand
CATTCATCGTTGTCTTGTCTTCTTGCAATAATTGTAATTTGCGAGATTACGAGTAGCAAAAGACAAGCGTCAGATAAACGCTCTTTCTATAAAAACAGCACCCACCCACATCATACCCATTCGGGCTTTCTGCGAGCTAAGTGCCTTGCAAAAGTAAAACATTTATTTGGAATTTTAGCGGACAGCAATAAAAAAAACACGATGCCTTGCAATTTGTGAGGGCGAAGAGTATCCGAGCCACCCGAAGCGTAACACAGACTCTTTCGTAAGATATGGGTCAAAATGAATCTTCCGTTAAATGCAAAGAAGGTATTGTCTGCGCAACAAAATAGGCAAAGATGTACATAACCTATTCTATACCACAAGTGTAACAATAGTGAGCGACGGGGTCATAGACCTATTAGTCTGAAAGCGAACGTGAGGTGGAACACCGCACCTACTATTATGTCGGCGATAGATTTATCAACGCATTTAACGGAAGAACTCTTATTTAGGCCATGCCAACACCGAAAATTGCAGTCCTATGTTGAACTTGCAATTTTTAATTCCAACATCCCTCAACTTTCGTTGAAGACTGCAGGAACACAATGTCCTTATTTGACAATTCTGTGACGCCTTTCAAAGGAAACACATTATCCAGAACTGGGGTCTGATGAGTAGACCTTTCTGTTCATGATAGCGGCTTGTTGCTCTTCTGCTTCCTATGGTTTGGCGACGTTAAACGGGGAAGGTGATATGGAGGTAAAGTAGCTTTCGGCATGAAAAATAAATTATTCTTTTGGAGAAATTAATTTATTCTTTCGGAGAAAATAAATTGTTTTTCGTGCTGGAATCATAGATCTGGATAGGTAATATGGGCTTGGAAGCAGAGCGAAAGAGCTGCTCTCATGGTGTGAAAACGTGGGTGCGGACGGCACTGGCGTAGGTCGTGCTTAGCTTACGTCAGCTTCTGATGGCGGACAGACGTTGTCGCTTGTTCAATGGTAGCCTTATGGTGACAACACCAATGTGCGCAACAATGGCAAGTGATATATGCATGTGTGAGTGGTGTTGAGGCATTACGTGGAGATTGTTGGTTTGAGGCACTATCTGGGTTGGTGGTTTGCGGAAGGATAGGAAGGGGAGAAAACGACTAATCCGCATAGCTCAATAAGTTATGCGGATTAGTGTACGTACTGCGTTTTGCGCGCTTAGAAGAAGGTCGCTATCACTTCAGCAAAGACGTCGTTGGGCGATACGCGGTTGAAAAGGTTCATGCTCGTGTTCAGTTTCAGCACGTCGATGCCGCTGCCCATGATTTCCTCTATATCCTTGTCCTTATGCATCAAGAGGGCACGGCAACATTCCCGTAGGCGTTCGCCCAAAACTGGATGGGCAAGGTATGCACGGGCTTCTGCCTCTCCGTCTAGACCGTAAAGCTGGGAGTTGTGGCTATGTCCGAGACCTTTCTGCTGTGGAAAGATATACCATATCCAGTGACTGCGCTTATGGCCCTCCTTCAGTTCGCGCAAGGCTTGTTGGTAGGCGAAGTCTTGTGCATCGATGAAACGGTACAGATTGTATTCCTTTTGTTGAGTCTCGGGCCACCCGATGATATTCCAAAAGGATGCAGGCAAGCAGACATTTTCCAACTGAGTACATTCTTTGAATAAGGGAGCGACTTCAGACGGTTGCTTGCCGGCTATTCCGCAGCCGATTGGTGTCACGAAGAAAGTCTTTTCGGGATGCTGCTTTGCAAAAGCGATGAAACTGGCAATGTCTTTCTTCATCACCTCATTGCCGCTCATAGTGTCGATGGCGTAGGTCATGCCTTGTAGTCCGTGCCCTTGTCCCCACACTGCACCAAACTTCTCGAAAGCCACCTTTGCAGCGCCGCCCGCATGATGACCGAGCGCATTGCTGCCGAAAACAAATATCTCTCCTGGAGCCAGGCGAGTGATATCGGCGGGAGTGACGCGCTGTTCCGGATTATTGGAAGACTCCTCTAACCTAGCTAGTTTCTCTGCTTCTACCACGGGAATCATCTTCTTCCATTCAGCAAGAAAATCCTTCATGCCAGAATATTTCAGTTCACTGAGTTCCGAGCGCTTGAACACACCACAACTGACCACATATTCCTCTATCTTCTTGCGCACAGTGGCCTCGGTCTTGTACTTCGCCATTTCCTTCGGATCTATCTCGAAGGAAAAAGACTTGCCGGTCTTCTTCCCGGCAACGGTTACAAACTTGACGGCTTGAATCTTGACTTTCTTGTTCATATCCTTGGGGGTTATAGCATTATCCGTTATTTAGACATAAATAATACAAAGTGTACATTTTATCCACTACGCACACGGCTTAGTGTTCCATCACATATCGTTTGATAAGTCCAGCATGCGACATGGGTTTCTTCCAGTCATCGATGTCCTCATTGGTATCATAGTCAAGAAGAACCACAGTGCGCTCGGCTGAAAGTTTCTTGATTGTCTCGACACTCTTGACGCAATAGTGCTCAAGCATATAATAATAGGA
>CAVJZR010000098.1:0-2617 GCA_963654235.1 Bacteroidaceae bacterium | reverse complement strand
TGCCATCGGCTTGATACTTGACGTTGACACCGGCGGTAGAGAAGTCGAACCCGGCACAACCGCTCTCTAGATGCTTATCGTCGAAGGTGCCAGAGAGTCCGCTCTCGAGCTCCTCGCCGTTGAGCGTGCCCTTGGTCTGCGGCTCGGTGACGATGTCCCCACGGAGCACCATGTCGATGGTCTCGGATGGTTTTTGGGGTATATAGATGAGGAAGGGCACGCCCGCGGGAACCGAGTCGCACGCCACGAGGTAAGCCTCGTAGCCTTCGTCTGCGCCGCCCGTGGGTTTGCCCATGAGGTATACTTGTGCGTCTTCGGGCAGATTGCTCTTGTGCAGCGTGGCGGGTAGGCACATCAGCCGGATGGCATACTCATCTGCGAAGGAGAGCGGGTAGTGGATCTGACCTTTGGTCACAGAGCCTTCGGGAGGTGTGAAGCGGAAGGGCTTGTCGGCATAGAGCTGACAAGAAAGCAGATAGTTGACATTATTCTCCGTGTCACATGCCGCCACCTTAGGCAGCGCCCATAGGAGCGGATCGGTAGCGGTCTCGGTGGTGAGCTCGTGGCAGAAGATCTCGTTGCGGCAGCTGTCGTCCTCTAGAGGTATGGCGTCGGTGTAGACGGTATGTCCATCGTATGAGGTGAGCTTATAGTGGCGCACGCCGTCCAGCACGGGGCGGTAGGCTCCGGTGAGCCATCCCTCCTTGCCGGCAAAGCAAGCGGCGAGCTCAGCGTTGGTCTTCACGCGTCCAGTGCCATCGGTGATTTGTGGGCAGAGGTAGTAGCAGTTGGTCAGATACGCTATATAGATGTTAGGCATGATGCCCGCACCAGTGGCGTCCTCGTCGTCGTAGTTGAAGTGGGCATAGCAATCGGTCATGGCCAGATTGGTGCCTATCTTGTTACAACCCACAAGGCCACTGTAGGCGTGCTTCTGATTGCTGACGTTGGTGGCATTGGCCATGACGCCGCGGAAGTAGCTGTTCTTGATGGTTATCTCATGGTCAGATGCTTCATAGAGCAGTCCGGCAAGAGCGGTGCTGGCGTTGGTGCTATCGGCTAGGGTGATGTTGCCTCCGGCATAGCAGTTGAGGATAGAGGCGTCAGCCGAGCAGCCCGCTTGGTAGGCAAACGGTGCGCAGTGGTCATTGCCACCTGTAAACTTGATGTTCACCAGCCCGAGGTTCTTCACCGTTCCGGAGAGGTTGCCAAACAGGGCGTGGCCCTTGATGGTCAGGCCGGATATGACGTGCCCGTTGCCATCGAATGTCCCAGTGAACGGATGGTTCTCGTCGCCTATCTGTGTGAGGGATGCGCTGCCGGACATATCGATGTCGCGGGTGAGGAGGTAGTAGCCGTCGGTGACGGATTCGTTCTTGATGAGGGTTTGCAAGATGCGCAGGTCGGCTTCGGAGCTGATATAGTTTCTGTATAGACCTATTGGTGTGGCGCCGCATGCTATAGGACATGGCACGTAGTAGGTTCGGCCGTTGTAGGTCATCGTGTAGAATCCCCAAACGTTTTCGCCTAGATCCTCGTTGAGCTTGGCCACAATCTCTCTGTTGTTATTCAGCGAGTCCAGACCGAGCTCAGTGCCGTTGCTGTCGTAGGTGTCTTTGGCGCCGAGGTTTGTGGGTTTGGCTTCTTTCCAGACGATGAGGTTCTGCCCATCATCGCCGTGAAAGACCTTATTAGGTCCTGGGTGGATTAGGATCTGCGTGCTGTCGTGTTCAGCTGGCAAGAAGTATCGGCCGTAGTTGGCGCAATCAATGTATCTTGAACATTCATAAGCTGATCCTATCTCTGCTTTTTTTATCTTATCCGAATTAATAGTGATATTTCCAAGGTTGACCGACTTTCTTATCTCTTCAGCTCGAGAAGAAAAATGGTAAGCAGCGGCTTTTTTATTGTATTCGATATCGCTATTACCATTTATTGTTATGTTGGTTCCGTTTACACACTCTACGATATAAACCTTGTCGTAATCATATGTAGCCTCTCCAACAAGTCCTCCCACATGCATTTGGCTGCTTTCCTTGCAATCAACCCTAATTTCAGCATTGGTATAGCATCGTGTTAGGCGTAGAGCTACCGAACTGTGATATCCTACCATACTAAAGTCTCCAACTAATCCACCGACATCCGCTTCGCCGTTGCAGTCTTGACGGATGTTTCCGGTAAAGGAACAATCGTTGAGCGTAACGTCGCTTGCGGCATATCCAATTAGACCACCATTCATTGCATTACAACCTAGTCGAGTACCAAAACTGCGCATGTAGCATCCTTCTACGTGTACATTGGATAATGTTGAATTTTGACATCGTCCCACCAATGTACCTATGCAGAAAGAAGAACTGCTTTTCGCTGCATATATATAAGCGTTCTTGATGGTGAGGTTCTTGATGATGGCATCCTCGGTGGATCCAAACAACCCGACGTAATAGCGTGGATCCACTTCTTCCATAATATACAGTCCGTAGATAGTGTGGCCTCCGCCGTCAAAGATGCCTTGGAAGTCGTCGTCTCTAAAGAAACCATATTCGCCAATGGGTGTCCAGCTCTTCAGTTCACCATTGGCGGTGAGGTTTCCTTTGGCATCTACGGTGAAGTCGTTAAG
>CAVJZR010000097.1:0-2849 GCA_963654235.1 Bacteroidaceae bacterium | reverse complement strand
CTTGTGATTCCGCAGGGATTCGAACCCTGGACCCACAGCTTAGAAGGCTGTTGCTCTAATCCAACTGAGCTACGGAACCATTTTTGAAAAAGCGATTGCAAAGGTACTAATTTCTAAGAGATCTTGAAACGCTTGTTTGATATCACAAAGCCGTTTTACGATAAATTAACAAATCTTTCAAAAAAGGTAAAATGTTTGTCCGTAAATGATTTTCTCGTTAACTTTGCATAAATAAGAAACATCAATAAATACTATCGTCATGAATTTAAAAATACGTTTGTCGTTAATGAACTTCCTTGAATTTGCAGTATGGGGAGCCTACCTTACTTCAATGGGGACCTATCTTATGAACATAGAGATGGGAAGCCAAATCGGATGGTTTTATGCTGTACAAGGTATAGTTTCTATATTCATGCCGGCTTTAATGGGAATAGTAGCAGATAGATGGATTCCAGCTCAACGCCTTTTAGGTATGTGCCACTTAATAGCTGGATTATTTATGTTTGCTGCTGCAAAGGTTGGTGCTGAACATCATTCCTTAATTTTCCCACTTTATACCCTCAGCGTAGCTTTTTATATGCCCACTTTGGCGCTCAGCAATTCGGTGGCATACAATGGCTTGACTCAAGCAAATATGGATACAGTGAAAGACTTTCCACCCATTCGCGTATTTGGAACGATAGGATTTATATGCATGATGTGGTTAGTTGACTTGATGGGGTTCCAGCCCAACGAAGGACAATTTATCGTTTCTGGAATAGTTGGTGTAATCCTTTTCTTATATTCATTCACATTGCCCCATTGTCCAGTTAATCGTAGTGGAGAGGAGCAATCGCTATCAGATGCTTTTGGCTTAAAAGCCTTTTCTTTGTTTAAGCAACGCAAAATGGCCATTTTCTTTTTATTCTCCATGCTACTTGGAGTAAGTCTTCAAATAACAAATGGATTTGCCAACCCATTCATCACTTCATTCAAAGACATCCCCGAATATGCAGGAACCTTTGGTGTGCAACATGCTAATATATTAATTTCTTTATCACAAGTTAGTGAAACATGTTGTATTCTTCTTATTCCATTTTTCATGAAACGTTACGGAATCAAGAATGTCATGTTGATTGCAATGATTGCGTGGGTATTAAGATTTGGCTTGTTTGGATTGGGCAATCCAGGCAATGGTGTTTGGATGTTTGTTTTGTCTATGCTCGTCTATGGCGTAGCCTTCGACTTCTTCAACATCTCAGGTTCATTATTTGTTGACCAACACACCGATAGTTCTCTGCGTTCATCTGCACAAGGCTTGTTTATGTTGATGACAAATGGTATCGGCGCTACAATCGGAACGCTTTCTGCCCAAGAAGTCATCAACCATTTTACATCAAACGGAGCAACCGAATGGACCACATGTTGGTATATTTTCGCAGGATATGCTTTAATTGTAGCGTTAGCGTTTTCGCTCATATTTAACGCCGACAAACATAAGGAGACAATAAATGGATAATAGAGTAAGGCTTGTTTATCAAGGCGTCACAGAAATCGTCGGTTCACCAGACACAGCTCTACTTATTCTTACAGATAAGGACAAGGCACGCCAATTGTCAATAATCTGTGACAAACATATGGAACGTGAATTTATTCTGCGAGACACCAAGCAAGCATTTACACAAAATTTGTTGCCAGAGGTACTAAGCCAGTTAATTTCTCTTCATGCAAATACAACATACGAGCTATGTATAACAAGCATTGATGATGGTAAATATCTAGCCTCACTTAAGGATACTCTGAACCTTACAAACACCCCCATAAGAGTTAGTGATGGTATACTGTTCGCCAATATAACACGATCGCCAATATACATAGATAAAGAATTGTTTCTACATCAAAGTATCCCTTTTCAAGAGGGGAATACAAAGATGGCGATACCATTAAATACGCTCAATGACGTGATGCTTAACAAGGCCCTTGAAAAAGCTATCAACACAGAGAATTACAAGATGGCGGCTTATGTAAAACAAGAAATAGAACGTCGCAAAAAACAATCCGAAAACCAATGAAAGAAGAAAGATATTTCTATTTACCTAATGCGAATCAAACAAATGAGTTACCTACTGACGAAGCGCAACATGCCGTTCGAGTATTGCGTTTAAAAGAAGGGGATTCTATAAAGTTGATGGATGGTAAAGGAATGTTCTATACTGCCAAAGTTACCCTTGCTGCACCACATCATTGTCATTATGAGATAATCGAATCAATGCCACAAAGTCGCACTTGGAATGGTCGTATCCATTTAGCCATTGCCCCCACGAAAGATATGGGCAGAATGGAGTGGATGGTAGAAAAAGCGACAGAAGTGGGCTTTGATGAAATCACTTTCATACAAAGTCAATTTTCCGAAAGACAGGTAATCAGAACTGATAGGGTAGAGAAGATTGTCATTTCAGCAATGAAGCAAAGCCGCAAAGCATGGAAGCCAATAGTTAACCCCATGACGCCTTTTGCAACATTTATCAATCTGCACGATAAAGGATCTCGATATATCTGTCATTGTTATCCTGAGATAGATAGAGTTGATTTCTTCAATAATATCAAAGGACATCCCCAACAAGAAATCATAGTTATGGTTGGTCCTGAAGGCGACTTCTCAATAAACGAGGTTCGTATGGCTATGGAACATGGATATCAGAGTTCTACGTTGGGAGAAAGCCGACTAAGAACAGAAACTGCAGGATTAAGTGCGGTGATGATGGCACAGTTATGTTTACGCAAAACTGAAGCTAACGTGTAGTTTTCCAACAAAAATAGACTCTCTTATGTCATAATCCCTTGGCAATATGTTGCTCATTTATTAATTA
>CAVJZR010000096.1:0-3432 GCA_963654235.1 Bacteroidaceae bacterium | reverse complement strand
CTTACTTTTTTAAAAACTAAGCCCGAAGTCCTATTTTAAAGGGCTTCGGACCGAATACTTATGCCCTTTTGAGTTTTAGCGGACAGCAATAAAAGAAAAAGGATGTTTCATACACGATGCGGTATGAAACATCCTTTTTCTTTTGGGGTGCCTATAAGGTTGTATAAGCGATTTCTATCTCGTAATCTTGAGATAATCTGGTTCGAAAGACTGTGGATGACGACTAATCAGAATCAGATTCAGTAGGCAATTGGCTGCCAACTGTGCTTCGGTCAAGTCCACTTGTGGATCGCGCTTGAGTTCTTTGCCTATCACCACCTCCCAAGGACCTTTGAAACAGGTGTCATCTGCGCCGTAAAACATCTCGTTCGTGTCCGGATCCTGCATCAATTGGTAGCGGATATATTTCTTAGAACTAACCGCCTTCATATTGACCATCATCTCGAAAGCCTTCTTGAACGAAGCGCGTTGACGGCGAGCGTTGGGATACATGAGCCCTATCTCAGGATAGAAATCCTCAAATTCGAAACTTTGAAAGAGTTGCTGTAGCTTCATATTGGTTTAAAACTTAGCCATCTTAATAGCGTCAATAGCACACTCGTCACCCTTGTTGCCTAGCTTGCCGCCGCAGCGATCCAATGCCTGTTCAAGGTTTTCTGTTGTTAGCAGACCATAAATCACAGGGATATTGCTTGTAGCGTTGAGATGTGCAATGCCGTAGGTCACACCTTGGCAGATGTAATCGAAGTGAGGAGTCTCACCACGAATGACGCAACCCAAGATGATGACAGCGTCATAGCTATCGTTCTTGGTTAGCTGTTGCGCACCATAAATGAGCTCGAAGCTTCCTGGAACCGTCTTCACGTGGATGTTCTCAGGCAGACAGCCATGCTTCTCCAAAGTGTCGATCGCTCCTTTCAGAAGAGCACCGGTAACCTCTTGATTCCATTCTGACACGACAATGCCGATGAGCATGTTGCTAGCGTCAGGTACTGAAGCCACGTCGTAGTCGGAAAGGTTATGTAATGCGGTAGCCATTTTTATCTAGATGCTCTTTCGATATATTTGTCCACCTCTTGATAGATAGGTGAAGCTACGTAAGTCTTCTTGATGTTCTGGTAGATCTCCAGCGCCTCAGCCTTCTTACCTTGGTTCTCTAGAATCTGTCCAGCCTTCAACAGCGCGATAGGAGCTACGCTGAGGTTTACGCCATCAGTAGCCTTGCTGTTAGCCATATCAGCAGCTTTCTTGAATGATTCTACAGCCTTGTCCAGCTCGTTGTTGTTGGCGTAGATATCTCCAAGCGCAACCTGTGACTCAGGGCTGATGATAGCATCGCTCTTAGTGTCAAACTTCTCTACAGCTTCTTTAGCCTTAGCCCAGTTGGGTTTAGCTTGATGCGCATAGCAAAGACCTGTGTAAAGGTTAGCCAAGTTGCCTGCGTCGGTACCGCTATAGTCGTCAGCAACCTTTTGGAAGCCTTTCAGTGCAGCCTCATATTGCTGTTGCATCATCAGTTGTTCACTCTTGCTAAGCTCGGTGCTTGCCTCGTCCTCACGTGGAAGAGAAACGTAGCTATGATAGAGGATGGCTGCAATGACGATAACCACTACTGCGCCAACACCTCCTAGGATGGCTTTCTTGTTCTTGATAAAGAAAGTTTCCGAACTGTTTAAGGACTCGTCTAATGTTCCTTTTTGATTCTTCTTGCTTGACATGTTATTTATTTTGTTTTTGTTTTTATTCTGTTTCAATCAGTTATCATGGCTGAAGCGACGACCCCTCGTCACACTCGTCAGACCATAATCTTAGGCGTGCAAAATTACTGAAAAACTCTCACATAGTAAAATTTATCTTTCGTTTTTTTTATTTTTCCATGCTTTCTCGTTAACTTTGCAAAGCATTCATAATGCATCCGTGATGATACTGGAACGAATCTCTCTTGTCAATTTTAAAAATATAGCCGAGGCGGAATTGACCTTTTCGCCTAAAATCAACTGCTTGATAGGTACCAACGGAGAAGGTAAAACCAATCTGTTGGACGCTATCTATTTTCTTTCTTTTTGTAAAAGCGCATTCTGCTCAGCCGATTCGCAACTTCTCCGTCATGAGACCGAACTGATGATGGTTGAGGGCTGCTATCACAATCAAGCCGATGAGATGAATATTTCGTGCGGAATGAAGCGTGGACAGAAGAAACATTTCAGACGTAATAAGAAAGAATACAGACGCCTTTCCGAACATATCGGACTGATACCATTGGTGTTTGTGTCGCCCACCGATACGCTGCTGGTGTCGGGGACAAGCGAGGAGCGCCGCCGATTTATGGATGTTATCATCTCCCAATATGACAAACGATACATCACTAATCTGGCTTACTATAACAAAGCGCTCACGCAACGCAATGCCCAACTGAAGCTTGAGACTCCCGATCCCAGTCTTCTGGATGTGCTAGAGATGCAGATGGGTACCTATGGAACGCTGGTTTCAGAAGCTAGAACCAAACTGGTAGAGCAGATAGCACCCTTGTTTAACGATTACTATCGATTCCTTTCGCAAGGCAATGAGACCGTCAGCCTGGAATATGTATCCCATTGTCAGCGCGGCGACCTAGCTGACGTGATCTCACGTGACCGAATGAAGGACCTCGCCATAGGCTATTCGTTGCATGGCGTGCACCGAGATGAGCTAGAGATGACCCTTGATGGATTCTCCATTAAACGTGAGGGAAGTCAAGGGCAGATCAAGACCTACGTCCTCGCACTGAAGCTAGCGCAGTTTTCCTTATTGCGTCAGATCAATCAAAACGTCACGCCGCTCTTGTTGCTCGATGACGTCTTTGACCGCCTGGATGCCAATAGGGTAGAGCAGCTTGTGAAACTTGTCGGTGGAAACGAGTTTGGACAGATCTTCATTACCGATACCAACCGCGAACATCTAGACCGAATCCTCAATGAGGCGAAGGCCGATTTCAGAATCTTCTCCTTGAAGCAGGGACAGATAGAACTAAAAGAAGAAAGCCATGTTTAAGCGTGATGTACATGCCTTATCAGACGTCTTGTCGAAGCTCTTACGACAGGAAGGTCTAGAGATGCCTTTGCAACAGCGAAGGTTATTGGCGGCATGGGATAGCGTGGTGGGCCCCACGATAGCCAGATATACCCAGCAGAAGTTTATCCGCAATCAGACACTGTTTGTCCAACTGTCCAGTCCGGCATTGAGATCCGAGCTTTCCATGGTGAAGCAACGCCTCCTTCAGAAGCTCAATCAGCAAGCGGGTGCAACGCAGATAGTAACAGATATCCGCTTTTTCTAAACTTTACGGATTCCCTAATCTTATGGTTTCATTAGATCGCCGCGTTCCTATCTCCTTGCCATACCTAGGGTCTGCTAATTAATTATAAGTATTTGATTATTAACATGTTATCACAT
>CAVJZR010000095.1:0-3484 GCA_963654235.1 Bacteroidaceae bacterium | reverse complement strand
CATTTTTATCGCTCCACAAGTTTGCGCACTCGGAGTTAATTAGCAGACCCTACTTATTTTTCAAAAATAAAGCACGTTTTGCTTTCCGAAAAGGGCTCTTTGGGAAGGCAAAACGGGCCCTTTGAGGTGTTCTGAGGATACGTTTTAGAAAACATTCAGGCTTTTTAGAAGTATCGAGAGTATCTACTAGCTCTTCAATCCTATTTCACCACATTGAGAAGGTGCATTTTCTGTGATTGTATATTGACATTTTTACAATTATCATATACATATAATCTCCACCAATACGTCTCTCAATGCTAGTAAAGGGTTCTGTTTCTATTGAGGAACGGTCACTTGCACATGTTCTATACCCATATTATGAAACAGTTGGCTAAACTGCTCTATGGCATGCTGGCGGGCTCGTTGACGGTTGCGCTGCGTGTAGCATCGTGACCGCATCATCCGATAAGCCTTGTTGTATAGCTGCATACGCTCCTCTTCGGTCCATGTTCCATCTTCATAGAACGGGCGTGTACGAGCCTCATCGATAAACTTCTCATCGAGCAATGTGATGGGAGGCAAACTCACAACAAGCGTGTCGCCATGATAAGCGATCCACTGATCGGTCACCTTCCGAAGGTTAATGCCCAGTCGGAGGTCGCCATAATAGATGCGTGCGAGGCGAACATCCCGAAGGAAACCACTCTTCACGGTGTCCACTATCTCTTCGTCGCTCACCGAGAGAAACTCCCATTGACCGATATTCTTGATCGATTCCACTTGCATCGGCGTCAGTTCTATCTTGTCGTTACGCACCACGGCCACGCTATCGTCCTTGGTCTTATGCCAAAGATAGATACCCATCGTGAGGATGAGCACCACAAGTAGCAGTGCAGCAATGATATATATGCGAATCTTATTCATGGCGTTCCATCGTAGTATTGTCCTCTATCTCTCCCATCGTAACCCTCGCGTCAGGATTGCGATAAACTATTCGGATGTTTTTCTCGGCATATCCCAGTCGCTCAAGCATCGGCACAAGCAAGCGCACGGCAGCCTCCATCGCATCGGCCTTGATTTGTTGCTGGGGCAAATCCTTCAGGATAGCTTCCCTACCCTGCTTTTCATAACTTGCCAACTCGGCATCGCTGAATGTTTTCCCAAGCAAGGCAACATATTGTTTGACCTCCGAATGATTAATCTGCGAGGAGGTAAGCACTGCCTGAGGTGTGGGTAGCAACACCACGATCTGGCTATCTCTGCGCACAATCTGCTGCTCCCCAATGGTAGACATGTCGATATAAGCCTTGATTGTCGCATCCATGGGGATGGCAACGTGGCGTGCGCTATGTGGCACGTCTATGTTGAAGGAGTGCTGCAAGAACTTGCCATTCACCTTGAGCGTATCCTCATGAAGCACCACCTTATGGATGTCATACTCCACCGTGTACAATCTGGAGCACTCATGTATGGTGGTGAGCACCATCTGTGTGGTATCCTCATGCTTGTCGGTTGGAGCTGTGGATTGCTTATGACAACTTATGAACACCACGGCTAGGCATGAGAGTATCGATATGAATGATATATACCTAAGATCTAGTTTCACTTTCTAAACGTTTATCTGTCTATACCCGTTACTTTGCAACACACTAGGTGCGCATCGCTTATGCGTGCAAAGATATATGGAAAATCCGAAATAGAATATCTTTCGCTCTGATTTTACAATTTCTTAGGAATTGGTTTTAGGTATAAACTAAACTTTCCGGAAGCAGAAAGCACACAAAATATTCGTTTTCTAGGCAGAAATTCGTTACTTTTGTTGTACGAATACGATTTAGCAACATTATCTAGCAACCTACTCTTAGGAGAGAAATGGGACTTAAAAAACCGTTACTTACACATCAACGCCACAAAGCAATGGAGCTGTCAGCCCAACTTGCAAATAACAGATGGCGGTGTAAATGACGGAGATGGCAGTGTAAATGGCGGTGTAAATCCAGAAGAACTCATGCTGAGAACAATAACCAAGAATCCGGGATGCAATGCACCTACATTGTCAACAATGCTGCAAATGAGACTACGCACAATGCAACGTCAGTTGAAAGCTCTCAAAGCAAAAGACAATATTGAGTTTCGCGGCGCACCGAAGAATGGCGGCTATTGGCCCGTAGATTGATTATCTGAAACAGAAAATGGCGATGTGAACTTAGATAATATAGATACAAGAGATGAGAATAATAACTCAACATTCTGTTCAAAGACGCATCACCAACTAGAATATCATTATATCTTAAAGATAGAATCATGAGATTACTATTCAGCATCATAGCTTTTTATATCGCAGCGACGGGTGCCCATGCGCAAGAACTGATGGATACAGTCAGCGTGCGGGTGCAGTATCATGCATTGTACAAACTCACGCATGAGCAAAGTGAAGCTTACGATGATGTTTACCTTTTGGATATAGGGGAACATTCGTCAAGGTTTTATAGCCGGCGGTATGAGGTGTTTCTGCATCAAAGGGATTCGGTAAGGGCGGCGACTTCTAATCCTATGAGCTATCTGCAGTTCTTGGGAGATAGGTTTGGTGCAAAGAAGGGACGCGAGTATGAGGTGTATAAGCATTTTCCACAAGAGGGGCAGCTCACATATACGGATATTCTGCATAACGACTTCTTCTTTTGCTATGACGAGCCCATTCCCACTTTAGCATGGGAACTGACTGAAGGCGACACTACCATTATAGGTTACCCATGCAATAAAGCCATCTGCCAATTTCGAGGACGTACTTGGACAGCATGGTACACGCTAGACTTGCCTTTTGACAATGGTCCTTGGAAGCTAGGAGGGCTACCGGGACTCATACTGGCGGCATCTGAAAGTGAGAGCGAGTTCTCGTTTATGGCTACTGGTATCGAGCAACTGCGGCAAACGGCAACTTTCAGTTTTCAGCCTAAGCGTTACGAGCATCTAACTCCAATAAAGTTTCAACGTCTCTTGAAAGATTATTGGAAAGATCAGTGGAACACCACTAACCGCTTACAAGGCCATTCATATAGCGAGCCACCCAAAGCACAGCGCAGCTTTAATGCCTGTTTAATGGATATGTATGAATAAAAGAAGGTTCTAAGATTCAGCTATTAACCTGTTTCCGATACTCGGAAGGTTTTCTTCCCGTGAGTTTCAGAAACTGAGAGAAGAAGAGAGCCAAAGTGTTGTAGCCAGACTCGAAAGCGATTTGCGAAACAGACAGATTGGAATAAGCCAATAGTTTGCAGGCATGTTCTATTCTGATTTCCATCAAACATTGAAAGAATGGGTGTATGTTCTGAAGTTGCTCCCTACGGCTTTGTGTGGTTTCGCATTAGCTTTGCTGGTGGATCACGCTATACCGCCTACTGAGTTTAAACGACTCATGGGCGTTTGCTTGCTCGTCGTATTGCTGGTTAGGGTCTGCTAATTAACTCCGAGTGCGCAAACTTGTGGAGCGATAAAAATGTCC
>CAVJZR010000094.1:0-3782 GCA_963654235.1 Bacteroidaceae bacterium | reverse complement strand
TCCTGTGCCAGACCCGACGCGGCACATGGACCGAGGTGGGTGCGCTGAACACATCGTTGCTCTCTACCGAGGTAGCGGGCGGATTCACCGGAGTGACCCTGGGTATCTACTGCAACGGCGCAAGCAGTGCGTACGCAGACGTTCTGTCGTTCGATTACACTGAGTAACAGTGCGCACAAGTCCTTAAATGATAGAACAAAGGATAAGTATTAACCCCTTATAATTATAGAACATGAACGAAACAAAGAAGTATTTTGCCGAGTTTATCGGCACAATGGTACTCACCTTGATGGGTTGCGGTGCTGCGGTAGCATTGAGTTGCGACCCTGTGAACAATGTTCCAGGCGTAGTGGGAACGGCTGTTGCCTTTGGCTTGGCAGTGGTAGCGATGGCTTACACCATTGGCGGTGTATCCGGTTGTCACATCAATCCCGCCATCACATTGGGCGTTTTGCTCTCTGGCCGTATGTCTATGCGTGAGGCAGTGGGCTACTGGGGCGCACAGATCTTAGGCGGTATCGTCGGCGCAGGCTTATTGTATCTGCTCACAGCAAGCACTGGTGACGGTGTAGTAGGCACAGGAGCTAACGACCTGCAAGCAGGCGTGACGAGCCTCGGAGGATTCCTCGCTGAGACATTCTACACTTGCGTGTTCGTGCTCGTGGTACTTGGCGCCACATCAAAGACCAATGGTGCGACCAACAACTTCGCAGGATTGGCCATCGGTTTGTCCTTGATCCTCGTGCATCTAGCATGCATCCGCTTCACTGGCACATCCGTTAACCCAGCTCGAAGCATCGGTCCTGCCATCTTCCAAGGCGGTACTGCCGTGACCAACTTGTGGATCTTTGTGGCTGCTCCCTTACTGGGCGGTGCCTTGGCATCCCTTATCTGGAAGGGTATCGAGCCCAAAGAGAAATAAGATTTCGTGGCTTCAAGCTATCGGCTAAGAACCTTCAGAAAATCGGAGCAAAACATCTGATAAGTAAAGGCATAGCCTATTAAAGATTTATAAAGGGCCTCTCGTTAAAAGCGGGAGGCTTTTTTGCGTTTTTGAAATGCTATGTGCGTTTGGCAAAACGTTTAAAAGGGACAAACGCCCTAGCACAAAATTACGTTATTTAACACTTTCGACACATTATATAAGGTTACAAGTTTGGTGTTAAAAAAAGAATGTAGTAATTTTGCAACTGAAGAAATTCAAAGGTAGAAGTTACACAAAAGAAGATATTCATTTTAATCATAATAAACAATTATGGCAGTAAACTACAAAGATCTTGGTCTCGTAAACACACGCGAGATGTTCAAGAGAGCAGTCAATGGCGGTTATGCTATTCCTGCATTCAACTTTAACAACCTTGAGCAGCTTCAAGCTATCATCACCGCATCTTCTGAATTGAAGTCACCTGTAATTCTTCAGGTTTCTAAAGGTGCCCGCAAATACGCTAACGCTACCCTCCTTCGCTACATGGCTGAAGGCGCTGTAGAGTTTGCAAAGGAGATGGGTTGCAACCATCCTGAGATTGTTCTGCACTTGGATCACGGCGATAGCTTCGAGCTTTGCAAGGACTGTGTAGACATGGGCTTCTCTTCTGTAATGATCGACGGTTCTTCTCTCCCATACGAAGAGAACATCGCTTTGACAAAGAAAGTAGTTGACTACGCTCATCAGCACGACGTAACTGTAGAGGCTGAGCTCGGTGTGCTCGCTGGTGTTGAGGACGAAGTAGTAGCTGAGGAATCTCACTACACCAAGCCAGAAGAGGTTATCGACTTCGCTACACGTTCAGGTTGCGACTCTTTGGCTATCTCTATCGGTACTTCACACGGTGCTTACAAGTTCAAGCCAGAGCAGTGCACACGTGATCCTAAGACAGGCCGTCTCGTTCCTCCTCCATTGGCATTCGACGTATTGAAGGAGATTGAGGAGAAGCTTCCTGGCTTCCCAATCGTGCTTCACGGTTCATCTTCTGTACCACAGGAGTATGTTGACATCATCAACAAGTTCGGTGGCAAGATGCCGGATGCAGTAGGTATTCCTGAGGAGCAGCTCCGCAAGGCTTCTGCTAGCGCAGTTTGCAAGATCAATATCGACTCTGACTCTCGTTTGGCTTTCACCGCTGGTATCCGCCAGACCTTCGTAGAGCATCCTGAATACTTCGATCCTCGCCAGTACTGCGGTAAGGCTCGTGAGTACATGGTAGACCTTTACAAGCATAAGATCACCGACGTGCTCGGTAGCGAGAACAAGCTTGCTAACCTCGACTAATATCCATTAGCAAGAAAATAATACAGGGCGGCAGCTCCAATACGGAGTTGCCGCTTTTTGGTTTCAGCCAATATATACATCTATCAACATCATCTATCTATATGAAAAAGTTTCTATGCATCATCACCCTACTCTGTTGCGCACTGCAGATGAGCGCTCAGGACAAGAAGTTCTGGGTTTACCTGTGCATCGGACAATCGAATATGGCAGGTATGGGCGTCATCGAAAAGCAAGACTCGGTTATCCCTGAGAACCTCGTGAGCCTATCTGCCGTGGACGGCAACGATGGCCGCAAGATGGGAGAATGGCGCAAAGCATTGCCTCCTATCGTCAGAGCCGATTCGCATCTGAGTCTCTTAGGCAGCTTTGGCAAGACCGTCTTGGAGCACACCAAGGGTTCGTGTGACAAGGTCGGACTAGTGGCCGTTGCCGTTGAGGGTTGTCCCATCATCGCCTTCGACAAGGATCGGTACCACGAATATGCCGATACGCTCACGCAGGACTGGTCGCGCAACATCATGAAACAGTACGACTTCAATCCTTATCAGCGCCTGATCACCCTCGCAAAGCAAGCCCAGCGCGACGGAATCATCAAAGGCATCCTGCTCCATCAAGGCGAAACGGATGCCTATTCGCCCACTTGGAACAAGGAGGTGAGAAAGATCTACTATGACATACTGAACGATTTGCAGCTCGATTCTACTCGTGTGCCACTGCTT
Source organism: Bacteroidaceae bacterium (assembly GCA_963654235.1). GTDB lineage: Bacteria > Bacteroidota > Bacteroidia > Bacteroidales > Bacteroidaceae > Prevotella. The sequence continues at coordinate 794 of CAVJZR010000094.1, read as the reverse complement.
GTGGGCGAAGTTGGCGCGGAGGAATACCACGGCAACTGCTCTTTGGCTAACAAAACAATCTCTCAGATGCACAACGTGTTGCAGCATTCGTATGTCGTTTCGTCAGCCGGATGTCCTCTCTCTGACGACCATACCCACTTCAGCAACGTGGGCTACCGCAAGCTTGGCAAGAACTACGGTGTGAAAATGATCATGGCTATGGGCTTACCTTTTGTGGAAAGCAAGCATGAGGTGATAACCACCACTACCGCCGTGACACCTGCGGAGACCGTCGAGGTGAAGGTGCAGATTAGCAACAAAGGCATGCTTTACGCTCAAGCTAACCATCCGTTGTACAAGATTGTGGTGCTGGACAGCAGCGACAAGGAGCTAGACACGGTCACCTTAGCAGCCTCTGACCTCAATGCAACGGTGGATCTGAATAAGTATCCCGAAGGCAAACTGACCATGGTGTTCTACGCTACCAATGGTGCGGATCAGAGTTTCACGATCAACAACTAAGCGTTAGCGCTACAACCTCATAACGAGAGCAGATATAATAGCGCATAAAAACAAAATTGCGGGGCCATGAAAGCTCCGCAATTTTGTTATATATAAAGGTATAAGAGAAATCGATTTTGTACCTCAGTTCGGGATAAGAATGCCTTGAAGCCTCCATACAAGAGCATTATATGTCTGCTATACATATTCTTTCTAGTGCTCATTTCACCATTCTTATCCTCTGAAAGCGCCTAAAGCTAAACAAAAAATAAATTGATTTCTGCTGAGAAATAATTTATTTTCTTTCAGAAATC
>CAVJZR010000093.1:0-3925 GCA_963654235.1 Bacteroidaceae bacterium | reverse complement strand
GAAAAAATGGAATATCTCACTGGTAAACAGACTGAGATTGATGGGCAAATAGATGAATTGGAGTCCTTTAAGGTAGAAATTGACGAATTAGTCGCCCAAATTGAAAATAAATGGAGGCAAGACATCGTTAGGGAAATATTGGATTCCATCCAACTGGATATTCCAGTCTTGTGGGAACGTAATAGAACACTGACCACTCACATAGGAGATGCTACCATAAGAATTTTGATTTACCGTGACGAAATCAAAGTTTACAATGAAAAAACAATTAAACACGGATTATCATACAGGGAATTAATGAAAAACGTGCTTGCTTGTGGTAAGTTTGATGGTAATCTTTATAAATTTGCGATAGTAGACAAAAGCCACAAAGAGGTTTTGACAGATATCTTGACAGCTTTATCCAACAGTAAAGAAAGGTTCGAAGAGATAGCTGGCAAATAAAGATTGTTGGTAGATAAAGCGATTATTAACTCAAATAGCAATGTTTTTATAGTGTAATATATGGCCTGGATAAATCAAAAATTAGAGAATTTCATAAAAAATGAATTCCCTGACAGAAAAGTAGATGCCAAATATGCATCTAGGACGTGGCAGAAAAATAGATACGTTAGGGTTACTACTATCCTAAAAGATCAAGTTGACCTCCACTATGTATATTATCAAGATCATGTGGAACTGCATCTTGAGGGGAAGTTCCAAAGTGATGATTACCGCTTTTTTGCCAAAGAACTTAGAGTGAACACCGCTAGAATTCCTGACTTGACATGGTCGCGATGGAAGGGACATAATCAATGCAGATGTACCCTGCATCATAAAACAGAATCATGGGAAGAACTCCTTTCCGCATATCATCGTATAATGAGCGTGTTTGACCCTATAATAAAGGAAATATCCGAAAAGAGATATCAAGACACAAGCATGGAAGCGTATAGTGGGGTTACCTCATTTCAAGAGAACGGACTTGAAGAGGACAATGTGAGTTTGGAAACGTGCTCTTTGGGACAACTTTTCAGCAACCCACTTATTATCCCCGATTATCAACGTAACTACTGCTGGGAAGAGAAACAGGTCAAAGACTTATGGCAAAGCCTTAAAGAAGTGCCAATAGAAGGTAAATATCACTTGGGCACCATAATCTTACAGAAGGACAGCCTTGGTAACTATGCTATCATAGACGGACAGCAACGATTGGTTACACTCACTTTAATCTGTCGAAAGCTCGGATATAAAGGAGAAATGCCGTTGCTGAAACAGACATTCCGTTCCGCTGCCTCGCGTCTGCATGTGGCTAACAACCGCTATCAAATAGACCAGTATTACAGTCGCTTACACGACAATAAACTTTGTGGAAAACTAATAAACAACCTAATCTTTTCTGTCCTCGTTCTAACTGATAGTCGCTTAGACCTAGCCTATACCTTCTTTTCCAATGAGAACTCAAAAGGTGTGCCTCTTACCGACTACGACCTGTTAAAGGCACACCACTTGCGCTTTGTGTTCAATGAGAGACAAGCCGAACATGTGGCAAGCAAATGGAACTCGATAACGAGTCAGAAATACCAACAACTAGATGCAACATTATCAACACACCTCTTTCGCCTGAGAAAGTGGATGCGAAAGCGTGATTATGATGCTGCTGAGAAGTATCGCACCAAAGAGGAGTTTTCTGCTGCGCAAATAATCCCCGAGATTCCACCTTTTGGAGAACAGTTTGAATACTACGAGAAGATACAAGGTGGAACTCATTTCTTTGCCTATGCAGAACATTTTGTGAAACTGTTTGAATTCTTTGAGCAGACAAAGCAAGTGGTCGCATTGCGACAGCACCTGCAATGGGAGAGCCACCCACGATATGAAGAAGTGATAGAAACACTTTTGTTTGGCTACTATCTAAAGTTCGGCTCACAGTATCTATCAGAAGCGCTCTTTTGTATAGCTGGACACATAGCCCAGCACCGCTATACCTCACGTCGCGCACTGTCGTACAAAATTCGTGAGTTCGCAAAGAACAGTGAAATAGCCATGATGATAGATCAAGCATCTTCGCCAACATTCTTCTTGGCAGAGTGCTTGGAAGGAATCAAGTTGAGTGGCAAAGATATTGATGAGCAAGGTATCGAATTGCGCTTCTATCAGCGGCTACAAGATATGTTCACAGAGATAAATGATGATTTTACGGACTACACAATAATAGAACACTACAACAATGAATACGCATAGATACACACCTAAACTGATAGTTGAGGACAAATCCCATCTTTGCTTTAATATACCCCTATATCAACGACTTTTCTCATGGGGCGAGGAGCAAGTAAAAGGACTGATGTTTGACCTTAAAGAACACTTTGCATCCACAAAGGATTCTGATCCTTATTATCTTGGAATGTTGTCGTGTATTGGAAAAGAGAACGTATACGACCTGATTGATGGACAACAGCGTTTTACTGTAATGACACTACTTGCAATAGTGCTTCGAGAGTTCGACAGTCATTGGAAAGATTTTTTGAATGGAGGCAAAAGGCTAAATTTCGTGGCACGCCCCAAAGATCGCGAGTATCTGTTAGCGGTTATTGGGGACGTGACAGGTTTTGTGGCCGAACCTAACGAGAGGATGGCATCAGGCATCAACGTAATTAAAGCATTCATGAAGGAAGAATTTGATACAGATGAAGAGCGTCGTATCTTTGCCTCTAACACCTACGAGCGTCTATCGTTCTTCTTCTCCGTGCTTCCTGCAGAATATTTGAATGATCCAATGTCACTCAACAAGTATTTTGAAGCGATGAATGCTGGTGGAAAAGGATTGGAGCAGCATGAAATCTTGAAGGTACAACTCATGCGTGGAGAGACTGGACAAGAGAAACTGACACGAATTTGGAACAGTGTAAGTGAAATGGGGCACCTGGTCATAAAGAAACGCGAGGAATGGCACGAAAACGATTATCAGCAGCAATATAGAAATGCTATCAATCTTTGTCGTAATGGCAGATTTGATGAAGCATTCTCTCTTTGCGAGTCTTCATATGACTCGGAAGATGATGTAGAGATTGGAATGATTGCTCCTGTGAAACGAAAGGAGGAAAACAAGCCTAGAGTAGAATCCGATGACCAATCAATTTTGACCTTCCCAAAGTTCTTGATGCTCGTCCTCGACATATATCAGCAGCTAAATGGTTCATATTCTTTCTATCGAACAGACCTCCTTTCTGCTTTTGACAACTACCCACTTCAAGACGTACATTCATTCTACAACACCATGCTTTTCTATCGGTTGTTATTCGATTATTACATCATAACCAAAGAGGAGAGCCCCAATGGAAATAAATATGAAATTCTTGCTCGCGTGGGAACTGAATTTGAGGTTGACTGCGTGCGCCAGTATGAATCTATGCTTTATGTATCCAACACACCATATTACAACTGGCTGAAGCCACTGTTGATACAGCTTGCGTCTAATCCGGTGCAAAAAGCAAGCGAGTTGCTAACCATGCTAAAGGATATAGATAACAGCATTAGAAAATTCCCATCATCGGTTGATTGCCTCTCTTATGACAATCGCCCAGACAGGTATTGGTTCTGGCGGCTTGATTATTATTTGTGGGAGAATAAGGAGAATTTCTTTGAGGATGTTAAAGACCAGGAAATTGTTGGAGATTATGTGTTCCGTGCCAATCGTTCTCTGGAACATCTTCATCCACAACATCAAGAATACAACGCTGCATGGGACGATGGCGATATTCATTCTTTTGGTAATCTTGCAATGATTTCGCAGAGTTTCAATTCTCAACAAAGCGACGATCCTGTGACGGTCAAATTTGCAAGAATTTCGGATCAAGCTCATAATCACGCTCTACAGAGTCTCAAATTATACCGAATGTACCTAGATGCAAAAGGCAATCCCGATGGCTGGACGATAGAAAAT
>CAVJZR010000092.1:0-4170 GCA_963654235.1 Bacteroidaceae bacterium | reverse complement strand
TGTCAGCTTTTCTCATACTATTTGCTAAGCGAACAACTCGATTCGGGGATGAACCTTTTATATTTCTAGAAAGCGAACGATTTTTCGGAAGGAAATAGAATAGAAATTAATAGCAATAGCCGCTAGCTTTAAAAATCCGTTGGTGTAATGCTTTTAATATTTAATATGTAGTAGGTTAAATATTGTTAATATCGTTTTTTCTTCAATAAAGAACTTGTATTTTATGTAAATATAGACTATATTTGCAACATATAACAATTTATAAGTGAGTTTATAAACAATATTACTAACCCCATTCTGTGCAATACAGAATTAAATCCCCAAATTATGATGAAAAGGTTTTTAACTTTCTTAATTGTATTTTTGTTCTCGTTTCAACTTATAAACGCAGAGTCTATTACAATCACATTATCAAATGGTAGAACTTTCGTTGTTGATTCTGATGATTTCGAAACTACGAAAGACTTACTTGAATATGTACAAATGCTAGAGGCACTATATGGCACGAAGCCTTATGTGCCAGGTATTGGTCAATCACAAGGCTAATATGGCTAATTCGTTATTATACGGATGTTTAGGATTTAAACATCCGTATTTTATATAATTTTCATCTATTATGAAACTAAAGATACGATTACTCATTCTAGGTTTGTTGCTTACTTCTTCTCTTGCTGCCCAAAGTGTTTCGGGAATCATTGGCATGCATAATGCGCCAATCTCTAAAACGGTTTATGATACGGCCCATGTCTTGGTGTATTATGAATATGAAATGTTGAAAGATTCGCTTTCTCCAAAGAGTAAAGAACAGGGGCAAACGATCCTTATGATAGGAGATACTTATTGTAGCTTTGATGATTATTTCCATTGGAAGCGTGATTCACTGAATGATGCGTTTTGTAGAGAGAAACGAAACTCAATGGAATTGTTTGCAAGAGGAATGGCTTTGGATAATATCGTTTGTCCTTATATGGTGCTGAAAAGTAATGTAAAGAGGCAATCGTCCATTTTGTTACAAGGGCTTCTGAATTATCAATATTCGCAACCTTTGCCCCAAATCACTTGGAGTCTAGAAGAAGGAGACTCGACAATCTTAGGTGTAAACTGCTCTAAAGCTACTTGTGAGTTTGGCGGACGTAAGTGGATAGCATGGTATTCGGCTGATTATCCCATCTTTTATGGGCCTTATCTCTTTGATGGATTGCCAGGATTGATATTTGTTCTAGAAGAGCAAAAGGGCAATTTTAAGTTTACGATGAATGGTTTGGTTAATGATGCACAAGGTAAGGAAGTGTATCTGAGAAAACCTTCTAAGCTATTAAAAACCACTCGCGAGAAGGCATTGGAAGCTTTTCGTAATGAAAGCGTAGACCCAACGACGGTTATGCTGCAGAACTTTAATACCCAAATAGTGGATGGAAGTCCCGACGATTTTGCTGAACGACCTTATAATCCTATCGAAAAAGAATAAGTTTTGAGAAAAGTACTAATATTTCTATTGTTACACTTCTATGTATTTGTGTGTTATGCGCAGCAAAATGGAAGTGTAGCAGGTGTGGTGGTAGACAAAGAAACCAACGAAGGCATTGCCTCGGTAACGTGTAGGGCATTGGACGAACGTGGCAAAATCGCTTCCTATACCATCACTGATGCCGATGGCAAATATACCCTTACCATGTCAAGCAAGGTGCGATGGGTTGAGTTTGCTACCATCGGATATGAGAAACTAAGGATTGATGCCAACCAGCGGAAGCAGTTGGCGCAAGTGAAACTTAGGCAGCAAGCAACGACCATGAAAGAAGTGGTGGTGAAGCTGAAGCCTATTGATGTACATAAAGATACAATCAACTATAACGTAGCAGCCTTTAAGGACAAGAACGACCGATACATTGAAGATGTGTTGAAGAAACTTCCGGGTGTGGAAGTGGCTTCTACAGGACAGATAAGCTATAAGGGGAAACCCATCAATAAGTTTAATATTGAGGGGCAAGACCTCTTGGGCAATCAATATAACCAAGCCACACGCAACCTTTCCGTTGAGGCAGTGGCACAAGTGCAAGTGATGGAGAACGACCAACCTATCCGTGTGCTGAAAGATAAAGTGCCTTCAGATCAAGCCACACTCAACATCAAACTGAAGAAAGGGTACAAGTCGAAACCCTTTGGCGAACTGGTTACAGGTGCTGGCTGGGGCGATCACATGCTGTGGAACGGCAAGTTGACCCTTATCAATATTGCCCCTCGCAACCAAATCTTTGTTACTGCTAAGACCAATAACACAGGCACAGATCTCTCTTACGACTTTCAAGAACAAGTGGATTATACCGATCCTAACGGCATTGTGTCCCTTCCCGCTTCTTGGGTGGGCATAGGCAGCGTCAAACTTTTGCCTATACCGCAAGCACGCTATTATCGAAACAAGTCCTATTCGGTTGGCTTTAATCATCTAACAAGGATCAATGAGGTGAGTCATCTGCGCACCAATATCTCCTATCTAGAGAGTCATCAGGACGATGAAGATAGCACCTATTACAATTATGGTGGTGCTAACCCAGCCTCTCTGTACGAAAGCAACGTTGCACAAAAGAAACAATGGTGGCTCAAACCTTCCTTCACGTTTGAGAGTAATGGCTCCAAACTATATCTCAAAAACCAACTGACGGCAAGTGTGCAGAGCCAAAAGAATAGCGCTTTGGTGCATAGCAATCAGACGTCAATGCTCAATCTCCTACGCTCGCATCCGTTTTATGTTCAGAATAAGTTGCGTGCAACCGTGAGCATTGGTCGGCAAGTGGGTGAAATCTCCTCCTTTGTGCGCTATTATCAACGGTCCGAGCATCTCGACGTAAACGATTCGCTCGCAGTTGCACCGATATATAGTAAGAACCAAACCATTGATTTCAGCAGATTCTATACGGCTAATCGGGTGAACTTCTCCTTTCCAGTTAGTCGCCATTATCTTTCGTTATCCTATCAGCTCGCTTATCGCAAAGACTGGATGACTGTAGATCAGCTACAGCCCAAACGCACCGTGGCTTATCTCGACAACCTCCTCACACCACAGTTTACCTTCCGTTATAACAAAGGATTTCTTGTGGTTGGCATCCCCGTACATGGATTCGTGTCGCAGTTGGCTTGGGAGGATCAGCATCGACAGAGCAACAAGTTCTATCTAGCACCATCGCTGCGCTGGAGTCATACCTTCAGTATGTTTTGGAACTTCAAGTTTGGCGCAGCCATCAGCAATAATCTGTCATCCGACATCCCTTTGCGTCCAACCTTCTATTCCAGCTACCGCACCCAAGTGACCTCCTTGGATCGATGGGGTTGGGGGAAGAGTAAGAATCTATCGTTGGCTCTCAACTACACCGACCTGATACACATGTTCACCTGGAATCTGATTGCCACGCAGTCATGGGACACATCCGATCACACCAGTGCTTACGTATATACAGACCAGTATACGATAGTCAAACCACTTTGGCGAGATAAGAAATCCAAGCAGACCTTTGTCTCCTCAGCCATTACAAAGAAATGGCAGGATGCGGGATTGAATATCAATACGTCGCTCAACTATAATCGCTCGCAGACGCCCGTGGTACAGAATGACGCCGATTGTTATGTTCGATACAATGTCATCACTTACTCGTTAGCCCTTGGTTGGAACAAATGCAAATGGATGCAGCTTAACAACCAGTTTACCTGCAATGTGTCTTGGCAAGATGCCAATGCCTATCAGCAGAACACCACGTTGACCTCCTACTACAATGTGCTACGTGCTACGTTGTATCCTGTGTCCCGTTTGGGTGTGAACCTCTCTTGGGAGCACAACTTATTAGAGCTACGCCAATCTCATTATTATAATGTGTCGTTCCTTGACGCAACCATCGAGTATTTCATCTCCAAGCGATTGGCGTTAACCCTCCAAGCCACTAATCTTTTGAATAAAAAGGCTTATCAAGAATCCTCCTTCTCGGGATTAAACTATCATTACTATCTTCGTCCTTTGCACGGACGCGAAGTGGTGGCCTCCTTAAAGGTAAACTTTTAACATCATGTCACGTTGCAGATGATTAACGAAGTGAATTTAAAAATATTGCTGTCCGGTAAAACTTTTTGCGCATGAAAAAGATTGGGCTGGATTCCTCGCTTGGAATTCAGCCCATTTAGTTA
>CAVJZR010000091.1:0-4652 GCA_963654235.1 Bacteroidaceae bacterium | reverse complement strand
AGGAAAACGCTCTTGCATCGCCTTGCTTCTGACGATGCTCATCACGCTCACCGCCAGTGCCACCGCGTATGACGCTACCTCCGTAAAGATGTGTACCTCCGCTGGTGACATCAATATGGTCAAGATAGGCATGACGGCTGATAGCTGCGGTATATGGGTTGGTCGCAACATTGACAAGGACGCGAATCTGGTCAGATGGAAGATGGACGACATGGTCTATATCACCTATCCGACCAATAAGTTTGTCACCAACACCCTCTACCAGCTAGCCAACTACACATCAGGTTCTGACCGAGCCATCGCTGGTGACACCACGGTCTACGTTTACCTCAGAGCCAAAGACCAGGATCATGCCCAATGCTTCCTTTGGGACGGAAACACCGTGCCCGACTTTGCCAGCAAGTTTCATATCTCCGGTTCCGTCACCGCAGATGTAGCCGATGCATATTATGGCGAAGGCTGCTATGTTCACAGTCTCAAGTATCAGATCAGCGGCATGAGCGAGGAGGTGTTTGACCATTATTCCATCGAGCTGAGCTACGATAGCGGCAAGACATGGAAGATCTGCAACAGTTACGTCACCCTCATGAACGCTACGCTGCCCATCATGCTATCTATGGATCAGATGACCGTGCGCTATCGTATCAAGGCATACGTCAAGGATGTCTATCAAGTAGCTTGGAATGACAGCACATGGACCTATGAGACACCCGACTATCACATCACCCCAGCGGATATGCCTATATATAAAGCCAGCAAGGTGGTGATGTGGACAAGCACTAGGCCCGTATACCCCATCCCTTATTCACACCTAGGAACCACAAAGGATAATTATCAGATTTGGGGAAACCAAGGTGAAAACAATACTTCAAAAACCCAGTGGATTGTAGATAATGGGGAGGAGCTCTCCCTCAATTTCGATAACATCAGACCTTATACTATTTATTTTGATCTTAACAATGATTATAGTTCTAGTTACGATAGATATATAGAGAAAGGTACGCAATGGTATCACTTCGCCAAAGTCTACTCAAAGAGTTCTATCGACTATTTCACATGGAACCCAACGGATGATAAGCATGACAGGTTTCACCCATATAGCTTCTATCTATATGCCGACTTCGCTCTTGACGGAAAGGATATCACCGTAAACCACGACACCCACACCTTGCAGCGAGAGATGAGCTATGAGGTGAGATGCGTCGACGGGAAAGTGCTCGATAGCCTTGCTCTATACGCCAGCTGCGACCAAGGTCAGACCTGGAAACAGATCTCTGCACTCACCACGGGATTCAGCGAAGGTACCAAGGACTTCAGCAAGAGCGAGCAAGTGGTTCTCCCTAGCAACGGCACCACCATACGTTATCGCATCGTAGCCTATGCCAAAGACGCCTATAAGGTTCTCTCAGAGGACGGCACATGGGTCTACGAGACCACCGACACCCCCTTGACCTTCGCAGAGGCTTCCTCAGCCTCTAGCATCACCGTCGACCCCATCGATCGAGACACCTATAGTAACACCGAAGGCTCACCCCGAGGCACCTATCGTACCGACATCTCCTATCATATGCTCAGCGACATCACTGACCAGGTCGACTCGGTTCAGATACAATGCAGCAACGACCACGGAAAGATCTGGAGTACCATCGACACCTTCAACAACGGCGAAGGAACGGAAACCGTACGTGTTCCTGCAGGATATGCCAGCTACCAGCTCAGAGCCGTTCCCTTCTTCAAGGGTGATCTAGCCAATATCCCCTTGCTCTCGCAGCCCGTCACCGCCACCGAGCAGACCATAACTTACGCCCCCGCAGTGACATCACTCACGGCAGAGGAAGCCGGAACCGTAGAAGGCTACGGCAAGACGCTACACGCTTGTACCGTCAGATACCAGCTCAACACAGACCTCTACCAGACACGACGCGAGGCTTCCATCGCCTATTCGTATGACGACGGGCAGCACTGGTATGACCTCCCATCATTCACGCCCAACCCCAGCGGAGAGCAGACCGTGAAGGTGGACGGAAGCCAAAGGCAATGCCGATTCCGCATCAAGGTGGGATCCACCGCATATGACAACGAGACCTTCTACACCGCAGAAACCCAAAACATCACCTTCTAATAGATTAGAATATGAACACAACGATAATAAGACAATATCTCCTCCTCCTTATGGTAGCCCTCTGCTTACCATGGAGCAAGCTAGAGGCACAAGGTTCATGGGAAGTGCCCTATTTGCGCATAGACGGAACGCAAGACACCCTCGTGGCTATAGGCAACAACAAGGATGGTGTGACATTGTGGTTTACTGGTCATACGTTTGCAAGCAAAGAGGACCAAGGAATAAAAAGTGATGTTGAAGGAACTAAAACTTTTGCTTGGGTTGATCCTAGTTCATACCATATGAAAGATTTATATTTAAATGCAAGCAATGACGAGGACTACTCTCACACGGTTACGGGTAAAGCTTATCATTTCTATGCCTCGATAGGCTTGTATAACCTCCATTATGCCGGATATAGCCTGACTAACAACGAGTGGGGATATAAGACATCAGGGTTCGACTATACCCTTGCACCGCACGCCACCATAACCGCCACCGAACCCACCATAGATCCAAGTCAAAAGGCATACACGCAGAAGCTCAAGTGGGACATAGAGAACCTTAACGATACCGCCATATCCGGAGTGACCATCATGGCAAGCTACGACGGCGGGGAGAGCTGGACACCCATACACACCGGCACCAAGGCGCGCGATAGCATCACCACCACCCTGCCATGGACAATGGAGAAGGTGCGCTACTATGCCGTAGCCACGAAGAAAGAACAATTTAGCATGCTCTTCGACGGCGACACGGGGCTCACATCAGAGCCAACACCCGACTTCACGCCGCAGCCCGTAGACATCCCTTGCACGCTGACAGTGATTCCGGTAAGCGGCGCTTTCAAGGATGCTGAAGCCTATCGTGACCGCACCAACACCACGCTCGTGGCATGGAAGGTGCAAAGCGATGCCGCCTTCAAAAGCGCGTACCTACAATATAGCACCAGCAAGAACTGCGATGAGTGGCACACCCTCCTCCAAAGCAAGAATGCAGCTGGCAGACAGAACGTCATCTTGCCCGTGGGATACACCCATTACACCTTCCGCCTAGTGGTCAAAACAACCGAGGACACACCACTGCTGCACGATAGCACCATCATCATCCAGCCAAGAGCTGGTACCTACGAACCCGTCTTCAAAACCTGCACCATCAATAGCACGCTGGACGAGAGCTACAACGCTGAGACTGACAGCATCACGCCTACCATCCAATATGTGATGAACGACAACCTCTATCAGATGCGCAACAGCCCGGCACAGATCAGCTACTCCGTCGATGGTGGTCAGACATGGACGCTCGCCACAACCATTGACAGTCCTCAGCTGAGCGGCGAGGTGCAGCTCCAGTTGCCTTCCACCGCTAACGAGTATCTCTTCCGCATAGGCATGTACGCCATGGTGGACAACGTCCCTGACGTCGACATCAATCTCACCTCCACCGCCTACACCTTCACCAAGGTCATCCATCTCAATGACACCAAGGGCTATAAGCCTGTCAGTGCTAAAAGCGCTAAGGTCATTGTCAACCGCGCTTATACCGCTGGCAAGCTAGGTACCCTCTGCCTACCCTTCGAGCTCAGCGCTGACCAGATGGCAGAGGGCTTCGGCAGTGGCGTCAGGGTGTATGCCTTCCAAAGCGTCACAGGAAGCACGATGGACTTTAAGCAGGTGCAGGGCATCATGGGTGGCGTACCTTACATCGTACGCACAGCCGCTGACATTGATAGCCTCGTGTTCACCGGCGTGTACATCGACACCACGGCTATCAGTCAGACCTTCCCGCTCACTTATCAGAACGAGCAAGGCCAGAGCTACACCCTTGCGGGCACGTTCAGCCCCTACACGATGAAGACCGACGGCACCGAACTCTATATCACCGTCGACGGCAAGGCTAAGCGCCCCTCTGACACGGGCAACCGCATGAAGGGTTACCGCGCTTACATCGTCCTGCCATCAGCCTCTTCAGATATCAAGGTCAACATCGACGGCGACGTGACCTCCATCGAGGATATCCACCCCACCCTCTCTCCTCAACACGTCAACGTGTATAACACCAACGGACAGCTCGTCAGCCACACCACCGACCATCTGCCCAAAGGCATATACATCGTCAACGGAAAGAAACTCGTCATCCCCTAACCCCCCACAGGCCCCACAGGGGCTTTAGTCTCGCTGCGGCCTCACAGAGGCTTTAGTCTTGCTTCGCCGTAGGTAGTGGGTGCAGTGTCTCACTGCACACCAAACGAAAAACAAGATGATTCTAATAAAAGAAACCGCAGATACATTCCCACCCTTTCGGTGAGCTTGTATCTGCGATTGCTCTTTATTCTATTGTTCTGTTGCTTTACCTTATCATACCTCAGCTGGGGATAACAATGCCTTGAAGCCTCCAAAGAAGAGCATTATATGTCCGCAGTACATATTCTTTCTAGTGCTCATGTCCCCTTTCTTATCCTCTGAAAACGCCCGATGCAAAACAAAAAATAAATTGATTTCTGCTGAGAAATAATTTATTTTCTTTCAGAAATCAATTTATTTTTCTCTGC
>CAVJZR010000090.1:0-4834 GCA_963654235.1 Bacteroidaceae bacterium | reverse complement strand
GTATGGCAGAGAAAAATAAATTGATTTCTGAAAGAAAATAAATTATTTCTCAGCAGAAATCAATTTATTTTTTGTTTAGCTTCAGGCGTTTTCAGATGATAAGAATGGCGATATGAGCACGAGAAAGAATAAGTACTGCAGACATATAATGCTCTCGTCTGTAGGCTTCAAGGCATTCTTATCCCGAACTGAGGTCTTTATTAGCTTCCGAAAGGGACTCTTTGGGCATCTAAAAGGGGCTCTCTCACCAGGTGAAAGAGCCCCTTTTGCAATTTTTCTATCCCTTTATTTCTCAGAAAAGGATTATTTCTGATCTTCCGATTCTATTTCGATGATTTTGCCGGACGGATTTCTTCGACTTTTATTTTACATTTCCAAGGGTGTTTCTTATATCTTTCTGCTGTACAATATAGCTTTAGGTAGGTAGTACAAATAGACGAATCGATACTTGTAAAGAGTTCTTTTACCTTCGGTCCATTAGTTGGCTTTATCCTAATAAGAACAATTTATATTTACGAAAGTAAAGTTGCCACTTTTATTTATTTAATGATAGGTTGACATCAATAACCTTTAGCCTTTCTTGTAAGGGAATGAGAATAATCCGAAGATCTATTTACGATTTGCTTTCGCAGCAGATATGAATGCTTTTCAGTATAGTAACACAGTATTAAAAGCATTGTAACAGGTCTGTAACATCGGTGTCGTAAATTTGCAAGCGAATAGAAAACAGGATACATTTATTCATCCAAACGTGATAAAAACAAAACTTTATGAAAGAAACTAAGAAAGCCATTCTCGATCTGCTTTCAAAGAAAAGCAATGGCAAGAAGTCTTCCAAATTTGATTCTTTAGTATTAAACCTCGCACTGCAAAAGGTGGACAGCGACGACTTCGAGTTTGACGGAGAAGCCGTTTACACCACGGACAAGGAGTGTCTCATCTACCTTGTGAGCAATGCAACCAACTTTGTCGTTCCCGAAGGGGTAGTAACCATCGGCGAAATGGCTTTCCGCTCTAAGAAACAGCTCAAGAGCGTCACCATCGCCTCAACCGTAGAGACCATTGAGAAAGACGCCTTCTACGACTGCGATGACCTAGAGACCGTGTTCATCCCTGCACAGGTAAAGGCTGTACGCGCCTATGCGTTTGCCGAATGTGACAGTCTGAAGCAAGTAACCTTCGCTGGCGTGCCCAACAGGCTCAGTCGTCACAGCTTCGATGATAGCGACAACATCCACCGACTGATTATCCCCAAGGGATCGTACAAGTTTTTCAAGAAAGCCCTTCACTATAATAGCGACGAAGATTACAAGCTCCTTGAGAAGCCCGAGGCTGACGCTAAGGCTACTAATGATGAGCCAAAGGCATCTGCGGTAAAGACCGAAAAGACCACTCCTGCTCAGGCGCTGAAAAACGAAAGCAACAAGAACAATAAGTAGCCCACCCTTCGGCTCACAACCTAATCATCACAACCGTGGCTAAAACCAAATCATATATAGAACGCGATGTGAGTTGGATGTACTTCAACCATCGCATTCTGCAAGAGGCAGCGAAGGAAGAACTGCCACTGCTTGAGCGTCTCTCTTACTTAGGTATCTACTCTAACAACCTAGATGAGTTTTTCCGCGTGCGTGTGGCTTCGCTCAATCGCATCTTAGAAAACCCTGATCTAGACAAGCGTACGCACCACGCTCTGAAGGACTCGCTTAAGACAATCAACAAGCTTAACAAAGAGTATAGCGGCGAATATGCCCATGAGGTGGCGCACGTGATGTCGCTTTTGCCCAATCATGGCATACGTCTAATCACCGAGACCGACCTCAACGAGGAGCAGAAACGGTTTCTCACCCACTACTTCTACGACAAACTGGCGGGTGGCGTGTTACCTATCTGGCTCTCGCAGATTGACAATCTGATGATGCTGGAGGACAATCGGATCTACCTCGTGGTAGAGAAGGTGGACCTAGAGAGCGAGAAAAAGAAGTATGCCATTATCAAAGTGCCCGATCGCGAATACGGTCGCTGGATCAAGGTACCGGCTTCTGACGGCATGGACAACATCATGTACCTAGATGACGTGATACGTTTCTGCTTGCCACTGGTATTCATCGGCTTCAAGAAGAGCCGCTATCGCGCGTTCTCCATCAAGTTTACGAAGGATGCCGAGATGGAGATTGACAACGACCAGGACTATGGCGTGCTACACAAGATAGCCGAAGGAGTGAACAGTCGTCGCAAGGGTGACCCCGTGCGCCTAATCTATGACGCTGACATGCCTAAGGATATGCAGCAGAAGATCATCGATCGTCTCGATGTAAAGGAGCTCGACACCTCACTAGCCGGTGGCAGATACCAGAACCATAAGGACCTAATGTCGTTCCCCGACTGCGGTCACAAGGAACTGAAATATCCCAAGTGGCATCATCTGATGAAGCCTTCGTTCCTCTCAGCGCAGAGCCTCTTGGATCAGATACGTCTCAAGGATCAGTACATCCATGTACCTTACCATTCCTTTGACGGCTACATCCGCGTGCTGCGCGAGGCTGCCATACGCCCCGAAGTGAAAGCCATCAAGACCACACTATATCGTTTAGCTAAGGATTCGAAGGTAGTCAAGGCGCTGATAACGGCGGCACGCAATGGCAAGAAGGTCACGGCGGTGGTGGAGTTGCTTGCCCGTTTTGATGAGGAAAGCAACATCATGTGGAGCAAACGTATGCAGGAAGAAGGCGTGAACGTCATCTATGGCGTGGAAGGACTGAAGGTTCATTCCAAGCTTTTGTACATCGAGTCGAAGAAAGGAAACATCGCCTGTGTGGGAACGGGCAACTTCCACGAAGGCAACGCGCGTGTATATACCGATTATCTGATGATGACGGCACGCCCACGGATCGTCAACGAGGTGGCAAAGGTATTCGAGTTTATCGACAGACCATTCTCGCAGGTGCGCTTCCGCGAACTTCTCGTCTCGCCCAACAGCATGAAGACGCGCGTGCTACGGCTGTTTGACAACGAGATTCGCAATGCCGAAGAGGGTAAAACCGCTTGGATCAAGATCAAGATCAATCACATCACCGATCGCGATGTGGTGCATAAGATCTACCAAGCAGCCGCTGCGGGAGTGCGTGTGGATATCGTTTGCCGAGGCAACTGTTCTTTGGTGCCCTCCCTACCCCACCTGAACAACAACCTGCACATCGTCGGCATCATCGACAGATACCTGGAACACGCCCGCATCTTGATCTTTGCCAATGACGGGAAGCCTAAGTACTATATGGGTTCGGCTGACTGGATGCCACGCAATCTAGTCAATCGTGTCGAGGTGCTAACGCCAGTTTACGATGCCGATTTGCAGAAAGACCTGCTTCGTACGATGGATTATGGATTGGCGGACACCACCAATGGACGCATCGTGGACGGCATAGGAAGCAACGCTATGCAACCCGTGGAAGAAGGCAAAGAGCCATTCCGCTCACAGGAAGAGCTCTACAAAGCATATCTCAACGAAATAGATCAACAATCATGACGGACAATATACAATCTCAATCACCAGTCTTTGCTGCCATTGACGTGGGGTCTAATGCCTCCCGACTGCTCGTCAAGCAACTTCAAACCGAAAGCAATGGCAAGCAGCGACTGCGCAAACTGCTCTTTCTGCGTGTGCCCCTACGCCTAGGTATGGAGGTTTTCACCGATGGCAAACTGTCTAAGGAGAAGGCAGAGCAGTTTATCCGCACCATGAAAGCCTATCGACAACTGATGAAGGTGTACGGCGTGGAGCATTATCGGGCTTGTGCCACATCTGCCATGCGCGACTCTGACAATGGCAAGAAGGTCATGAAAGCCATCGAGAAGGAAGCGCACATCAAACTGGAGATTATCTCTGGCGATGAAGAATCGCAGATCGTCTATGACAATCACCTCTCTCTCCTACCCTCGGACGGCAACTTCCTCTATGTAGATGTGGGTGGCGGATCTACCGAATGTACCTTTATCCACAACGGAGAGCGCATCCACTCCCACTCCTACAACGTGGGAACAATTCGTCTACTCAAAGGAAAGGTGACGCCGGAGGTCAAAGCTGAGATGCAAGCCGAGCTGCGTGAGGTCACCAATGGCTATCATAACATCACCATCGTGGGGAGTGGTGGCAACATCAATAAGCTTTATCGGCTCGCCAACAAACGCGAGAAACTGGCCGACCGTCTACCCGTGGACACCCTATACAAGCTCCATGCTGCATTAGCACCACTATCGGTGGAAGAGCGTATGGACACCTTCAGCCTGAAAGCGGACCGAGCTGACGTCATCGTTCCTGCTGCGGAGATCTTCATTGCCGTAGCCGAGAGCGTGGGAGCGGCATCAATCCAAGTGCCCAACTTAGGTCTAGCTGACGGCATCATCAACGAGATGGTACAAGACTATCAGTGCAAGCAACGAGCATAAGCGGCCCGATGGCTTGACGATATATCCCCGACGGCATCCTAATCAGTATGCTGCAACATCACGTTTGGACGGAGTTCTCAGTGGAGGACTCCGTTTTTTCGTCTTCATACCCTCAGTCATATAGCTTCATACTTTACGTTTAACGCTTTCGTATCTCCCGTTTTACGCATTCAGCGTTTCCGTTCTAACGTTTCCCCTCACTTTTCCTGGGTTTCATTCTTTCGTTTGACGTTATTCGTGTACCTTTGAAGAGTAAGGTCGTAATGCCGAAAGCTACGCTAGGCATGTATGCGACGACAACATTCTAATGCCCATTTTGCTCGCCCGTGGCGAGCAATTCAGAAGACAAGGGAACATCTAACTTAGACAATATGAACAAAAACTTTAT
>CAVJZR010000089.1:0-5187 GCA_963654235.1 Bacteroidaceae bacterium | reverse complement strand
TGTGATAACATGTTAATAATCAAATACTTATAATTAATTAGCAGACCCTATATAACGTCTTGGCTCTTATGTTAGTTTACACCCACGCATTTAACGGAAGAGCCCTTTTTCTTTGGTTATGGTCGACACATTCGACTTATCCTCTTATCAAACAAAAACAAGGAAAGACCTCTATTCATCGCGTCCCTACTATCCAAGGCAGGAACTTGTACACGCCCCAAGCAAGAATACAAGTCAAAAACCAAACGAGCAAGAACGCAACAAGCAAAAGCCAAAGGCTACTATTATACGCAGGCATTACGTGTGCAACGCATATCGGGACACCTCCACTGAGGAAATAGATTACCAAACTATGGCGTCCCGTCCAAGATAATAAGCGTAAAGATATGCCTTGCTTCTTCTTGAGAAGAGCTATCACCAACAGAGACGAAAGAAGGGTGTCTGCATAAAACAAAGAGAAAGAATCAATACGAATGTAAAAGAAAGTCATAAAGACATTCGCCTTATATTCGTATAGCTTCATGCAAAATAGCAGTAAGGCCATACCCACAATGCCCCAGTCTCGTTGAGCAAGGAATATTCGGTGTTCCGATAATCGAGACATTCTGCCAGCAAAGATAAAGACAAGAGCAATCATCGTGACAGATAAGATATCAACGGGGCAAGATTCATCGAAGATTATATAACCTATCATGGGAGCTAGCATACAGAACGTCTCTAAGGATAACCGACTGCGCCTCGAAATGCAACACTTACCTAATAGATATAGGATCAAAGCATAATAGATTTCGGCTAGAATAAGCGCGGCAACGAACCATGAAGCCTTACCCGTAACTATCGGTGTAAAGATAGAGCCAAACGAAATCTCATCATGATGTACCCAAGCCTTGGGGATGGCAATCAGCAAAGTGAAGAACAGATAAGGGACTATCAACCTACGGAAAACCGACCGCATCTTCACAGAGAGGCAAAACGGATGCTGAGCAGAAACAAACAAATAGCCTGAAAGAAAGAAGAATAAAGCAAGGGCATTCTCTACAAACATAGTATAAGGTAGGATGTCATTACCGACATAATACATCTCGGTGTGAAACAACAGGATAGCAAGCATCGCTAAACCGCGCGCTTCATCAATCCACAGGATTCGTTCTTTCATACTTCAACTCTTGAATAGCTTGTTGTTTTTTATCATTTGCAAAGATAATACAAACGAGCGGAAAGGAATTTGGCTTCCAATTACCCGAGTGCAGTTTATCTTATGCAAAGATACATAAAAGAACATAATAACCATTCGTCGTAGCCAACATTGCTTCAGATAATTTTCAGAGCAACACCGGACATGAGCATTAGGTTTTGCTAGATTCAGAAGATTTATGTAAATTTGCATAACAATAGTCTAACATCCAGATGACACATTATTCAAAAGATATAGCCCAAAGGCTCAATCTATCCGAGTCGAGTGTTGAGGCCACGCTTACATTGCTAGATGAAGGTTGCACGGTCCCTTTCATTGCACGATACCGCAAGGAACGCACTGGGCATCTCAACGACATACAGATTGTGCAAATCAGCGAATGGCAACAACGATTGGAAGATCTTGCCAAACGTAAGAGCACCATTCTCAAGACGATACAATCACAAGGGAAACTCACCGATGAGTTGCAAAGGCAAATAGAGGCCTGCATGGATGCTTCTACGCTAGAAGATCTCTATCTGCCATACAAGCCTAAACGAAGAACCAAAGCCGAGATTGCACGTGAGCAAGGGTATGAACCCATAGCCATGCTTATCATGGCTCAGCGTGAACGCAATCCCGAACAAGCCATCATGCGTCTGCTTAAAGGTCAAGACGATAAGTGGGATGAGGCGATAGCTGGTGCAAAAGCGATCATTGCAGAAAAGGTAAGTGAAGATGCCACTAGCCGCAACATGGTACGTTCGCTCTTCAAGCGTGAAGCTATGATTACAGCGAAGGTTATCAAAAAGAAAGAAAAGGAAACAGAAGCGCAAAAGTTTGCCGACTATTTCGACGTTTGTGAGCCATTAAAGCATTGTTCTTCGCATAGATTATTGGCGATGAGAAGAGGAGAAAATGCTGGAATATTACGCGTTTCTATCGGTGTCGATTCGGAAGAAGCCACAACGAAACTTAAACGTAGATACGTACATGGCACAGGAACGTGTCAGACGTATATGTCAGAAGCCATTGACGATGCGTTCAAACGCCTCATCAATCCTAGCATAGAGAACGAGTTTGCTTCTCTCAGCAAGGAGAAAGCAGACGAGGAAGCAATACATGTTTTTGCAGAAAACTTAAAACAACTGCTATTAGCAGCGCCACTAGGTCAGAAACGCACACTGGCGATTGACCCTGGATTTGCTAATGGATGCAAGACGGCATGCCTTAGCGCAGAGGGACAACTCCTTCACCACGAGATTATCTACCCCACTCCACCACGCAACCTCACCACCCAAGCATCACAAGCGATTCTGCGAATGATTCGTCAGTTTCAGATTGAAGCCATTGCCATTGGTAATGGTACAGCATCTAGAGAGACCTATCAGTTTGTAGAGCAAACCTTGCACTCTCTACAGTCCACGACAAGCGGCAACGCTCAAATCGCTTCACCTACAATCTATGTCGTTTCGGAAGACGGTGCCAGCATCTATTCGGCATCAGAAACGGCTAGAGAAGAGTTCCCTAATGAGGATGTGACCACACGCGGAGCCGTATCGATAGGTCGACGACTGATGGATCCTTTGGCTGAGCTAGTCAAGATAGATCCGAAAAGCATCGGCGTGGGGCAGTACCAGCACGATGTGGACCAAAGCAAACTAAAGCAATCATTGGACATAACCACCGAAAGCTGTGTGAATCAAGTAGGTGTAAATCTCAACACCGCTTCCGTTCACCTCCTCACATACGTGAGTGGACTGGGAAAAGCTTTGGCTAAAAACATCGTTGATTATCGTAATGCCAATGGACCATTCACCTCAAGAACACAACTGAAAAAGGTTCCACGACTGGGCAACATCGCTTCCCAACAATGCGCTGGCTTCTTACGCATACCACATGCTACCAATCCGCTTGACAACACCGCTGTCCATCCCGAGAGCTACGCCCTTGTTGAGCAAATGGCAAAGGATGCTGGATGTTCCATCTCAGAACTAGTGAGCAACAAGCAGAAACAACAAGCTATTGATATCAAACGTTATGTAACCGACAAGGTGGGACTGCCTACGCTCAAAGATATCATGGAAGAGCTCGACAAACCCGGCAGAGACCCACGCCAACAGCTTGAAGCCTTCAAGTTTGCGGATGATATACACGAGATTCAAGACCTACAAGTGGGGATGATTCTTCCCGGTATTGTTACCAATATCACAAACTTTGGGGCGTTTGTAGACATTGGCGTTCATCAAGATGGCTTGGTGCATATCTCGCAACTAGCCAACAAGTATGTCTCTGACCCCACCACCGTGGTCAGTCTTCACCAGCACGTCAGCGTCAAGGTTACAGATATCGACTATAATCGTTCACGTATCAGCCTCAGCATGAAGCAAGTGAAACAATAGGTCATACCATCAGACAATCATTAATAATAACTTATACCTAACTATTTTATGAGAAAATCATTATTAGCTCTATTCGTTGCTGCGATGGCCGTGGCCTCCGCATTTGCTCAAGGAGACGTGTACGAGCGCAGTAAGACCTACGAATGGCCTACTGATCAGCAAGTGGTTAACAAGCTTCACCAATGGCAGGACCTCAAGTTCGGCGTGCTCTTGCACTGGGGACTGTACAGTGTGCCTGGCATAGTAGAGTCATGGTCAATCTGTGACGAAGATTGGATCACCCGTGACACCACACAGACCTTCCAACAATACAAAGATTGGTATTGGGGACAGGCGGATCAGTTCAACCCTACCCAGTTTGATCCACAACAATGGGCATCGGTGCTCAATGACGCAGGTATGAAATACATGATTTTTACCACCAAGCATCATGACGGTTTCTGTATGTTTGATAGCAAATACACCGATTTCTCCATCGCTCACCATGCGTTCAAGGACAATCCAAAGCGTGACGTTCTTAAATATGTGCTTGACGCCTTCAGAGAAAAGAGTTTCATGATTGGAACCTATTTCTCTAAGCCCGACTGGCATTCACAGGACTATTGGTGGGATGTATATCCAACGAAGAGAGGTCGCAACGTCAATTACGACATCAAGAAATGGCCATGGAGATGGAACAATTACAAGACTTTCGTTTACAATCAGATGGAAGAGATCCTTTCACGATATGGAAAGGTGGATATCCTATGGCTTGATGGAGGATGGGTATGCAAGGAAAACAACCAAGATATAGATATGCCCAAGATTGCTGCAATGGGACGTAGCCATCAGCCGGGATTGATTATGGTAGACCGAACCATTCATGGTCCATACGAAAACTACCAAACACCTGAACGCACCATCCCTGAAACTCAATTAACTTTCCCATGGGAGAGTTGTATCCCGTTGAGCAACGACTGGGGATATGTCAACCATCCTACATGGAAAACACCCGAGAAGGTGATTGGCACGTTGGTAGAGATCGTTGCGAAAGGTGGCAATCTGGTTCTCGGCGTAGGCCCCACCCCACAGGGACTCATTCAGCCCGAAGCCGTAGAACGTTTGCAGGCAATTGGTAAATGGCTAAAGGCGAACGGAGAAGCCATCTACAACACCACCATCACACCGGTATATAACGACAAGAGCGTTTGGTTCACAGCTTCTAAAGATGGCAAGTACCTATATGCCATCTACTTGCCACAAGCTAACGAGGCAGCTCCTTCCACTATCTCATGGAGCAACAACCTACCCAAGGGACAAGTGATATTGTTATCAAACAACAAGAAGCTGAAGACTAAAGTAAATGGTTCTAGCGTGACGGTGACGCTACCTGCTAATAGCACAAAGGCCGGACAGCCATTTGCAATGAAACTACGTGTAAAGTAATCTAGCCCCTAGCTACATCTTGGTGCGTCTTACACTCATCCAAGATTATTCTTTATTATATGGGCTCTTCACGTCAATGCGTAACCACATAAGGGGTGGCGAGAAAGGCATTGGCATGAAGAGTCCTTTTATTATTATTGCTGTCCGGTAAAACTCAAAAGGGCATAAGAGTTCGGTCCGAAGCCC
>CAVJZR010000088.1:0-5207 GCA_963654235.1 Bacteroidaceae bacterium | reverse complement strand
TAAGCCTGTAGCTAGCGTTCATCCTGAGCCAGGATCAAACTCTCCATTGTAAAATATTTTTTAGTCTTGCGTTCGCCTCAGTGAAGAAACGACTCGAAGACAAGTGTTTGCTCTGTGCTTAGGACGCTCCAGATGTACTTGAAGGTTTACCTGTCTTTTTTCTAAAAGAAAATCGATCGGTTCGTTTTTTACCCAAATGCCTTAGACCTGAGGTCTTTAGCACTTGCTTCTTGTACTACTTCTCTGTTTATGTAATCTTTTCAAAGAACTCTTTCTTCATGCTCCCTACTCCCGTCGGCTTGGCTCTTGGCGTTGGCCTCGTTTTCAAAAGCGAGTGCAAAGGTAATGCGAAAAATCCATTCACGCAAGAGTTTGGGGAAAGTTTTTTCGAAAAATATGCGGATTTTAACGGATTTTTGATTTAGATCAAGGGAATAGGCTGTTTTTTGGGGGATGGGTAGGGATTGGTAGGCATAATAGGCATATTAGACGGCGGGGAATGAACTGGCGGGCATAATGGGACCAATATACATATTAGGTAGAGGGATGAGCTGGCTACTGATGGGATTAAAGAGATGAGGAAATGGTTATAGTGTCATGGCGCAAGATGTCTTCGGTCTACAAGTATATGCTCTTTAGAAGTTTCTGCTCATAGGTTTGACGCTTTGATAAAGATACTTTCTCATCTAAAAATAAATTGTTTTTGCTAGAGAAATAAATTATTTTCTGCCGAAGAATAATTTATTTCTCAATATGAAAGGGGTTGTTCTTTATTGTAAGACGATAAATATGACATCGGAAAAACTATGTTTTCGTTTTGTGGAACTATGTCCTCCATAGGAGAACCTTTATGCTTAATCCTATATATATTATAAATAAGGTATTATCATTGGGGCCTCATTAATAACGAGCAGATATATAATGTAGCACCACGATGTATATGTCAGGGTTAATATTTCTTGACAGTTCGATATTCTATGTTGTAAATCTTATCGAAATAAGGCGTCCAATCGGAGCCTTTCTCTCCTGCTGGGCGTATGCAGAGGCCATAGAATCGTGTGCCCGTCTTTCGATAAGCTTGCATTTGACTGATGACTTCCTTCCTGGCTAATGGTATAAGGAAGTCGGAGATCCATAGCACATCGGCATTGACATAAGCATCACCTTCGTTGTCAAGCATCTGGAAGGTGGCATCCATCATACCGTGGGCGTCCGTGCCTCCGCCGATGAAAGGCACTTGTCCTTTCTTAAACTGCGCATCTTCTTTCTTCAATCCGATACTCTCATAGAGGTTTTGCTTCACACGGAGCTTGAGATCAATGGCTTTCACGTTTACGGAGAAATCAATAAGATAGCAATCACGCTGCAACACTTCGGCTTTCTCCTCTAACAGAGATAGCAGTGAGGAGATGATGCGTTGCGGTGGGCCAAACATGCTAGCAGAGGTATCTACGCATACAATCATCGGCCCTACCCTACGTGCATGTACAAAACTGAGTCGGCGTGAGGGTTTGGCTATTCTCGATTTATAGTCGAAAGTCTGTAGACGATGCCTTGTATAACGATAATAGAAGATATCTTCCATGTCTGCATCGGCATAGGTTGCCAACTCTATGGGCAACAGGCTTCCTAGGTCGGAGCCGATAGTGATACCCGTGATGTCGTTACCCGAAGAATGGCTGATCTTCATGCTCTGTCCATTGGTTATGGCCAATCGGTCCTTTCCGTTAGAATCAGCCACGCGGCCCATCTTCATCACCACTTCTTGCAGTTGTGGGAAACGTTCCTGTAGCCGCACGTCGCTCAACTTCCGCATAAACTCAGTTTCCGTCCAACGGCCATTGATCATCTTCCACGCTTGCACTGCCTGTTCATCAGAGATGCCTTCACGTTGCATGGTCTTGTTGACATCCGACAGCATGCGGTTGAGATTCTGCTCCAAGCTGCTACCACACGACGTGATGTGCTTCTGCTCTTCCTTTCGGAGATGTTCATTGACGGCCTTACACCAGTCGTCTATCAACTTCTCCTTATGCATCTGACTAACGCCCTGACTGGCCATGCGCTTATGGAACTCGCTATCAAATCCATCCTCGTCACGTTTCTCGCCTATAGATGTGATCAAGTTCTGCCAATGGCGCTGGTCACCTTCACTAAGTTCTTCGACCTCTTTCATGCCACGCGCCTCAACACGCAGACATTGGGACAGGAACGCCTGATGGTGCATGACGTCAATGATAAACCGGCCTACTGTAGAGAAAAACACTTTGGCACAGGTGCGACTGGTCAATACGCGCACCTTGATCTCAGGATCACTCATGAGCTTCACAAGGTACTGCATGAGCGGGTCTGTGTACTCTAGCCATGGTCTATCCTCGGGCCATGCCACGCCACGACCAGCTATCTCGCCTGTATCGCAGAACACCTCGAGCATATTGATAAAGCGTGCCACATCCGCCTTACGTCCACCAAAGTCTTGCGTGAAGGCTTTGAGATAAGTCTCTCCCCTACTGAAATCGGTCATCAATCGTACAGTTTTTGAACATCCTGACGCGTAAAGGCGATGTTGCGATATAGCTCACGTAGATACTCGTCAACGCGCAGTTTGTCTTCATCAGCTACAAAGATGTTCTCTTTGATTTTCTTATCTAGCATCCTTAAGTCATCAGCAAGCGAATCAAACTCCCTTTCATAGTTGCGTCCGCTATCATTGGCTTCAGCATCCAAAGGAAGGGAGGCCTCGGCAGCCTTCTCTATCGTGTACATCTCGCCAAAGATATACACATGATTGTCATCCCGATTGAGCATGATAGGTGACGAACCGATGGGGGCACCCATTGTGCCTTCATAGCTTCGGATGATCGAAACGTTCTTACGCTTCTTGTCTTGATAGAGTATACCTTGCGTATCATCTTCACCATGCTGTGGCAACGACTGATAGTCGCGAGCAAAGATGTAACATTCGCCTTCTTCATAGTCGGCGAGTTTATAGTAGAACTGATTGTAAAGTTGCTTATCCGCATCACGTTCCAGCTTACGACTAGAGATGCGATTGG
The DNA here is from genome assembly GCA_963654235.1 of Bacteroidaceae bacterium. Lineage (GTDB taxonomy): Bacteria > Bacteroidota > Bacteroidia > Bacteroidales > Bacteroidaceae > Prevotella. The sequence continues at coordinate 2,151 of CAVJZR010000088.1, read as the reverse complement.
CAGCTCTTGCCGCCCGAGCAATCTTGATATCTTCAGCCAATGTGCGTTTCATCTCCTCTAAGCGGTCACCGAACGAGGCGAAGATGCTTCTGATGATCAATCGCCGTATCTCGTCACGCTCCTCTGGTTCTTGCCACAAGCAATGGTAGATGGACAACATGTCGTCCACACCCACCTCTTCCTTATCCTGTAGAAAGGCCGATGCTCTGAGCAGACGGATGATGTTTTTCCAACGGCGATCACTCACATACACCACCCTACGCTCATCCGTGCCATCGATAGTCACAGATCGTAGCGACCGACGGATTTGGTGGATGGCGCTAAGCACATCCCTGTTGATCCCTATACCATCAATGGCTTTGCTCCATTTGGCATACTCGGCATTGCCAATCTGTAGTCGTTTAGGCACGCTAACGTCTTCCGTACTATTGTCAAGGAGCATCTTGTCGAAGTTGTCCTCCTGCTTTATGCTCTTGCTTTCTAGGCGGATGATGAATCGATCCCATAGCGCTTCCAGGCCTTCACCCTGGGTAGGCAGTTCGTTGCTGGCGGCAATGAGCAGTTTGAGGGGCAAGTGCATAACCTTGTTACCATTGCGAAACTGCTTCTCGTTGATGACGGTCAGCAACGTGTTCTGTATGGCTGGTCCTGCTTTCCATATCTCATCAAGGAATACCACATCGGCAGTGGGCAGATAACCATCGGTGGATCGCTCATAATCGTCAGAGGTCTTCAGTTTGCTGATGCTGACAGGACCGAAGATTTCGTCAGGCGTGGAGAATCTCGACATAAGATACTCGAAGGAGCGAGCATCCTTGAATGCATCTTTCAGCCGTCTCGCCACCATACTCTTGGCCACACCAGGAGGGCCTAGCAAGATGATGCTTTCGCCTGCAATAGCGGCAAGCAACGACAGCGCAATCTCGTTTTCCTTCTCGTATATGCCCTTGTTCAGCATGGTCAAGAGCTCTTGTATTCTTTCTTTCATCTTTTATTAACTTTTAAGGGGGCTATATGCTTAGCTCTTCTATCACTGATGACATAACGTCTGATAACTTATTGCCATGCGTTAGCAGTTCGATGGAATGAGGCTTCAGATACGTATGCTTATTTACTTCTATCATCATTGACTTGTATTGGAAGTCGCATGATGGTGTCATCGAATTGCTATAAGGCGTGTTCAGCCCCACCTTATATCCGTAATCCTCAAAGCGGTTGGCCACAGATGCTATGACTTGCAGGCTAGGTTTGGACCAATCTTCATTCCAGCCGATACAGATATCCACATCGCTGAGGTCAGATGGGAACGAATGGCAGTCAAGAAGCAAAGCGTCAGGACGGAGCTGCGCGCACAACTGGGCTTGGTGGTCTTTCCATAATTGTTCCAAATGGCGTTGAGCCGACTGAGGCACTTGGCGGGTGTAATCAGCGAAACGCTTATACACGATGCCTTGGCCTTCCTCTTCTAGAGGGTCATTCCAAAGTCGCTCCGCATCAACGATGAAACGCGAATACGGGAACCTGACGGTGCGGACACATTCGCTCTGTACGCGATGAAACAGGAAGTCGGTATGCCAATCGGTCCACTTGACAACCACCTCATTGAGAAAACGCTCATCAATGTCCCAATAGCTCAACTGAGGATTGTACAACCCTTCTACTGAGGCATGCGGCTGGTTAAGAACAATACGTGAAAACTGTGTTGGGGATTCGGCATTATAAGCCGATGGAATGCTTAAGGCTTGTTTCATGACAGTAATTTTTAAGTAATTATGCTTCACATCTCTATTCCACCGCGGCTTGTCATCGCTCGGTTGGCAGACTCGTAGGGAGTCACTCTTGATGTTCCGTTGCAAAATTAATCTTTATTTCTGACATGGCAAAATGTTGTTCGGGGGATTTGAAAGGATTTACTGAGCCATGTAAAGCTGCGATTCGGTTCTTCGCTCATCTAATAATGTTTAGGAACGACCTAGAATTTGAAAAGAAAATGAACATTTTTAGTTTTACTCTTAGGTAAATTTATTAACTTTGTAGCGTCTGCCATCATACCGAAAGCCCCCAAGTGGGCGAAGGTGGGGCGGACATACATATAATAAAGGCGTTTTTGTACGCTTTGGTTTTGACGATCGATGAACTTCGCAACTTCAA
>CAVJZR010000087.1:0-5616 GCA_963654235.1 Bacteroidaceae bacterium | reverse complement strand
ACGCCTATTGCAAAACAAAAAATAAATTGATTTCTGCTGAGAAATAATTTATTTTTTCTCAGAAATCAATTTATTTTTCTCTGCCATACCTTCCCTTCCGTCTCTTCATATACCTCGTTTGGGAATACAACTTTGCGTATCCGGCAACCTTAAACGAAGGATACCGGGAGGCACTATGTCCTTGTTTGGCAATGCAGTGAAGCCTTTCAAAGGGAGTGCGTTATCCCCAGCTGGGGTACCAATTAGTATTAGTGGGCGACGTGTCTCACGTCGCAATCATTGCATTTTTGTTTAATGTGCAGTGAGACACTGCACCCACTATATGCGGCGCAGCGAGACTAATGGGTCCGTGACCCCGGCGCAGCGAGACAGAAGGGTCTGTGACCCCGAAGCGAGACTAAACGGTCTGTGACCGCTGTGACCCCGAGACTAAAGGGTCCGTGGGGGCGAAGCGAGACTAAAAAAGCGCTATCATCACTGACAGCGCTTCTCAATTGCAGTGGGCTTCGCTAAGCACCCGACATTAAATTTTTTTTTTTGATAATCATGCCCAGCCGTGTATCGCTACAGAGCGTTGGGCAAACAATTACAAACATAAAATATTATGTTATATTGTCTTCTGTGTAGGCGCATGCCGCACGGGGCACACGCATGGTGTTACTACTTTTAAACGTTCTGTAGCTTAGACGAAGAGCATCTCGCGATACTTAGGCAGCGTCCAGAGCTCGTCACTGACGATGAGCTCGAGCTTGTCTATCTCATATCGGATGGCGTCCATCTTAGGAGCCACGGTGTCGTGGTAGGCGATGGCGCGCTGGTGCTCGTCGGTGATCTTGTTGGCCACCTTACGTGCGTTGATCAGCTCCTCTACGCCCGTCTCGATGCGCTGGGTGCGTTCAGACACCTCACGGATGAGCTTGACGTTGCGTTCAGAGAGCTTGAGGGCTTCGTCCTTGCCGAAGACCTCCACGAGGCTCTGTACGTTCTTAGCCAGCTGACTCTGATAGTGGGTAGCTACGGGGATGATATGGTTCATCGAGAGATCGCCCATGACGCGCGCCTCGATCTGAATCTTCTTGGTATAGGTCTCCCATTTGACCTCGTTGCGAGCTTCGAGCTCGGTGCGTGAGAGGACGCCGGTAGATTCGAACATCTTCACCGATGCGTCATCGAGGTAACGCTCAAACACTACGGGGCAAGAGGTCTCGCAGTCCAAGCCGCGCTTCTTAGCCTCTTCCACCCACTCGTCGCTGTAGCCGTTGCCGTCAAAGCGGATAGGCTTGCAGGTCTTGATGTCCTCACGGAGGACGGTGAGCAGAGCGGTGTTCTTGTCGTCACCCTCGGCGATGCGAGCGTCCACACGGCGATGGAAGTCGTTGAGGGCTTCAGCCACGGCGGTGTTGAGCACGATCATGGCGCAAGCACAGTTGGCGCTGGAACCTACGGCGCGGAACTCGAAGCGGTTACCAGTGAAGGCGAATGGTGAGGTACGGTTACGGTCGGTGTTGTCCTTGACGATATCGGGGATCTGTGGGAGGTCAAAGCTTACGGCGCTCTTGCCCTCCATACGGAGCAGCTCGCTGTTAGATGAAGCCTCGAGCTTTTCCAAGAGGTCGCTCACCTGCTTGCCAAGGAATGAAGAGATGATGGCTGGAGGTGCCTCGTTGGCGCCCAGACGGTGTGCGTTGGTGGCGCTCATGATAGACGCCTTGAGCAGACCGTTGTGGCGATATACACCCATGAGGGTCTCTACGATGAAGACCAGGAAGCGGAGGTTCTCCTCAGGAGTCTTGCCAGGAGCGTGGAGCAGCGTGCCGGTGTCGGTAGAGAGTGACCAGTTACAGTGCTTACCGCTACCGTTGATGCCAGCGAAAGGCTTCTCATGTAGCAACACGCGGAAGCCGTGGTGACGTGCCACCTTGCGCATGAGGCTCATCAGGAGCATGTTATGGTCTACGGCGAGGTTACAATCTTCAAAGATAGGAGCGAGCTCAAACTGTCCGGGAGCTACCTCGTTGTGACGTGTCTTGCAGGGCACGCCGAGCTCAAGGGCCTTGATCTCAAGATCCTTCATGAAGGCTTGTACGCGCTCAGGGATGGTTCCGAAGTAGTGGTCGTCCATCTGCTGGTTCTTAGCCGAGTCGTGACCCATGAGGGTGCGGCCGGTGAGGACGAGGTCGGGGCGTGCTGCTACGAGGGCTTCGTCCACGAGGAAGTATTCTTGTTCCCATCCCAGGTTGCTGGTGACCTTCTTCACGTTAGGGTCAAAGTAGCGGCATACGCTGGCTGCAGCCTCGCTCACTGAACGTAGGGCGCGGAGCAAAGGAGCCTTATAGTCGAGCGCTTCGCCCGTGTATGAGATAAAGATTGTTGGGATGCAGAGGGTGTCGTCGATGATGAACACGGGAGATGTGGGATCCCAAGCCGAGTAGCCGCGAGCCTCGAAGGTGTTACGGATACCGCCAGAGGGGAACGAGCTGGCGTCGGGCTCTTGCTGCACAAGTAGCTTACCTGAGAAGCGTTCGAGCATGCCGCCTTTGCCATCGTGCTCTACAAAGGCATCGTGCTTCTCGGCAGTGCCTTCGGTGAGAGGTTGGAACCAGTGGGTGTAGTGGGTCACACCGTTCTCCATGGCCCATTGTTTCATTCCGGCGGCTACGGCGTCGGCGATGTCGCGGTTGAGCGGTGTGCCGTTGTCGATGACGTCGGTGAGCTGTCGATAAACGTCGGCTGGAAGATATCTGAACATCTTCTGACGGTTGAACACTTTCTTACCGAAGAAGTCGCTTGGACGCTCGGTAGGTGTCTCTACTGATAGAGGCTTTTTCTTGCTGGCCTCTGCAACAGCTTGGAATCTTAAACTCATAGTTGTTATGTATGTTGAAAAACCTTTTTACCTTTTCTTTATATTAGAACAGCGTGATGATACGCTCCAGGGCGCGGAGGATGTCCTCCCGGTTGCCAAAGGCGGTGAAGCGCACGTAGCCCTCGCCTGCCGGACCGAAGCCCACGCCTGGGGTGCATACCACCTGTGCGCGGAACAACAGGTCTTGGAAAAAGTCCCAGCTCGAGACTCCCTCAGGTGTCTTGACCCAGAGATAGGGGGCGTTCTGTCCTCCGTAGACGGTGAGCCCGGCTTTGAGGAAGGCCTCTCGCATGAGACGAGCGTTTTCCATATAATATTGGATGGTAGATCTTACCTGAGCCTTGCCCTCGGGTGAGTAGGTGGCAAGGGCTGCGCGCTGCGAGATGTAGCTGGTGCCGTTAAACTTGGTACACTGGCGGCGGTCCCATAGCGGGTTGAGCTCGATGCGCTTGCCGTCAAGGGTGGCGGCGGTGAGCTCGTGAGGCACCACGGTGTATCCGCAACGTATACCGGTGAAGCCGGCGGTCTTAGAGTAGGAGTGGAACTCGATGGCTACCTTCCGTGCGCCACGTATCTCGTAGATAGAGTGGGGGATGTCGGGGTCCTGGATGTATGCTTCGTAAGCTGCGTCGTAGAAGATGATGCTATCGTTCTTCAGCGCATAGTTGACCCACTGACGTAGCTGGTCACGGGTGAGCGTCATACCGGTGGGGTTGTTGGGATAGCATAGGTAGATCATGTCCACGCGGTGGTCGGGCAGCTGTGGGATAAACTGGTTGCCTTCGTTGCAGGGCATGTAGGTGACGTTGGTCCAGGCGCCGTTCTCGAAGCGTCCGGCACGACCGTTCATCACGTTCGAGTCGACATAGACGGGATAGATAGGGTCGGTCACAGCCATGGAGTTGTCCCAACGAACCAGCTCGCCGATGTTACCCGTGTCCGATTTGGCTCCGTCGTTGACAAAGATCTCGTCCTCGCTCAGATGTATGCCGCGCGGTAGGAAGTCGTTCTTCACGATGGCTTCTCTGAGCCACTGGTATCCGTTCTCGGGGCCGTAGCCGTGGAAGGTATTGCCTGAGGCCATCTCGTCGGTGGCTTGGTGCATGGCTTCGATGACGGCGGGAGCCAAAGGCTGGGTGACGTCACCAATGCCGAGGGATATCACATCGGCGCCGGGATGAGTGGCTTTATATGCGTTGACGCGCTTGGCTACGTCTGCAAAGAGGTAGCTCTTCTGTAGCTTGAGGAAATGTTCGTTAATCAGTGCCATATCTTTCTTATTTTGGGGGCTCAGACCCTTTAGTCTTTTTGTGGACCCGTTATTCTTTTTTTTATACCTTAGGGTCATAGACCCTTTTGTCTTTTTATACCTTAGGGTCACAGACCCATTAGTCTTTTTTTACACCTTATTATATATATAGGGTTATGAACCCTTTTTTTTGTTCTTTATGCGCAGCGAGACTAAACGGCCTGTGGCCGTGTGAGGCGCAGCGAGACTAAAAAAGCGCACGCTGGTTAGAGCGCACGCTTGTTCGTGTTATATGTTTATTTCTCCTTCGTATGCAAAGCGAGCGGGTCCAGTCATCATGACGTGTCCGTTGCTGCTATATTCGATGTGCAGGGTGCCGCCGTCCATGTCGATGTTTACGGGCAGGTCTCGTCGGCATCGTGCGCTGATGATGGAAGCCACTGCGGTGGCGCATGCACCTGTGCCGCATGCCAGGGTGATACCTGAGCCGCGTTCCCATACGCGCATCCTAAGCGTGTTAGGTGCGGTGAGCCATGCTATCTCGATGTTACATCCGTCGGGCCACGCGGCGTCATGCTCCAAGGCAGAGCCTATGCGGGTGAGGTCCGCGTCGCTGAGGGTGTAGGTATCGGGGGGTGAGGGCGTGTCGTTAAGGAAACTGACGTAGTGGGGGTTGCCCATCGAGACGTGGATACCCGCCGTGGGTAGCTCCTCGGGGTGATGGTGGGGCTGTGTGGGTAGCTCCTCGGGTGTGCCCATATCCACCGTTACCTCATCCACCGTGCCATCCTCGCCGAGGTGGAGCTCCAGGATCTTGATGCCCGAGAGCGTGTGGAGATATATCGTGGTGTGGTGGGTGAGCCCTTTGTCATAGAGATACTTGCCTATGCACCGGCTGGCGTTGCCGCACATCATCGCTTCAGAGCCATCCGCGTTGAAGATGCGCATGCGATAGTGGGCTTCCTCTGCAGGCTCGCCATCGACCTTAGAGATGAGCACCAGACCGTCGCTGCCGATGCCGAAGTGGCGTTGGCTCCATAGCTTAGCTGCCTCAGATGGGTCGGCGATGGGGTAGCGGTCGGTGTCGACGTAGATATAATCGTTACCGGCGCCATGCATCTTGGTGAAGTGGATGGTGGTCATCCCATGATGGTGGTTACTCTGCTTTGTGTCGGGCATATGTGATGAATACTCTTTTGATGGTATCGCTTCTTGCTTACCAATTGCAAAAGTAATGCTTTTGTAACAATCTCCATAAGATTTTCCAATTTTTATTTTCTTCTTTTTTGGCTAATCTTTCACTTTGACGCTTTTTCCACGCTTTTACCTTGCACATTGTAAGGGGTCACAGACCCTTTAGTCTCGCTTCGCCGCACAGCGGCCACAGGCCGTTTAGTCTCGCTTCGCCGTAGGTAGTGGGTGCAGTGTCTCACTGCACGTTCCCTTTGAGACTAATGGGTCTGTGACCCTTTTTTCCCATCCTTGATATATATATGGTGGG
>CAVJZR010000086.1:0-5712 GCA_963654235.1 Bacteroidaceae bacterium | reverse complement strand
TTTTATCGCTCCACAAGTTTGCGCACTCGGAGTTAATTAGCAGACCCTAATTATAAATAGTAAGCATTAGTGTAAAGCTAAACTAATAACTTTCCTATCAGATTATCCAATTTTGACAATTCCAACATATTGGCTGCATCTGACAGTCCTTGGTCTGGATCAGGATGCACCTCAAAGAAATAACCTGTTGCTCCAAAAGCCTTTGCTGCCAATGCCATAGCAGGAACAAACTTACGATCTCCTACAGTCTTACCATCTCCCGCGCTTGGGCGCTGTACACTATGAGTACAATCCATAACCACTGTAGGCACAATTTGGAGCATATCGGGGATATTACGAAAATCAACTACTAGATTATGATATCCAAAACTATTTCCTCGTTCTGTAAGCCACACTTCATCTGCCCCACTCTCGTAACACTTATTAACAGCATATTGCATATCTGTTCCAGCAAGAAACTGTGCTTTCTTGATATTAACAACCTTACCTGTATGAGCTGCCGCCACCAACAAATCAGTTTGACGACAAAGGAAAGCTGGTATCTGAACCACATCTACAACTTCTCCTACAGGTTGAGCTTGATAGCTTTCATGGATATCGGTAAGAAGCCGAAGATGATACTTATCTTTTACATCTTGCAGCATCTGAAGCCCTTTCTCTAAACCAGGTCCTCGGAAAGAATGTAAAGAGGTTCGATTAGCTTTATCAAACGACGCCTTAAAAATAACATCTATTCCGTACTTGTCGTTAATACGTACCAATTCTTGGGCCACAATATCAAGCAATTCTGCCGACTCTATAACACACGGACCTGCAATAAATATGGGTTGTGACATAATTATATATTTTCTAAAGTATACTCTATTTATCCTTTTCTGAAGTTGTCTGATTAAGAATTTTCACTTCGCGCTGAGGGAATGGTATCTCTATATGATTGTCGGTCAACGTTTGATATATACATTCCATTACCGTACCATCATCGCCATATTGAGTCAGCACATTTACCCAAACTAGCACTTTGAGAGTGATGGCGCTATCATCAAAACTTTTCAATACGACTCTTACGCCCTTCTTCTTATAGATGCAAGGCAATTTCATAATGGCCTCAACCAATAAGCGTTGACACTCCTTAATATTTGTACCATAAGCCACTCCCACTTCAAGAATATCCAATTCATAACCATGATTCTTAGTCATATTCTTATAATTCTTGGTAAAGAGTTGCGAATTCTGAAATGCAATCACAGACCCGTCTATAGCTTCAAGCATGGTTGAGGTGTAACTAATACTTGAAACCTTACCACGGATGCCATCACAAACGATATAATCGCCTATCTTAATACGGCCAGCCATCAAAGAAACTCCATAGTAAATGTTTTCCAAGATATCCTTCATGGCAAAACCAATACCGGTTGACAAACCGCCAGACACGACTACCAGCCATGTGTTATTGACCTTGAACAAAGATAAAGCTATCATCAACCATGTACCCCAAATAATGATTTGCACCACGTTGATAACCATAACTCCTCTTGATGCTGCCGTTGTAGGATCTCGTTGTTCTAAGACTAAGCGGATAATTGCTTTTGCAGTATGGTTCACATAATTGAATATGTACCAAAGAACAACGACTAGCGTAACAGCAAAAATACTCAATTTGAAATTATCTGTATCTATCAAGTATGTGATGTATATCTTCCAAGTGAGATCGCTGAGATTGAAAACGTCAGCTGCCCAATAAATAGAAATAATAAATGATATGGTCATCGCTGAAGGCAATAACACGAAATAGAGCAAACGGAACATCCAAACCTTGTTTACAGGTTTTTCTTTTAGATGATGCACATCTCTATAATGAGCCAAATAATCGTGAACACAAGCGATAGTCAGTATGCATGCTTGCTGAATCATCCACCAAATAATTAGCAACACTGTAAGCAAAGTATATCCAAGCCATGATGTAATCGTAGAAAAGACGAATACTAATAACGTTATATACCCTAGGTACATATCATATTTCATGATACTTTGCTTTCTTTTCTTCAACACTCGAGCTTGCCAAATGGTACAAAGCAACAACAATGGAGGTAAAAGGAAATTAACGAAAACATTTGGTATCAAAACGATACGAAACGCAATCACCACAAAAGCCATAAAAGCTATTGGGTAATAAAGCCGATATGTACTTTGTAATTGTTCTCCGTTGACACGCAAATAAAGCGAAGCAAGGATTACGGCCAGCAACCACGTAAACTCAAGAAGTAGTCCTGTGGTCATATACACGAAATTGGAGGTCGCTGTAAAACGAATTAAAAGTAGAGCTATACCAAACGTTATCACTGATCCATTCATAATGATACACGTCCGTTTGGACAATATCGTTTCACGGCGATGCTGGAATTTACCTAATCTAAATAGATAAGGAAGCAAATACTTCATGCTTAAGTAATTGACTAGGATTGCTAAAAGACCATAAAACAACACCATCGAAAGGAGAAGATATATCCATCTTGCGTCCCATTGTGATCTGACTTTTTGCTGAGGAATGTATTTCTCAGTGATAGCCGTACCCATTTGCATAAAATAGTAACGGATATGAGAAAGGAAAAGGAGGTAGTTTTCACCCGAATCTTCAAATATATCGCTTTGGATTACTTGGTATCGTTTCTGAGCGTAGTCGTTGAGAGCCTTGAGTTGTTGGTGCGAATACTTATAATATTGAATGAACTCTTGGAAATTTTGATTATTTTCTATCAACATTCGCTTGATACTTACCGCCAAAGTCAAACACACATTACGATCTGTCACTTCTTGTTGATTCATACCCGTAGTGTACATCGTGCTTAGAGCATTAATAAGGGAGTCATATCGTGCTATGTCTTGATTGCTTTGCTCAATTAGTGAGTGGAAAGGACGTGTTTTCTCCTCGAAACTTTTATAGAGCTCGGTGGCTTGATGGCAAGCATACGTTAAATCAAAGACATTCTCTGTTTTTTGAGAATACAACATTAAAGATATTTGGGCAGAATTCTGGGTTATACCTTGTATTTGCTCAGTGATACGGCTATTCATGAGTTTTGTTTGATTCAGCCGCTCGTTGAGTTGATAATGATACGATATAAGCTCATGGCGCAATACCGCTAATGAATTCTTCAAAGAATCCTCTTGCAACACTGCATGAGAAGGAAGTGCAAAAATAAAAATAAAGAATATTACAATGTAAAAGCGAATTTGTCTCATCTTCCGATAATGTATTGTATGTAAGAGAATGTATGTTGTGGCTTCCAAGTACAAGGCACTTATAACGCACCAAGCGCAGCCTGTTTTAATATGCAAATATACTAAAACTTATCAATAGGCTAATCATAGAGCATTAAACAAATGTTAAATAACAAATTTCTTTATCATCATTATAGTGTTATAAATAAATTTGTGTACCTTTGCATATGTATTTAGAATACAAATCGTTTCGGTTCCCCTACGAAACGGAAAAACATCAAAATCATACTCGATTATACATATTTATATATGTTAAGCAAAGAAGAATTATTGACTATGGATATTTCCGAATTAGGAGATATCGCGCAAAAACTTGGCATTTCTGTAAATAGCGACGCCAATAAGGATGCTATCATTGATACCATCTTGAGTCAAAGCGATAAGAGCGAGCTTCAAGGTACAACTAAAAGGAAGCGTATAAGGATAACAAAAAAAGACACGGATCACGTTTACTCTGTCAAAGGAGCAGAAGGAGAAAGACTTGAAGTAAAAAAACATTCTTCTCCTATCCAGCCTTCACTTTTTAATAATCTGAACACGAATGAACCTGAATCTCCTGAAGTAACTGAAGAAGAAATCGAAAATAAGACTCCAGAAGAAATTCTTGCGTCTATCCCCAAACACAGAGGACGTAAATCAAAGGCTGAACTAGAGGCTATTGCAAAGGCAGAAGCTGCCATCAAAGCGCGTCAGCAACAAGACGAAATTGAAACAAATAACACGGATGACGTTTCTAGTTCTGAAGCCATTGAGGCAGAAGACCCCAAGGCAGACATTCCAAATGTTACTTCAGATGTTCCCGAGTTTATTGCTCAGCAAATAGCTATGCAAAACAAAGGCGATTCACCTGAAAACGAAGAACCAATCAGTAGCAATCTATTAGAACAGTTACAAGCCAAATGTAATAAACAAGTGGATCATCAAGATAATCCATATGAGGAGAGTAACGAAATAGGTGTATGGGATGGCGACCCTGGGGATGGTACCGACTTTATCGTTATCAACGACATTCCTATCGAGGATCAGGGGGCAATGCCAACATTCGATATGCTCGATCGTCCAACTTTCCACCCACAGCCTGCAGACATTCCTGTTTCCAATCCTGTCAACAACAAAGATGAAGCACTATTCGACTTCTCTGATGTAGTGACAGCAAATGGCGTACTTGAGATTATGTCTGATGGATATGGTTTCTTGCGTTCATCTGACTACAACTACCTATCATCTCCTGACGACGTATATGTATCTGTTAATCAGATTAAGCATTACGGATTAAAAACCGGTGATGTTGTAGAATGTCATGTTAGACCTCCTAGAGAGGGTGAGAAATATTTTCCTTTAACAAGCATTGACAAGATTAATGGACGTCAGCCAAACGAAGTTAGAGACCGCATACCATTTGAGCATCTCACTCCTTTATTTCCCGAAGAGAAATATTGTCTATGCGGAGAGCCGCGCACCACAAATCTTAGCACTCGTATTGTAGACTTATTTGCTCCTATCGGTAAAGGTCAACGTGCACTCATCGTTGCACAACCCAAGACAGGTAAGACCATCTTGATGAAGGATATTGCCAATGCCATAGCCGCTAATCATCCAGAAGCCTATCTGATGATGCTGTTGATTGACGAACGCCCTGAGGAAGTAACCGACATGGCACGAACTGTTAATGCCGAGGTTATTGCTTCTACATTTGACGAGCCAGCCGAACGCCATGTAAAAATTGCGGGCATTGTCTTGGAGAAAGCCAAGCGCTTAGTAGAATGCGGTCATGATGTTGTCATCTTCCTTGACTCAATAACTCGATTGGCTCGCGCTTACAACACTGTTGCTCCTGCTAGCGGCAAAGTGTTGACTGGTGGTGTGGATGCCAATGCCTTACAAAAGCCCAAACGATTCTTTGGTGCAGCACGAAACATCGAAGGCGGTGGATCACTCACTATCATTGCTACAGCCTTGATTGATACAGGTAGCAAAATGGATGAAGTTATCTTCGAAGAATTCAAGGGTACAGGAAACATGGAGCTACAACTAGACCGCTCTCTTAGCAATAAGCGTATATTCCCAGCAGTTAACTTGGTGGCATCTAGCACACGTCGTGATGATCTCTTACAAGACAAGACCACGCTCGATCGCATGTGGATTATGCGTAAGTTTATATCTGATATGAACTCAATTGAAGCTATGAATACGATTCATGACCGCATGGAGAGAACACGTGACAATGAGGAGTTCCTACTTGCAATGAACGGAATGTAAACTAACATAAGACCAAATAAAAACAAGTCTGAAAACTACCATATGGAGTTTTCAGACTTGTTTTTTTATTTATAGCCCAAGTCTTTTAAAGACCTTTGACTAAGATTCAACGATTTCGATTTATTGCTGTCCGCTAAAACTCAAAAGGGCATAAGTATTCGGTCCGAAGCCCTT
>CAVJZR010000085.1:0-6102 GCA_963654235.1 Bacteroidaceae bacterium | reverse complement strand
TCACCAAGGCCAACATCATCCACGCCGACGGCACCACAAGCATCGCACGCATCGTACCCATCGGCACCACGGAGGATAACCACCGCATCTATGACCTACAAGGTATAGAGGTCACCCATCCTCTGCCCCACCATATATATATCAAGGATGGCCGCCCCCACAGGGGGAGTAGTCTTGCTGCGCCACAGGGGCGTTAATGTCCCTGTGGCGCAAAAAAACCTTCGCTTCGCTATGCTGATTGATAATAATACACTACCTTTGCACACATAAGGTGCGCTGTCATCCAATAGCGCACCCATGAAGCTAATAAGCCATAACAATCAAACCCATACACTATGAAAGTACATGAATACCAAGCCAAAGAGCTCTTTAGCGAGTATCACATCCCCGTGGGCAAGCAGATCCTATGCTACAATGCCGACGAAGCCAAGCAAGCCTATAACGACCTCGGCGCCGAGCGCGTAGTGGTCAAGGCTCAGGTGCACATCGGAGGACGCGGTAAGGCTGGCGGCGTGAAGCTCGCCACCACAGCCGACGAAGCCTACACCCATGCCCAGAAGATCATCGGCATGGACATCAAAGGCCTCACCGTGGACCGCGTCATCGTATGCCCAGCCACCAACATACAGAGCGAGTACTATCTCTCCATCCTCATTGACCGCAAGCTCAAGCAGCCCATCTTCATGCTCTCACGCAAGGGAGGCATGGACATCGAGCAGGTGGCACGCGAGACACCCGAGGACATCGTCAAGATACCAGTCAATCCGTTGCTCGGCGTGACCGATGCCAAGGCGCGCGAGGTGGCGTTTGCCCTCTTTGACGACTATGCCCTGGTCAAGCAAGCCGTACCCGTGGTCAAGCAGCTCTACCGCCTCTTCAAGGAGAAGGACGCGTCGCTGCTGGAGATCAATCCGCTGGTGACCACCGCCGAAGGCACCCTCGAGGCGCTCGACGCTAAGATGACCTTTGATGACAACGCCCTCTTCCGTCACAAGGAGCTGGAACGGTATCGCGAGCTCACCGCTGATGAGCAGAAGGAGCTGCAAGCTAAGCAAGCCGGCTTCTCATACGTCAACCTCGGTGGCGACATCGGTTGCATGGTCAACGGTGCCGGACTGGCTATGGCTACGATGGATATGATCAAGCTATACGGTGGCGAACCAGCCAACTTCCTTGACATCGGCGGTAGCTCTAACCCCGAAAAGATTGTCCAAGCCATGCAGCTCCTGATGGCTGACGAACATGTACGCTGTGTGCTGATCAATATCTTTGGCGGCATCACCCGTTGTGACGATGTGGCGCGTGGCTTGATCGAAGCGTTCCGCATCATGGGCACCACACCACCAATGGTCATCCGTCTCACCGGAACCAACCAGGAGGAAGGTCGCGCCCTGCTAGCTGACACTCCTTGCGTGGTAGCCACGACGATGGCTGACGCCGGACACAAGGTGGTGGAGCTCTGTGAACAACTCAAGCGAGCCTAACCCCCTATCTCTTTCTAACCAAACGTTTCCAATCATTAAGAACCCTTATACCTTATATATATTATGAGCATCCTCATCAATCACGACACCCGACTGCTCGTTCAGGGCATCACCGGACGCGACGGCAGTTTCCATGCCGAGAAAATGAAACAATATGGTACAAACGTTGTAGCGGGCACCTCACCCGGCAAGGGCGGACAGCAGGTCGCTGGCATCCCCGTGTTCAACACCGTGCGTGACGCGGTCATCGCTACCGGAGCCAACACCTCTGTGATCTTTGTCCCAGCAGCCTTTGCCGCTGACGCCATCATCGAAGCAGCTGACGCGGGCATCCAGCTCATCGTCTGCATCACCGAGGGCCTGCCCGTACAGGACGCTGCCTATGCGCACGAGTATGTACGCTCAAAGGGGGCTAACCTCATCGGCCCCAACTGCCCCGGTCTGATCTCGCCCGAGCTATCCATGGTGGGTATCATGCCCACGAACATCTTCCTCAAGGGACACACGGGTGTGATATCACGCTCGGGCACACTGACCTACGAGGTGGTGGACAATCTGACCAAGGCGGGCATCGGACAGAGCACCGCCGTGGGTGTGGGTGGCGATCCCGTGGTGGGTCTCTACTTTGAAGAGCTGCTACAGCAGTTTCAGGATGATCCTGACACCGACTCTATCGTCCTCATCGGTGAGATAGGTGGTGACGCCGAGGAGAAGGCGGCACAGTATATCAAGGAGCATATCACCAAACCCGTAGCCGTGTTCATCGACGGACGCACCGCGCCTCCAGGCAAGCAGATGGGTCACGCCGGAGCAATCATCTCCTCAGGCAACGGCACCGCCGAAAGCAAGATCCAAGCCTTCGAAGCCGCTGGCGTACCCGTAGCTACCGAGACCTGCCAGATTCCGCAACTCCTTACCAGATAACAAAACAGCGAGATTAAAGGATCCGTGATCTAAAGCCCTTGATGGGCCAATAATTAAGAGAAAGTAATCGCAGATACAAGCTCACCTAGCGTGGTGGTAATGTATCTGCGATTTCTCTTTTGATTATTGCTTTACCTTATTAATATTATAGGCATAATAGGCCTATTAGGCGAAGCAAAACTAATGGGTCTGTGACCCGGCGAAGCAAAACTAAACGGCCTGTGGCCGCGGTAGGATCAATCTACTGCTTCGAGGTAGATCACGCGTGAAGCCCAATCGTTGAGCTTGTTATAGTCGACCTTGTTGGTATAAGGGAGGTCTAGTCCTTGCTCCATGAGCAGCTGACCGCTATAAGTCTTCCCTTCGCAGAAGAGAGGTTCGTTGTCGATGCGATCCAGCTCACGCACGCGGTAGTGGCGGTTAGGATCCAGTCCGGCGAGCTTCACCACGGGCAGATGCTGGCTGACAAAGGTCTCCGTCTTCCACCAGTACCACACCGCCTTCTGCTTGTCCGTAGAGACATACATCAGCGAGGCGAGACCCTTGTGTTCGAAGGGCGACTGCAGACGGTAGATGTCACCATGCTGCACCACCGGGCGAATCTCCTTATACTCGGCGATAGCTTTCTTACACTGCGCCTTCTCCTCGGCGGTGAGGATGGCGGGCTGAATCTCCATGCCCAGACGTCCGCTCATAGCCACGTCGATGCGATACTTGATAGGTATGGTGCGGAAGGTCTGATGGTTGGGCGCGTTAGAGATGTGGCTTCCCATGGCGATGGCTGGGAAGAAGTAGCTGGTGCCCCACTGCATGTAGACACGCTGGAGGGCGTCAGTGTTGTCAGAGGTCCAAAACTCGTCAAACCATCGCAGCGTACCATAGTTGACACGACCGCCACCGCTGGCACAATCCTGTATGACAAGGTTGGGATACTTCTGACGCAGCCTACTGAGCACGTTCTCCAAGCCACGGTGGTAGGCGATGTAGACGTGGGTCTGATCAGCAGCGGGAAGATAAGACGAACCAGCATCCTGCACGGGCATGTTGGCATCCCACTTGATGTAGGCGATGTCCGGGTAGCGTGTCATGAGACGATCCACCACGTCAAAGACAAAGTCTTGCACGCGAGGGTTGCACAGATCTAGGACGAGCTGCGTGCCGCCACGTCCGGGCTTGAGGTCGCGGTTCATAGAGCGCAGCACCCAGTCGGGGTGTTTCTCGTAGAGGACGCTCTCGGTGTTGGTCATCTCGGGTTCGAGCCAGATACCAAACTTGATGCCGTGCTTCTTAGCCGATGCTATCAGTCCCTCGATGCCACCGGGTAGCTTCGTGGTGTCCACGTCCCAGTCGCCCAGGGCAGCGTTGTCCTTGTTGCGCTTATACTTGGTGCCAAACCATCCGTCGTCCATGACGAAGAGCTCGCCACCCATGTCAGCGATGTCAGCCATCATCTGATCCATACGCTCCTGGTTGATGTCAAAGTAGACGCCTTCCCAACTGTTGAGCAAGATCATACGATCCTGATCGCCATTGTTGAGCATATACTGGCGTCCCCAAGAGTGGAAGTTGCGACTCACACCCGACATACCCTCGCGTGAGAGCGTCAGCGCCAGTGCGGGTGTGGTGAAGCTCTCGCCGCGGCGTAGGTGATACTCAGAGTTTTCCTCGTTGATACCTGCTATATAATAGTGGTACTCGGTGTCGTCGGTGATGGTCTTGAGCTTATAGTTGCCCGAGTAGACGAGTGCTGCGCCGATGGTGGTTCCGGTGAGCTCCTGTGGGCGTCCGTCGAGGGAGAACATCACCTCAGCGTGTGAGGTGTGTGCGTTGCGTGTGCCGTCGTTGTTGCGGATGACGCTCTCTCCGGCGATGAGCTCTTCCTCATGTACCTGTGCCTCGTCAGCCCAGGTGCCGTAGAGGCTGCTCTGCCATACGTGTCCGCGGCGGATGGGTAGCACGGCGGAGGCATACTGGGTGAGGGTCACCGTGCCGCGTTCCTGATTGTGTATCTCCGTCCAGCACTCGATGATGTCTGATCCGGTGCGTGTGCGGTAGAACATATCCACGGTGAGGGCATACTTAGGGTCTTTCATGTGGATGGTGGTGAGGTCAGCGGTCTGTGTGCTGCCGGTGATCTCAAGGGCTGTGGTGGGGTTGCCGTCGGCGTGGCGGCATGAGAAGGCTGCCTCGGCGGGTGTGTTCTCGCCATAGGCTGGGTAGAGGTCAAAGCGTCCGCCGGTGGGTGTGGGCAGCGCGGTGACGTCGGCTGCGGCAAGGCGCGAACCGAAGTAGACATACTGTGGTTTGCTACCCTCGTCAGCGTCGATGACCAGGGATAGATGTGGGGTGTTGACGGTGAGACGTCGGGCTTGCAGCGAGAGTGTAGCCAAGGCTGCTGCGAGGAGGATTAGGGTTCGTTTCATACGATAAATGGTTGTTAGTAGTGATGGTATATCTCCCGGCGCTGACGCTGTGTGTGGGTGACAAGGCTTCCGCGATAGGGAAAGGCTCTGTACGGCCTACAACAACAGATGTCCACACGCCTATAGCCCCATTGTGGGACGTGGGAGTGTGGACAAAGTTAAGCAATTTTTCTCATTCCTCACTCATCTATGGGGCAATAATGTACGCGTCCATAGATGGGCTTTGCTTGTTTTACCCTTGGTTTGACTTATCTCATCAATGACGTCGCCTTACATACAACTGGTCACGCCAAGGGTGGTGGCCACTGCGGTAAGCACGGAAAGGGCGAGCTGGATGATGAGCTTCCAGATGTTCTTGTTTTCCATAGTATTAATAAGGTGTAAGGTTTTCAGGGTTGCTGCGCACGCTTGATAGGCTTGATAGGCATATTAGGCCCATCTCGCCTATCTTAAAGCTGGCGCAGCGAGACTAATGGGTCTGTGACCCTTAAGGCTCTACGGTAGAGCCGCTATCAGTGGAACCGCTGTCGCTGCTATCTGCCGACTTTGCGTCGGTGTAGGCGGGCAGCTCTTGCACGGTGATGCCGCTGAGGAAGGTCTTTTGGCGGGTGCGGTCAGCCGAGATGTGCAGCTCAGGCTGGAAGAGCACGTGTACGCCCTTGATGTTCTTAGCCACGGTGAAGTCGGCCTTGTCAGCTTCGCCCTTTGAGGTGATGCCCAGCTTGAAGGCGCCGAAGCCGTCGAGCTTGACGCGGTGTGATGCTTGCAGCTCATCGGTCATGACCTCTACGAGCTCAGCGAGGACGGCCATGACGTCGCTCTTCTTTGCGGTGCAGTTGCGCTGGATGCGTTCGGCCAGGGCTGCGAGGTTAGTCTCTTCAGTGATTGCTGCACGTGCGTACCAATAGTCCTTCTGTCCTGCGGTGCGCTTGTTCTGATACATACGATAAAATAGTGCCATGTGTTGGTTGTGTTTTGATAAGTAAATAAATAATGTGTTAACTGTGTTTCTCATGTGTTGGAATTCCGTTCACGGTTGCAAAGGTAATACATCCACTGAGCGATTCCAAATTTCTCCTACCTATTACTATCACACAGGTGTCTGCGCCCCCCTGCGAATTCTTTTTTTTGGGGGGATAGGATAAGCAAACGGATAATTGTTGTACCTTTGCACCATCTTTACTTTATACATTATATAATAAGAACGATATATGACAGGAAAACGCTCTTGCATCGCCTTGCTTCTGACGATGCTCATCACGCTCACCGCC
>CAVJZR010000084.1:0-7578 GCA_963654235.1 Bacteroidaceae bacterium | reverse complement strand
TGTCAGCTTTTCTCATACTATTTGCTAAGCGAACAACTCGATTCGGGGATGAACCATTTTTCATTCCTTTCTTCCCTCCGCCACGTCCTCAAACGTATGCTTCTGCCCTTCAACGAAGCCTTTATTGGGACGCCATCAGCCCTTAGATGATCTTCCTTATGATATTTATCGATACCCCCGAATGGCTCTGACAACGTACGAAATACCGCTCCTGAATGGTTATCAAAGGTTAAATAGTGTGTTAATAAATGTTTAATCGGGGGGGTAAAATGGATTATGTAATTTTGCAGATTGTTATGTACGCCACCGCAAATGGCATCTCGCACGCGCATAGGATTCTTAATATAGAGGAGTCAGGTATTACCTTTCGTCTGCGTGTAGCCTTTTATGGTGACGATGAATGGCTCAATTTCTATTAAATAAACATTTCTGCAACTAATGAAAGATATTGCGATATTTGGCGCAGGAGGCTTCGGACGTGAGATTGCTTGTCTGATTAGACGAATCAATGAGGCTTCGGACCAACCACAATGGAATTTTATAGGTTTCTATGATGATAATCCAGCACTTGCTGGTAAAATGATTTCTCACCTAGGTAAGTGTCTTGGTGGCAGCGCTGAACTAAACAACGTAACAGCACCGCTATCGGTTGCCATTGCTATCGGTTCGCCTCGTGTGGTAAAACTGATCTCGGAGAAGATTACAAACCCCAACATCAGTTTTCCAAACTTGTTCGCACCAACCGTGAGATTCAATGATCCTGAGTCCTTTCATATAGGTAAAGGCAACATCGTACAGGACAATTGCACCTTCTCATGTGATGTAACACTGGGCGACTTTAATATGTTCAATGGTTCAATCGTGCTAGGGCATGATGTGCAATTGGGTAGTTACAATGCGTTTATGCCTAATATTCGCATCTCCGGAGAGACCTCAATAGGTAATCTTAATTTCTTTGGCGTAGGCTCTATCGTGCTTCAGCAGTTGCGCATCGGTAATAATGTCCATTTAGGGCCAGGCAGTGTGCTGATGACAAAGCCCAAGGATGGATGTCTGTATATGGGCAACCCAGCCAAGAAAACTGTTTTCTAGGCTTACAAAGCGTGGTCTGCAAACGGTTAGCCATGCCTTTTTGATATCAAGAATAAATAACTAATAAAGAATATAACAATGAAAACATTAGACGAATTTGTTGCTCTTTTCGCAGAGCAGTTTGAGGATACACCTGCTGAAGAAATCACTGCGTCAACTGAATACCATAATCTTGATGAGTATTCGTCACTGATTGCCTTGTCCATCATCGCTATGGTGGATGACGAGTTTGACGTAACCCTAAAGGGAGATGATATTCACAACACCAAGACGGTAGAAGACCTATATGCTTTGGTTGTAAAGAAAGCATAACGATGGCATTCCTTCAATTCCCAAATCTCCGCATTGCGGGATTGGCAAGTGGCGTCCCTAAGAACGTCGCACCAGCGGTATCCACTACGGACAAGTATGATGCTGACGAGTTTTCTAAGAGCACTGGCGTCATAGAGAAACGATTCTCCAATGCGTTTACGGCTTCGGACATGTGTCAAGCCGCTGCAGAACAACTTCTTACCGACTTAGGTTGGGAACGAAACGAAGTGGGAGCGTTGGTCTTTGTTTCTCAAACACCCGATTATATCTTACCCGCCACATCATGTATTCTGCAAGATAAGCTCGGATTACCCAAAGAGTGTATGACTCTCGATATCTCCTTAGGATGCTCGGGATGGGTGCATGGATTGGCTACATTGGCAGGATTGATGTCCTCTGGCGGGATACGTAAGGCTTTGCTATTAGCTGGTGATGGTCGGAAGCATGCTTATGAGGAACCGGATCAGCTCTTTGGCATGGCAGGCACTGCTACCGCTATTGAATATAAAGAAGGTGCAACACCGATGAACTTCCACTTTGGCACGGATGGAAGTGGATTTGATGCCATCATCCGACCAGTGGGTGGTACGCGAAACCAAGTTACTGCAGAAGACCTGAAGCCCGTAATGTGTGAAGATGGACGTATGCGACACAACTTCCAAACCCGTATGAAAGGAATGGACGTGTTTGCCTTTGCCATCACCACCGCTCCCAAAAGCATCAAGAAGTTGGCGGCAACATACGGGATGGATCTCGAAAGCGTGGATTATTTCGTATTGCATCAAGCCAATAAGATGATAAACGAGAAGATACGCACCAAGCTCAAGCAACCCGAAGAGAAGTTCCCTTACAGCATGACCCACTTTGGCAACACTTCTTCGGCTTCTATTCCTCATACCATCGTCACGGAACTGGCGCAATCGCTTAGTCAGTCGACCGCGCCTATGTCATTGATTGGATGTGGCTTTGGAGTAGGTTTGTCATGGGGTACGGTGAGTTTTGAATTGGATCACCCCGTTATCAGTAAATTAGTAGAGCTATCATGAACCCAACATACAACCCTTTCCAACTGACAGACAAGACGATTCTTGTTACGGGTGCATCTTCGGGTATCGGGCAATGTACCGCTGTTGAGGCTGCCAAAATGGGCGCTCATGTGCTCTTGTCGGCACGTGATGAACATCGTTTACAAGCCACTCAAGAGATGATTCGTGCGCAAGCTGAAACGGAAAGTGCAATAATGGTAGCCGATCTGACTGACAATGAGCAACTCGAACACCTAGTGGAGCAATGTCCCAAACTAGACGGACTGATGCTTTGTGCTGGTCGAGGACTGACTATGCCAATCCAGTTTGCTACCCGCGAAAAGTTTGATGAAATCTTTGAGGTGAATTTCTTCGCACAGGTGGAGTTATTGCGACTGCTATACAAGAAAAAGAAACTTACCAAGAACGCCTCTGTGGTAATCATTGCTTCTCTTGGCGGAACGCAAGTGTTTAGCGGAGGCAATGGCATCTACGGTGCTTCTAAAGCCGCTCTCAACTCTGTGATGAAGTTTGCAGCCAAAGAATTTGTCTTGCGTAAGGTGCGCGTCAATAGCATTTGCCCCGGAATGGTAGACACACCATTGATTCATCGTGGTACGGTAAGTGAGGAACAGCTTGCTGAAGATCAAAAGCGTTACCCATTGGGAAGGTACGGACGCCCTGACGATATAGCTCATGCAGCTATCTATCTATTGTCTGATGCCTCTTCTTGGCTCACCGGACAGTCGCTGGTCATTGATGGAGGCGTGTCTATTAAATAATGTATCAAATGGAAACAAAAGAAAAGGTGAAAGTCATCATTGCCGAATGTCTAGGTCTTTCCGCTGATACGATGCCTTGTGAGCAAGACTTATATCAGATGGAAGGATTCGACTCTATGCGCAACGTGATGATTCTATCAAGAATAGAAGAGGCTTTCGACATCTTAATCCCCGAAGACGATATCTTTGATATTGCTACGGTGAACGATTGGATTAACGAGGTGGAGAAGCTTAAAGCAAATTAATACGATTGGAAATGTTCAAGCATAGCGCGTTGCTTCGCTCGGTTATGAATCATGCGCAGCAACAACCCCACAAGGTTGCCATCATTCTCAAAGGACGACAGATTACATATTCGCAGTTATGGGGGTATACCCTTAGTGCCGCTTTGTACCTGCAAAAAATGGGTATCAAGCCGTATGATCGCATTGTGTTGTCTGCAGACAAATCGTTAGAGTACATTTCCGTTTACTTGGCTTCTCATGTTGTGGGATGCGTTAACGTTCTTGTCGATCCCAAATCTACTGCTGAACGATTAGAATATATCGTTACTCACACCCAACCCACATTATGTTTGGGTTGTAATGTAGGCGATCATCCTTCACATCCTTATGCCGATGTCGTTTTGGAACATGACCATTATCCAATAGACGTAGCTCCTCAACTTCATGAAACGGACATAGCAGAGATTTTGTTTACGACAGGAACCACGGCGCAACCTAAGGGATGTTGCCTTTCCTACGCCAATATTTGCGCATCGGCAAGCAATATCAACCAATACATTCAGAACACGTCTGAGGATGTAGAACTATTGGCGTTACCTTTGTGTCATAGTTTTGGAATGGGACGCTTGCGTTGCAATCTCATGTTAGGTGCCACTGTGGTCGTTCTTCCCAGCTTTGCAGATGTGCGCTTGTTTATCAAGAGTTTTGAGATTTATCCTATAACAGGTTTTGCAGTAGTACCTTCTGCATGGGCATACATTCGTAGGGTCAGTGGCAAACGCATTGCTAGATATGCTGATCGAATAAGATATGTAGAGATCGGCAGTTCGTCTATGCCTCTTGAAACCAAAGAGGAGATGGCTCTGCTCTTCCCCCATACTCGTCTATGTATGCATTATGGTCTGACGGAAGCATCGCGAAGTTGTTTCATCGAACTGCATGATGCGACCCATCGCACATCCGTGGGACGTGCAGTATGTGACCAAGTGGACATTCATATCTGTGATGCCGAGGGAAATTGCTTGCCTGATGGTGAGTGCGGAGAGATATGTGTTAAGGGCAATATGGTCATGACGCGCTATCTAAACGCAGAACACACACAACAAGCATTCTTTGGTGAGTACTTCCGTACGGGCGATTTGGGGTATACATCGCAAGGTTATGTCTACTTGGTAGGTAGAGAAAAGGAAATTATCAATGTCGGTGGCAAGAAGGTTTCACCCTCCGAGGTAGAGGATGCAATCATCGCTTTGGGTGTGGGCGACTGCGTTTGCGTGCCAATGCCCGACCCTAAAGGAATCTTGGGCGAATTGGTGAAGTGCTATGTTAAGCGTGATTCCACCACGATGACGTTTGCCGAGATAGCCCAAAAGTTGAATGGACAAATCGAATCCTATAAGCAACCAGTGGCTTATGAATGGATAGATCAGATTCCAATGACCGAATCGGGCAAGAAACAACGAATCAAACTCAAAGGCTAATGGCTTTCTTAACAATAGAACATGTACAGATAGCAGGTCTCACTGCTTGCGTTCCTCCTACCGTGGAGGAAAATATCAGTTTGCCAATCTTTAAGGATGAGGCTGAAGCCGAGAAGGTAATAGCCTCTACGGGTATAGAACGTAAGAGAGTGGTGGAACCGGGTTTCACGGCAAGCGACCTCAGTTATCAAGCCATCGAGTCATTGCTCGCTGACTTAAATTGGACATCCGATTCGGTGGATGTGCTCATATATGTGTGTACTTCACGTGATTATATTGCCCCTATCACCTCTGCTATCTTGCAAGATCGTCTGCATCTACGCAATGATTGCTATTGCCTTGATTTGCCTTTGGGATGCTCTGGGTGGGTGTATGGTATGAGCACGTTGGCCTCTTTGTTAAGTCATGGTCAGTTTAAGCGCGGCCTTTTGGTGTGTGCCGAGACCAATTCGCTCAACCGATCGGCCAAGGACAAGACCGTAAAGCCGCTTTTCGGAGATGCCGCTACTGTCACCGCATTGGAGTATGATGCCGTTTGGGATAAACCTTTGCAGTTTGAGTTTGGTGTGGATGGTAGCGGATACAAGGCTGTATGGACGCAATATGGTGGCATGCGTTATCCTGCCACCATTGAAGCAGTAACCGAACAAGAGGTTGAACCAGGCATTATACGTAAAGGTACGGATATGGTGGTTAATGGTATGGACGTCTTTGCTTTTGCCATTAAAGTGCCGCCACAGTCGTTAAGCAGACTGATAGAGCACTTTCAGATAGATACTGAGCAGGTGGATTATCTCTTTTTGCACCAAGCCAATAGATATATTGATGAACGTATTCGAAAGAAGATGGGGCTTCCCACGTCCAAAGTACCTTATTGCTTGCAAGATTATGGCAATACCAATAGCGCTTCCATTCCTTTGGCAATGGTTGTCTGCAAGTCCAAAGAGTTGATGCAAGGTGCTTATGAGTGCTTAGGATGTGGCTTTGGGGTAGGATTGGCATGGGGTTCTATCCACTATTACGTACAGAACTTGCGTGCTTGCCGCCTTATAACGTTCGATTATTCAAAGGATTGTCATAAAGAAAAATAAGATGTCTAACCTATCAAAGGCTATCACGGTGTTGAGATACTGTCGGCAAAGTTATGCCAATAGTGTCTATGTAAAGCCGAAAATACATCAAAATCGTATCCGTATTACGCTTGATCTCATTTGGTGTTTCTTGCGATATGGGCATGATTTCAACGATTATTGTACGTTCGAGCTTTGGAACAAGTCATCTAAAGAACGTGACTCGTACATCTCTTTTCGTCGAAACGATGTGTTAAGCGCCATGATGAGTACGCCATCAATTCATGGACTCTTCCTAGATAAGGCTCGTTTCAATCAGCGTTTTGCAGCTTATATATCACGGAGATGGTTCATTATTGACAAGGACGTGGCATCATTGGAGACCTTTGTGCGCCAATGTCATAAGGTTATAGTGAAACCTCTGTCCGATTACGGCGGTCACGGGGTATTCTCTATCACTGCTAACGAGCCATCCTTTGCCGAAAAGATACATGCGGTGAAGTCGGGAATGATAGTGGAAGAATGTATTCAGAATGCTGATAATATCAAGCGGATTGCCCCTGGTTCTCTTAATACGATACGTGTTGTGACTGTGATTGACCACGATGGGAAGTTACACGTTGTGGCGGCACTTCTCCGTATGGGCAATGGTATTGCCCTCACAGACAATTATCACAATGGCGGTATGGCGTGCCCGATAGATTTGGAATGCCGTTGCTTGACACGTTATGCCTATGGCATGGATAATAAACGATGGGAGGTACATCCTTTCTCGGGTATAACCTTTGAGGGGTATGCCCTCCCTGAAATCGATGAATGTTTACAAATGGTTCGCTCTCTCGCCCAAGAAGAACCCTCTGCGCGTTACGTGGGCTGGGATTTTGCAGTCATTAGCCATAATGGAAAGGACAAGGTGGAACTGCTTGAAGCCAATATACCACCAGGAGAGGATATTACACAGATAGCCACGGGACGAGGAATGTGGTACGATATGCTTAAATGGAAATAACAATGAATCAGACAATAACATTAAATAATGGGGTGGAAATGCCTCAAGTGGGACTAGGAACGTTTCTCATTCCTAAGGAAAACATAGGTCGTACCATTGCTGAAGCTTATGAGATGGGTTACCGTCAGTTTGATACAGCGTGGCGTTACCATAACGAAGCAGACATTGCAAAAGCCCTTAAAGATAATGGCATTCACCGCGAAGACGTTTTTATCACTACAAAGGTCAATGCAGACGCATTGTTCTACTTTGGATATTGGTATGGCAAACACACCATCTTCAATGTGCGCAACTTCAAACCCGTCATGAAAGCGGTTCTTGAGTCGTTTGAAAACCTCCAAACCGATTATATAGATTTGTTTCTTGTGCACTGGCCATGGCCTATTTACCGCAAGATGTACAAAGCTCTTACCACCTTGTATCATCAGCAACGCATCAGAGCTATAGGCGTTTGCTCATGCTTGCCTCCGCATATTGAGGCGCTTAAAGAGGTCTCAGATGTGGTGCCAGCGGTCAATCAGTTTGAGATTTATTGCTGTCCGGTAAAACTCAAAAGGGCATAAGAGTTCGGTCCGAAGCCCTT
>CAVJZR010000083.1:0-7878 GCA_963654235.1 Bacteroidaceae bacterium | reverse complement strand
GGACATTTTTATCGCTCCACAAGTTTGCGCACTCGGAGTTAATTAGCAGACCCTATATATATTTTACATTTTAAACAAATAGATTGTCTACTTTTTTCTACGGCAGCATCTTTTTATAGAGACGCAGGGGGTACAGGCCCCATAGGGACTTTAGTCTCGTTTATAGTTTTCATGTGCAGTGAGACACTGCACCCACTACATGCGGCGAAGCGAGACTAAAGCCCCTATGCGGCGCAGCAAGACTAAAGGGTCTGTGACCCCGAAGCGAGACTAAAGGGGTCTGTGGGGGCGAAGCGAGACTAAAGCCCCTGTGGGGCCCCTTGATAAGGCTCAAGTGATTTGACGCACGTCAAAAAACATAACATTATCCTTCAAAACATCCCATCTATTGATACACATTCGGGGAAATCCGTCTAACTTTGCACTCGGATAACAGGTAAAAAGATTGATAACAGCGGTGACAACCACAACACAAACACTGCCGCCGCACTAAAGTAAAGAAAGGATAACAACTATGATTACAACAACATTGATCATCGCAGCCGTAGTAGCTGCCACACTCATCCAAGCTTATCGCATCGACTCCAAAGGGTCACAGACCCTTTAATCTCGCTGCGGGGTCACAGACCCTTTAGTCTCGCTGCGCCCCGATAAAGGGTGAGAGAGAAATTAAAAAAAACAAGAATACCAACACAACATTAAACATAGACACTATGAATATCATCGGAATCATTCTCGTAGCCGTAGCATGTATCGCTAACGCTATCTATGTAGGTGGTAAGGCCACTAAGTGCTAATCACCTCACACCCCACAATGTACAGTAAAGATAGTGCGTGTCACGCATAGACACGCCTCATGATAAACAAAGATACATACCATTTTACATCTCTACAAATCTACAAAAAGAGCTCAGGACCATCGCGTCTTGAGCTCTTTTCGTATTATCATATCTCATAACATTGTCATCACGCCACAACATGAGCGCCAAGAAAGCCGATAAGGAAGCCCCTTTGCCGCCGCCAAACCACCGTCAGCAAGGGGCAGAGCAGCCGCTTTAGAGAAGAGAAATAAATTATTCTTTTCGGAAAAATAATTTATTTCTCTCCAAAGAATAATTTATTTCTTATCACCAACAAACCACAAGCACCACGTCAAACCTGCTCAAATGGGTCACGATATTGCTTCTGAGACACTGCTTCATTGCCCCTTAGTGGGTGCGGTGTCC
Organism: Bacteroidaceae bacterium; assembly: GCA_963654235.1. Classification (GTDB taxonomy): domain Bacteria; phylum Bacteroidota; class Bacteroidia; order Bacteroidales; family Bacteroidaceae; genus Prevotella. The sequence continues at coordinate 6,652 of CAVJZR010000083.1, read as the reverse complement.
CACTATATAGGCGAAGCGAGACTAATCCCCCTATGGGGGCGAAGCGAGACTAATGGGTCTGTGACCCTAAAAAAGGCCACCATTGATTGATATCACCTCGCCGGTGATATAGGATGAAGCGTCCGAGGCGAGGAAGCCCACGAGCTGCGCCACCTCTTCGGGCTGACCGAATCGGCGTGCGGGGATCTGCCGTGAGAGCGCAGCCTCGTCCAGCCCCTCGGTCATATCGGTGTGAATGAATCCGGGTGCTACGGCGTTGACCGTCACACGCTTACGCGCCACCTCTTGGGCTAGCGCCTTCGTGGCAGCGATCAGTCCGCCCTTAGCCGCCGAGTAGTTGGTCTGACCAGGCATACCCTTCAGTCCGCTCAGCGAAGCGACGTTGACCACCCTACCCCACTTATGGTAAGTCATCAGCGGCACCAGCACCCGCGTCACATGATAGAACCCATCCAGCGTCACGCTCAGCACGCGGTGCCAGTCGGCCTCCGGCATGAGCGGCAGCATGTTGTCAGCACGCACACCCGCATTGTTGACCACGCAACGGATATACTCGCTGGGATGCGCCTCCAGCCAACCGCCTAGCACACGGCTCACCGCCTCGCCGTCACTCACATCAAAACCTATCGTCTCACCATCGCCACCCACAGCACGCACCTCTGAGAGCGTCTGCTGGGCAGCCTCCAGGCCACGCGTATAGTTGATCAACACATAATAACCCTGCCGCGCCAGCTCCACCGACACCGCACGACCGATGCCGCGGCTACCGCCCGTCACCAGCGCATATCTCTTCTCTTCTGACATTCTACGTTCTTTTCTTAATCTATTGTATACTTGAATGAATCTGTAACACCCCCTAAAACTCACACTGACGGCGTATCTCCGCATCGTGCTCGGTGATAAACGACGCCACGATAGATGACAGCAAGCTGCTCGTTGACACACCCATGCCCGAAGCACGAAGCCCATCCAGGACACGCTTCAGATCGCTATCGATATACACCGTAGCTAGCTTGCCCGGATACTCCTTATACGCACGCGCCGTAGACACCATCAGCGACCAAGAGTCTAACCCCTCAGCACGCCAAGCCACACACCGATCCAGGGGCTTGGGCTTAGCCGCAGCTATCTCCTCCTTCACCTGTGCCGCAGCAGCCTTCACCGCATCGGCAGTCGGAGCAGCCTTTACCGTCTCTGCCGGGGCCGACGCCACGGGAGCAGCCTCCCTAGGCTGAGCCTCACTCGTCGCCGCAGCTTCCGTCTGAAGACCCTGTGCACGATGCACCAAACTAGCTATGCCACCAGGAAGAGACACCTGAGGCTTACGTTTCATATTCTTCTCCATATCTGTTCTTTATATTCTAATGTTATAACAATGTTCACCTTTCCTCGTGATAATCCCCCACCCGCGCAGCCACGGCCCATTCTAAAGCCAGCACGCGCTGCCGCAAGGGATTTTTATTTTTTTATTTTTTATTTTTTAATCTTCTTCTAAGAGATTTTTTAATCTTTATCTAAGAGAATCTTTTTCTATTCTATTAGCTTCAGAATTCAATCCTAAGAGATTTCTATTTTTATCTAAAAGAATTTCAAAAATCTTCTAATAGATTCTGATTAAGCTACTTACGCAGCACACCCAAACGACGAATCAGAAACTCGAAACAATCGCGCACCACACCACGCTGCACCGGCTGAATCACATACGTATCCGTACGCTTCAAGCAAGCACGGTAAGCAATAGGAGGAGCTACCACACCCACAGCACCAAACACATCATCCGTCTGACGCCACATCTCACGCTCAGGACCATTGCCAAAACGTGAATCAAACCGGTTGGGCACAAACACCAGCTCAGGACGATCCTCACGCCCCTCACCCAAGATGCCCTCAACAACCTGAACAAACACACCCGTAGAATCCAGCGACTTGTCCTCATACTCGTAAGGACACACTATCATGTCACACTGGTCAAACAACGGCACCAAACCATCCTCAGACACGTTGCCCGGAGTGTCAATCAGCACCACACCATCTACCTCACGCGCACTGCGCATCAGCTCCGACATCGTCTCAGGATCACTCACATCAAAACCCTGAATCACATAAGGAGCATCAGCCTCATATGCCTGCTCATCCTTGCGACGCTGCATCACCAACGACTTCTGAAGGTCCGTGTCTATCACGCACGTCTCCACACCACGCCAACACAGATAGTCGGCAAACAAGGTACACAACGTGCTCTTGCCCACGCCACCCTTCTGATTAGCAAATACAATAATCTTATTCATAGCTCATTAATCATTTTCTTCATTACTAAACTTATACACCAAGCGCCGCAGACACCAGAACGGCACCACGCTAAGCAACGCCACCAATATCCAAGCACCATATATCCATGCACCAATATCCTCAACCAGCACCGACAATATCAACAATGCCGCACCTAGCAACGCAAAAGCCAACATACCCAGCATACCCAGCAACGACGCCCGAAAGCCTCGCACCGCATGCTTCACACTAACCACGCTAAACAACGCAAACAAGCTCACAAGCCACAACGTGCTCAGAAACATGCTCACATAGCTGATAGGCAAACGCACACCCACCAGATTGTCCTCACCGATAAGCATCGGCACACGAACCAGCAACACGCTGCACCATAGCAGCACAGCCGTCGACCAGCACAGCACACGCACCCCACGGCACAACCCCGGGCAACCATTGAACACCAGCACCAACCCGCTCACACTCAGCAAGAACACCGTCTCACTCATCGTGCTCACCACATCGGCCCAGCTCACCACACCATCACCCATGCTCACCAGCGCAAACACATCCATACCCAAGCCTAGCACCACCATCACCAGCAACGCATCGGCCCAGCGGCGCAGCAACCTATTAGCACCCAACAAGGGCTTATCCTTACGCATCATCGCTCACACACATTATTATATTATATCATCGTATACCACAATATCATATCATCGTATACCTACACTAAGCCCGCACATCGTCGTCGCCCGTGACATTGACCGCACTCACATCCGTCGTCATACCCGCACGGAGCCACCACACAGGCACCAACACCAGCAGCACACTCAGCGCACGCCAAACCTCGCCCACACGCAGCGCCTCATGACCACTCATGCCCAGCATAGCACGCATAGCCAGAGACGTACTCACACCGCTCACCAACGGACACAACCACCAGCTCACACCACACCAGCGCATCCGGCCACGCCATGCCACCGTGAGCCAAACGCCCGTCACCACGCACAACAAGCTCTCCAAAGCATCATCATTGGCCAAGAACGTAGCACGGAAACCACTCCACCAAGACGCATCCCTCACCGCCTCATACACGCTCTGACCCGACGGGATCACCATCACCACCGTCGATATCACACTCAGCACACCAAGCAGCGCCACCACAAAACGCAACGCTGACCTAGCACCACACAGGCCCTCATACAACAGGTAGAGCAAGAAAGCATAACCCGCACCTCCCATCACATGGATCAAACCAAAGAAGCCCGGATCATACACCGCCTCACTCATCAACCTAGCAAACCACCCCTGAGCCGCATTGGGCACACCAAAGTAGCTACCCAGCTGCTCCACCAGCACCGATAACGTCCATACCGCCAAAGCAATCCAAGACCAGCGACCATACACGCCCCTGATCTCCACACGGCTCTTCTTCATCTCCTTACTGCTCATCTTCATATTCTGATCTCCTTTTTCTTATTATTCTATTCTCTATTTTCGTTCTATTCTTGCCGCCGCCCAATATGCATCCCAAGCCCATTAGGCCTAAAACATGCAACCGGCAGCCTTTCTCCTTTCCATCGCACATTATGCATCTTATGCCCATTAGGCCTAAAACACACAACCGACAGCCTTTCCGCCGCACATTATGCATCCTATGCAGTCGTCCTTTTTTAGATCCGCCCATAGCTGGACGAACCCCTCCGAACGCCCCAGCCCATTCCTTCCAGCTCACAAGAACCATCCCGCTGCCATCCAAAGAACCTACTAGAACATTCACTATGACGCTTGCAAATATAACAACAATTCTATAAACACACAACTCTATAGCCACATATTTATATATTTATACCACCGTTCTTCATCTATTTACATTTATGTCTTTTTATATATTTACATCTTTCGTTACGCTTTTCTTCCACTTTTATATATTCATATCTTCATTTATACATCTCTTTATTCCCACATCAGCGCCCATCCAGACACCCGCCACCTACCTTTTTCCTACGTCTTTCATCCTCTCCACCCACATCGTTCGTTCTGCTCTTCCCTTCTCCCCCTTTCATCCGATAGGCTGTTCCAGCCCATTTTGCCCATCCTATCGCCCTACCCTACCCTCTTCAGCAACCTTTTCCACCTCCCCTCACACCCTTTTCACCACCCATATTGGCTCTTTTCTCCCCCACCCTCCTCATCACTAAACACGCTTATGATGCCCTTCATTCCTACCGCGTCACGCCCCACAGCCCACTTTCACACCCTCACATCGCCCCATCCAGCCCTCTACCTTCCGCTTCACATCTATCAGTTAACCGCCTTTCGCCCAACCATTTACCTTCTGCCATTCATCCGCAGCATCCTTTCCTCGCCTCTATCTATATTTTTATATATTTATCCTTTTATGCTTTTACGTTCCTTTATCTATCCTTTTACATTTTTATATATTTGCGTTTTTATTTTCTTACTTACTTGTTTATTTATCCATATATCCTTTTATGCTTTTCTCTTTTTACTCTTATATGCTTTTATATCTTTGTTCTTTTATTTCTTTACTCCTTTATCTATATATCCTTTTAGGCTTTTACGTTTTCCTTTATTTATCGTTTTAGACTTTTATATCTTTGTTTATATATATCAAAACATTTTTAATCTTTTCATTATTTGTGCTTTTCCACATTTAGTTATCTATCCTTTTGTGTTTTCATATTTTTGTCGCTTTATCCATTTATCTTTTTATCTGCTTCGCGCTTTCTGCTCTCACCATCATCTGTCTTCGCCCATTTGCTGCCAACTTTATCCCCAGTTCGCATCCACTTATGCTTCTTCTCCCCGTCACCTAACATGCCTTTCATATCTTTCAGGCCTTCTCCTTGACGCCCATGGACCTTCCTGCGCCCCTTCTCCGCCCTTGGCTTTAAATGTTAACAACCATAAACAAAAATTCCACATAACCAAGCGTTCATCACGAAACAATCCGCTTTCAAGCGACAAATAAGTGAAAATTATTGTTAATTTTCAAAAATTTACCTAAAAACAAAGCCTTTTTCGTGCGTTCTCGAAGCACGAAGGACGCGTCTCGGAGCACGACTTTTGCTTTAAAGCCAATTCTTTGCGCCTTAAGCCCATGTATAAGCGTCCAGCCATTCATCACCCGACAATCGGCCTAAAATCATCATAGTGGGCCTTTAAATGCTGTTTTCGACCGTTTCTCAAGTCTGTCTACGCCCGTCTCCGTGCCTTTCCCTCGCGCGTAGATTTGAAATTCTTTCAAATCAGATAGTACGCTTCACCACCTCTTGGCGACAAATAGGGAACTTTCTGCGGCCCTATCAGCCCTTTGCCTTCATCCCAATAGCCCATAACTGAATCTTTTCGCCTTGTCTGCGCTTCTTTTCGTGCTCCCAGCTCGCTGCACCGCTGATGCGCGATATATCTCTTCGCGCTCTTCTTTGCCCCCATCATCGTTCACTCTCCTCGCACCCGAGCTGCACCCCAAAAACGTCCGCGATCTTTTATCCTTAACAAAATTTTAAACTTTAATCTCGTATTAGATATCCTTATATAATCATTATTATAGATTATTAGAGGCTACCTAACCATCTGAGTATCAGTGTCTCCGAGCGCCGTTCGGCGACATATAGGGAACATTTCGGCGACATATAGGGAGCATTCCGGCGACATATAGGGAGCATCTTGGCGACGTATAGGGAGCTTTTTTTGCCGTTTGGCGACATTTAGGGAGCATTTTGAGTTTTCTATTGTTACCAAATGTTAATCAAGTAAAAGCTATTTACAATATTGGCGGTTTTCCCCTTGTTTTCGTTTCTTTGCTCTAACATGGTGTATAACCTATAAGAAGAAACGTTATACAACGTAATAGCTTCATCCCTAGGCTTTTACACTACGTTGACGACAGATAGGGAGCATTTTCTAGAACCGTCTTTTTCGCCATTTACGACAAATAGGGAAGATATTCAAAACCTTTTACATTATTCTTCCTTCGCATCTTTTTTGTCTCTCGTCCTCTTCTCCCAAACCTCCCTATCTGTCGCCCGCTGCCCAGATGGCCCGTCACCGATAGGGTAGGGGAGTGCCCATCCCACAAACACAAAGGAATTTTACCCCTTTATACCTTATTATATGATGAAGCCTTTCTGCTGCCACCACACCGCCTTTTCTTCTCCGCCGCCCCTCATGCACAGCTGTCCTCTTATGTCGATTTCCCTCCGCCGCCTAATATGCCTATTAAGCCTATTAAGCCTACCAATGCCTACCAATCCCCCAAAAAACCGCCCATTCCCTTGACCTAAATCAAAAATCCCTTAAAAATCGCATATTTTTCGAAAAAACTTTCCCCAAACTCTTGCGTGAATGGATTTTTCGC
>CAVJZR010000082.1:0-8397 GCA_963654235.1 Bacteroidaceae bacterium | reverse complement strand
TTTACTGGGCTTCAAGGATAAAAGACACCAGCTACTCCTACCGCTGAATAGTTACATCGGTGGATTAAAGACGTTTGTTCGACAACCTGAAAAATTCTGGCGCAGATTTGGCGCACTATTAAACGAAAAATCAGCGTAACTTGTTGGCTTTCAACTCGTTACGCTGACTTATGCGGAGAGAGAGGGATTCGAACCCCCGGTACCTCTCGGTACGACGGTTTTCAAGACCGTTGTAATCGACCACTCTACCATCTCTCCTTGCTTTTAAGATAATAGGCTTTTGTCTTAAAGCGAGTGCAAAGTTATAGCTTTTTTCTGAAATCACCAAATTTTTATCCCATTATTTTCACTATTATTTATCCATCGGACAGCTTGACGTAAGCGTCAATCACTGTCTTTGCGCTCGTAACTATCTTGAAATAAGGTAGAAAGGGAAGGTTAAAGCTATGCAAGGCGTTCATATAAAAGAATCGATGATTTGGGCTGAAGGATGAGAAATATTGGTTTGGCGTGATGATTTCTGCATTATTTTGATTACATTTGTATTCGGTTAGCGGAAGGTATCGTATCCATTAAGACCTGCAAAGGGCAGGTGTGGCGATGGAGAAAACTGCCAATAGACCTGCAGAACGCATACTTTTCACAAATACAAGGAGGCATTATGAAGTACGGAATAAGAAAACCTTCATTGACGAAGAGCATTAGCGCACGGACCAAAGGTCGCGCCACACGAGCTATAAAGAGAGCTATCATACCCGGATATGGCAAACGCGGCATGGGTTGGTTGCATCCGAAGCGAGCGCTATACAACCGTGCTTATAGAAGAACCACGTTCAGCGTCTTCGATTTAGGGAAGACTTCAAGACGCAGAACATCCAATAATGGCGGTTGTTTGGTCTTGTTGCTCGTGATTATCTCGATAGGAACAGCAATCCTTTCGATATAAATCGGGTAGCGTGCAGGGCTAAAGGAACTTCATCAGACCCCAAAAAGGATTAACGTAAGAAAGCATTATGAAACAGATAGAATATAACACACAGGGCACTTGCTGCCGTACAATCAAGTTGGAACTGAATGATGACAACACCATTCACAACGTTTCGTTCATCGGAGGATGCAATGGCAACCTCAAGGGAATAGGAAAGCTACTCGAAGGAATGCCCGCAGACATGGTGATAGAGCGTCTTCAAGGCATCACCTGTGGCGCTAAGGGCACCAGCTGTCCTGACCAACTGTCACGTGCGTTGACTGAAGCCATAAGCAAAGGATAGCACCCCTGCCCTACATAAGGTAAGATTACATGCTTAGGATCTTACCCCAATCATTTGTAACCATGTAGATACGTTAATGGATTGACAAGCGCAATCCATTAACGCATATTTTTATGTTTTATTATTGGATGCTTTGCAAGAAGCCACTTGCTTCGTGCAAAGTATTCAGTTTGCCCACATCCATGAGCCGAAGGTCAGCCGAGGCAACCCCTTTGACGCATAGCTTATCACAGGACTGGATATAAAAGTCGGTGATAGAGAACTCATCGGGCCACAAATCCATCTCTTTCATCACGTTAGCACCCACCACATGAATGCCACTGAAAGCCAACCGACGACAATCAGCCACATTGAGATCAGGATAAGGAGTCTTAACCTCACCCGTTTCGATGTTTGTCCATCCCACAAGGCGCATCTCATCGTTAAAGAGGAGATAGCGTTTGGTCACACGCTCACTGACCAAGAGCACCGCATCAGCCGTCTGCGCTTCTGCATAGAGCGGTTCTAGCGCTGCGTTACTGAGGATATCTACGTTATGAATCAGCACCGGACTGCCACTCTCAAAGAGCGTCCGCGCGTGCTTCACACCGCCCCCCGTATTGAGGAGATGGTCGCTTTCATCTGAGATAAGAATCTCCACGCCAAAGGAATGATCGCGTAGATAATCCTTAATCTGATCAGCAAAGTGATGCACATTGACCACGATGCGCTCCACCCCAGCCCGCTTCAGTTTTTCAATAACATGATAGAGCAATGGTTGTCCATCAACGGGGATAAGCGCTTTGGGCGTGTGATCGGTAAGCGGTTTGAGTCGCGTACCCAGCCCCGCGGCAAATATCATGGCTTGTTTCATAATCTCTAGCTATTTGGTAGATGCTGCATAGGCAGGCAACACCTTTTGTATATTTTGTTCACGATGGGTGATATGCACCTCCACACCATATTTGTCATGGATATGTTCGGCAAGATGCTGCGCACTGTAGACGCTGCGGTGCTGTCCGCCCGTGCAACCGAAGCAGAACATCAGTGAGGTAAATCCACGTTGCATATAACGTTCCACATGATGATCGGCCAACTTATACACCGACTCCAAGAACTGCAGTATCTCCCCATCATCCTCCAAGAAACGTATCACGGGTTCATCCAGTCCGGTGATCTTCTTATAAGGTTCATATCGTCCAGGGTTGTGCGTACTGCGGCAGTCGAACACATAGCCACCGCCATTGCCCGAAGGGTCTTCCGGAATGCCCTTACGATAAGAGAAGCTATAGACGCGCACCACAAGCGGACCCTTGCCATCATACTTTGAGAAGGTAGCGGGACCATCCAGCGGATTGGCGCGATAGATGTCGTGCTCAGCCGTCTTGAGACCATCTTTGCGGTTGGGTGTAGGTTCTTCTGCCGGTGCAAACTGTGGCAACTCGGTGAGCCTTTGCAGCATAGACATCATGTATGGGTAAGGGAAGATATCCCGATTCATTGCCAGCAAGTCGCGCAGATTCTGTATAGCAGGCGGTATCGAGTCGATGAAATGTTGCTTATGCTCAAAATAACCGCGGAAGCCATAGGCGCCCAGCACCTGAAGCGTGCGGAACAACACGAACAATGACAACCGATGAGCAAAGTGGCGTGACGATGGCACCTCCATATATTGCTTCAGACTGTTATAATAAGCGTAGGTCAACTCGCGTCTGAGCTTGAACGAATACTTAGCGCTGGCTTGCCAAAGGAACGAAGCCAAGTCATAATAGACTGGTCCTTTGCGTCCGCCTTGGAAGTCGATAAACTGCGGATTGCCCTCAGCGTCAAGCATGATGTTACGTGCTTGGAAGTCACGATAGAGGAACGACTCCATCGGTTCAGCCGTAAGGTCATTGGCAAACATCCGGAAGTTGGCCTCAAGCTTCATCTCATGAAAGTCGAGTTCGGTAGCTTTGAGGAAGCAATACTTAAAGTAGTTGAGATCAAACAACACGCTATCCACATTGAATTCGGGCTGAGGATAACAGCAACTGAAGTCCAATCCGTGTGCGCCACGTATCTGAATGTTAGGCAACTCACAAATGGTGCGACGCAGCAGCTCCTGTTCCTTCAGGTTATAGCGGCCTCCCGCTTCCCTACCACCGCGGATAGCGTCAAAGAGCGACGTGCTTCCGAGATCTGTCTGGATATAACGCATCTCATCGCTGCTTGTAGCTAGCACATGCGGAACAGGCAACTGCCTTTTGGCAAAATGCTTAGCAAGATAGATGAAAGCGTGATCCTCGTCACGACTGGTGCCTATCACACCCACCACGGTGTGTCCTTGGGCATCGCTGATGCGATAATATTCGCGGTTGCTCCCGGCGCCAGCGATCTTCTGAACGGCTGCGGGTTCCTGCCCAGACCATTTGGTATATATATGTATGAGTTGTTTCATTCCTGATTATCGTCAGTAGTTGATGATTCGTCCTCTTCTTCCAGGCGACGCTTTAGTTCCTCAATCTGTTGCTTACCCCTACGCCGATTATCATAGTCGCGTAAGAGACCATCCACCAACAGAAGCAACACAAGGACGCCCGAAGTGATCCAAAAAGATCTTGTAAGATACATAAGACCGGCTACAACGATAAGAAAGATTGCAAACTCTTTCCAGTTGATCTTTAGATTCTTCATACTGCAAAGTTAATAAAAAGGATTGAATGATAGGATATTCTGCCATTTTAATTATCAAAAAAGGAGCAACCCAGTTGTGGATTGCTCCTTTATGATAAGCATCAATGGCAAGCAAGACCGCTTACCACGGATTAAACGAATTCTCAGATTACATCATGCCACCCATACCTGGCTGTGCTGGCATCTCTGGTTTGTCCTCTGGTTTGTCTACGATGAGACATTCGGTGGTGAGGAACATACCTGCGATAGAAGCCGCATTCTCAAGAGCGACACGTGCCACCTTAGCTGGGTCAATCACACCTACGGCGCGCAAGTCCTCATAACGGTCAGCGCGAGCGTTGTAACCGAAGTCGCCTTCACCCTCGCGAACCTTGTTCACTACCACAGCACCTTCGCCACCAGCGTTAGCTACGATCTGACGGAGAGGCTCTTCGATGGCGCGACGTACGATGTTGATACCGGTCTGCTCATCAGCGTTCTCACCTTTGAGGCCTTCGAGAGTCTGCTGTGCGCGGATATAGGTAGTACCACCACCTACAACAACACCTTCTTCAGTTGCCGCACGAGTTGCGCATAGAGCATCGTCCACGCGGTCTTTCTTCTCCTTCATCTCCACTTCCGAGTTGGCACCGACGTAGAGCACAGCTACACCACCAGCGAGCTTAGCAAGACGCTCTTGCAGTTTCTCCTTATCATATGAGCTTGTGGTGTTAGCGATCTCGTTCTTGATCTGAGCCACACGAGCCTCGATCTCATCTTTCTTTCCAGCGCCATCCACGATAGTGGTGTTGTCCTTGCTTACAGTAACCTTCTTAGCTGAACCCAGTTCGGCCAGTGTAGCCTTCTCCAAAGAGAGACCCTTCTCCTCACTGATCACCTGTGCACCAGTCAGAACAGCTACATCTTCGAGCAAAGCCTTACGGCGATCACCAAAGCCAGGAGCCTTGATAGCGCAGATCTTCAATCCTGCACGGAGACGATTCACTACCAATGTGGTGAGCGCCTCAGAGTCTACGTCCTCAGCAATGACCAAGAGAGGACGTCCGGTCTCTGCTGCCGACTGCAGTACGGGCAAGAAATCCTTCACGTTGCTGATCTTCTTGTCATAAAGAAGGATGTAAGGGTTGTCCATCACACACTCCATCTTGTCAGCGTCGGTCACAAAGTAGCCTGAGAGATAACCGCGATCAAACTGCATACCTTCTACCACGCCGATGCTGGTGTCACGTGTCTTGCTTTCCTCGATGGTGATCACGCCATCCTTGCTTACCTTACGCATAGCGTCAGCGAGAAGCTTACCAATCTCAGGATCGTTGTTGGCGCTCACAGTAGCCACCTGTTCAATCTTGTCATAGTTGTCACCTACCACCTCAGCGTTAGCCTTGATATAATCTACAACCTTAGCAACAGCCTTATCGATACCGCGCTTCAGATCCATAGGATTAGCGCCAGCAGCTACGTTGCGTAGACCTTCAGTCACGATAGCTTGTGTGAGGATGGTTGCGGTAGTGGTTCCGTCACCTGCGTCATCACCGGTCTTGCTTGCCACGCTCTTAACGAGCTGTGCGCCAGCGTTCTCAAGATTGTTCTCAAGATCAATCTCTTTAGCCACCGTCACACCGTCTTTGGTGATCTGAGGTGCGCCATACTTCTTACCGATAACGACGTTACGTCCTTTAGGACCTAGTGTTACCTTCACTGCATTGGCCAGTTGGTCAACGCCACTCTTAAGCAGATTACGTGCTTCTGTATTGAATTTGATTTCTTTTGCCATGATTTTCTTGAAAAATTAAATCGTTAATGAATGGATTATTCCTCTACTACTGCTAACACATCGCTTTGGCGCATCATGAGATATTTCTCACCGCCGTTCTCCAGTTCGGTACCTGCGTATTTGCCGTAAAGCACCACGTCACCTACCTTAAGGACCATTTCTTCGTCCTTTGTGCCGTTGCCTACAGCCACAACCTTACCGCGCTGTGGTTTTTCTTTAGCTGCGTCTGGGATAATAATACCACCCACTTTCTCTTCTGCTGGTGTTGGGAGAACCAACACTCTGTCTGCTAATGGTTTGATTGTCATTTTTCTATTCTTTTAATTTATTGTTTCTATTGTTTGTGCGGCGATCTTTGCCACCGCCATTCGATATATATTATACGAAAAGCGTGCCAAAAGATTTTGACACGCTCTTTGCTTTTATAATATGACAACTTGTCAGTTGTCAGCTTTTCACCTTCATTTTGTTAAATCCTAGACCATATACACCACTCACCGGACTTTGTGACACGAAGGCGTCAGGGTCGGTTTCGTGGATGACCTGCATAATCTTGTGGCTCTGTTGACGGTGGGCAATGATGAAGAGCATGCCCTTTGCCTTACCCGTATAGAATCCGTGTGCGTCTATCACGGTACATCCGCAGTTGGCATCCACGTTGATGCGATGCCCCATCTCTTCCCAATGGTCTGACACAATGAGAAACTGCACACTCTGCCGCATACCGTTGATCACCTGATCCACGCTGTATGAGATCACCACCAAGGCGATATAACCATAGATCACGCGTTCCCATGAGTGGAGCACGATGTAGCTAGACGTGATCACACACACATCACAGATCAAGATGACACGCCCCAAGGAGATGTCACGATACTTGTGTACGATGGCGGCGATGACATCCGAACCACCCGTCGAAGCGTTATACTGCAAGGCAAAGCCCATCGTGACGCCCATGAACGCGCCTCCGACGATACATGCCAAGAACGGTTGCTCACTGAAGAGGACGTGTTGTTCAAAGATAGGTTGGAAGATTCCTACCGCCGTAGAGAAGATCAGCACCGCATAGATGGTCCTTACGCAGAAGCGCCAACCCAACGTGCGCAGAGCCAAAGCCATCAGCAAGGCGTTCACTGCCACATAGGTGTAGACGATAGGGAAGCCCGTTCCCCAATACAACACGGAGGCAAAACCGCCCAAACCACCGATGGTGATATGGTGTGGCAGCAAGAATGCACACCAACCAAAACCGCCCGCTATCATGGACAAGCCGATGATGAGGTACTCGGTAACCTCAGACAAGAGTTTGTTTTTATTGTTTTTCATTCCTGAATATATTGAGACTGCAAAGTTACTAATTTAGAAAGATATGGCAGATTGTTTTCTCCGATTTTTGTATCTTTGCATCTAGGTGGTGGCACGGCAACGTCATCGCCACCCTGAATCGTTTACACCTATATATAATATACAACCTATGGAAACCATCAAGAACGATCATCTCAAGGTAGAAGTATCGGCATTGGGCGCAGAACTGCAAAGCATCACCGATGCCGAGGGTAAAGAATATCTATGGCAGGGCGATGCGCGCTACTGGAACAGACGCTCCCCTATCCTCTTCCCATTGGTAGGTGGCGTATGGCACGACACCTTCCGCATAGACGGGAAGACCTATCATAGCAAGCGTCACGGCTTTGCGCGCGACCGTGCATTCACCCTGGTGAAGCAAGGGCCTGACCGTGTGGTATATGCGTTGCACGATGATGAGGAGACGCTGGACAAGTATCCGTACCACTTCAACCTAGCCGTGAGCTACAAGCTCGAAGCCAACCGCCTTCATGTGGTGTGGCATGTGCAGAACACCGACAGCCGTACCATCCACTTCCAGATAGGTGGTCACCCCGCCTTCTGTCTGCCCGACGTCGCTGAAGGCAGTCCTATACACGGCTATCTCAAGGTAGATGCCGAGACGTTGCGATGCTCGATGCTCAACGATGAAGGCTGCCGCGTGGAAGGTTTCACCACGATAGAGACGGACGAAGGCATCCTTGAGTTTACCGAAGAGACCTTCAAGGACGATGCCTTGATCCTAGACGATTGCCAGTTGCGCCACATCGAGATTCTCGACAAGAAAGGTGCGCCCCAAGTGACGGTCGATTTCAAGTCGCCCGCAGTGGGTATCTGGACGCCATACGGCAAGCACGCACCCTTCCTTTGCATCGAACCGTGGTATGGTGTGGCTGACAGCGAGGGCTACGAGGGCGAGTTTAGCGAGCGCCACCTCATGAATCATCTCTTGCCAGGAAGCAGTTTCATGTGCGAATATGTCATCACGATAGGTTAAGCTAGACCCTATTTATGGTCAAAGGCTATGTGTTGCGCAAGTCAACATATAGCCTTTGATTGTTTTGGGTGCTCTCTGCGCCATCGCAGTTTTCTATAAAGAGTTACAAAATCAATCCGCTTCAGGTGGTCCATCTACATTTGTAGTATCTGGAGGATTAATTGGCCCTGGTAGTACTACCGCTGTACCTAAACAGATCATACCTTCTAGTTTGAGCATCACTACTCTCGATTGTGGGGGCGCATAAGTTTTTCTTCTTTTCATAACGACTACAATTTATTCATAACAACAATTAGTAAAGTAGGGTCTGCTAATTAACTCCGAGTGCGCAAACTTGTGGAGCGATAAAAATGTCC
>CAVJZR010000081.1:0-8486 GCA_963654235.1 Bacteroidaceae bacterium | reverse complement strand
AAATTGATTTCTGCTGAGAAATAATTTATTTTCTTTCAGAAATCAATTTATTTTTTGTTTAGCTTTAGGCGTTTTCAGAGGATAAGAATGGTGATATGAGCACATGAAAGAATATGTACTGCAGACATATAATGCTATTGCTTGGAGACTTCAAGGCATTCTTATCCCGAACTAAGGTAGGTCTTTGTTATCGCATGGAGATGATCTTGCTGCTGCATTGTGACGAGAGTAGATAGGCGTTGGATAAGGGTAGATGGTCGTAATCATCGCCGCTAATCAACAATAAACCCATTGCCGTAACATGAAGTCACAGCAATGGGCTTATGATATGATTTTCAGCCGCTTATATAGAGCGCTGTCTTGGATGCTTACTTCTTCAGATCGGCTACCAAATCGCGTGTGTCGCGAGCGATAACAATCTCTTCGTCAGTAGGAATCATGACCACTTTCACCTTAGAGTCGTCGGCAGAAAGGATCTGCTCCACGCCACGGCAGTGGTTGCGTTCCTTATCCATCTTCACGCCAAGGTATTCCAATCCGGTGCACGAATCCCAACGCACGCCTTCCTGGTTCTCACCTACGCCGGCCGTCCAAACGATGATGTCCACACCATTCATGGCTGCAGCGTATGCACCGATGTACTTCTTGATGCGGTAGTTGTACATCTCTAGGGCGAGATGAGCAAGCTCGTTGCCTTCGTTATCGGCGTTTTCGATCTCTCGCATGTCCGAACTGATGCCCGTGATACCCTTCACACCACATTCGGTATTGAGGTAGGTAGACATCTCCTGAGGCGTTTTGCCCAGTTTCTCCATGAGGTAAGTCACGGCAGAAGGGTCGATATCACCGCAGCGGCTACCCATCATCACGCCAGCAAGCGGTGTGAGTCCCATTGAGGTATCGATCACTTTACCATATTTAACGGCTGTAACAGATGCTCCGTTACCAATGTGGCAGGTGATGATCTTCTGCGTTTTGATATCCACTCCGAGGAATTCGCATACGCGCTGGCTTACATAACGATGGCTCGTACCGTGGAAACCATAACGGCGAACGTGGTATTTCTTATACAGATCATAAGGTACACCATAGAGATAAGCGTGTGCTGGCATGGTGCTATGGAAGGCATTGTCAAATACGGTTACCTGTGGTGTATCGGGCATGAGGGCATTAACGGCTCTGATACCGCGAAGGTGACCAAGGTTGTGCACCGGTGCGAGGTCGATAAGGCTTTCAATTCCTTTCTCCACTTCGGGTGTAACGATGCAGCTTTTCTCAAATAAGTCGCCGCCTTGCACCACGCGATGGCCTACAGCATCGATTTCCTTGAGGTCCTTGATGGCACCAAACTCAGGGTCGAGGAGGCACTTGAATACCAGCGCCACACCTTCCTTGTGAGTTGGGAGGTCAGCCATGATTTGTTTTTTCTCACCGTTTTCGAGTTTCACCTTGATGAAAGCCTCGTCCAGTCCGATACGTTCTACGCCGCCTTGAGCCAAGACGCTCTCGTCAGACATATCGTATAGCTTGTATTTGATGGAGCTACTGCCACAGTTTAGTACAAGAATCTTCATAATGTCGTTCGTTGTTTATGATATGAATAGGTTGTTGTTGGGTTAATGTCACTTACTTCTTAGCAGCCTGGGCTTGGCATGCTGTGATGGCTACCATGTAGTAGATGTCATCCACGGAGCATCCACGGCTGAGGTCGTTCACTGGTCTAGCGATACCTTGGAGGATTGGGCCAATGGCGATAGCGCCGCCGAGACGCTGCACGAGCTTGTATCCGATGTTGCCCACTTCGAGGTTTGGCGCTACTAGAACGTTGGCCTTGCCTGCAATCTCGCTTCCGGGAGCTTTCTTCTGAGCCACACCTGGTACGAGAGCGGCGTCAGCTTGCAACTCGCCATCTACCTTAAGGTCAGGGAACTTCTCATGTGCTATCTGTGTAGCTTCGATCACTTTGTCAATGATATACACGCTCTTACCCGTTGCTTTGTCCTTAGCGTCCTTGGCTGATCCCTTGGTTGAGAAGCTCAACATAGCTACGCGAGGTTCCTCAACGCCTGCGATGCTCTTCGCGGTCTGCGCTGTGGTGTAGGCAATCTGTGCCAGTTGGTCAGCGGTAGGGTTAGGTGTAACAGCCACATCGCCCATTACCACAACACCGTCTTTACCGTATTGCTTCTCGTGGGTGATGAGCAGCATGGCGCCACTTACGCAGCTGATGCCCGGCGCACACTTGATGATCTGCAGTGCGGGACGTAACGTGTCACCGGTTGTTGACAATGCACCAGAGATCTGGCCGTCAGCGTCACCCGTCTTGATAATCATGCAACCGAGGTAGAGGTTGTTCTTTGTTACCAACTCGCGTGCCTGATCCACGGTCATGCCTTTCTTCTTGCGCAGTTCGGCCAGAAGCTCAGCATACTCTTCAGTCTTTTCGTTGTTGTTAGGGTCTACAAGGGTAGCCTTGTCTATGTTTTTCAGTCCCCATTGCTCAGCTTGCTGCTTGATGTTCTCGGGGTTTCCAATGAGAATTAGGTCGGCAATGTCGTCGGCCAGCACTTTGTCGGCAGCTCTAAGAGTGCGCTCTTCCTCGGCTTCGGGAAGCACGATGCGCTGCTTGTCGGCTTTAGCATGCGCAACGATTTGCTGTAATAAGTCCATGTAAATTAGTATTTTGTTTTATCGATTTGCCTTTCGGTAGGCAAAGGTAACGATAATATTCGAGATGAGTGCAGGCTTCCTTTATTTTTTACACCTTATTAATATATTATCAAGCGTGTTGCCCATCTGCTGCGAAAATGGGTTTGTGAGCAGCAATCTTGTGGCTATTCTTACAATTCTAAACGACTTTTTGTATATTGCGGCTTGACGTTTTATTATATAAAAACCGTATTTTTTACCGTCAAAAGTCACTTTTTCTGACAAAGGGAAAGATTATTATATGAAGTAAGAAATAATATTATAAATATCTGAACAATAAATTGTGCATTATGGTTTTGTTTCTTTACTTTTGCAATGTGAAAGTGCTTAAATTGTAAATTACGCCTATGCTTGAAACCAATGAGATGCTCTGGAAAAGAGCAGAGAAAGCTATACTAACCCACAAGCTTTATCTTCGTGCGGACATGTCACGTCGATTGCTTGATCGTTACGTACATATTCCTAAGAACAAGTTCGCTCCTCTGTTCCGCGAATTTACTGGAGTAGGGTTCCCCGCTTATGTCAACTCCCTTCGTTTGGACCATGCTGCCCAACTGTTGTTGGACCATCCTGACTATACAATAGAAAGCGTTGCTACCGAATGTGGTATTATCGTAGCGCAGACTTTCTATCGTTTGTTCCGTACCAAGTATGGTATGACTCCAGCAGAGTTTCGACGTAAAGCAGGCAAATAATATATCGTCATTCCTCCATTGTGCTATACAATCTCGTATGAGCACAATGGATTTATCCTTACGAAGCCATTTCTTTTGTAAGGATACTCTCTAGTTGCTCCGCAGAAAGGCGCAACTGGAACTCCCCTTTGATTGCTACCGAGATACGTCCGGTCTCCTCTGACACCACAATAGCTATGGCATCAGAATCTTGCGAGATGCCCATAGCTGATCGATGGCGCAATCCGAGTTCCCTCGGAATGTCCTGTTTGTGGCTAACGGGTAGGATGCATCCAGCGGCTTTGATACGTTTTTTGGATATAATCAAAGCCCCGTCGTGTAGCGGCGAATTCTTAAAAAAGATGTTTTCGATAAGTCGTTGATTGATGCGAGCGTCGATAAGGTCGCCCGTATCCACGATGTCGTTTAGCGAAACACCACGTTCGATGACAATCAGCGCCCCCACCTTACCGCGACTCATGTTCATACAAGCCATCACGATGGGCATGATGCTCTCCTTGTCTACATCCTCTTGCTCATGATGGAAGAAGATGTTCAGCACGCCTTGCACCTTCTGATGCGCTCCGATGTTGTATAGGAAGTGGCGAATCTCTTCTTGGAAGAGCACGATCAAGCCAATCACACCCACTGACACCAGTTTGTCAAGGATGCTACCCAGTAGGCGCATCTCAAGCACCAAGCTCACAAAGAGCCAGATAATCACAAAGACGATGATGCCGATGAAGACGTTTAGCGAGCGCGACTCCTTCATCAGACGGTAGAGATAGTAGAGAATCAGAGCCACCAAAAGGATGTCGATGGCGTCTTTTATTCCGAATTCAAAGAACATCTTATGCTTATTTTATAAAAGGTAGGTTACTTGTGGATAGCTCGGAGGCGTTAGGCTTGCTGGGCAAAAGCCTGAGTGATCTTGACCGCTTCTACGGCTTGGCGCACGTCATGCACCCTTAAGATCTTGGCTCCGCGGAGCAACGCCAACGTGTTGACAACCGTTGTGCCGTTCAAGCTTCCGTTAGGGTCGGTGTCAATGAGCTGGAAGATCATTCGCTTCCGGCTCATACCGGCTAGTATGGGTAGCTCCAACACCTCTAGCTTGTTCATGTGTTGCAGGATGGCATAGTTGTCCTCGATGGTCTTACCGAATCCAAATCCAGGGTCAAGGATGATGTCCTTCTGCCCCAAATCGCGTAGCTGTTGCACCTCGCGAGCAAAGGCGGTGAGCATCTCGGGTAGCGTCTTCTTGACCGACATGAGGATATAAGGCACCTGAAGCTGTGCCACCATTCTGAAGATGGCGGGGTAGGGGTCGCTGGTCTGCTCTAGCGGAGTGTCCACTACGCCCGTGATGCCACCCTCGCTGACATCGTTGATGATGTCAGCGCCAAACTCCTCAACAGCCATCTTAGCCACAGCGGGTCTGAAGGTGTCTATCGATAGCACGGCGTCCGGTTGTTCACGGCGCACGATAGCCAGTGCTGCTCTGAGGCGACGCATCTCTTCCTCTTCGCTCACCTCCACTCCGCCGGGGCGTGTAGAGAATGCGCCCACGTCAATCATCGTACCGCCTTCGGCTATGATTTGGTTAGTACGTTGTGCGATTGCTTCTTCGTTCTGAACCCGTGAAGACGCATAGAAGGAGTCGGGGGTACAGTTGAGTATCCCCATCACCTGTGGCTTGCCGAGAGAGATCAGTTTGCCATGTACCTGTAATGTATATTCCATCAGCGCAAAATTACAATAAATAGGTGGTAATGCCAAGTGGGTCATAAAGAATTTGACCTTTTCTTTTGTATTATCCTTTCATCTTTGTACTTTTGCATCGACCAAAATCAAGAAGGAATATGGACTCTCAAACACTTTATTCTCTTTATTGTCAACACCCCGTAGTGACCACGGACAGTCGTAATTGCCCCCAGGGAAGCCTCTTCTTTGCCCTTAAAGGCGCGAGCTTCGATGGTAATCAGTTTGCCGCAAAAGCCTTGGAGCAAGGGTGTAGTTACGTTGTTGTGGACGATGCATCAGTGGTTCCCGCAGGTGACGACCGCTATATCCTGGTGCCTGATGCCCTTGTAGCCTATAAGGAACTGGCACGCGAGCACCGCCGTCAGTTTGATATCCCTGTGATAGGCATCACCGGCACCAATGGCAAGACCACCACCAAGGAACTTGTTTCTGCCGTGCTAGCCAAGCGATACAATGTGCTTCATACCGAAGGCAACTATAATAATGACGTCGGTGTGCCCCGTACGTTGCTGCGACTGCGCCCCGAACATCAGATAGCCGTGGTGGAGATGGGAGCCAGTCATCCCAGTGACATCACCAAACTGGTCACCTATGTGGAGCCCACTTGTGGTATGATAACCAATGTGGGACGCGCTCACCTACAGGGCTTCGGCTCGTTTGAGGGTGTCAAGCGCACCAAAGGCGAGCTCTATGATTACCTCCAGGCACACGACGCCTTGGTGTTTCTCAATGAGAGCAACCCCCATCTGCTCGAGATGGCATCTGCCCGAGAGTTTGCTCGTGTGGTGACCTATGGTCAAGACGATACCGCCGACGTACAAGGTACGGTGAGCGGATGCGATCCTTTCCTACGATTCAGTTGGCAATCTCACCACGGCCAGCTCCCCACAGCGGCTCCTTGCGAGGTGGCTACCCATCTGATAGGTGCTTATAACCTTGATAATATGTTGGCAGCCATCGCCATCGGTCTCCACTTTGATGTGCCCGTGGCAGATATCAGTGCTGCTTTAGCCGAATATACCCCCAGCAATAGCCGATCGCAGTTTACCCAGACGGCACATAACCAGCTCATCGTGGACGCTTATAACGCGAACCCTTCCAGTATGGCGGCAGCCATCGCCAACTTCCGTTTGGTAGATGCGCCCCATAAGATGGCCATCCTTGGCGATATGCGCGAGCTAGGTGAAGCTACTGCCGAGGAACATCAGAAGGTGGTGGATCAGCTTCAGGAGGCTGGGCTTACCGACGTTTGGCTCGTGGGCGAATCCTTTGCTGCCACCCAGACCAGCTACCGCAAGTTCAGAGATGTGGAAGAAGTCAAGGCCGAGATAGCTCGCCAGCAACCCCAAGGCTTCTGCATCCTCATCAAGGGCAGCAACGGCACACATCTCTTTGAGTTGCCCTCGCTGTTGTAGAAGGCTGGTTTTGGGAAATTTAACAGTTGCAAGCGTCCCTTTGTCAAATATAACGACTACCTTTGCATCTGCTTTTCAGAAAGCCATCGGGATGTAGCGCAGTTGGTAGCGCACTACGTTCGGGACGTAGGGGTCGGGCGTTCGAGTCGCCTCATCCCGACATTAAAGCGACAATCGAGTTTCTTCGGTTGTCGCTTTAATTTTGTTCACGCTTGACAGACAGTGCTTTGCGGTGTCCGGAACGTATCAAATGCTCCTCTAGCTTGCCCCATTTGTGGGTAGGAAAGAAGGTGGAGGATAGTTAAACGAAGTTAAAATCAACATCCCGTTGTAACTTCCTTCGTCCAACAAACGTCTACTAAATAGAAACAACGATGAAACAGGTAAGTTTTCGCAACGATGTATTGCCTTTAAAGAACATTATTTATAGGCTAGCACTCCGCATAACCTTGAATAAAGAGGAGGCGGAAGACATTGTGCAAGACACCCTTATCAAGGTGTGGAATAAGCGAGAACAGTGGGATCAGATTGAGTCTATCGAGGCCTATTCGCTCACCATTGCCCGTAATATCTCGCTGGATAGAGTGAGGCGCAAAGCCCATCAGCCCGAGCTGCTCGATGAGAGCGAGACCAGCGCTCACGCTTCGCAGACCAGCAATCCTTACGAGAGCATATACCGACAAAACCAGATGCGCATCGTAGAACAGCTTATGGAGACCCTCCCAGAGAAGCAACGCCTCTGCTTTCAGCTACGCGACTTTGAGGGAAAGAGCTACAAAGAGATTGCCCAAGTGATGGATATCAGTGAAGATCAGGTCAAGGTCAACATCTTCCGAGCCCGTCAAGCAGTCAAAACCAAGTATGAACAAATAGATCAATATGGATTATAAGTACATTGAACAACTTTTAGAGCGCTACTGGCAGTGCGAGACGTCTCTTCAGGAAGAGGAGATTCTGCGTTCGTTCTTTGCTCAGGATAATGTTCCGGTGAGCTTACTGACCTATCGCGACCTATTTGTAAGCCAGGTCAAGGATAAGCAAGACAATGTCCTTGGTGACGATTTCGATGCACGCATCTTGGCTAAGGTCGAAGGCGACAAGCCTGTCAAGGCCAATATCATCACGATGCGTCAGCGCTTGATGCCCCTCTTCAAGGCTGCAGCCATCGTAGCCATCGTTATCACTCTCGGCAATGCTACCCAGCTAGCGTTTGACCAAAGTGATGCGCCAGCCCCCGAACAAGTGGTGGAGGGGTACAACAAGATACACCACGGCTCATCCGTAGCCAAGGCCGATTCGGCCAAAGTGGATTCGCTCAACAAGCGTGCCACACCTACGGCGAGTCTGATGAAGTGATTTTTTTCTATGCTTTCTCTATATAACAATACAATCGTAGTAAAACAATTTTGAAGCTGTGAAGCTTCCTCTCTCAAATTTTTCATAACATGCTAATATAGGACGGGTCGTTATTTCCTCAGTGGGATGGCGACCCTCTTATATTTATGGCCCTCTCTAAGCGCTGCTCCGCCAGTACCAATGGCCCAAGGCAATACGCGCTTCTCGCCTTCTTGCCATCTCCATTTCTACCTTTCCATGCGCTCGGCTTCATCCCCACGCCCACCTAGATGCCCACCATTATTAGGGTTCATCCGTTAAATGCGTAGATAGATCAGTTGCCGACAAGGTAGTGGGTTCGGTGTCTCGCCGCACTTCCCCTTTGACACAAACGGGTCAGCGCCCCCGTTGCCCACTATTGTTACGCTTGGAGCTTGGGCAGAAATCACCTCAGTTCGGGATAAGAATGCCTTGAAGCCTCCTAGCAAAGGCATTATAATTCTGCAGTACATATCCTTTTATGTGCTCATATCACCATTCTTATCCTCTGAAAACGCCTGAAGCTAAACAAAAAATAAATTGATTTCTG
>CAVJZR010000080.1:0-8553 GCA_963654235.1 Bacteroidaceae bacterium | reverse complement strand
GCTGTTCTGTGCCGTCCGCATCCATGATGGTAAGACAATAAGCCTCACCAGGAACGACGGCATCTATCTTGAAATTTCCACCTATGCCAAAAGTTTGCATCCACGCAGTTACAAACTTGTGCTCTTTCTCGCCGGCAACAATCTTCTCCCGATAGAACTCGTGTACCACCCGAGCCATATAGTCATTGCGATCGGCAGTGTTGTAGAGCGAATTCTGATTGGCTGCATGGGCGGAAATATATTGCACATCGAGATTGGAGAGCAAGCTGTGGAGGTCAGCCAATGATTTCTGCATTTTGTCCAATTCCAGTCGCATCGCCTTCTTATCTTCGCTTTCCTGCTCTGGGGCATTGGTAGCAGGGGCAGTAGTGGAAAAGTTGATGATATTGGATATCACGTTTTCCACGACTAGCTGATGAACTTCATTCAAGGCTATGCCGAGAGGATATTCATAATGGTCGGAATAATCTTCTTCTACATGCTTTACGGAAACGGCAGTCGGACCATCCACAAAGTCCATCACTTTTATGTCTTCGCCAAACTGTTGCTTGTAAGCGGCTTCTATCTTGTCTCTCTCTTCGGTGAGGTTTGAAATTTCCTCCAAATCCATAGCTTTGAGGAGCTGCTCGTCAATTTCCTTGAACTTGAAAAGGAACTTTCCTTTCATATCAGCGCCCTTATGAGCCCCCTTTAGAACATCGAATGTCATTGTTTGGTGCTCATAATTATTGATGTAGCGATAGTGGCTTGCATTGTCCGTGATAGATATAGACAACACATCCCCATAGGTTAATTCTTCATCACGATTGCCGGAAACAACAATAACGAAAGAAAACGGATGGATGGTAAACTGAAAAGTAATGGCAGACGGCAATGACGCAGTTTCACCATCTCCACAGATAACGGGTTTGTTATGTATGGCACGCGCAAAAGTTTTAATCTTTACATCATTGTATTCGTTAGCGTCGAAACGGAACATCGGTTTACTGAAAGAGAATAGCCCTTTGCTCTCATTGCGCCTACGATCGCTCATGCGCATTATGCGCAAGTTGTCCACGCAAAGCAAAAGTGCCTTGACCAAAGTAGACTTGCCAGAGTTGTTTCCACCCACAAGGATGGTTACATCACCAAGGTCTATCTCGGGGAAGTTGGCGAATTTGCGGAAGTTTGTAAAACCTATTTTGTTGCTCATAATCTACTTGTTTATTGATTTCGGGTGCAAAGGTAGACAGCATCTGTGCAGCCAAATTGCACTACAAATATTTTTTGATGTTTTCTTCTAATTTTTCTTTGATTTGCCATCGAAAAGGCTCGGGAGAGAGTACTTTTACTTGCGGTCCGAAGGAAAGAATTTGCGCTTCCAGCTCTTTGTTCGGACGCACATCTATCGAGATGATTCCCTTTTCTTGATCCACAATCCGTTGGCTGTAGTGGATGGGCTTGGACAGAATATAAGGCAATCTCCTCTTGTCAAACTCCAGTTCTATATGCTCCTTTTGTATTTCCGGCGGCGGAATTGTCACGCCTACGACATCGTCAAAATAATGGTCGAAATCTATCGTCTCGTTCTTGACAAACTTAGCATCAGACAACTCCAATCCGCAAATTCTATCCAAAGGAATATTGGAGATGGTGCCATACTGCTTGTTCTGTCCGAACAAAAACCATCGGTTATTATATTGCTTCACATAATAAGGATAGACAGTCCAATCGACAGGTTCTGCGCCATAAGCCTGATACCTGATTAGAAGAGTCTGCTGGTGAGAGGTCGCATCAATCACCTTTGACAGGTATTCTATGCCCTTTAACTGCTCATTTTGCTCAAACGAGAGGATGTTGGCGTTGTGTGGCTTCAATCCAAAACGATATTCCAAATTAGAGATGACATCTTCCAACCACTCTGTGGAAGGAAGTCCACGATAACGACTCAGCACATCGACCGTTGTCCTTATCTGTGAAAGTTCCGTATCAGAGAGTTCATTGTTGAAAATGGAAAAGTCTCTGTTCGCATAGCGGTAATACACCTTTTTACCATCCTTGTGCCTTTCGAGGGGAATGCTCCAACCCGCAGAACTTTCCATGAAAGTGATGTCATCGAAAACAGTTCGTCTACTAATGCCCCTGTCGCTACCATTATAGTTAAGCAAGGCTTGGGCACATGCATCGATGAGGTCATCGATATAGTATCGGTGACGGAAATCCTTGAAGCATCTGTCAAGAACCTTGTAACGTATGGTCGCATTTTGATTTTGGGGCATAGAGCTTTATTTTCTATAAGTATATGACACTATCATAAAAAGGTAGCATATATTGACCTTATTACTCTCAATAGTCATAATCTTTTATATACTAATGTACAAAGATACCATTATTATTTGATTATTATGTATTTGCACCAAAACTTTTTATGGATTTAAAAGGCCACAAAAAGTTTTGGCACAAATACTTTTTATATCTTGATACTTGTCTGTTGTTTATAACCAACGAATGTATTCGTAAGGCTATAAAAATTGTTTCGACAGATTGTTTGGTATCCGGCTTGATCTACTTGCTACTATGATGCCTTTCTGATGAAGGTGATACATCTTATTGCAAAAGGGCTCTTTACGCTATGCGGAGGAAGTCGCGTAGACGGGGCGACTGCGGATTAGAGAAGATCTCGGCGGGCGTGCCTTCCTCTGCGATATTCCCTCCGTCAAAGAACAAGATGCGCGACGCCACCTCACGGGCAAATGCCATCTCATGCGTAACCACCACCATCGTCATGCCGGACGCTGCCACCTCACGCATCAGCGCAAGCACTTCGCTTACCATTTCGGGGTCGAGCGCCGAAGTGGGCTCGTCAAAGAGGAGCACATCGGGTTTCATCGCCAAGGCGCGCGCTATCGCCACACGCTGCTTCTGTCCACCAGAGAGACGCGTGGGGAACATGTCGGCCTTGTCCATCAATCCGATACGTTGCAACAAAGCGTCGGCAGTGGCATTGGCTTCAGCCTCTGTCTGCAGCCCAAGGAGCGTAGGAGCAAGGGTGATGTTACGGCGGATGGTCATGTTGGGGAAAAGGTTAAACTGCTGGAAGACCATCCCGACGCGTTGGCGTATGCGGTCTATATCCGCATCTTCAGAGGTAATGTCGGTTCCTTCGAAGAAGATCTGACCCGTGGTAGGCTCCTCTAGCAGATTGAGCGAGCGCAGAAAGGTGCTCTTGCCACACCCCGAAGGACCGATGATGGCCACCACTTCGCCTTGAGAGATGGTGGTATTGATATCACGTAGTACCACGTGGGCGCCAAAGGATTTGCTGAGATGCTCCACGCGGAGCAAGGGATTGCTATTTGTCATGCTTTGCAAGATGTTTTTCGAGGCGGTTCACACCCGATGATAGCACCGCCACAAGGATGAAATAGATAAGCGCCACGACCCCAAGAGGCATGATGGCATCATAGGTCAGCGAACGTATGATGTCGCTGCCCTTCGTGAGATCGGCCAAGCCGATGTAACCGCTGATGGACGTTTCCTTAAGCATGGTGATAAACTCGTTACCCATTGCCGGTAGCACATTGCGGAAAGCCTGTGGCAGAAGGATATGCGTAAGAGTCTGCGTGTGGGTGAGTCCGAGGCTGCGTCCGGCTTCCATCTGCCCACGATCCACAGCTACCAAGCCAGAGCGGATGACCTCAGCGAGGTAGGCGGAGGAGTTGATGCCAAAAGCCACGATAGCCACGAGCACCTTACTCACGTCAGCCGAGGCAAAGACCACATAATAGATGATGAGCAGTTGGACCATCGTAGGCGTACCCCGAATGACCATCAGGAACAGTCGGGCAAGGGCATTGAAGAACCCCAGCGCCCCCGTGGTGTCATGGGTGAAGCGTACGATGGCAATGCCCGTACCTAGAAACATGGAGATGATCATTGCGAAGAAAGCGATGAGCAGCGTGTTGCCCAGTCCTTGCACCAGATAGAGGTAGCGCGAATCGGTGATGAAGTTGGCACGAAACTTCTCCCCTATCCCCTGCCCGCTTACGGCAGCGGCTCCGTTCTGCGCCACCACAATCATCTGTCGTGTGGTGGCATAAGGGATGGTAAACGTGATGTTGCGGGCGCGATCGGGCGTCACGGTCAGTCCGGCCGCTCCTACGTCGGTCTTGCCGGTCTGCACCGAGGTGATCACGGCGTCAAACTCCATGTCCTCTACCTGCGTTTGCATACCGAGCTGGTCAGCAATGGCACGCATGATATCGATATCGATGCCCACGATGTTACCCCCTTCGTAGTACTCATAGGGACGGAATGTGGCATTGGTAGCAATCGTGAGCATAGGTCCTGACGTGTTCTTGGGAGAATAAGCCACGTGCATACCACCTTGCAGATGATCGTTGACGATGCGTTCCAGCGTACCATCAGCACGGAGACGGGTGATGGCAGCGTTGATGCGTTGGGCCAGTTGAGGTTGCTCTTTGGCTACGCAGAAAGCATATTCTTCCTTCCCATAGGCTTGCGGAAGGATGCGCAGCGTAGGATTCTGGGCCACGAAAGCCTTGGCAGGTTGCTCGTCCACCACCACCGCGTCCACCTTCCCTTGTAGCAAGGCTTGGATGGCGTCGCCCGTCTTGTTGTATCGTTCCACACGTGTTCCGCTCCCATCGCTCTCTAAGGGCGTCACCCGTGTGTCACCTATCGTACCCAGTTGCACACCAATGACGGCGCCACGTAGGTCGGCACGCTGCCTCACCGCCTTGTGATTGCGTCCGGGACAAGCCACAAACAGGAATATCACGCCCAGCAGCACCACGAAGATAAGGAACAGCGAGAAGCGCTTTTGTTGTCTTTTAGTCATCCTTTTGATGTATTATTATACCGTTACACATTTGCAAAGATACAATTAATTTACGACTTATTCGGTTTTATTTTCCATTAATCGCATATTTAGCTTCCATCTTGCAACCATATACCATCTTTATACAAAAGCCGTATTAAAACTGAAAAACCGACAGAGCAGGAACGCAATCCCACTCCGTCGGTCTTTATTGGATGTATAATTGGGGTTTACTAGAAGTGTATAAGGTATAAAGAGAATATACAATGAAGGTGAGCTCAATGACAAAGCGTGTCATGGAACTCACCTTCATAGAATGTCTTCATCGGCAGATTATCGGGCAATCTTCACCGTATGCACATTGCTTCCATCCGATATGCTCACGGCATACACCCCATGAGGCAGACCTGCGGTGGAGAGCACAAGGCTATCGCCAGCCGTATGGGAGCGCGTCATCACCTCGCCGCGCATGTTATAGATCGTAGCTGAGAGCGACGTAGCACCTGCGGAGAAAAATTCGTAGCCACCTGTTGTGCTACGCCACATGAATTGTTTATCCGCATCGATGCGCTTCATGCTTGCCGCTACACGCTCCAGCACCTTCTTCAGACCGGCATACACATCCAGTTTGCCAGCGCCACACTGTACCTGATTCTTAGCGTTGACAACGAAAGAGTCGCGGCGAGCAGTGGTCATAGCGATGTCGCGAATCTCGCGAGCGGTAAGTGTGGGATCGGCTTCTAGCCACAATGCGGCTGTGCCCGTCATATAAGGAGATGACATAGAGGTGCCATAGGCATCCATCCAGTAGTAAGTGCGGCCATCCACAACGACCGAATGGCTATACGGCATGTGCTCTACATCGGGGTTTTCCATGTAGAAGGTGCTCATGGACGACTCGATAAGGCACCCCGGAGCTAGGATATGAGGATAGGAACGTCCTGTGGAGAATGTGCCGTAGCTGGTGAATGACGATACATCACCGCAGACATCATCTAGATCATATTCTGATTTTAGCGTATAAGATCTGCCATCGCTGAAGGTACTCGCATCCTTGGTGGTATATGATCCGACCACAATGGCTTCGGTTCCGCTACCATAATCGTTTGCCGTACCACCTGTCGAGGCTCCTTCGCCCCATCCTTCCATTCCACCACTAACAAAGTTGGGCACCATAAAACTATTGGCTAGCACCTCTTGTCCCTTATGTCCAGTGACGATATACCCCAGTGCATAACGTTGCTCATCAGTATTCATCGATTCTACATTGATATATATGTATGCGTAATACTTACCGCTACTAGGATCCACTCTGCCCGCAACATAGAATAGTCCGGCCATGTACTGGGCCATTTCGGTATCTGTGTCTGAAGAATAAGTGGCGGATTGGCCTTGCACCACAGGAGCGCTGTAGACCACTTGCTTAGCGATGGTATCCACAATGACTACCTTTGCATCGAACGGCTCACCTGTTATAGACCACACTTCAAAGGGATTGCCAATGTTCTCTTCTAGGATTGCCTTCATCTCTTGGCCTTCCTCGGTGAACGTCATGTGCTGTGCGCATGGAGCAAGGCCTTCGTTACCTGCTGCCAAACAGAACACGGCATCACCCGCTGCACTCACGCGGTCGATGTAAGCGGCAATGGGATTGGAACCATCATGGGCGCCACCAATGGTCTTGTAAGACATGTTGATAACAAGAGGCTCATTGTGTTCCTTGCTATAACTGATCAGTTTCTCTACCTTAAGCATAAAATCGGCCGACTCGTCTGTGCTTTCTGCCATCAAGATATCGCTACCCGTGGCCACTCCGCGACACGTAAACGTACCGTCATCATAGGCTCCTGCAGCGATGCCCGTCACATGGGTACCGTGGTCGAAGTCGTGCCAACTCGCTTCATATGCCTCCATCTCTTCGGGCGTAGTAAGCACCTTGCTTGACGATAGGATAAACATCTTCACACGACTCTTGCCCGTTGCGGGGTCGCGGAACATCACATGATTGGGATCAAACCATGAGTCGAGCACCGCCACAGCCACTCCTTCACCCGTATAGGGCTGGTTTAGGCCTGTTCCATCATGCACTTTGTCGGCTCCGGTGTCTGCGTTTGCCTTCTCAAGGCAGGGATGCGCGCCCATATCATAGCTAATCGTCTTCACGCCAGGCACGTCGGAGAGGCGCTCAAGGGAGTCAAAGGGTAGCGTAACCACAGCAAACTCGTCACGCACCACCTTGATCTCTGCACCCTCAAAACTGATCTCTGAAGGTGTGTGACTGGGCAACATCTGCACCATCACGGATATTTCGGGTGATACCACCGCCTGTCCTACGGGGGCGGCACTGCGTTTAGCATTCAGTGCGGAGCGCATACGAGTGATCGATATCACGCTATGCGCATCCAGTTTGGTCTGCGCCATCGTTGGAAGGGTGAGCAACGAAAGCAAAAGAAATAAGTATCTTCTTTTCATTGGATTATATAAAAGGTGTAAAAATAAGTTTCTAAGTCAACTATTCGTCTAACGAATGCGATGCGTATCCTATGCCACCAAAGCCAGTAAAGGCAATGCGGCGATGAGCGCATGGATATTGGGCATGGTCTTAGTGGGTTGATCGGCAAGATAGGTGTTGATGAGTATCACGCGAAGCATGGCTCTTGCGTCAGCGTTTTGCATATATTGGAAGAGGTCTTTGTCCATTTCGGCATAGGCAAAGGCACGTCGCATGGCTGGGATGGAGTAGCTTCCTTGGGGCAGTTTCTTCCGTTCTTTCGTGCTTTCGGTCCACGGAGCGGGTTCTGCCGCCATACCGCTCACCACCTTTTCTTTCTCCTCCAACCGCCAAAACGATTCGTGTTGCAGATGAAAATAGGGTTTGCTGATATCAGGAGTGAAGATGGCAGAGGCTCCTAGATACCTTTGCCAAAGGTTATTAAACTTTTCATTAAGTTCGTCAGTCAATATAATATGAGGTGACAGAATCCTCTTTTCCTCTATAAGGTCAATGATTGCCAACAGCAACACAGCCTTATGAGGAGCCTTGTATCCCTTCACCTTTGCCGTATGCAGGGTGGAGAATGCCTCAATGTAGTGCCGAAGATCCTTCATTTCACTATCTTTTTAAAGTCTGCCGCAGATTGCCTCCTATCCACACGAAGCGTCACGAGCCTTCTTCTGCGCCATTATCATCATTTACTACCTATGGCGCAAAAGTACGAAAAAAGATTGAGAAATGCTAGGAATATCTCTTTTTCGCTTAAAATCCCTTCCAGTTTCGGATGGATTTTGGAAGCCGAGGCAATGACGAATAGGGATTATAATTGAGAAATTGTCCACGATCCAGTGAGTCGATGACTGCCATTTCCTCAGAAGAAAGACTGAAATCGAATAGTTCTATGTTCTCGCGGAGATGATTGGTATCCCATGTTTTAGGGATAATAGCGATGCCTTGCTGTACCAGCCAGCGCAAGATTACTTGCGGAATGGTCTTTCCATATTTGGCAGCAATGGGAGCTATGACTGGATTATCAATAATTTCAGGACGCACAGCATTGGACCGGAAGTGACTAAAAGTGCTCATTGCCTCCACCGCAATACCACGTTGCTGACAATATTGGATAAGAGCCTTTTGGGTGTTTAATGGGCTAATCTCAAATATTGCTGTCCGGTAAAACTTTTTGCGCATGAAAAAGATTGGGCTGGATTCCTCGCTTGGAATTCAGCCCATTTAGTTA
>CAVJZR010000079.1:0-9026 GCA_963654235.1 Bacteroidaceae bacterium | reverse complement strand
TATGGCAGAGAAAAATAAATTGATTTCTGAAAGAAAATAAATTATTTCTCAGCATAAATCAATTTATTTTTTGTTTCGCAACAGACGTTTTCAGGGGATAAGAATGGTGATATGAGCGCAGGAAAGAATATGTACTGCAGACATATAATGCTCTTGTCTGGAGATTTCAAGGCATTCTTATCCCGAACTAAGGTATCTTTGCATCATCTTGCTTTTGAGGTGAAAGCGCATGCAGAAGCCAAAAGGATGGGATAACATATATTGGTAAGCGCTGTTTAGTCTATTCGAAGAAGAATTTAAACTGATGATTCCAAGGACGACATAGGGATAATGGTTGTTGCAATAATACTTTACCTCGCCCTTTGTAATGCCATTTCCAATTTTATATTGAGCTCTTGAAAGGCATGATGGTATAATATCAAACTTAAATCCGCAACTTTAATGCATATCTAATATGGTTAAGTTGCGGATTTAAGCGTGTAAGAGAACCCTGTTTTTGATTTGCTCTTACTAGATGAGTTTATTTACTCTTTGCTCTTTATTTCATATCAAACACCAATTGCCCTCCTTGCATCAAGTCCTTGTGTGTGAAGAAAGTGCGTTTCAGCGCCTTGCCGTTCAGCTTGGTAGCGTCAACGAGGTATTTACCTTCTTTGTGGTTGTTAGCCACGATGGTAAACGTCTTGTTGTTAGGAAGATGAATGGTAACGTTGTCAAACAATGGTGTGCCTAGCTCATATTGGCAACTCGTTGGATTGAATGGGTAGAATCCCATGGCGTTGAACACATACCAAGCCGACATCTGTCCACAATCCTCATTGCCGCATAGACCAGCAGGAGAGGCGTTGTATAGTTCGGTAACGATCTCGTGAATGTATTGTTGAGTCTTCTGCGGCTGTCCTACCTTATTATAAAAGTATGCTGCATGATGACTAGGCTCATTGCCATGAGCATATTGTCCAATCATACCCGTGCTGAATAGCGGCAGATCATCGGACGATTTGGGCGAGTAAGTGAAGAAGCTATCTAGTTTCTCTACGAAGCGTTTCTTACCCACAAGCTTTATTAAGCCTTCAGGATCTTGTTGCACATTCCACATATAGTGCCAACCGTTGCTTTCACATATATGTGAAGTGTATTCGTCAGGAGAATAGTTGGGTTGGAAGTTGCCCTTGCTATCACGTGGCTGCATGAATGTAGAAGAAGGATTGTACACGTTGCGATAGTTTTGCGCACGCTTGCTAAACGTCTTGTATACATCCGTCTTACCCATGTGTTTTGCCAATGCTGCGATGCAAGCATCATCATAAGCATACTCCAACGAACGAGACAAAGACCAATCGTCACCCAGCGTAGGCTCCTTTACATCGTAAGGGACATATCCCATCTTCTTATATAACCCAATGCCACGATAGCTATCTAGGTTAGCCGTCTTCACACATTCGTCCAGTGCTTCTTGCTTGTCAATGTTAGGAACGTCTTTCAAGATAGCTTCTGCTATTACCGATGCCGCATGATAACCAATCATCATATCGGTTTCAGAAGCCCACATGTTCCACACAGGTAGACGACCATTCTCCTTGCTGAAAGTCAGAAGAGAGTTGACCATGTCGCTTGCCATGTTAGGAATCAGAATGTTGTACAGAGGATGCGCAGCGCGATAGGTATCCCAAAGCGAACACGTCTCATAGATGTTCCGCCCCTTGGCATAATGCACCTTATGGTCTGCACCCATGTAAGCGCCATCCACATCATTGAAGAGGGTGGGGGCGTTCATAGCGTGGTATAGAGCCGTGTAGAAAGTGGTTTGCTGTTCATCGCTCCCACCTTCCACTTCGATCAGTCCTAACATCTTGTTCCACGTTTGTTCCGCCTCACTTCGGTATTGCTCAAAGTCATCGTTGGGCGCTTCTGCTTGTAGGTTGCGCTTAGCGCCATCGTTACTTACGGGCGAGAGCGCCGTGCTTACCACCAACTGATCTGGGCCGCTGGTAGCAAAATGTATGTAGGCGATGTATCCTGTTCCTTGTGGTTTGCTTTGTGTAGGCGAAGTTTTCATCTCGATAGACTGGATAGGCTGTGAGAAGCGCGTTCTGAACCAAACCTTCTGATTGCGAGCCCAACCATCCGAAAAACGATAACCCTCGATGGTGTGATCATCCACTTGCACAATCTTTGTGTCAACGGTTGCGTCCCAGTTCATTGCTTTGGCTAGGTTGAGAATCACCATTCGTTGCTTTCCATTGTGTGGGAAAGTGTACCGTTGTATACCGCAACGATTGGTGGCGGTGAGTTCCACATTAATATTATAGTCGGTCAGGCGCACCTGATAGTAGCCCGCATGAGCTATCTCGTCTTTATGAGAAAAGGTCGAATAGATGCCCAAAGGTTCCTCTGCCTGCTTTACAGGTAGCGTGACCGGAAGGTATGAGATGTCATACAGATCGCCAGCGCCCGTGCCGAGCAAGTGGGTATGACTGAATCCGGCTATTGTGCTGTCTGGGTAGAAGTAGCCTGCAATGCGATCCCATCCTGGAAGGCCATTGTCCGGACTTAGTTGCACCATGCCGAATGGGGCCTGGGCGCCGGGATAAGTGTTACCCGTATAGTCGGTACCAATCAGTGTGTTCACCTTGGTAGCATAATCCTTAGTAGCTTGGCCCAATGCTGACGTGGCCAAACACAGTGAGAGGATGAACGTTGTAAATAGTTTTGTTTTCATTAATAGAGTTGTTATATAAGTTGTTTGTTTGCGCTTTAGATCTGTTTCTAGTTGTCGGGATATTAAGCTTGAATCATCCAAAACGATTATAGCTATAGTAATATCCATTTGTAGGCTCATGCAAAGGTACTAAATTAAAATGGATTGCTTAGGAATACGCTCTTAATATTTGCTGGTTACATATGACCAAATGTCATTCAAATATCTTACTTATTATTTTGCCTTATCCCTTTTTTTGTTTAAATTTGCAGAAAACTAACAAACATTACCTAGTTATGAATGACAAGAAATTAATGGAACGAGCAGCTAACAATATCCGAATTTTGGCTGCATCCATGGTTGAAAAGGCTAACTCCGGTCACCCAGGTGGTGCAATGGGAGGTGCCGACTTTATCAATGTTTTGTTTTCAGAGTTCTTAGTCTATGATCCTGACCAACCCGAATGGACCGGCCGTGATCGTTTCTTCCTTGATCCAGGACATATGTCACCTATGTTATATAGCGCACTCACCTTGCAGGGAAAGTTTGGTATCGAAGATATCAAGCAGTTCCGCCAGTGGGGATCCATCACTCCAGGTCATCCAGAGCGCGATTTGGAACATGGCGTAGAGAATTCGTCAGGTCCCTTGGGGCAAGGTCACGCCTTTGCAGCAGGTGCAGCGGTAGCAGAGAAGTTTCTCGAAGCACGCGTGGGTCACACCATGATGCAGCACAAGGTGTATGCTTACATCAGCGATGGTGGCATTCAGGAAGAAATTAGCCAAGGTGTAGGCCGATTGGCAGGCAACTTAGGACTGAATAATCTGATCATGTTCTATGACTCAAACGGCATCCAGCTCTCTACCGAGTGTGGCGCTGTGATGAACGAAGACACCGCCAAGAAGTACGAGTCATGGGGATGGAACGTATTGACTATCAATGGCAACGATGCTGACGAAGTGCGTCAAGCCCTCCAAACCGCACAAAAGGAGACCAAGCGTCCTACCTTGATCATCGGTAACACCGTGATGGGTAAAGGTGCGCTCAAGGCAGATGGCACTAGCTATGAACATAACGTGAAGACACACGGCGCACCTTTAGGCGGCGATGCTTTCGCTAACACCATCAAGCACCTTGGTGGCAACCCCGAAGATCCATTCCAGATCTTCCCAGAGGTCAAAGAGCTATATGACAATCGTCGTGAAGAGCTGCGTAAGATTGTGGCTGAACGTCATGCTGAAGAACAGAAATGGGCTGAGAGCCATCCCGCAGAAGCAGAACAACTCAAAGACTGGTTCTCAGGTAAAGCTCCCGAGATCGATTGGAGTAGCCTTGAGCAGAAGAAAGATAGCGCTACCCGTGCCGCTTCTTCAGCTTGCTTAGGTCTGTTGGCAAAGCAAGTGCCTAACATGATTTGCGCTTCTGCTGACCTTTGTAACTCGGACAAAACCGACGGCTTCTTGAAAGAGACCCACTCTCTTACACGTGACGATTTCTCCGGTGCGTTCTTCCAGGCAGGCGTAAGCGAGCTCACCATGGCTTGTATGTGCATCGGTATGATGCTTCATGGCGGTGTGATTGCAGCGATGGGAACCTTCTTTGTATTCTCTGATTATATGAAACCCGCCGTACGTATGGCAGCGTTGATGAAGGTGCCAGTGAAGTTTATCTGGACGCATGACGCCTTCCGTGTAGGCGAGGACGGTCCTACCCACGAACCCGTGGAGCAGGAAGCACAGATTCGCTTGATGGAGAAACTTCAGAACCACGCTGGCGAAGACTCCGTGCGCGTGTTCCGCCCAGCAGATAGCGACGAGACTACCGTATGTTGGCAGATGGCTATGGAGAACATGGACACACCTACAGCGCTGATCCTTTCTCGTCAAGGCATCAAGAGCCTACCCGCAACCAACAACTATGCCAATGCGCGTAAGGGTGCTTATGTGGTAGCCGAATCGGATGATATCTACGATGTAATACTCCTCGCTAGCGGTTCTGAGGTGGCTACGCTTGAGGCAGGTGCCGAACTGTTGCGTAAGGATGGCGTTCGTACACGCATTGTCAGTGTGCCTTCTGAGGGCCTCTTCCGTCGTCAACCCATCGGATATCAGGAGAAGGTGATACCTAAGAACGTAAAGGTCTTCGGTCTCACAGCCGGCCTTCCTGTTACCTTGGAAGGACTTGTAGGTCATCAGGGCAAAGTGTTTGGTATGAAGAGCTTCGGCTTCTCAGCTCCTTACAAGGTGCTGGATGAGAAACTCGGCTTCACCGCTGAGAATGTCTACAAGGAAGTGAAAGAACTATTTAAGCAAGAATAATACTCTAACCTAATCACGTTGCGCGTGCCATGATTGGTGCGCGCAACCTAAAACAGTAAAGCTTATGGAAATCAAGACCGTTGGTATTGCTTGCGATCACGCAGGCTTCCCTTTAAAGAAATTTGTGATTCAGTATTTGGAGGAACACAATTATACGTATAAAGACTTTGGTTGCAACAGCGACTTGAGTTGCGATTATCCCGACTACGCCCATCCTTTGGCAGCGGCAGTGGAGAGCGGAGAGGTTTATCCCGGTATCGCTATCTGCGGAAGCGGCGAGGGTATGGCCATCACGCTCAACAAGCATCAAGGCGTCCGTGCTGGTTTGGCATGGAACAAGGATGTAGCCGAACTTATACGTCAGCACAACGATGCCAATGTCTTGGTGCTACCAGGACGTTTTATCGACAACAAGACTGCAGAAAAGGTGTTAGATGCCTTCTTCAAAGCTAGTTTTGAAGGTGGACGCCATGAGCGCAGAGTAAACAAGATTGCGCTCCCCGTTGCAGATTAACTAATTGAAGGCGGGTTCTAAAAATTCTCTTTGATGGATTTTTGAATTATAGCCGAGCAGATTTTACGTCCTATCTGATGAGTATAGTGGGCTATGCTACTGAGGAAGGAAGGGAAAGATGCCGGATAGAATTAAAAAAGGCACAAAGAACTATCCGTCCAAAGACGAAGATAAAATTATGCGTGGAATTTATAGAACACGCCTAAAAATTAATCCACATAATCCAAAACGGTATGGAGAAGCGACACGTTGTTCCTCTGTATCGTCTTGGATTTTGTCATTTTATAAACAATGAAAAAGTATCTTTCCTTAGTAATTCTATTCCTTACAGCTTGCAATCTGTTTGCTACGGACCACCATTTCTTGAGCAATCCTACCTATCGGCAAGCAGTGAACAGCTCCTTCACGGAGCGAATGAAGATGTTTTCGCCCTCGTGCTTCCAAACCAAGGGACTCAAAACCACCGAGACCGAAGTTGAGGCGCTACAGTTTCTCTATGCTTACATGCCCCTGGCTGACTTGACCGACTACTCTACATCGTTCTTCTTGGCCAATGTGCGCAAATCCTTACAGGCTCAGAGCGAGATGGCATGGGGCGCAAAGGTGCCCGAACGCGAGTTTCGCCATTTTGTGTTGCCTATCCGCATCAACAATGAGAACCTCGATAGCTTCCGCATCGTCTATTACGAAGAACTCAAAAATCGCGTCAAGGGCCTTGGAATGAAGGAAGCCATCCTTGAGGTCAACCATTGGTGCCATGAGCATGTCACTTATCAGCCAGCAGACGCGCGTACCTCTGCACCTATGGCAACCATCCGAACCACTACTGGCCGTTGTGGTGAGGAGAGCACCTTTACCGTTGCAGCCCTCCGCGCCGTAGGCATCCCAGCACGCCAAGTGTACACACCACGTTGGGCGCACACCGACGATAACCATGCTTGGGTTGAGGCTTGGGCAGATGGTCAGTGGTACTTCATCGGTGCTTGTGAACCCGAAGCCGTTCTCAATCTGGGTTGGTTCAATGCACCAGCCTCACGTGCGCTCTTGATGCACACCCGTGCTTTTGGCAATTATGATGGTCCAGAGGAGGTGGTGCTGCGTACGAGCAACTACACCGAGATCAATCTGATAGACAATTATGCTAAGTCTGCCCGTATAGATTTCAAGGTTGTGGATCAAAACAACAATCCTGTGACCGATGCTCGTGTAGATTTTAAGATCTACAATTATGCCGAATTCTATACCGCAGTGACCAAATATACCGATAATAAAGGCGAGACCTATCTCTCTGCTGGCCTTGGCGATATGCTCGTTTGGGCTTCTAAGGACGGAAAGTATGGCTATCAGAAAGCCACCTTTGGCAAGGATAAGGTGGTAACCGTCCGTATCAAGAGTGACGGCGACGCTGCTCGCTCAGAGGATCTAGACCTTGTGCCACCTCCCGAGAAGCTTAACCAGCCCGAAGTGACACCCGAGCAAGCAAGCCACAACAAGATGCGTTTTGCGCAAGAGGACTCTATCCGTAACGCTTACATCGCCCGCACGTTCTATCCAAAGGACGGCACGTCCCCATATGCTTCCTATTACCTCAAGGCCAAAGGCAACTGGCGCACGATAGACGCTTTCCTCTCTCGTCACCAAGACCAGGAAAGCCGTGCCCTCGCTATCCTCAACACCCTTAGCGATAAGGACCTGCGTGACATCCGCCCCGAGATCCTAGAAGACTGTTTCGCTAACAACAGCTCACAGGTCAGCCCACGTGTGGAGGACGAGATGCTTCTAGCTCCGTTCAAGTGCAAGATAGAAAAGATGTTCAATGCCAAGACGGTGAAGCAGTTCCAAAACAATCCTATGTTGCTAGCCGACTGGATTAAGAACAACATCCGTCTCAATCCTGATACCAAGGCGTTGCGCATCGCACAGACACCTATGGGAGCGCTGACCTATAAGATGACCGATCCTCGTTCACGTGCCATCCTCTTTGTTGATATGGCTCGTAGTTTGAATATCGAGGCTAAACGTGATACCATCACTGGCTCACTCGAATATCGCAAGGACGGCAAATGGACTATCGTGGACTTTGATGCCAAAGGCCAAGCCACCTCACATAAGGGCAAACTGGTGCTCACTTATGAGCCCACCAAGCAGCTAGACAATCCGCTTTATTACAACCACTTCAGCATCAGCAAGCTAGAGGATGGCGTGACCGAGTTGCTCAACTTTGAGGAACAAAGCGAAAACCATGAACCTACCAGCTGGCGCAACACCTTCAAAGAGGGCTTTGCACTTGAGGCTGGCACCTACCTTCTGACCAGCGGTACACGTCTTGCCAATGGTAGCGTCTTGGCTCACAACGAGCGTTTTGAGGTTAAGGAAGGTCAAACCACCACTTTGCCTCTCGTGATGCGCCAAAACACACATGAGGTCTCAGTGATAGGCAACTTCAATGCTGAGTCGTTGTTCACCCATGATGGTAAGAGCGTGAGCGTGTTGTCACAAACCGGTCGTGGCTATTACATCATCGGTCTCATCGGTGTGGGACAAGAGCCATCCAACCATGCCCTCCGTGACATCGCTAAAGAGGCTGAAGCCTTCAATGCTTGGGGACGTCCACTGGTGCTCCTCTTTGAGAGCGAGGCTGAAGCTAAGAAGTATGAAGCTGCTACGTTTGGCAATCTGCCCACCAATATCATCTATGGTATAGACACTGATGGTAGCATTCGGAAGCAGATTGTTGAGAACATGAAGCTCAGTAGTGCCACCCAGCTCCCTATCTTCTTGATTGCTGACACCTTCAACCGTGTGGTATTTAGCTCGCAAGGCTATACCATCGGCCTTGGTGAACAGATGAAGAATATCATCAACAAGCTACAATAAGTAGCCCCTCAAGCTTGGTGAACGCATCTTTATCGTAGCCAAGCCGAAAGCATAAGGACCAAATGATTATGCCCGAAGTCTAGTGTCATTAGGCTTCGGGCATTTTTGAGGCTCTTCCGTTAAAAGGATGAATGTCATTAATAATCTCCATGATATAAGAAAATGTAAATTATTACCCCAGTTCGGGATAACGCACTCCCCCTTGAAAGGCATCACTGCATTGGCAAACAAGGACATAGTGCGTTCTGGTATCCTTCGTTTTAGGTTGACGGATTCACTAAGTTGTATTCCAAAACGAGGAATATGAAGAGATAAAAGGGTAAATATGGCAGAGAAGAATAAATTGATTTCTGAAAGAAAATAAATTATTTCTCAGCAGAAATTAATTTATTTTTTGTTCAGCTTCAGGCGTTTTTAGAGGATAAGAATGGCGATATAAGCACGAGAAAGGATATGTACTGCAGACATATAATGCTCTTGTCTGGAGGCTTCAAGGCATTCTTGTCTCGAACTGAGGTTATTAATTATTGCTGTCCGGTAAAACTCAAAAGGGCATAAGAGTTCGGTCCGAAGCCCTTTAAAATAGGACTTCGGGCTTAGTTTTTAAAAAAGTAAG
>CAVJZR010000078.1:0-9528 GCA_963654235.1 Bacteroidaceae bacterium | reverse complement strand
CTCTCGGCTGGCAAAACGAAGTCAAACCCTGTCTAAAAATGGGGAGTACTATACAGACCATGGAGCAAGATTGGCAAAAGCAAAAGAGATAGAGGCAAAAGAGAATGCAGCAGCAGAAAAAGAATACAACAATATTTTGGCCGCACAAAAGAAGAGATTGGTACAAAAATATGGAACGAAAGCTTACAATGCAGTAGTTAACCTAAAGTACTACAAAGGTATGCCTATTGGTATTTTTGAAGAATATAAGTATTATACCATTTTGGGTTGGATGACCTTATATAGTAGTAAAAATACTTATTTCGACAAGGAACGCA
The DNA here is from genome assembly GCA_963654235.1 of Bacteroidaceae bacterium. Lineage (GTDB taxonomy): Bacteria > Bacteroidota > Bacteroidia > Bacteroidales > Bacteroidaceae > Prevotella. The sequence goes on along the minus strand of CAVJZR010000078.1, from coordinate 9,211 downwards.
GAGTTTATGTAACAAGACTACATAGTGGAATAAATGCACCATATAATGTATATTTTGTGCATGGCAAACTAATCGGATGGCAATAATTTCATGAAACGAACCATTATATACGTATTCGGTCCCAAACGGTTAGCAGCATGTTATTATGCTAACATCCATTGTCGTTGCACGAGGGTGGCTGGCTGAAAATCGGCCAGACATTCTGTACAGAAGACAACATTGACAAGTATCACAGTGCATTGTCTAGAATCAAGTCTGAGGCGCGTACAGGTGTTCCAGAAGTATGCTTGCTTTACGATGTATTTGAGTATCCTGAGCAACAAGGTAATACTGACGACAGGATAAGAAAGTTGTTGACCAGCGAAGTCTATAACCTAGAAAGTTCGAGAGAGCATAACAGACTGACAGACAAGAACGAGATAAAGGCTGGTCGAGAATTCGTTTATGGTGTAACGCGAAAGCAGGTATTGAATGCCGTAGCTAGATTTGAAAGGGACTTGTTGTGTGACAATGTTCATAACGAATGTTTTGACGGCATCATGCAGATGGTAATCAGCAATAGAGAAATCAAAGACTCTCCTTTTGATTTTGATTCAGAACTGAAAGACGAAAGCAAGGAGACAGATGAGCAATCATCCAATTGGGGCGATGGTATATGGAACAGTGTGCTTGACAGGATAAGAAACGTTGTAAAGGTTTCGATTTCCAATCCTCAAGCGAGACCGTACATATATTTTAAATCGTCACAGGATGGTTTCAACTATGATGCTGGCTACAGCGTACGTTACGGAACGATGACTGTTCATATTTGCACTTTCGGAGGCGAGGCAAAAAGGGACGAGATGGAGCAATTTATTGACGAACGCCAGATACGTGCGCGTCTGCCTATGCTCTTCCTTCAACAAGGTGTAAAGAACAAAGATAAATGGATGTGGTGTGTCAGCGAGTCCACTCAAGATAAATCGGATAAAGAAATCGTAGAGTGGTTTGCAACTACAATTCTCCAGATGTATCAGATATTTGGGTAAAATCAAAGTAACCATCCGAAACAAACCGTTTTGCTCGTAATACAAAAAAATCTCGCGATGTACTCGCGAGATTTTTTTATTGTTTCAAAATGCTTTTCTTATTAGTCAAGCCACTTCACATAGCAGAAGTCCTGACGATGAGGCAAGAGATTGTTCTTGGGGAACATTCTTACGCTGCACTTGTAAGCACCAGCTTCCTCAGCCTCGAAGGTTACCTTGAAGGTATAGAGGTTGCCTTCTTGCTTCACCACTTCGAATGGATGAACATCATGAATGGTCAGATCGGTATCTTCCTGACGGTTGTTGATAACAACAAGCTCCAAGCCAATAGCGTCTTGCAAACCTTGCTCATCGATAGTATAAGTAAGGGTAATAGGCTTACCTGTTGCTACATCGAGAAGACCACTCTCATCCTTGCTTACTACATGAATGTTATCCCAACGCTCTGCCACATTCTCTTTCCACAATGCGATTTCCTTAGCAAGTGCATTATCGTTTGCTTCAAGCTTTGTTGCACGCTCAGCCATACGATTGTAGAACTTGTCATAGTAGTCGTCAAGCTGACGCTTCATGGTGTAATGAGGAGCGATGGTAGCGATTGAGTTCTTGATTACCTTTACCCAACCAGCGCTGAACATCTTACGTCCGCGATTGAAATACAATGGAATGATTTCGTTTTCGAGCAACGAATAGATGGTTGCTGCGTCAAGCTGATCTTGATAACCTTGGTTCTGATAGGTTCTCTCCTGTGGAAGAGCCCAACCTGCGTTCTCACGATAGCCTTCAACCCACCATCCGTCAAGGACTGAGAGATTGACAACACCATTCATCTCAGCCTTCTCGCCAGATGTACCACTTGCCTCGAGAGGACGAGTTGGTGTGTTCATCCAGATATCCACACCGCTTACCAAGCGACGTGCCAACTGCATATCATAGTCCTCAAGGAAGATAATCTTACCAAGGAACTGAGGCATGCGTGAGATCTCGAAGATGCGCTTGATCAAACCCTGACCAGCTCCATCTGCTGGGTGAGCCTTGCCTGAGAAGAAGAACAATACTGGATGTTCAGGATCGCTAACGATCTTCTCAAGACGCTCAAGGTCTGTAAACAACAAGTGAGCACGCTTGTATGTAGCGAAACGACGGCAGAAACCAATCATCAAAGCGTTAGGAGTGATGCGGTCAAGGATAGAAACCACCTTAGCAGGATCGCCTTGATTGCGAAGCCACTGCTGAGTGAACTTATCACGGATATACTTGATAAGCTTCTTCTTCAAAGCCATACGAGTGCTCCAAATCTCTTCGTCTGGAACATTGTAGATAGCGTGCCAAATCTCCTCATTGCTCTGATCATGGAGGAAGCTCTTATCGAAGAACTTGTCATATTCTTTACGCCACTCTGTTGCGGTCCAAGTAGGAAGGTGCACACCATTGGTTACATAACCCACATGGTTTTCTTCTGGATAGTAGCCTTTCCAGATTGGAGCAAACATCTTTTGGCTTACCCAACCATGAAGTTTACTTACACCATTCACTTCCTGGCAAGTGTTGCATGCAAATGTACTCATGCAGAAGCGCTCGTTGTGGTCATCTGGATTGGTACGACCCATGCCGATAAACTCATCCCAAGTGATGCCGAGCTTTGCAGGATAACCGCCCATATACTTACCAAAGAGCGACTCATCAAAGTAGTCGTGACCTGCAGGTACAGGAGTATGTACGGTAAACAAAGCTGATGAACGAACGAGCTCAAGAGCTTGATTGAAACTCAAGCCTTCGCCAATATAATCGCAAAGACGTTGCAAGTTACAGAGAGCAGCATGACCCTCGTTGCAATGATAGATCTGCTTCTTGATACCGAGCTTCTTAAGCATCAATGTACCACCGATACCTAAAAGAATCTCTTGCTTCAAACGGTTTTCCCAGTCACCACCATAAAGGCTGTGAGTGATAGGCTTGTCATACTCTGAGTTCATCTCGTTGTCAGTATCGAGCAAGTACAACTTGATACGTCCTACGTTTACGCGCCAAACCAAAGCATGAACCTGATAGTTCTGATAAGGAACGTCCACTACCACTTGATTGCCATCAGCGTCAAGTTCGCGCTCGATAGGCAGAGAATTGAAGTTCTGTGCGTCGTATTTAGCAATCTGCTGACCATCCATACTTAGGCTTTGGGTAAAATATCCAAAGCGATAGAGGAAGCCCACTGCGCAAAGATCAACGTTTGAGTCAGAAGCTTCTTTCAGATAGTCGCCTGCCAACATTCCGAGACCACCGCTGTAAATCTTCAAAACCTGATTCAACCCAAACTCCATACAGAAATAAGCTACAGATGGACGAGTTGCGTCAGGTTTAACATTCATGTAGTCTTGGAACTTCTTGTATACATCATGTACATTCTTCATGATGTTCTTGTCCTTTACGATAGCTTCCTTGCGATCGTACTTGAGACGTTCCAAAAGCAATACAGGATTGTGTCCTACTGCTTCGTAAAGATCTTCGTCAAGGCTTTTGAACAAGTTGCGAGCTTCGTAGTTCCAAGCCCACCACATGTTGTGTGCCAATTCGTCAAGACATTTGAGTTCCTCTGGAAGTGTCGACTTGACATTTACCTCTTTCCATTGAGGTTGGTTTGAATAATCAGATTTAATCTTCATACGTTTAAATAATACGGTTGAGTATTTTGTTTTGATTTTTACTATTTAGTATTTTGTTCGTTTCGTGATGCTGCATGGCGTAAAGCCACGTCATAAGCCTGCTCATAGTAGGTGATGAAATTGCTCCACAAAGCTTTCTTTGAGAGCGTACCGGCATGGTCACGACATTTCTTCACTTCTGCTGGCGTCAATGACGAATAATGGCTGATTGTGTCCTTGATGCCGTCTGCCACCTCACTATAATTATAATCGGTGCGATGGAGAACCTTCACGCCATCCTCCAATTCACCATAGTGACCCGTTTCGCTATTAACCCAAAGGCCGAATCCAGCCAAATCGGTTGTTATACATGGCACCTTAAAGGCGATAGCTTCGAGCGGCGTGTACCCCCATGGCTCATAATATGAAGGATAGACACAGAGGTCATTTCCTAGAACCAAATCATAATAAGACATATTGATAATGCCATCATCCCCTGTCAGATAACAAGGAAGGAAGATAAGCTTCACCTTGTCACCAGGTTCATTATTCATATTAAGGTATTTGAGCATACCCATGACGTTATCATGATTCATATTGTTAAGCCAATGTGTTATCATGGGAACTTCTAGCGGTGTGCTATAAGGCAGTTTGTCGTTAAGGCGTTGCAACAAATCCTTGCGTGGCTCCCCTACCCAACCGGGCACTTCGATGAAAGCAACAATCTGTTTCTTCAAGTTGGGATCACGTTTAAGGCGATTCATTGCTTCAATAAATACATCCACGCCTTTGTTTCTGAACTCATAACGACCGCTGGTAGAAACGATCAGCACGTCATCTCCGAGCTGACTGCCTAGCAAAGCATTGGCTACCTCCAAGAGGCGTTTGCGAGCGGCTTTGCGTTTTGCGGTGAATGCAGCGCCTTTGGGTACAAAGCTATTATCGAAGCCATTAGGTAGGACCACGTCTACCGACTTATCTAGCAACTCCTTACATTCGTTAGCAGTGATTTCGCTCACCGTTGTAAAGCAATCAGTGTAATGGGCAGCTTGCTTCTCTATCGAATGCTTGCTCTGCATATTGAGCTCCCCTGCCATTTGGTCGCCATTATAAGCCCAAAGATAATCGTAGAGCGGCTTATTATTACCCGCGATACTACGTCCTATGCAAGTGGCATGGGTCGTAAAGACTGACGCCGCTTGTGGTAGGAGCTTTTGCAACAGCAAGATACTAAAGCCTGTTTGCCATTCATTGGCATGTAGCAGCACACGCTTATCCGCAGCAACCGAGTGCTTACAGAAGCTTTCCACGACCTTAGCCGTTGCATAAGCAAACATAGCCGAATCGTCATAGTCGCCATAAGCATGCAAAGAGTCTACTTGGAATTCATTCCAAAGCATCCCATAGAATTCGTTCTTCTTCTCAAAGAAAGGACGATAATCTACGAGTATAGCAACGGGACTACCAGGAATGGTCCATCTACCTATTCTTAGACAAAGTCCTTCTTGCTCAGCTTGCTCTCTCCATGAGGGAAACAAGTCCTCTTCTTGAAAATAAGGGTTTGGTTTACTGGGCTGACAATCAGGCCCTATGAATATTAAATTATCTTTTAAACGTTTGGTTAAGGTTTGCGCACGTGTCGATAATACAGTGTAAATGCCGCCAACCTTATTACAAACTTCCCAACTTGTTTCGAAGATATAGTCGGGAAACAACATATCTTTTTTCATGAAAAATTCAGTTATTCGCTGCAAAGTTACAATATTTTTATTTACCAATAAAGCTCCGCCTATTTTTTTTAGTCATATAAAGTGTGCAATCGTTCGTTTTTACTAACTTTGCAACAGTTATTTTATAGTAAGCGCAATATGAAAAGACTATTTATCTTAATGTGGGTGATGATGCTATCGATATTTTCCGTTCATGCTCAAGAAGTTGCGGATAGCACCATCTTTACAGGAAAGATCGTGAACAAGGAGTATCAAGTTTGGATTGAGATGGACTTCAAGCACCAAAACATCTTGACTCCCGGCCAAGAGATCTTTGGTTGCGTTCCTGGGTATTTTGGCGCACGACGAGACACGCGCAAGTGGATTATCACAGACACTAGCGTCAAAGGCAAGGTTGCCACAGTAACGATTATCAATGACTATGGCAGCGAGGATCTTGAAGCACGATTGACCTACCAAGATGACGGCACCTACGTATTAGAGCGTCTCTCGGGCAGCACGATGAAGATCGTGGTCAATCGCAGTTGGGTTAAGATACCTAAGAAGCTTGTATTTACCCGAGAATAGCCATCCGCTTCATATCGTTAATCACAGTTGAAGATATCTGCCTGTAATGCTCTTTGCACTTGCAGCGACCTCTTCGGGTGTGCCATGAGCCACAACCCATCCGCCATTGTCTCCTCCTTCAGGACCCAAATCGATGATATAGTCGGCTTGGCGCATCACCTCTAGGTTGTGTTCTACGACCAGGATGCTATGTCCGCGCTCAATCAAAGCGTTGAATGCAGCTATCAATCTTTTAATATCGTGATAGTGCAAACCTGTCGTGGGCTCATCAAATACAAATAAGGTGGAAGCTTGTTTCTCAGTTCCTAAGAAGTAAGCGAGCTTCACACGTTGGTTCTCACCGCCCGAAAGCGTAGACGAGCTCTGTCCCAGCTTGATATATCCTAAGCCCACATCGCTCAGAGGCTTAAGTCGCTTAACGATAGAAAGGTCACCCCATTGCTCAAAGAAGCTAATAGCTTCATCGATAGTCATATCAAGAACGTCATAGATATTCTTCTCATGGTAGCGTACATCTAGTATTTCTTTCTTAAAGCGCTTACCATGACAAGCCTCGCAAGTGAGCTCTAGGTCAGCCATAAACTGCATCTCAATGGTTATCACGCCAGCTCCTTTACATTCCTCGCATCGTCCACCTTCGGCATTAAAGCTGAAATGTTGCGCCGTGTAACCCATCTGTTTAGACAGAGCCTGCTGCGCAAAGAGTTTTCTTATCTCGTCATACGCCTTTACATACGTAGCGGGATTGGAGCGCGTACTCTTACCGATAGGATCTTGACTAACAAACTCGATGTGCTTCAACGCTTTCAGATCTCCATCGAGAGACTGGTATTCGCCTGGAGCATCAGCCACCTCGTCCATCTGCCTCTTCAATGCGGGATAGAGAATGCCTTTAACCAAACTTGACTTACCGCTACCACTAACACCTGTAACCACACACAACACGTTCAGAGGAATAGAAACATCAATGCCCTTCAAGTTGTTCATGCGTGCTCCATGTATAGTGATAGATTGATTCCACGAACGACGTGAGGTGGGCAGTTTCATCTTATCTCTTCCTGAAAGAAAATCGATTGTATGCGAATGATACTGCTCTAGTTTCTTCCCATCCATCTGTTCTATCTCCGAAGGAGCTCCTGTGAAAACGATCTCTCCTCCTAGTCGACCAGCATCAGGGCCTACGTCAACAAGATAGTCGGATGAGCGCATCACCTCTTCATCATGCTCTACCACAACGATGGTGTTGCCCTCATCTCTTAGTTCATGCAAAACCTTGATCAGCCTAGAAGTATCACGGCTATGCAACCCTATCGATGGTTCGTCAAGGATATACAATGAGCCCACCAACGGACTGCCTAGGGATGTGCTTAAGGTGACACGCTGACTCTCACCACCACTTAGCGTACTGGTTTGTCGTCCTAAGGTGAGATAACCCAATCCCACATCCAACAGGAACTTTAAGCGACTACGAATCTCCTGTAGGGGACGTGCGGCAATAAGGCTCTCGTGTTCGGACAACTGCAGATTATCAAACCATTTGGAAAGATTCTCGATAGAAAACTGTACCAGATCGGTAATCGCCATACCGGAAATCTTCACCCACGATGCCTCGGGCTTCAGTCGCGTACCATGACACACGGGGCAAGTGGTGCGTCCGCGGTACCGACTCATCATGACACGATACTGAATCTTGTACTGGTTCTCCTTCACCATCTCGAAGAATGCGTCTATCGACACCCGCTCATTCTTAGACCTATGCTTGTCGCTTGGCAAACCATGCCACAGCATATCCCGTTGCTTGGTGGTCAACTCTAGATATGGAGTGAATATAGGGAAATTGTCTTTAGCTGCTCTGCGACAGAACTCTTCCTTCCAGACCTTCATCTTGTCACCATGCCAGCACTGCACGCACCCATCATAAACCGAAAGTGTACTATCGGGAATAACAAGGCGTTCATCAATACCTATCACGCTGCCAAATCCTTCACACTCGGTACATGCACCTAAAGGCGAATTGAAGGAAAACAGATTGTCCGTAGGATGCACAAACGACATCCCATCTGCCTCAAAGCGGGTGGAGAAATCGTAACACAATCGGGAGGGAAGCACCATCAGTCGACAAGCACCGTCCCCTTCATAGAACGCCGTTTCGGCACTGTCAGACACGCGCGAAACAAACTCTTTGGAATCGTCCGCACTGAAACGGTCCACAACAAGATACACCTCATCTTGCTCGTTATATGATAGAGGATTGCCTAAGACATCATCAATGCGCTGAAACTCACCTTTTATATATATACGCGTGAAACCATTCTGAAGGGCGAGCTCTAGCTGTTTCAGTCTACTACGATCTGCCGTGAATCTCATAGGTGCTAACAACACCATCTTGGTGCCATTGGCAAATTCCTGGGCTTGCCTTACCACATCTTCCGCTTGATGGCAGTGAACCTCTTGTCCGCTAACGGGAGAGTAGGTATGCCCGACTGAGGCAAACAAGAGACGAAGGTACTCGTATATTTCGGTGGTAGTTCCTACCGTGCTGCGTGGATTGCGCGACTGTACGCGTTGTTCTATAGCTATAGCAGGAGGCAGATTCTTGATATAATCCACTTCTGGCTTCTGCATGCGACCAAGAAACTGACGAGCATATGAGGAGAGGCTCTCCACATAACGCCGCTGACCTTCTGCATATAAGGTATCGAATGCCAACGATGACTTTCCTGAGCCTGAAACACCCGTGATTATCGTCATTTTATTATGCGGCAGTCTGACATCTATGTTCTTAAGATTGTTGACCTTTGCCCCTTTTACCTCTATATACTTTTCCTTCATTTGAATCTTTATTGAATTGCAAAATTACGAAATTCATTTCATTACTTGAAATTTCTTTTGTAAGTCTTACGTGGGATTATCTATTTTCTTTTTCACGCAATACTTTCCAGCAAGATTATATGGAGACGGAATGGGATTCAAGGAGCACCAGTATCATCCTAAGATTTGAAGAAAAGGCGCCGCGAAAGATATTTACAATTTACCATTTACACATCGAATATTCTGAACGAGAGCCCGATTTGACACAAAATTCGCGTAACATGCAAACACATGATTATCTGTGCTTACAAAGGCAAATACCATTACATCATCCCGATTATACCTCAGTTCGGGATAACAATGCCTTGAAGCCTCCAGACGAGAGCATTATATGTCTGCAGTACATATTCTTTCTAGTGCTCATATCACCATTCTT
>CAVJZR010000077.1:0-9979 GCA_963654235.1 Bacteroidaceae bacterium | reverse complement strand
AAGCGTTAGTTACGCCTTTTACCAAATGTATGCCATCCCCACCTCAAACCCTTCGAGGCTTTCAGCAAGGGATAGACACTGCAAAAATATAAATATCCCCAGAAAATTTCATACATTTCGCTAATTTTCTTCACAATTCGTTAGATATTTAACATTTGATAATATGGGAACGCCCATAAATCCCACTTTTTATTGCCGTTTTTATTATTTTTCTCTCAAGAAAGTTTGCTGGTTCAGATATTATTTGTATCTTTACCCCAACAGAATCCGCCACGCTTCCCGTAGAACAGCGAACCAGGGCGGGTCTTTTGCTTTATATGAGTACCCTAAGAATATATACCAAGCAAGCGCTGCCAATAGCTGACCAATTGGAACTTCTTAAAAGTAGAGGTCTATTGATAGCAGATTAGTCCAAGGCTTTCAAGTTTCTTGGAGAGGTAAGTTATTTCCGTTTTGTACAGTACCTTCGCCCTATGGAGGCAAATAAAGCCACGCATCAATTCAAGCCCAACAGTCGTTTTGCCCAACGTCCACAGAAAGACCACGCAATCGCAACTCGTTGTAGATGGCATTCTCCAATAGATGTGTGAATTCTGTCTGTCTAAAATTGAGTCGTGCGTTGCGCAACCCCAAGTCGGTAAAATAGTACTTGGAAGGGGTGTCGATATATTTCTTTCCCTTGATGTCGTACCTGATGGATTTCTCTAGAATGAATGCATCCTGCATCAAGTCGAGATAAGTCTTGATGGTATCTTTCGACAGACAACTCTGCTTGATAGACTTGAAACTATTTTCCAACTTGGTAGGATTGGTAAGGCCACCAATGTTGGAGGCTACCAACGTAATCAACTCTTCCAAGTCATCATCTTTCTGTATGCTATAACGCTCCTTGATGTCACGGATATAGGTATGGGTGAAGAGATTCTTCAGGTATTCCCCCTTGCGTTCAACTTCTTCCATGGTGACAACTTGTGGTAGCCCGCCATATGTGAGATATTCATTCAGTAAGTCCTGCCGTTCCCCTTTCTTCACGGACATGAATTCCTGAAAGCTCAAAGGTGTGATTCTTATTTTGTCTCCTCGTCCCCTGAATTCAGTAATGACATCTTTGGAAAGAAACTTGGCGTTGCTTCCTGTGACATATACATCAGCATTCGGAATCTTGAGATAGCTATTGAGGACATCCTCAAAGTCGGGGACCAGTTGCACCTCGTCAAGGATGATATAGTATTGCTGCTTGTCAATCATCTTGGAATCTATATATCTGAGCAAAGCATCAGGGTCTCTGAGTGTCACATTACGACGGTCTTCCAGGTCAACCTTGATGATGTGTTGCTCGTCCACTCCTTGTTCCAACAGATGGTTATGAAACAAGGTGAATAAAAGGTATGATTTGCCACAGCGGCTCATGCCCGTGATGACTTTGATCATACCATTCCCCTTGCGTGCGATGATTCGGTTAAGATGTATATTACGTTTGATTTCCATGTTTTCGTTATTTTTGTAACATGATACACTTTTGACGAATGCAAAGGTGTGGATATTATCTGAAATCGCCTAAGGATTTTCGATATCTGGTCTCTGATGGGATTATATTGGCAAGCAGACCGTCGTGCATCCGTTTGTGGCGAAAGTGGGAGAGTGAGAGGCGGCACTACCATCAATGCTTTCATCAGAGATGCTCTGGTCAATCACTAAGCGAACATGCGGTGAGCCACCGCACCCACTACCTCGACGGCATTTATCTATCTACGCATTTAACGGAAGAACCCTAAAAAGGCCTTTTAGTAGACAATCTGCAAGAAAATAAGGGCTGGAGCGAAAATGGAAAGGAATGGAAACACGATTTTAGGGGGGGGGGTAGTACCTTTGCAACCTAAAATGAATGAATCAGATGGAACGCTAACTATTGGCTGGGAGGTATTTGGGATTTTTTAACCTATACCCTTTTGCTTGTTCTAGAAAGAGCAAAGCAGACCTATGCGGCTAGGAGAAGAAGCAAAAGATGCCGCATGAAAGCAGAAAGACATGAAGAGCCATCCGTCTAAAGAAGATGTTTAACCATGCGTGGGATTACTAGCCCACGCCTTCAATCATACAGTATGAAGAGATTTACCATTATTATTGCATTGTTTGCTATGTGTCTTTTCACCGCTTACGCTAAGAAGTATCCCTTTGATATGACACATAGCTACGAGGTACAGATCGTTAGGGTGGCACAACAAGGCACCAAGTTTTTGAAAGTATGGGGCACTGCCAGTTCGCCGGACAAGGCGATAGACAGAGCCATGCAGGACGCTGTGGCAGCCTGTATCTTCACCGGTGTGGAGGGAAACGCGATTGCAGGAAAGATCCCCGCGCTGGTTTCTGCCAAGGATGCCTACCAGGAGCATAAGCAGTTTTTTGACACCTTCTTCAAGAGTGGCGAGTTTCTGCAGTATGTGAAGAACGTCAACACCAACTATCCCACAGGCGAGAACAACATCAAGACCGACAAGGGAAGAAAGGTAGGCATCTATGTCGTGGTGATGTATGACAACCTACGCAAGCGCTTGGAAGACGAAGGCATTGTCAAGAAACTCAATAGCTATTTCTAATCCGTTCACCTCAAGTAAGGCGGGTTATATAGTAAGTAAAACCATCATTATCTAACACATAAAAATGAAAAAGCTTTTTCTATCTATCATAGCATTAGTATGCACCTTAGGTGCTTTCGCCCAGTCAGCTGCAGAAGCAACCAATCAGCCCAAGGCAATGAAACCCATCATCATGGTGGTGCCGGAGAAGGCTTGGTGTATCAACCAAGGTTTTGTCAAGGCTGGTGACCCTAACTCACCCGACTATGAGAAGGCCCTTCTCAACGATGATGTGCTCAATGTCATCACCAAGATGGGCGGCATCATGCAGGAGCGCGGCTATCCGCTGAAGAACCTTCAGAGTGCCTTGGACGAACTGAAGAACGAGGGCGCAATGGATATGGCGCTGACCTCAAAGGCTGATGGCGAGATTGTGGAGGACGAACTGGATCAGTTGACCCGTGTGGCACAAGCCGATATCTTGGTCAACATCGCCTTCAGTCGCACCACCTACGGACCTCGTAACATGATAGAGTTTCGTGTGACGTCCATCGACGCTGCCACAAGCAAGCAGATTGGTGGTGAGACGGGACGCAGCTCTGCCTCAGGCGCACCTATATCAGCGCTCTTGGAAGAGTCGGTGTTAGGATTCATTGACAACTTCTCAGGTAGCATCCAGCGTCATTTTGAGGATCTGATGGCCAATGGTCGTGAGGGTTCGGTGATCTTTAAGATTGCCAGCGACTGCCCGCTCAACTTCGAATCGGAGGTGGAGCTCAATGGCGAGACGGGCGAGCTGAACGAGATCATCGATTACTGGATGAACGAACACACCGTCAACGGATCGTTTACCCAAAACGGTAAGACCCGCAATCGCCTCTCTTATGAGCAGGTACGCTTCCCTCTCTTCGGCAAAGGTAAGTTTGGCGGCAAACCCAAAGCCATCAACATGGATGGTTTCATCAAACCCATCACCCAGTTTCTCTCCCAGTTTGGCATCTCTGTAGCCACCACACCGGTAGGTATCGGCAAGGCATACGTGGTGCTTGGGGGCAAGTAAGCACGTCAAGTCTATTCATATAATCATTTTCTAGACATGAGAATCAAGCACTTATTCATAAATCTTGTAGTGGCATTGGCTTTCTCTGCCACGGCAATGGGACAGACAGCCAAGGACATTGGCTTGATCAGTCTCAACCCATACATCCCCGAATCGGAAGGTCTCGGGCAGAAAGCTACCGCCATGCTTCAAAGCAAGTTGCAACAGATAGCCACGGTCAATGGTATGTCAGGATCGGGATTTGACAATCGGTTCATCATCACTGCACATATACAGAAGCTTAGAAGCAGTCAGACACAGACGTTCCCACAGAAGAACGCCGTGGAGGTGAGCATCGGCATCTATGTGGGTGATGGTCTGGATGGAACGCTCTACTCTAGCTACACCTGCGAAGCCAAAGGCATTGGCGACTCAGAAGACCAAGCCATCGCTTCCGCCATAAGAAAGGTGGTACCCACTCAGGAGGCGTTGCAAAGCGCCATCGTCAAGGGCAAGGAACAGATTCTGAACTACTATGACAAGATGTCGGGCAACATCCTGCAGACCGCCAAAGCCACAGCCGCAGCGGGCAAGTATGACGATGCCATCAATATGCTCTTTGCCATCCCTATGAACAACAAGGACTTTCAGACGGCGCAAGCGCTCATTGCCCAGTATGGCAGCACCTCGCTGGACAACAAGAACATCGAGATAGTGAGACAAGCGCGATCAGCTTGGAGCGCCAACCCAACGGAAGAGGGCGCTAGCGAAGCCAGCACCATCCTGCAGAAGCTAGACGCGCCCTCTGCCAAGGTACAGGCTGAAGCTAAGAGCTTGCAAAGCGAGATGGCATCACGACTGAAGGCGGTGAGCGATCGTGAATATCAGCAAGAGCTCCAACAAGAGCAAAACGAGAAGGAGGAGCGCTTAGCTGCCATTAAGGCTGCCGCTTCAGTGGCTAAGGCTTACATCGCCAGCCGACCTCGGGTGGTGTACCACTACCATTGGTGGTAAGCCTGGACGCAAAGGCATTGGCTTACACATGAAATCAATAAACATAACCAATAAAATATGAAAAAGAACATCACATTTACATTCCTTGCGCTTGGAGGACTGCTAGCGTTGTCTTCATGCACTGAGGACAAAGACCAGGAAGTGTATGTTGGCGACAACTTCTTTACCGAAAGTCAGAAGATCATCAGCGAAATCAATGCGCTGAGCTATCCAGTGGGCTTCTCAGATAGCGACATTGAGCATCCCGAATACAAGAACATGGACCCCGAGGTCTACACGGACGAGAAGACCACCGAGGATCGCGGCACTAAGGGCTACTATGGCTACGTGGACCTAGGCTTATCTGTGTATTGGGCTACATCCAACCTTGGCTCGGTGAGTCCGGTAAACAAGCAGAGCACCATCGAAGAAAAGCTTGACGAGGTAGAAAGCAATATGGGTATAGAACCTATGGAGAAGCCTTCATTCACCAACAATGCTGACAACACCTACCCTGCCATTATGACGTATGAGCAATATCTTAAGTCCTTAGACATAAATGAGCTCTATGCGGCATACAACAAGTACAACAACTACTGCAAGCAGAAGACCACTGCGCATGACAACACCATCAGCTTTTACAACACGGAGCAATATAACAACCACCAGTATCTCTATGCCAACGGCGAGGGCTATCCTTGGGGTGGCTTAAGCATGTGGGACTTCCTTGGCACCTCAACAGCACCGCTAGATATTGCGGGCAACGTCGAGTATGACGTAGCTACCTATATCCTAGGTGAAGGCTGGAGCATGCCAACCAAGGCACAGTGGCAAGAGCTCATCGACAAGTGTACATGGGAACAGCATGACCGATATTATATCGTGACGGGTCCATCAGGAAAGCAGATTGTGCTTGCTAGAGGCTGGTATCACACCTCTGAGCAGACAAGCGACAAGAAGGTGTACGACCTTGTCCTCAAAGACACCAAGGAGTTTAAGACCTTTGGATATAGAGACCGACAGAATGTACGCGCCGTACATGCCAAATAATATTCACCCAAACGATAATTTATAGAACACGCCATAAACACAACGATATGAAAATCAAAAGATATATACTGGCCATCGCTGTCGCAAGCCTGTTGACGACTTCGCTATCGGCTAAGGAAAAACCATTCTACAACTCTAAGAGCAACATCGTATGCATCGCAGGTGACTATGACTTGCTGAAATATGCCAACAAGTTCAGAAAGGTAGAAGTCGATGTACCAAGAAAAGGAATCACAAGCAGCAACTACGGTAAGCAGATTCTAGACTATCTGTTCTGCTATGATGGCAAATCGCTATCAGAGGAAAAGCTGAAGGAGCTGGCTCTGGAGAACGTACTGAAGTCGGACGACGAACGCGCCTCTATCGGTGTAATCTCTAAAGATGACATCCTCAAGGAAGACTATCTCCCTATCTTGGAAAACAACTACATCTTCTTTGTAGAGAACAAGAAGTGGTATGTGTATAAGGTTGGGATTGACAAGGACATCCTGGATCAGGTATTCAACTGCTGGAATGACATGGACCGATATAACCAGATTACCGTACCCATCACATTGGTAAGCTCTGGCGATGCCAAAACCAAAAAAGACTATAACACGGGACAGAAGGTGCTGAAGAACAAGACCAAGCGTAAGATTGCAGTGAAGGTTCCCGCATTTGCTATCCGTGGACAGGTAACCGGCCGAAACCCCTTCACCACTGACATGGGTAAGGCTTTGGGATTGAAGAATCGTGACCAGGTGGCTATCTATCGCACCAAGGAGAAGAACGGCACGATGTACTCGTCAAAGGTTAGTACCACCAGAGCATGCAACGTAGCTGACAGCATCGCCAACCTCTACACCTTTGCGGGAGGACAGGCTTCATATAAGAAAGGGGACGTTGCGGTGTATCAACCTAGCAAGAACATGAGCTTCTCTCTCTCCGGCGAATACATGGACCACTCTTACGGAGCTGCTCTCACTTGGGACTGGCGTACAAAGTTGAGCAACACAGGTATGTCCCAATATACCATCTTGAAGCTCGGTGTAGGTACGTATGAGAACTATGGCAAGCGTCTCTACGCCACCAATACAAGTGACGTGGTGAAGACACCTATCTATTGGAACGCCGGTCTTGGATACGGCTTAGGCTTTGAGTTTGCTCATTGCTTGGAGCTTGTTCCTTATGTAATGGCACAATGGGAAAGCCTTTTCTTTGCCAAGCATGATGGTCAGTCGGTTTCTACGAAAGCCGTGCGCGTACCTATCGGCGTAAAACTCAATGTGAATGTCTGCTACCCAGTGCAGTTGACAGTGGGTGCCGAATATGACCTCAACTTCAGTCTGAACAAGTTCGATGATGACGACAACAGCAAGAGCAACCCAGATCTTTTCTTCTTCAATCCTACGGGTTACAAACGTTCAGGCATGAACATCTACGCAGGTTTAAGATTCAACTTCTAATCACGTCTCTCTCCATCCGCGCATCTGCATAGAACCGGCAGATGCGCAGATATACCAAACGACCTCGCTTAGCTACGATAGCCGAGCGAGGTCGTTTCTGTTTTTGAGATTGATTGCGATCAGATGTTAAGCAGCCATATCCGGACCGGAATCGGCTCGATAACAATTGCTAATAGATGAGTTTAGTTACTTTTCCGTTTACCACCTTCACTTGGTTTGGAACCACTTGTCCCACCTGATTCAGTAATTGGAGAGCTGCATTAGGAACGTATATCTTGTATGTTCCATACTTGGTGCGATAAGAGCCTTTGAGATTGTACATGGTGTATCTAGCGCCATTAGCCTCAACGGTCTTGTACGCGGTTAAGATTCCTTCAGGCATACCTACATATACATTGCCTTGCTTGATGTTGTTATAAGCTTTTTCACCATACTTGGCAACGAGGTTTTGTTTATCCACAAGAGCCACTCTCAGTCTTGGCCAATTGTTCAGGATGGCTTCATATTTTTCTTCACCCGACGTCTCTGCTAGTTCTTTAAGAAGACTGAGGAATTCGTCTTCTTTCACATACTTGCTGATTCCATAGTCTCCACCTTCAAACACTTCTGCCAAATAGAAACCTACTAATATGGTAAGGGCATTTTGGTTCTGTTGCTTGGCTGCGTTACGAAGATATTTGACACCTTCGGCTACATTCTTCGGAAGAGCATCACCACCTCCTATTAGAAGGACCGCGCCATATATACCACTTGCCTCAGGATGATTATTCATTGCGGCTTTCTTATACCAATAGAACGTGGAATCTTTGTTTTTCTCTACTCCGTTACCTTGTTCATAGCATTGGGCAAGACGATATTGAGATTCTGCGTCTCCTTGTTGTGCTGATTGTTGGAGTTGCTGGATGTCTACTTGTTCTTGTGCACTGACTCCCGATGCAATTGCAAAGAATAGCATAAGGAAAAGATAGATTTTTCTCATGTTGTTTTTACTTTTAATAGTTATTACTTATAATACTTTCTTCTAGAATCTTGACTCCTCGCCACAAATTTAAGTATTAATCCCTAAACGTTGCTTTTCCATTCCTTTCCAATTTTGGATTAATACTAACAATTGGACCACTTCACCCTACCAGCATCATCTTCGTTGGGCCATTTCACCTCCTTGATAATGTAAAATAAGGCATTCTGAAATGCGATTTCTTGTAAAATAAGGCGTTCTGTCGTTTTTTTAGTTTCTCTTTGCATAAGATAAGCTACACCTCAGCAATCCTAAGCAAGCTTGATTGCGTTCGGTTTGCATAATCTTTGCAGCGATGAAACAGGAAGTTATAGACAAGAGGAACTTGGAGATTATCCTAAGTGATTATTCTTCTATTAAAAATTAGGCTAATATCTCACATGAGATACTAACCTAATCTTTGACTTAACGTTTAAAGCGTATTCTAAAAGGACCAGCCCAATCCGATGTAGGGATAAAAGGCTGATTTGTGCAGACCATACTTGTCACCGAAGTTGAAGGATGGCGAGATACCTACACGGAACATGAAACCATTGTCGCGCTGATAACGATAACCTATGTCGCCAAACATGAAATAGCCAAAGCGGTTGCTTGAGGAGGTATACTGCTCGTCATGTCCTTCGGTTTCGGGTGGCACTGGCTGATGATAATACCACGCACTTTCCTTGACATGATACACGCCCAAGCTGGTACCAAAGCCCACTTCTAGCTTATGATGCTTCTTGCCCAACAGATAGTTGAGCTCTATTGGCACACCTACACCTTTAATATCTTGATCAAACAGCCCCGAATTGTCTCCATATCCAAAGCCGACACCTACACGATAGCCCAATCCTGAATTGCCCCTGAAACGGCTATCATAGTTGATACCAACCATACTTTGAGCGCCTAGCAATTCCACGGAAACGCTTTGCACCTTCGTTTGAGCCTGCATGCTGATTGCTGCGAAAAGCATTGCTCCAAAGACTAATAGTTTCTTCATCTTTTCTTATTATTAAACGATTCCTTGTTTCTCATTTCGCTGCAAAGGTATTGACTTCTATGCGCCAAACCATTGGCAATCTACGTGAACCGGGGAAAATGGCAGTTGAACCGCCCAAATCGCCCATTGAAGTGGAATGACGGCGAGGTGACAGAGCTCAGATCTAGAGAAAGGAGGGATAAGAGCGGAAGAGTATGACCATGCACACCGATAAGGTCGTCATGTACTCATTATCCTATCACTTTGCAAGCGGGAAAGTTCAAAGGGTCACACATGGTATAAAAATAAAGTTGCCAAAGAAAGGCATTTGCCTCCTACTTCCACATTTACCAACCTCTCACACCACCGTACGTGCGGTTCTGCATGCGACGATTCCTATTTTGAGCGCCATTCAAGATATTCCCAATTAAGGTGGTATACCCAACTTTTGTAGGGGCATTATTTCAAGTATATTATTTGTCCCTTCTTGTCTATTATTCCCCATCTGCCGTTTTTTAATACTATTGCAACATCTTCTTTAAAACTTCTAGCCTTAGAAAACTCAAATGGTATCACTTCTTCGCCTGTCTTATTTATATATCCCCATTTTCCATTATGCATAACTAGGGCAAGTCCTTCATTAAATTCAAAATTACCAGTTTGTTTATTACCAAATTTGCATTCAATAACTTCTTTTCCTGTTTTGTCTACAAAGCCCCATTTATCTTCAAATCTAACACAGGCTAGACTATCTTTAAAATCAGTAACTTCGTCATATATATAAGGAACTACCTTGCTTCCGTTATAATCAACAAAGCCCCACTTTCCTTCGTACTTAGGGTCTGCTAATTAATTATAAGTATTTGATTATTAACATGTTATCACATAAAATATTTG
>CAVJZR010000076.1:0-10052 GCA_963654235.1 Bacteroidaceae bacterium | reverse complement strand
TCTCTCGGCTGGCAAAACGAAGTCAAACCCTGTCTAAAAATGGGGAGTACTATATTCTTTTATAGAAAGATCGTGAAATGTATAACTCTATATAATATAATTATAACATGAAAAAGATTCTATTTTTGACATTATGCCTATTCTGTGTATTCATGCAGACAGAGGCTCAGACTTTCGACGAAGAGACTCTTGTGGGTAAGTGGATTTGTACTCAGGCATCTTCTCCCATTGACAACTATTTGGTGTCAATGGATAGTCTTGGTTTGGGAACAGCCCTATGGGATCAGTATGAGACGGATCCATATGATGACACCAGGACTGCATACAATCGCTTCGCCTCTGGTGTCTTTTATGGGAAATGGAACGAGCAATTTCAGAATCTGAAAGACATGAATTACAATGATGAATACGTCAGAGACTTTTTTATAAGCAACAATGATAAGTTGCATATAGGAGTAGGCGATGACTTTACGCTTATATTCAAGATTATCTCTCTTACGTCCACAGAGATGACGCTTCAAACCCTCAATGGAGGCTCGCAAATTCATTTCAGAAAGGTGGAAGACTTTTCAACGGGCATCCAAAACACAAAGGCAGGAAATATTGGTGCCACAAAGACCTATTACAATGTTAATGGTCAAAAATTAAACGGAAAAGAACGAGGAGTCACTATCGTGCGTCAGATTAACGGTGAAGCATATAAGGAGATCGTAAGATAACTGCAGTTCTAATATCATTAAGCGAAAAAAATGGCGGTATTGCCCAATATTGTCCTAAACGTTTTTCTTCTTTTCAGAAAACGTTTAGGACAATATTGTTAGCAAAACACGAATTCGCCCAATCATTCGAATAGTCATCTAAGTCAAGAGACTTCAATATTCAGGTCTTTGAAAGTTCACGGCTACCATACCTTTCGACTTCTAAGGCTTCCAATAGCGCAGTATTCAACATAGCGCTTAGAACATTTTTACAGTGAAAGTGTTATTTCAACAATTATTTTCTTAACTTTGCATCATCCTACTTAGCGGCGGAAGCGCATGCAGAAGTCCGATGGGTGGGATGACATATATGAATAAGCGTTTACTAGACGCTTTGTTCTTGACGTGCAGAAACTTCGCAACTTTCAATCACAGTCAAAGGGCAAGGCAACGGTAGATGCCTTGTGGGTGTGTATACACCTAGCTTGTGGTGTGTCCTTTTATATCAGTGGGACATGCCACGGGTGAGGTATATCATATCGGCGTGGGCTTCTGCGTTGCTCGTTCTGACTGTGATGGGCAATGCGAAGGCCTCTGCGCGTGGGACGAGTGATGGTACAGCGACCCACGCTTTTTTGTATTTTGCCCCACAATATTATTCATATTCTTTTCTTGCAGGGGTCGATGCGAGTATTTACAACATCGAGACATGATGCCATCATCTCCCATCTCAAAGCGCTTATACCGTGTTCTGACCTTTCTAACGAAACCCATAAAAGAGGAGTGGGCCTTCTTCGTTATGTTCTTCCTCTTGATATCGGTCTCCTTATTCAAGATCTTGGCCACCAGCCTTGTGAGTTTGTCGATGGACTCGGTGGTCTTCAGTTCTCTTTGCCGAGGCTTAGCCATCACCTATATCCTTACTGCTGCAGTCTATGCAACCAAGAGCAAAGTGTTAAAATGCGTCTTCTACCTTGTAGGCATAGTGCTTTTCGCTGTCAACATCTTCTTGTGGATAGTGTTCCACATGGTAATCAGCACCGAGATTGCCACTTACCTAGTAGAGACCAATGGCAGCGAGGCGTCCCAGTTTGCTAGCGCTTTTATATTTAGCGGAAAAGGAATCATAGTTATTTTGGTCGTTCTGATAGCCGCATTGTGCGTGGTGGCGTTGGAGAGAGTACGCCTTCGGGGGAGGAGCAAAGAACGTTTAGGCCATTGGGGAATGGGGATTATCGGTGGCTTATTACTTCTATTAGTAGCTAAGGGACTATTCGCTTTCAATCTATATTATCGTCTTGCCGAAGCCAAAGTGCTCGATGAGTTTCCCGTGCAAGACCCCAATCCATACGATTCGGTAACAGCTTGTTGCATCTCTTTAGCCGGGCTGAATGTAACCCGAACCTCCATTGAGCATGCGATTGCACTAACTGACCAAGTGAGAGGTGGCCGATTTGAGGATCAAGACAGCCTGTACACAGTGCTTATCATTGGCGAATCGTATATCAAGAGGCACGCAGGTGTGTACGGATACGCCTTGCCCACCACCCCTAACCTAAGCCGAGAGGAGCAGACGGGCAACCTGTTTGTGTTCCGCAACGTTGTTACCCCTTATCCTGACACATCCAAAAGCATCAGGAACATCCTCTCACACAACTCCCTACTAGACGGAGAGGTGTGGAACGAGAGCCCATTTGTACCTGCTATATTCAAGCAATCGGGCGCCGCAGTCTACCTTTGGGACAACCAGCGCGACGACTTCACGAAGGCGGCCGTTGCTTCATTTGCCATGCAATCGTTCCTTTACAATGACAAAGTGGTGGCCAACTCATATACAGCCACCAACGATTCTAGCTACAAATACGACGATGACATCGTCCGAAGCTATGAGCATACAGCCTTAAAGCCATCTAGAAACAACCTTGTGATCTTCCATTTTTGGGGCCAACACGTGGGTGCAGCCGATCGCTACCCGCACACCAAGCAGTTTGAGCGATTCACCGTCAGCGACGAGAAGCGCAACGAAGCTTACCTTGACAACGCCAAGAAGCAAGACATAGCCTACTATGACAACGCCACTTACTATAACGATTATGTTGTAGGACATATCATCAACCTCTTCCGGGACAAGAATGCCGTCATCTTATATCTATCCGATCATGGCGAAGAGATCTACGACTATCGGGATTCGAAAGGACGAAAGGCACCCGAAAAGGGCCATCTGAAGGAATGGCTCAACTGCGTAATCGAGATTCCCTTTATGGTTTGGTGCTCTGACAGATATAAGGAGAGGCATCCACAAATCATCCAAGACCTCACCGCCTCACTCGATCGGCCTTTCATGACCGACAATACCTGCCAGCTATTGTTCCGCCTTAGCTTCCTCAACACATGCTATTATAACGCCGAACGAGATCTGTTGAGCCCCCACTTCCGAGTGAGAGACCGCATCGTCAATGACAAAATCAATTATGACAAGACCATCAACAATAAATAATATACTCTGATGAGGGAGAATCTTTCTTTGCTCAATCATAATATTACCTTGAAAAAGTTTGCTTTGTAACTATATTTAGTTACCTTTGCAAACAAAAGGCACTAGCTGAATAAGCATAACAAACTTCTAAAGCGGTTCTACAATCTGCCAAGAGATTTTACGTTTGAAGAGATGGAAAGTCTGTTCAGACACTTTGGATTTCATCTAGAGAACAAAGGGTCAACTTCGGGCTCACGAGTTATCTTTGTAAATGAAACTAACGGCGACCGCTACATCATGCACAAACCACACCTAGCGAACATCATCAAAGGCTATGCCATGCGGTAAGTCTACACATATCTAAAAGCTAATGGATATATAAAAGAGGAGGACAAGTAATATGGGAACGATGAATTATAAAGGTTACAAGGGCAGCGTTGATTATAGTGAGGAAGACAACTGCCTTTATGGAAAGGTTCTTGGTATGAATAAGGACTGCATCACCTACGAGGGCAAAGATGTTGACGAGCTCCGAAAAGACTTTGAAGGAGCGGTAGACGACTATCTTGAAAGTTGCAAGGCTAGCGGTGTGGAGCCCCATAAACCCTATAGCGGCAACCTTAACGTTCGTCTCACGCCCGAAATCCACAGCCGTATCGCCGTACTAGCTCAACAAGCGGGAACAACCATTAATGGCTATATTAAGCAAACACTTGCCAAAGCTGTCGGCGTGACATTGTAACCAATTACAAGCCTCGCCGCAAAAGACGTGCTATCCACTTGGCAAGTCTTTGTGTTTGATTTTCGCTAACCAAAGGATGATGCAAAAAGGAATTAGCAAAAAGCCAAAACTTTGAACTTCAAAGCTTTGGCTTTTATTTGTACCCAGACTCGGGCTCGAACCGAGATGCCTTGCGGCACTGGTGTTTGAGACCAGCGCGTCTACCTATTCCGCCATCTGGGCAAGAAAACAACACACGTCGAAACGGGCGTTTTCTGATTGCGAATGCAAAGGTAATGAGATTATTTGAACAAAACAAATTTTTCTTATATAAATCTTAAAAGATTTGTTGGATTGGGGATTTATGCGTACTTTCGTATTCGAATAGAGCGAGCTTTTCGCCCTACATCATCTTGAACAAATATCTATCGCTATGACAACCTTAACTCATCAAACGGAAGGCGAAAACTATTTCTGCATCATACTCGCCGGAGGAAGGGGTCGCAGACTATGGCCTTGCAGCAGAGAAGCCAAGCCCAAGCAGTTTCTCGACTTCTTTGGTACAGGAGAGACCTTGCTACAACAGACCTACAAACGATTTCTGAAGTTTATCCCTAAGGACCGTATCTATGTCAGTACGAACCGCGACTACCTAGATTATATACACCAGCAGTTGCCCGACGTGCCCGAAACGCAAATTCTTGCCGAACCCATTCAGCGCAACACCGCGCCTAGCGTCACCTGGGCCACGCATCGCATCCTCAAGATCTGTCCCGAAGCCAACATCGTGGTGACACCCGCTGACCAGGTGATCCTCAACGAAGAGGCATTCAATGAGGACATCCTCAAAGGCCTCGAGTTTGTTTCCACTCATCCATCCTTGCTCACCATGGGCATCACACCGACTCGCCCTGAGCCTGGATATGGCTACATACAGATGGGCGAAAGCCAAGAAGAGCATATATATAAGGTACAAGCGTTCACCGAAAAGCCCGACCGCCACTTTGCCGAAGTGTTCATGAACAGCGGCGAATGGCTCTGGAACACGGGACTATTCCTCTCCAACGCACGATATCTGATGGATTGCGTGTACGAATTCCTTCCCGTGGTGCTACGCGACTTTGACAAGAACCACGACCACTGGACGCTGGAAGAGGAGAACGAGTACATGCAGGACAACTTCCCCTCCTACCCCAACCTCTCCATCGATTACGGAATACTGGAAAAGAGCAACAATGTCTATGTGATGAACTGCCACTTTGGTTGGGCTGACCTAGGCACATGGCACGGCATATACGAGTCGATGAGCCAGTCGAAGGACGATAACGTGGTGATTCACACGGACGCCATCATGGACAACGCCACCGGCAATCTGGTCAGCGTGACGGGCAATAAGCTCACCGTTATCAATGGTCTGAAGGATTGTATCATCGTGGAGAACGACAACGTGTTGCTTATCTGCAAGAAAGAAGATTCTTCGGCATTGATTCGCAAGTATGTCAATACGATTCAGCTACAGAAGGGTGACGACTTCATCTAGGTCATCCAGCTTCTCCATCCATACTCCATACGGCTTGATCTGAGGCACAATAAGACTTTAATCAAAGCACATACGGCTTTACCCAAAGCACCACAAAGCTTTAGATAAAGCATAATCCGGCTTCACACGAAGCCCCATCTGCATAAGGGCGCAATGTCAGTTAATGGCGTTGCGCCCTTATTCCGAATATAAAGATGATGACAAAGCACAACAGCGGCAACACAAACGAGGCGTTGACTGCCGGCAAACCCATCACCTCACCCATATCGATGATGGCTCCTTGAAGCGGCGGCATGATGCTTCCACCCACGATAGCCTCAACAAGAAACGCCGCACCGAGCGTGGTATCCTGCGTTTCCACCTGTTCAAGGGAGATGCCGTAGATTGTGGGGAACATCAATGACATGAACAGACTCACCAGTACCAAGCTATAAAGTCCCGCCTTTCCCACAAAGAAAATGGCAAACACCGTGCATAGCGACGCACATACGGCAAACAGCGTGAGCAACCGCCGCGAGTCGACATACTTCATCAGCCATGTGCTCAAGAACCTACCGCAGAGGAACAGCGTCATCGCCACGATGTTATAGGTCTGCGCCGTGGCTTTGTTGATACCTAGATGGTCGGCATACTGGATGATAAACGTCCACACCATGATCTGCGCTGCCACATAGAAGAGCTGTGCCACCACGCCCTCACGATACACCTTGTTGCGCCATAAGCGCCCCAGCGTAGCGCGAACGTTCATCTGCTCACGGCTATGCTCCACCTTAGGCATCCTGATCAGAGCTATCACCAGCAGCATCACCACCACCACAGCACCGAGCGCCACATAGGGATTGCGAATCAAGGCTATGTCGTGCAAGCGTATCTGCGCCTTCTCTGCCACGGACAATCCATGGTAGGTGATGTTGCCTAGCGCATCGCGACGATCGGAGAGCAACTGTGGTAGCACCACAAACGATGCCACCGCCATGCCGCATAGCGACCCCAGCGGATTGAACGCTTGTGCCAGATTGAGTCGACGGGTAGAGGTCTGCTTGCTACCAAGCGAGAGAATGAAGGGGTTGGAGGTGGTTTCGAGAAACGCCAAACCGAAGGTCAGGATATAAAGCGACAAGCAGAAGAACGTGAAACTCTGCATCGCAGCTGCCGGAATGAACAGGAACGCACCCACGGCATAGAGCAACAACCCCAGCAAGATGCCGCTCTTGAAACTATAACGACGGATAAACAGCGCCGCCGGGATAGCCATCGTGGCATAGCCGCCATAGAATGCAAACTGAATGAGCGAGGCCTTGGCTGCCGAAAGCTCCAGCAGCGTCTGAAACGCAGCCACCATCGGGTTGGTGATATCATTGGCAAAACCCCAAAGAGCGAACAGAGTGGTTACTAAGACAAAAGGCACTACGAAGCGCCGATCCAACAACTTATTAGACATAAATATGCAATTAATCTCCGCAAAGGTACGGATAAGTTCTGATAAAAGTCAACTAATGAGGCCAATATGACCCTAAAACCGATTATTTCTTGTACCTTTGCAATCTTAGAACACATAATAAGTAAACATAGAAGAGATGAAAATAGAAAGCATGATCGTCACCGCCGCACAGCAAGCGGTAAAGGATCTCTACGGACAGGACGTGCCCGAGAAGATGGTTCAACTGCAGAAGACGCGCCAAGACTTTGAGGGTCACCTCACCTTGGTGGTATTTCCATTCCTCAAGATCAGTCATAAGAAGCCCGAAGACACCGCTCAAGAGCTGGGCCAATACATCCAGGAGCATTGCGATGCCATCGCTCGATACAACGTGGTAAAGGGATTTCTCAATCTCGTCATCGCTCCACAGGCTTGGGCTACGTTGCTCAACGATATCGACGCTGACCCTCACTACGGCGAGAAGCAAGCCACTGAGCAGTCGCCACTGGTGATGATCGAATACTCTTCACCCAATACCAACAAGCCGCTCCACCTCGGCCACGTGCGCAACAACCTCCTAGGTTGGTCCTTGGCACGCATCATGGAGGCCAATGGCAACCGTGTCATCAAGACCAACATTGTCAATGACCGCGGTATCCATATCTGCAAGTCGATGCTGGCATGGCTCAAGTGGGGCAACAACATCACACCTGAACAGGCAAACAAGAAGGGCGACCACCTCATCGGCGACTTCTACGTAGCCTTTGACAAGCACTACCGCGAAGAGTGTAAGGCGCTCGCAGCCCAATACGTTCAAGAGGGCATGACCGAAGAGGCTGCCAAGGAGAAAGCCGAACAGGAAGCACCGCTCATCAAGGAGGCGCATGAGATGCTAGTCAAGTGGGAGCACAATGATCCCGAGGTACGTGCGCTATGGAAGAAGATGAACGACTGGGTGTACGCTGGTTTCGATGAGACCTACAAGGCACTGGGTGTGGCTTTCGATAAGATCTATTATGAATCGAACACCTACCTCGTAGGCAAAGCCAAGGTAGAAGAAGGTCGGAGCAAGGGCCTCTTCTTCCGCAAGGAGGATGGTAGCGTCTGGGCTGACCTCACCGATGACGGTTTGGATCAGAAGCTTCTCCTACGTAAGGACGGCACATCGGTATATATGACTCAGGACATCGGTACGGCTGAGATGCGCTTCAACGATTATCCCATCGATAAGATGATCTACGTCGTAGGTAACGAGCAAAACTATCACTTCCAGGTGCTCTCTATCCTCCTGGACCGCCTCGGCTTCAAGTGGGGTAAGGACCTTGTCCACTTCTCTTACGGCATGGTGGAGCTCCCCAATGGTAAGATGAAGAGCCGCGAGGGTACCGTGGTAGACGCTGACGACCTCATCGCACAGATGGTGACAGGCGCCCGTGAGACCAGCGACGAGCTAGGCAAGTTTAAGGATATGACCGAGGAGGAACGCAACGAGGTGGCTCGCATCGTGGGGCTAGGTGCACTGAAGTACTTCATCCTCAAGATTGATGCTCGCAAGAACATGCTCTTCAATCCAGCCGAATCGATCGATTTCAACGGCAACACCGGTCCTTTCATCCAGTACACCTATGCCCGCATCCGTAGCATCCTGCGTAAGGCTGGTGTCAATCCCGCCCAAGCTGATGGTAGCTATCAGCCCAACGAGAAGGAGACCGAGCTCATTCAGAAGCTGAGCGCCTATGGCGTAGCAGTGGCAGACGCTGGTCAAAACTATAACCCAGCAGGCATAGCCAACTACTGTTATGAGCTCACTAAGCAGTTTAACCAGTTCTATCACGACTACTCCATCCTCAATGCAGAGGACGAGCAAGCACGTCTCTTCCGTTTGGTATTGGCTCGCAACGTAGCCAAGGTGATCAAGAACGGTATGAGCCTCCTCGGTATCGAGGTGCCTGAGCGTATGTAACCCATGTTTCACCAAGGTGTGCCGCTATTAAGGCACACCTATAAAAGATTCTGATTATGAAGAAAATCACCACCAGCATCATCGTTGCCTTGATGCTTCTTTTGCCCCTCGGTGCATCTGCTCAGACGGACGGCACATACAAGAAGGTCTATACCGAGTTTCTAGAAGTGAGCGGTAACAACGCCACGGTCAAGACCACATTGGACCAGATGATACCTATGCTCCGCGAATCGTTAGCCAGTGCACCAAAGGACTATGTAGACCGATTTATCGATAAGTATACCGCAGCTTTCAACACCAAGTATGCTGACCTTCTGATGCCTATCTATCAGAAGTATTTCACCCTTGAGGATCTGCAGGCAATGACCACCTTCTACAAGAGCGATCTAGGCAAGAAGATGGCTAAGAACGCACCACTCATCACGGGCGAAGCTGCAAAGAAAGGTCAGGAGATAGGCCAGCAGATTGTGCTTCAGGTGATGCAAGAGCTCTCAGCTGAGGGTTATAAGCTCCAGTAACCACACATCGTCAACCGTATCTATGCGTAACAGCCAACCCGTCAACCCACCCCTCTATCGGCGCGACACCGTTCTGCCACTGCCCCCTGAGGTCGAAGCCAACGCTTGGGCTGTGGATGCGGCATGCAGTGGCAACCCCGGTCCGATGGAGTATCAGTGCATCGACCTTGCCACAGGCGCACAGGTGTTCCATTATGGTCCCGTGCATGGCACCAACAACATAGGCGAGTTTCTTGCCATTGTGCATGCCTTGGCACTGATGGAGCAACGGGGCATCAAGGGAAAGGTGATCTACTCTGACTCGGTCAACGCCGCCTTATGGGTCAAGAAGAAGCATTGTAAGACCACCTTGGAGCACAACAGCACCACCGAACAGCTCTACGCAGTGATAGCGCGAGCCGAGCGCTGGTTGTGTACACACGTCTATGACACACCCATCATCAAGTGGGACACCAAGGCTTGGGGCGAGATACCAGCCGATTTTGGCCGCAAATAGCCCCTCGCCGCTATCGTTTCACAAGGTGATAGAGGCTCCGTGAGATGGAAAAATAAATTGTTTTTGGAAGAGAAATAAATTGATTTCAGCAGAAGATTAATTTATTTCTCTTTTTTGTTTATACGCTTTGGCATCATGATAAAGGCGGTTTCATGATGTCAAACCGGCTCAGTAGAAATATAGTGGGGATAAGCGTATATCAAAAAGAAAAGCATTACCT
>CAVJZR010000075.1:0-10182 GCA_963654235.1 Bacteroidaceae bacterium | reverse complement strand
TTTATCGCTCCACAAGTTTGCGCACTCGGAGTTAATTAGCAGACCCTATGTACTGTTTGGTAAAAACTTGTTTTTGAGTAGACGTTTGACCATAAGCCGACATACTCACGAACAGCAATAACAGCGCCATCATCTTCCTAATACAATATCCTAACTTCATAGATAAACGTTTATAAATTCAACAATCATACTTATCAAAAGCAAAGTTACAAAAACAATGTACAATCTATCTGAACAGATAAACGGATCTATTATCTATAAGCAATTTTACGTCTACATGTAAGATTACTTGTTAATGTTTAGTAACAATCTGGAATCAGCAAATTAGAACGAAGAAAGCCTTGGGATGAAATCAGGTTAACAAACAATTTCCAAAAGCATTAAAACGTAGCAGATGGATTATACAAAAAAAGAACTGAACTTTAGTATAAAAGCTAAAGTTCAGTTCTAATTTATATAGATAGCTTTAAACTATCTTGTAATGACTAGATAAATCATTATTTATCGTCATTCTCCATTTGCTTCTTGAGGTCAGCCAAAACGCCGAGGTCACCAAGAGATGTACCAGCTGCTACGTTGTTGATTTGAACAGAAGATTCTGCCTTGCGACCTGCGCCACGAGTTGTCTTGTGACGAGGTTCTTCCTTAACATCCTCGAATGTACGTGAATGTGAAAGGATGATACGCTTTGTATCTTTTACAAATTCGATCACCATGAATGGAAGTTCCTCACCAAGCTGTGCCTGGGTTCCATCTTCCTTAACAAGGTGCTTAGGAGTAGCGAAACCTTCACCACCCTCGTTTAGAGTGATAACGGCACCCTTGTCCATCATCTCAGTAATCTTACCTGTGTGTACTGAACCTGCGGTGTACAATGTCTCGTATGTATCCCAAGGATTAGCTTCAAGCTGCTTGTGACCAAGGCTCAAACGGCGATTCTCCTTATCGATTTCCAATACTACTACATCAATCTCTGCACCTACCTTAGTGAACTCTGAAGGATGTTTTACCTTCTTGGTCCATGAGAGATCGCTGATGTGAATCAAACCATCTACACCTTCTTCGAGCTCTACGAAGATACCGAAATTGGTGAAGTTGCGAACCTTTGCAGTATGCTTTGAACCTACAGGATACTTCACTTCGATAGCTTCCCATGGATCTTCCTTAAGTTGCTTCAAACCAAGGCTCATCTTACGTTCCTCACGATCGAGGGTAAGGATAACAGCCTCAACCTCATCACCTACCTTCAGGAACTCTTGAGCAGAACGAAGGTGCTGGCTCCAAGACATCTCGCTAACGTGGATCAAGCCTTCAACACCTGGCTGGATTTCAACGAATGCGCCATAGTCTGCCATAACAACCACCTTACCTTTAACGTGATCGCCAACCTTGAGGTTTGCATCAAGGCTATCCCATGGGTGTGGAGTGAGTTGCTTCAAACCGAGAGCAATACGCTTCTTCTCTTCATCGAAGTCGAGAATAACGACATTGATTTTCTGATCAAGTTCTACTACCTCATGAGGATCGTTTACGCGGCCCCAAGAAAGGTCTGTGATATGAATCAATCCGTCTACGCCACCGAGGTCAACGAATACGCCGTAAGATGTGATGTTCTTAACGGTACCCTCAAGGATCTGACCTTTCTCAAGGTGAGAGATGATTTCTTTGCGTTGTGCTTCAAGCTCAGCTTCGATAAGAGCCTTGTGAGAGACCACAACATTGCGGAATTCCTGATTAATCTTAACAACCTTGAATTCCATAGTTTTGCCTACGAATACATCGTAGTCGCGTATAGGATGAACGTCAATCTGGCTACCTGGCAAGAATGCTTCGATACCGAAGACATCAACAATCATACCGCCCTTTGTACGGCTCTTGATGTAACCCTGAATAATCTCGTCGTTATCCAAAGCCTTGTTGATGTTCTCCCAACTCTTCTGCAAGCGAGCTTTCTTATGAGAAAGTACCAATTGACCTTTCTTGTCCTCTTGGCTTTCTACATAAACTTCAACCTTGTCGCCTACCTTCAAGTCTGGATTGTAACGGAATTCAGATGCAGGAATGATACCATCGCTCTTGTAGCCGATGTTTACAACAACTTCTTTTTTGTCCGCTGAGATAACAGTTCCCTCAACAACCTGATGCTCCTGAATCTTGTTCAAGGTTTCATCATAGGCCTTAGCGAGCTCCTCTTTTGGAGTCTCAACTACTGAACCATTCTCAAACTCGTCCCAATTGAAGTCTTGTAATGGTTGTACGTTCTTAAAATTTGACATAAAATTAATTAAATTGTGAATTAATAAAGTTAGACTTTATATGAATAATATCCTTATGAAATGGGCATTTCGCCCAAATCGGGTGCAAATTTACAAACAAATTTCTGAATATCAATATGTTTTTCCTTTTTTTAATAAAGTTTTTGTACAACTTTCTAAAGCGCTCCTATTTTGCTAAGGGGCCATAAACAACAAAAAGTTTTTGCCGTCAAGCAAAAACTTTCTAACCCTTACTTCATTTTTTAGAGCCTCTTGTCGGATTCGAACCAACGACCCCGAGATTACAAATCACGTGCTCTGGCCAACTGAGCTAAAGAGGCAAGGTGGGGCAAGCGATTCATATCGCGCCGCTACAACCTTTTACCCTTGCTATGTTCCCATCCTGGGGGATTCAAAGGGAGCTGGCCGTATGAGACTTGCCCCATATACTGCTTCATTTCTAAAGCGGTTGCAAAAGTAAGAACTTTTATCGAACCTTGCAAGTAAAACAGTTATTTTTTTGCTTCATGACATGTGCACATACATTCAGACATGCTTTCGAACCAGTTAGAACCGGAATCCCCAAAAAGCTCTTATCCTCCATTTGTCTCGTTTCACCTGTAACGTGTTCTCATTGCCCGTTACGGATGCATTGTATACCATTGTTATTCCAAGAAACTTATTACGCCAAGAATAGTTTACTGCACCTCTTCCGGTAATAATCACACTTGGAAAATGATATTTCATCTTGGTTTTCTCATCCTCGCGTTTAACGTTGTCATGCGAGAAAAACACAAAGGTTGGTAATGCCGAC
Organism: Bacteroidaceae bacterium; assembly: GCA_963654235.1. Lineage (GTDB taxonomy): Bacteria > Bacteroidota > Bacteroidia > Bacteroidales > Bacteroidaceae > Prevotella. Next base: position 7,113 of record CAVJZR010000075.1, on the reverse strand, counting down.
AAATGGAATAGCCAACCAGATGCCGGTACCCAGTTGTATCCATAGCCACCGCCTATTGCTATTTCAGAAATATGAATTTCCATATTTTGCGTTCCAGCTATTTCGTCTTCAGTGATTCGGGTGTGAGAAGCATCAAAACTACCACCAATCAACCAGCTTCCAGCACTTCTTCGTTGTATATAACTTTGCGAGAAAGCAGCGGGAAAAGAGAATTTGCGAAAGTTAAAAGCGTAGTATGCGTTTAAGTTCAAAGCCTCTTGATTGATAATCCCCTTAGGAATATTGCACAAACGATTACCTATCTCCATCGTTCCATGATAGGTCTTGGACGAAAGGTATACGATATCAAAGCCATATCGATTGCTATACGAGTTCAGATTCATTTCATAATCTTTGCTTTTACCAGCGAGTTTAGCTGGGTTTAGTGCTACGCCCAACGCCACACCTCGATAAGCTACGGCCACACTCAGTGTACCTCGGTACGAGGCTTTAGCTATTGTGGTATATGTGTTGCCGTTATAATGATCGGTAGTTTCAAGTTTCGCTCCCGATAGATTTCCACGCAACTTTATTGTCCATCGCGCATCCGGTCGTGTGATATACATCGTATCAAATGTTGCTTTGCGATATTTAGAAGCCATCAGCGAATCTCCCCAAAACAAGGTGCGATCAATGCTTGTTAGTTTTCGGACAAGCGAAGTATCTACCTCCCCGTCTTTTTTGTACTTGCGTACCAAGGAGTCTGCCCACTGCAACATCTTCCCTTGATCGGCTGCACTTCGTAATTGGAGCCGAAGACTATCAACACGATGAATAAACTGCCCCACTCTATTCTTCTTTGTTTGCGCTATAGATTTGGAAGGAAAGCCAAAGATAAGAATACTGGCAATGATTATTGTGACGTATGAAACGTTTAAAGCTCTTCTCTGTTTATTACTGTACATTTGCTTAATATGATACTTATATATAATAATTGTATACGCTTCCGCAAGCGATGTGGCCATCTATTCACTTCATTCTTGATGAGTAGCCTTCCACCAAGCTGTTTTCTTCTCCCCTAGAGTGGCGATAGGATTTTGGCTCGGTTCAGAAATCGTAATCCCACTGAACGTCTTTATAGGAATATATTGAGGTTGTGAGTAGAGGTACGAGTAAAGAGTAGAGGTTGTTGATGTATAAGGAACAGCACGTTGAAGTTGTGCATGGAACTCTTGTAGAAGATCTGTGTCTTTACAAAGGTGATCTACATAGTCGCCAAAATCATAGAACAAAGAAGGGCTATAACCATCTAATACTTGGATAGAGCCTGTCAAAGAATCAGCCAATGAGTAACGTTTATTAATCTCTTGCATGATAGAAGCCATCGCGTCCATCTGTTGACAATCGATGACAGACAACGTTCCGCATGGTGTAGAATAAGTAGAATAGAACGAATGAAAACTATTCACTATATTTTGGTACGATGGTGAAGTAGAGCTGAGTTCGTTCCAAATAGACGCATAAGGCATACCAATGGTCATTATTTCTGAAGTAGAAGCCACAAGCCATTGAGTGATACGGCGTAACGCATACGCAGTTTCGATATTTGCCATGTAACAATTGTCAAACAATAAATATTGCAGTTTGATGCCTGCTTGGCCGATTCCATCCGCCAACGTTTCTACATCGATTGCGTATTCATTAGGAGCATTTGATCCAAAGAATCGTGTTGTGGGAAAAGCGATTGTGGAATCATTGTTTGTAGCTAGTGACAAAGAGTGCTTGGGCATATTAGCAGATTGCTTCCAATCGGAAGCATACGTCCAACCGCAACCATGCCCACCGATAATCATTGAGTAGTAGAGTGTTGAAGATTCGGTCTTTACATCATTTAGGATTTGTGCGATGCCTGAAGGTGTGGTGTAACTATTTCCCGTGTAAGTCTTTTTCGTTTTATGGCGGATGGTTCCATTCTCATAGGTTATCTCATAAAGTTTCGATTCATTGGCAGAAGTGCTTATAAACACCAACAAACGACCATCATATCCCTTATCAGCAACAATGGCTTGTTCTATACTATTGAGGTTCAACAGAAAAGTATTGTATAGTCCATGGTTACCATCCGCATTCCCTGTCCAAGGCATAAAGACCAATATCGTTTGTTGGTTGTAGCTGTTGAAGTCATCGTTATCATCACTACAACTTACAAGCATCAAGCCACTTGCTATGCTTACGATACAGATTATCCATATAAATAAGGTGTGGAGCAAACGTGAAAATATCGGGATATTCTTCATCTCTATTTATTTACCATTCTTAAAATTAGACAACAAGCTTCATCTTATGCCTTGTAGAGCCTATTCTCGACCACAAAATTACGACTTTTATCTGAATTATCAGAATCGTTTTTTATATTCCATGCTAATTGCTACGGCTCTTGTAATAGTGCATAGGTTATTTTGCCGATAGTTCTCTTTCACTATGTTGGAGAACTAGGAGCCTTTTATCTAAATCCTCACAATTTTCTCTCGTTTATCTTAGATGCTCCCTTGTAGCATTACTTTTGTAAATTAAAAATCACAAAATCACGCCATTTAGAAATGACGAAATAGAAAATGGGAGCGCCCAAATAGGTTCGCGATTATTCTTAAAACATGTTTTGCATTGCAATACTTACCCTTTTGCAATCCCAAAGAGGCTCTTTTGCCCTCTCAAAGGGCCCGTTTCAGAACCCAAAGAAGCCCTTAATCTAAATAATTTGAGGCCATTTTTACCCAAAATAAGTTCTTTTTAAGATAACATTGAAAGCTTTCGAAACGCAAGTAACAGATTATCAAGTATTTGCATTTTTAGCGAATTTGATAGCCTTCTTGACTCTAATTCGAAATAAGCAACGTACAGATAGACAATTGTAAATATATTTCCGCATTAACAAGTTTTCATTTAGGGATGCCTCTGAGCTAGCATTTACCGAGTAAGAAACGGCATTGAGCCGAATACCGAAGGACGAGAAGGGAGAACCTATCTATGAGCAGACGGATGCCGAGACCGCATGGGATGGACTGATAGAGCAAGCCGAAGGCGATGAAGAGATGGCGCATGAGGTGGCTGACGATATGGTAAAGGAAAAGACCGCTGACCTTGAAAAGATAGAGAAAGAACCTATCACACAAGGAAAGACTCCTACCGAGAAGATTGCTGCACGAAAAGCACACAAGGCAAAGGTAGAACAAGCCAAACAAGAACTGGAGCATTGGAAGGCTATTGCTAATGTACAAGCCGAGCGCAAAGCCAAAGTAGAAGCGGAAGTTGCAGAGGATGCAAAAGAAGAAGAAGTCGTAGACAAGGCTTCAGAAGAGCCTAAACCTATTGGTAAGGGTGTGTTCGGTAATATCTATGACCAATTCAAAGGAAAAGCAAAAGCTGCATTCGATTTCTTGCTGAAACACAAAGAAGGTGATTTACAAGGTGTTTTCCATCGAAAAGGCATAGGAGACATTGATGTTGTATGGGGAGATAAAGGTGGAGGCTTCTATCATCTTATTTCTAAACATATTGGTAAAGGGAAAAGCTTTAGTACAATATACGAGGCGGCACAAGCCATTGACGAAATCATAAAGACAGGCAAAATTGATTTCAGAAATGGTGATCGAATAGTTTTCAGAAAAGGTAGCAAACTTGTCACTATCCGTACAAATGTAAGAGAAAACGGAAAGAAAATAGCCGACAAGAATTGGGTCTTAACGGCATATGATGAATTATCAGCTGACGGAGACGTAAGTGCTATAGCTCCAGTCAATCAAGGTCAAGCTGCACGGACCACTGATAATTCACGACACAAAGGTACGACTAAAAAACGTAAGGCGCAAGAAAAGGAAGATGTTTCTATAGAGGCTCTTGAAAAGGAGTATGAAAAACTTGCAGACAAGGGCATTGAATTGGAAGCCATGTGGGAAGATAAGATAGGTGACTATATTGTTGCACACTACCCACACGTTGATGGTGTGCGTGCTCGCACTGCAGAACAACAAGCTTTATACGATGCTGAACGAAAGGCGATGAAAGAAGATGCGGTCTTGAAGAAAATGCAGGAAGATGAGAAATCCGAACTTGATGCACATGAAGTAGAGTTGTCAAGGTTATATCATACTCTCAGCGAAAGGAAAAAATCTGCTGCAAACGACAATAAGACAACGCAACAGAAGCCTAGACTACAGAAAGCAAGTGTTGAGATTGAAACTCGTGACAAGAAGTACCTAGAAGCGGTAAAGCGTGGGGATATGGAAACAGCACAACGGATGGTGAACGAAGCTGCAGAAAAGGCTGGCTATTCCACTGACTCTAGTTACCAAGGCTCTTCCGCTTTCAATGGCGCAGCCCCTTATGGTAATGCCTATTTCCTCACAAAGGCAGAACGTAAGGAAGCATGGGACAATGACGAGTGGGATGGCTATTCTACTATTGGTGACTACATTGACAATGGTGTAGATGCAGGCAACCTTGAAATGCTAACCAACGCATACTCTTATCGTGCTGCAGACCCTATGCGCAAAGAAGCCATTGAGAACGTGCGTGATGTGGTAGAGAATAAAAAAAGAACCATCACTATGTACCGCAGTGTTCCGTCTTCTGTGAAGGAAGGTAAGTTTAGAAATGGAGATTGGATTACACCATCAAGAAAGTATGCCATTGACAATGCACAGCTTCATGGTTGGGGCGAGGATTACCGCATCATAGAGCAAGAAGTCCCTATTGACGATGTTTGGTTTGACGGCAACGACATTGCCGAATGGGGATATGGTCGTGAGGAAGACTATGTCAATGATAAGGACTTTGCTTACAAGAATACCCAAAATAATCGAAAACTACTTACTCCTGTGACATACGACAACGAGGGTAATGTTATTCCATTGTCGGAACGTTTCAATAGCAACAAGGCAGATGAACGTTATCAGAAGTCGGAAGGTGTTGCTCCTGTTTCACACAACGAGCGTGTGCTTCGTGATGAGATAGTAGATAGGCTTAACAAGATGAACGGCATATCTACTGGGATGGATGTGGAGCAAGCACAAAGGAAACTAGACGAAATTGTTGCTACCAACTCTAATGTAAAATTCCATAAGGAAACGGATAAGGACACGCTTAAGCATCTGAACAAGGGAAAGACTATCAAGGCATATCGTGCCATGCAAGTGATAGACGGAAAACTTTATCCGCCTATGGCTGCTATGGTAGACGGAAATATGGTTGAATCCAATACTCTTGGTGAATGGATTAGAGCGGACGAAAATCCCGATTTGGCTATACCCGACATTGATCCAAAGACAGGAGTGCAGAAGATAGATTCAAAGGGAGAGCTGAAGTGGAAATTCAAACTTGACAAGGGTAGCAAAGATGCCACAGGGAAAAAAGCCACAAGTGTTAATGCTGCATATAATCCTTATTGGCATATGTCACGATCTCCTCTGAATGATCAATTCAAGTCGGCATGGATTCGACCAAATATAGTTGTCGTTGAATGCGAATTCCCAGAAAGTGAGTTGACTAGCGGATATAAGGCGGAAAAAGCCAAGGATGCAGTAGGAGAAGTAGATTGGAAGAGCGGTAGCGTAAGCGGAGAGGTATTCAAGCAGACTGGTAGAGCAAGAAAGGTTATTCTTTCTCGTTGGTGTAAACCTGTAAGAATACTTAGCGATGCAGAGGTTGCGCAAAGGGCAAAAGAGTTTGTCGGTAAGGCAAATGTTGTTATTCCACAAAATGTATTAACTCCCAAACAAAGGATTGCTTTCGAGGAAGCTGGCTTTAAGATTGGCGCACCCGAAAAGGGGGTGAATATGACCGAGCAGATAGCAGAGGCGTTGGAAGCAGGGCTTAAGGTTGATAACAACGTATTGGATGAGAGTAAGCCTCGTTTCTTCCGCACCAAGGATGGTGAGGCTTATGGCTTTACCATTGGAGGCAAGATTTACATTGACCCAAGGATAGCGACAAGCGAGACACCGATACATGAATATGCTCACCTTTGGGCTACGGCATTAAGACAAGGCAATGCAGAAGAATGGCAGAACGTAGTGGGTCTGATGAAAGGCACAAGTGTTTGGGACGAGGTAAAGAAAACTTATCCCGAACTACAGACCGATGACGAGCTAGCCGATGAGGTGCTTGCTCAATATTCGGGCAGACGTGGTGCGGAACGTCTCCGTGCCGAAGCAAAGAAGATAGCAGAAGAGAAAGGTGATGTGCTTGAGAAAGCCGATGCCATCAGCGCACTAGAGCGAGTGAAACAAGCCATCAATGCTTTTTGGAAAGGTGTATGCGACTTTCTACATATCCATTACACCAATGCCGAAGAGGTGGCTGACCGAGTGATGAAGGATTTGCTTGATGGTGTTGACCCAAGAAAGTTTGGAGTAGACACAAACTTGCGTGAAATGGGAAGCCGTACCAACAAGCGGATGGCTGAGATTGGTAAGCACTACAAAGACAAAACTCTGACTGATGAAGAACAAGCTATCGTGGATGTGTTTAGTGGCAAGAAAGATAGACAAGCTATTGAGATAACCAACGATGAGGGAACATCTATACATTTGGAAATGCGACAAGGCAATGAGCAGAATGCAGGAACAAAGCATAGTATATTTCGTCATGTAGGTAAAGACAATGGTTCTATTTCCTACGAAGAACTTAAACTCATTCCTTATGTTATCAAGACAGGGGAAAGGACTGACAAGGGAGCAAATGTCGTTTATCAGAAAAAGATAGATGGGGTGCGCTATACTGTCTACACGGATAAGAAAGGAAGCAAGGAAATCTTCCATGATTTCTATTCTAATAGAAAAACGGCAGAGTCAAAGTCGCTTAGTGGTAATTCCACAAACACGCAATCAAGCGCACGAACCGATGACAATGCCGATTATAATGCAAAAGTAGACAATTCATCTGAATCACCAAAGGTTTCTTATGAAAAAGTTACCGATGACAATCATCCACAGCAGATGACCGACTATGCGCATGATGTGGCAGAATCCAAGCAATCTACCCACAAGACCCTTGTGACAAGCGGTTCATACTTTAGCGGCGGTGGTCTCTTGGAAGAAGGTCTGAAGGGAATCATCAATCCACAAGTGGCGGTAG
>CAVJZR010000074.1:0-10372 GCA_963654235.1 Bacteroidaceae bacterium | reverse complement strand
GGACATTTTTATCGCTCCACAAGTTTGCGCACTCGGAGTTAATTAGCAGACCCTAATTATATTGATAAATGATGTAACGACCTAGGAGGTTAGCCATATGAGCACGACTCACTATATCGTCATGAGCGTTCTGCAATGTGAATATCAAACTCTTATGAACGATCAAAGGCTAGATAACCACACACTCATGTATGTACTACAACCCCAAAGCGCCCCTTTCATCTCCCAAGAGAACTGGTTTCGGAATCAAGAATAAATTATTTTTCCAAGAAAATTAAATTATTTTTGCCGAAGAATCAATTTAATTTTCATCGGCAAACGTACGATACGAGAAGATGAAACGAGCTAGATGCGCTGCTCAAACGGGACCTCTGAGGGTGCTTCCGTTAGATGCGCAGATCAAGCGGAAGCCGATAGGACTATTAGAGAGATGCACCGACGCACGTTGCTTCATTATTCTTGGGGCTGCAACCGCGTCGCCCACCAATAGGATCGCTAACCATTCAGTGGGCGAAGCGAGACTAAAGAGCCTTGGCTCTAATTGCTCTGCTCATCGCTTATGGGCGCAGGTGCGGGTTCGGCGGAAGGAGATGGCGCAGGCGCAGTGGGCGAGGTGGGCGAAGCGGGGTGACCAGAAGAGGCTGAAGACGTCTTGGAGGAAGACGAAGCTGCGGCCTTAGAGGTAGCTGCCTGGGCATTTTTCTTCTTGTCCTCGGGTGGTGTGGGAGAAGCAAACTCGCCTGGCTTCTGATTCAAGAAACCAACGTACTCGCTGCAAATCTTAGGCGAATAGCAACTGAAGATGTTGTTGGCAAAGAGGATATCGGTAATCTTGTTGTTGCGGACATAGTCCTTCATGTTCTTCTTAAAATAACGATAGTCCACCACGTGTATCTCTTCAAACGAATAGAAGAGGTATCCGGGGAGCGCATTGCCAAAGCTATCCTTGAGTATCAGCACGCGGCGGTGGTTCTTGGTAGAGGTCACCACACGCGTGATGCGGGCATCTGAACCCATGAAAGTGGAGTAAGCGCCACTAGCGCCGTCCTTAAACTTCAGGAAGAACACACTCTTATAGGTCTTCCCCTCGCCCGTTACCTCATACTTATCATTGATTCTGTAATCGGTATAATACGTGGTGTAGGTCACGTCTTTGGGTACATAATAGACAAAATCTTCCGGATTCTTCTTCACCGCAATATCTTTGGAGTAGCCATACATGCTTCCCACAAAGCGATGCACCACGCGTTGCTCATAGCTAGAAAGCGGTTTGAAAGGCACCTTGGCCACCTTAGCAAACTGTTCTGCGGCATAATAGGCGCCCAATGGTGCCCAATGGTGATCCGTACGTAGGTAGATGTCTTCCTTGGCGTGCTTGCCCAGTGCCGAATACACGTCCACCGCATGTACACCAGGTGCAAGATGAGCATAGATATTGTTGATGGTGGGGCGTTCTTCACGGGAGCACTTGCGGGCTTTCTCGGGTATATAGAAGTCCACTGCCGTCGGAATCACCATGCAATAGACGTTGACCCCATCGCCAAACACCTCCTTATACTTGTTAGCCGCTGCTGAATATTCGGCCCCACCCTTTGCGGTTCCACCGTAAGCCATCAGCGCACGCGTCTTGTCACCGCTGCCCACGATGATGATACCAAGGTTGGCTATCTTGGCTTTCTCGTCTGCGGTCACATCGTTGTGATATTTTCCCGCATTGCGCTGGTCCATCTCGCCATCTCCCTTCGCTGATGCGGCATCGGCTGAAGCGTGAAAGGTGATCTGATTATCGTCATCACCGATATGTAGCTGAAGTATATCTTTCTCCTCCATGCTGGCCATCATGAACACGTCGCGGTAGGGCTCGCTGTCGCTAAACCAAGAATTGATTTCCTTGGTGAAGTCGCCTGCAAACAGTTTCTCCCAACTAAAGCTAGGGAAAGCAGCCAGTTCGCGTTTCTCTAGTTCCGAGTAGGTGCTGCGAGGCATCGTATCGAACACGATGGTGAGCGCTGCAAACGCCACCATCATTAGGGCTATGTAGATCTTATTATGCATAAACGGATGATCGAGGGTTTTAGAATCGGGTGTAGATAAAGGCGTTATTGGTAGCGCCCACCAGCAGTGCCACGCTCAGCACGAGCAAGGCGACGGACACCAAGAAGCGCGATGCCAACGAGAGATGGCGGCTGACACGGGCGTCGGGGCTGAGACAGCGGTGAAAGAGGTGAGCCATCGTGTCATAGACGGGCATGCACATCACCACGCCCACGACCCAAAGCCAGAAGTGATCCATCACGGCGCTCTCCGCAGTGAAGTCGTATAGCGCTGTTGTGGAGCCTGAGAAGGTTCCTGCTGTCAGCACATCGAAGAAGCGAGTCATACGCTTGAAATCGTCAAAATAGAAGATTCCCCAACCTATCACCACCAACAACATACTATATATATGTAGCAACACGGCGGGGATATATCGTTTGACCTTGAGCAATGTGTATTTCTCCAAAGTCACAATCACACCAAAGTAGACACCCCATAGGATAAAATTCCAACTTGCTCCGTGCCACATACCGGTCAAGAACCACACCACAAGGATGTTCAACGCTTGGTGGCGACGATTGCCTCCCATAGGTATGTAGACATAATCGCGGAAGAAGCTGCCTAGCGAGATGTGCCAACGGCGCCAAAAGTCGGTGATGGTGTCACAGCAATAAGGGTGACGGAAGTTTTCGGGGAAATGGAATCCGAGGCAGCGTCCCAACCCTATCGCCATATCGCTATACCCCGAAAAGTCGAAGAAGATTTGCATCGTATAAGCCAAGATGCCTACGCATGCGCCCGAGGTGGAGAGCTGCGACATCCCGCCAGCGAGAAACTGATCGGCTAGTTCGGAGAACTGATTGGCCAGGATCACCTTCTTGCCCAGACCGATGAGGAAGCGGTAGATGCCTTCACTGACGTCCTCAGCTGACACATGGCGGTCATTGATCTCCGAAGCCACGAGGTCGTAGCGCACGATAGGTCCGGCTATGAGTTGGGGGAACATCGAGATATAGAGCAGCAAATCCGTAAAACGTTTCTGAACAGGTACCTCGCGGCGGTATATATCTATAAGGTAAGAGATCGACTGGAAGGTGTAGAAGCTGATGCCAATGGGCAAAGAGATCTTCGGAACACTTATCGTCAGACCTATATCACCCAGGATTTGGGCAAAGAAACCAAGATACTTGAAGGTGCCAAGGATAGCTACGTTGCACACCAACCCAATGACCAGCATAGCCCGACGATGTCTTTCTTGACGGTCGATGCCCAATCCCACCAGATAATTGACCATTACGCTCACCAACATCAAGAACACATACACGGGTTCGCCCCATGCGTAGAAGATGAGCGAGAACACTACCAGCACCGCATTGCGCACGGTCATGGCGTTCTGACCAGCCGCAGACAGCCACCTCCGGTCTATGAGATAACCCAAGAAATAGCACGCCATAAACAAGGGGAGGAATACGAATATGAAGAACAGGTCTGAAAATACCATTGCTATATGTTTCTTTCTAATGCGTTAATTGTTCGTTATTATTACATCTGCAATATTGCTTCCACTCTGTGGGCTATATACGCACCATTGCGGCGCGCCCCCTGCTCGTTGGTATGTGTACCATCGGATGTGTAGGTAAGGCGAATGCTCTCGCGTAGACGGTTGACCACGGAGCCATAGTCTTGCCTAATGACATTCACACTCATCCTCTGACCACACTGCTCAATGATGTCGCCCACCTTGCGGATGTCCTCTGCGGGTGCAGCGGTACACTGCATGGGTGTCAAGAGCACAATCTGCGCATCGGGGAAGGTGGTCATCAGCATCTCACACACATACCGCACCGCCTCAGCCAAGGTCGTTATCTGCGCCACGGGCTTCTGCATGATCATCTCCGTAGCATTGGCAAACACCTCGTCAACGGTCTTAGCATAGCGTTGCGGACGTTGCTTGCCAAACCATGCGTCGTTGGTTCCGGCGGCGATGAGGATTAGTTGGGGCTTCACTTGGTTGCCCGCTTGATAGGAAGATATCAGTCGGCAAGCCTGATTGTACACCACATTGTTATCCCCAAGTAGCTCGTTATATTCCGTTTCGTTGCGACAGGTGCGCACGGTATTGGTCCAGGTGGAGCCGCTTCGGGCATAGCTACGGCATGAGGCGGGCGCAAACACGTCCTTAAACCACTTGCTCCACCCTATCACCTTGTTACAAGAGTCGCCTCCGATGGACGTATTGGAGTCGCCCAAGATCACTACATTGATGTGGCTATGGTCTGCAGCCTGCATTATCAATACGCTTATCAGGCCCAACATCATAACCACGGCTATCAGTCGTTTCATCCTTTATCCTTTATTTATTAGGAATACACCATTATTTATTAGGCATACACCATCCGTGTAAACCCATTCGCTTCATGCGCGAATCGTTTGTTTCAGACTGCAAAGGTACTCATTTTTCCTCCAACATACCGCTTTCCATTCCTTTCCATTCCCGTTTTTGTCCTTAATTTTTATCTAAGAGTGGGTTCTATAAATTACCTTTGATGTTTTTTTTGAATTATAGCGGAGCAGATTTTACTTGCTTTGGATAAGATAGGCTGCACCTCAGCAATTGAAGCAAGCTTCATTGCGTTCGGTTTGCACTATCTTTCTGAAGGAGCGTAACGGGCTATGCCACTGATGAAGAAAGGAAGAGATGCCGGATAAAAACATAAAGACACAAAGAGTAATCCGTCTGAATTATAAGTCTTAATAGTGCGTGGAATTTATAGAACACGCCTAAGATCAAATCACCTTTAAGTCTTTCGCCACTCGGCAGGCCTCGATCGAGTTCTTCACACGAAGCTTGGCCAAGATCTCTTGACGGTGTCTGCTGACGGTGTTGATGCTGATTGAGAGCACATCGGCTATCTGCTTGCTGGTTTGTCCTCTGTCGATAAGTGTCAGCACTTGCCTCTCTCGGACCGAGAGCACCTTGGTGTTATCCTGCTTGTCTAGCTCTATCATCTGTCCATTGACCGAATTGATGATCATACATGGGGTGGGTATATCAAACGACAATGGGTTATAGAGACACAAGGCCAACCTCAGCGTGTTGCCCGCCGAAGCCGTTACATAGAAGATGCGGTGCAAGACGGATACATAACCGTTGGTTGGCGTCTTCATGCGGAGCTTGGTTGCTAGGTAATAATCGGTGCGTTTTCTTATCGGTTGTTGCTTAACAAAATGGGAAAAACAAAGCTCTTGTAGGTATTTGCTCGCCAAATCGTCAGGATGGATGAGCTTTAAGATTTCCTCTTCCCATATAGATGGCACCTTGTCCTCGCTTCGTCCACTGCCTATTCCTAGCGTTCGAGCAAAGCCGCCGTAGTAGATGTAGCTTGTATTGGTGCGCAAATCACTGAGGATAGCAAGCGCATTCTCCAGTTGCGCGTAGTTGCGTGCCACCTTCTTATACGTCTCTAGCTTTTCTGCAAAGGGTGGTTCTTTTTCTATAAATTGTTTAGAGAATTCTTTGTTCAGTGTGTCTCTAGTACTCATATGTCTACTACAAAATGGTTATTAATAGTCATTGTACGGGATGGAACAATGTTATACCTTTGCAAAGGTAAACAAATATAACTGTTAATAGTATCAAAAGAGATGGAAATAAGGAAAATCATGTTAAGCGGATTGGTGTTTGCGACCTCGCTTTCCACCATGGCGCAGTCATTGGATAAGATGCAATGGTTCAACGAACCGGAACAATGGAAGATTGAAAACAATTCGCTCTCGATGGACATCACCCCTCAAACCGACTATTGGCGTATTTCGCATTACGGCTTTACGGTAGATGACGCTCCCTTCCTCTACACCTTGCGTGGTGGCGAATTTGAGGTGAAGGTGAGGATTTCGGGCGACTACAAGGCGCGTTTCGACCAGTCGGGGTTGATGTTACGCCTTGATCATGAAAACTATATAAAGGCTGGCATCGAATATGTGGATGGCAAATACAACCTCAGCGCAGTGGTTACGCACCACACCAGCGACTGGAGCATCATACCGCTAGATAAGCCCGTGCCCTTTGTATGGATCAAAGCGGTGCGCCGATTGGACGCCGTGGAGGTCTTCTACTCCTTCGACGACAAGCAATACACGATGATGCGCAACGCGTGGTTGCAAGACAATCACCCCGTTATGGTCGGTATCATGGGCGCTTGTCCTGATGGCAACGGATTCAAAGCTAAGTTTGACCATTTCTCCATCAAGCATCTGCCGGACGCACGTAGGGTGGAATGGCTGAAAAAGAATAACGCCGAAAACAAATAACAAGCACTATCAAAGGATGTTGATAGGTTTAATATTAGAGTCGATGGCCTAGTCTAGTTGCAATAACCGCTGTGCATAAGACTTTAATGCCTCTTGATCGCTAGAGCTATCGTTCGCGGAGCTTTAGCGATTTTTGTTTTCTTGGGAGGTAGATGAGAACGCATGACCATGGGAGAGTTACCGTTCTGAAACCTGATTGTCACGTAACAAGACGCTAGAATTATTTGCAGAGCAATCCATTTTGCCGTAACTTTGCATACAAATTTACTCATCATTATGAACAAGCATATCTTATGTTGCCTCATGGCAGGACTTTTCTCATGCAGTGCGATGGCTCAAAAGGACACCATCAGCCTACAATTTGTAGAGACATCTGACGTACACGGCTGCCTCTTTCCTTACGATTTCATCAACAACCAACCCTCTAAAGGATCCTTGGCAAGGGTGAAAACCTATGTGGATGGGCTGCGCAAGCAGTATGGCAAAGAGCATGTGTATCTGCTGGACAATGGTGACATTCTCCAAGGACAACCGGTCAACTACTATTATAATTATGTAGCGACCACCCAACCCAACATCGTGGCAAGCGTGATCAACTATCTGCAATATGACGCGGAGGCGTTTGGCAACCATGATATAGAGACGGGGCACGCCGTATATGACAAGTGGGTGAAGGAGACACAGTGTCCGATGCTGGGCGCTAACATCATCAACACCACCAACAGCAAACCTTACACGATGCCTTACAAGGTGTTCTGCAAGGACGGCAAGGTCAAGGTGGCTGTGGTGGGAATGCTCACACCCGCCATACCGAGCTGGTTGAAGGAAGAGCTATGGAGCGGCCTGCGCTTTGACGATATAGTCACGTGCGCCAAGCAGACCATCAAGGAGCTACGTGAGAAGGAGCATTCCGATGTGATTATAGGTTTGTTACACTCAGGATGGAACGGCGGCATCAAGAGCGACGACTACACCGAGAACGAAGCCGAGATGGTGGCTGAGCAAGTGCCTGGCTTTGACGTGGTGTTCTTCGGGCACGATCACATGACGCACAACTCCATAGCGCTCAACCCCGAGGGTAAAGAGGTGCTCTGTCTCAACCCAGCTAACAAGGCTCGCAACGTGGCACAGGCTACGCTGAAGCTGGTCAAGGACGGCAAGCGCTATCGTGTGGCTAAGAAGGAAGGCGCCGTGGTGGATGTGAAGACGCTCACGCCGGATGCCGAATATATGAATCATTTTGCTGCAAACATCGATGAGGTGAAGCAATGGGCAAGCGAACCCATCGGCACCTTTAAGCAAACGATCTCTGCGAAAGACTGTTTCTTTGGCAACTCGGCTTTCAACGATCTCATCCTCAACCTGGAACTGCAGATCACCCAAGCCGATGTGGCACTGAATGCGCCCTTGATGAACGATGCCGAGATTAAAGAGGGTAACATCACAGTGGCTGATATGTTCAACCTATACAAGTATGAGAATCAGCTCTACGTGATGCGTCTCACCGGTGAAGAGATACGCAAGCACCTAGAGATGAGCTACAATCTCTGGGCTAACACCATGCAGAGTCCCGACGATCATCTCTTGTTGCTGACATCATCGGAAAAAAACAACGAGAAGATGTACTTCAAGAACCCATCATTCAACTTTGATTCGGCTGCCGGTATCGACTATGAGGTGGATGTGACGAAGCCTTACGGACAGAAGGTGAAGATCCTACGGATGAGCAACGGACAGCCCTTTGACGAGAAGGCTTGGTACAAGGTGGCGCTCAACTCATATCGTGGCAATGGCGGAGGCGAGCTCCTGACCAAGGGTGCAGGCATTCCTCATAGCGAGCTCAAGAGCCGCATCATCTGGGAGAGCCCGCGTGACCAGCGCTATTACCTCATGGAAGAAATCAGAAAGATGAAGGTTCTCGATCCTCAACCCAACCACAACTGGAAGTTTGTACCCGAAGCGTGGACGCAACCCGCAGCCCAGCGCGACTACCAAACGCTCTTTGGCGAGCGCCACTAAGCCCCGAGAAAGATGAAAAGTTACTGGTTTATCTTTGTCAAAGGCGATATCTTGCTGCAGAAGCTCCAAGACGACCATTACACCATCCCATGCAGTGAAGAACCTCCCGTACCTCTGAAGGCATGGACGCACGTCATGGAGGTGGCGCCGATGGACGATGGCACCGCGGTCAAGGCGGCATCAATCGACTATCCCATCACGGATCAGCCCCAATATGAGATGTGCGGTCTGCGCAAATCGTTCTATAAGTTGTCCTCAGCCCTATACCTCAAGGCTGGCAAATGCCAAGAGCTGCTCTACTGGGACCACAACACCAAGTATTGCGGCGTATGCGGAGCACCCATGCAGATGCATAGTATCATCTCAAAGCGCTGCACCGAATGTGGCAAAGAGGTGTGGCCACAACTCGCCACTGCCATCATCGTGCTGATTCATCGTGGCGATGAGGTGCTCTTGGTGCACGCTAAAAACTTTGTTAGCACTAAGATCTATGGCTTGGTGTCGGGGTTTGTTGAGACAGGCGAGACGCTTGAGGAAGCCGTTCATCGTGAGGTTTACGAAGAGACGGGCTTGCACATCACCAACCTGCGCTACTTTGGTTCGCAGCCGTGGCCCTACCCTTGTGGACTGATGGTGGGGTTCAATGCCGACTATGTAGATGGGCAGATTCATCTGCAGCGTTCTGAGCTAGAGCGCGGCAGCTGGTTCACCAAGGACCACCTTCCTCCACTACCCGAAAAGCTCAGCATAGCCCGTCGAATCATTGACCATTGGCTAGAAGAAAGCGCCGAGTGAGCCATTCCTTAAGAGCTCCATCATCAGACGATGCACTTGCTAATGGCCATCAGATAAAAGTATAACATTGGCGGCACGAATAGATTTTGCGTCATTCGTGCCGCCAATTCAATCTTTTTGTTTAATTTTGCTCCCAAATGAGATTTACCGTAAAATGTAACCATTGTGGACGTACGTTCCTTGCAGAGACGCAGCAGTTTGGTCGTATCAAGTATCGTTGCCCCTACTGCCAGTCGGTAGTGACATGCCAGTTTGATGCGCCCAAGGACTTCTACACGCAAGCACGATCAGTCATTCCCGTAGCCGACGTCACAGCGGTGACAGGTCAGCAGGCTATGCCTATGGTCAAATCTCGTTTGTTACACCTCCCTACCACAGAACAGTTTACCCAAGCCAAGGAAGCCCTCACCCACGAATACAAGAAGCGCCAAGCCGGATTTGTAGGTACGCTCAACTGGATTTGGGGTCACCTCAGCGTGTTCTGCCTATGGAGTTCGGGCAAGATACGCCGCTTTCAGGACGAGTATGAGGATGGCGACCTATGGGTGTTCTTCACCTTTAGTTTCTTGTTTGTGCTCTTTGTGATCCTTGGCCTCATCTCCCTAGCTGAGATTACGAAGGTCATTGCCGCCAGCAACTCATGGCTATTCAAGCAGTGGTTGCAGGTGAAGCAGATGTTCTGATTGCGCACCACATCTCCTTATATATCTTTCTAAAGAGTGTGCGGTGAGGACGCTGCGCCCACTCCAATGGTTTCGAACATAGAAACCAGCCTCTTTATGGGTGAATATATATCATCAATAAGATTCCCTTCGCTATACTCAAAATCTTTTATAAACACCCCGTCACAGCTCTCCGATTAGTCAGCTTCGACCATTCTGCCGTGAAATTCGGCAGAAATACAATCGATTCACTATCAGTGCTTTATACCAATATCGCCATTTCCAATATCTCAAAAACACCCAAAAATCCTTTATTTTTGGCAAAAACGCTCTCCCAATAAGCCTTTATTACCCCAGTTCGGGATAACGCAATCCCTTTGAAAGGCGTCACTGCATTGCCAAACAAGGACATAGTGCGTTCCAGTATCCTTCGTTTTAGGTTGACAGATACGCTAAGTTGTATTCCAAAACGAGGTATATGAAGAGATAGAAGGGTAGGTATGGCAGAGAAAAATAAATTGATTTCTGAAAGAAAATAAATTATTTCTCAG
>CAVJZR010000073.1:0-10653 GCA_963654235.1 Bacteroidaceae bacterium | reverse complement strand
TGGATTTCTCAAAGCGTGAGGACGTAGAGAAAGTTAATGATACTTTCAACGAAGAATTACAGAAACAGATAGATGGAACTTTGCCCGAAGGCCATATTTACCATTTGGGCAATCCTGGGGCTATCTTGCTTTCTACAGGTGTTCCGAACTTGCCGATTCAAATGTCTGCTAAGAAACTACTAGAAAAAGCGACATTATTCGATCATGACTATGACCTATCAGATGTACATGATTTAGTAAAGGCATTGCAGCATCCATTAGCGGTGTTTGCCTATGGTGATAAAACAAAGGGGCAGAACATTATTATTCCACAACAAAAAGACGGAAAGAATTTTCTGGTTGGTCTTTCACTTAATCCGAAGGTTGGTGGTCGCAATCTTGAAATTAATAGTGTTAGGAATGTATTCCCAAAAGATAATGCTGAATGGTTGAATTGGATGAGTAAAGGCAAAAGTCTATACCTAGATAGAGAAGGAATCCAAACCCTAATAGACCAACAACGAACCAATCTCGCTGACGTGGAATATTTGAATTTGGACTCTACTGCAAAGATAGTGGAAAACTTTGAGAATCCGAAGATTCTAGAAGAAAATATTTTCGATAGCCAAAAGGCGAATGGCGAGGTGGAAGACAACCGATTATTTCGCACAAGTGAATCGACAAAGGTTTCTGACGAGAAAGTTAATCTTCAGCAGATGACCAACTATGCTCATGATGTGGCAGAAGCATTGAATGTGAATGGTGATGTAGAGGTGGTTACATCTGAAGGGCTGACTGGCAAGAAGAAGCAAGCCAAAGGATGGTATGACCCTAAGACAGGCAAGATAACCATTGTGGCAGACAACCATACTAGCATGGCTGACATGGAACAAACGATGCTTCATGAAGCGATAGCACATACAGATTTGCAAAGCTAATAATACGCACATCACGTATCAAAATAGAAATTCGGTCTTTTATTTGTCCTATCTCTTTCTTATTTGTAACTTTGCATGGCTAACTTACTAGATTAGCTTCATTAATTCACCCCACATTGGCTACAAATAGGACATAAGTAAATGATAGATACATCAGTATTTCAAGATAAACGAGCTAAATATTACACATTAGGTTGCAAACTCAATTTTGCAGAAACAGCAACATTTGCACAAGATCTATATAATAAAGGTGTAACTGAAGCCGCAGACAATGAAACCGCAGACATTTGTCTAATCAACACTTGCTCTGTAACAGAGATGGCTGACCATAAATGTAGACAACAAATACACAAAATGGTTAGAGAGAATCCTGGGGCTCTAGTTGTGATTACTGGGTGTTATGCACAGCTACAAGCCGAGAAGATTGCAAACATTCCTGGTGTAAGCATGGTTTTGGGTAGCGATGAGAAAGCACAACTAGTAGACTACCTAGGGCAAATGCTTACAGAACGAAGTCAACATTCAGAAAACGACGCTAGCACCCAAGGTGCAGCAATAGGATGGTATCATAAACTGAAAACAAAAGATATCAAGAGTTTCCAGCCTTCATGTGCCAAAGGAAACCGCACACGATACTTCCTGAAAGTGCAAGATGGATGCAATTATTTCTGTACATATTGTACCATTCCGTACGCACGAGGCTTGTCAAGAAACGCTTCTATTAAAGAACTTGTTAAGCAAGCCGAGCAGGTAGCACGGGAAGGAGGGAAAGAGATTGTCATCACTGGCGTAAACATTGGTGACTTTGGTCGTTCTACCAACGAAAAGTTTATAGACTTGGTGAAAGCGCTTGACCAAGTGGAAGGGATACAGCGTTATCGCATATCCTCCTTAGAACCCGACTTGATAAGCGACGAACTCATTGAGTATTGTTCTCAGAGTAGAGCTTTCATGCCACACTTTCATATTCCATTGCAAAGTGGATCAGACGAGGTATTAAAGCTTATGCATCGTCGTTATGATACTCAATTGTTTGCAGACAAGATTCATCTGATTAAGGAGTTGATGCCTTCTGCATTTATAGGCGTTGATGTTATGGTGGGATGCCGAGGTGAAAAACCAGAATGCTTCGATGATTGCTATGAATTTCTTTCAGCTTTGGACGTAACGCAGCTCCATGTATTTCCTTACTCGGAGCGTCCAGGCACTGCAGCATTGAAGATTCCATACATAGTAAGCGATGCTGATCGTAAAGATCGCGTTCATAAGCTCTTATCACTTTCCCAACAGAAGACAGAAGCGTTCTACACACAACACATTGGCAGAGAAACTGAAGTATTATTCGAGAAAGCACCTCTCGGCAAGACAATGAATGGCTTTACCAACAATTACATTCGTGTAGAACTACCACCTACGGTTGCCAAAGCTGAATATGACAACCAGATTATAAAGGTGAAACTAGGAAAGATGAATTCTAAGCACACGGCATTGTGCGTCGAAGAACTGTTTATATAATCAAAAAATAGAAAGTATGCGCACAGCTATCGTAATACTCAACTGGAATGGACAGCATATGCTAGAGGCCTACCTCCCCTCGGTTATAAAGTTTTCGAAAAACGAAGCAGATATCATAGTGGCAGACAATGCCTCAACAGACGATTCGATAAGCTGGCTTAACAAGCATTTTCCAACGATACAAACCATTATCCTTGACAAGAATTATGGTTTCGCCGAAGGATATAACAAAGCTTTAAAACAGGTCAATGGTTACGAATATTATGTATTGCTCAATTCGGACGTTGAGGTTACTCACCATTGGCTCACCTCATTAATCGAATCGATGGATGCGCATAAGGATATAGCCGCTTGTCAACCAAAGATTTTATCTCTGCGCCACAAAGAGTCATTTGAATACGCAGGTGCTTCTGGCGGTTTTATCGACAAGTTGGGGTATCCATTTTGCAGAGGCAGAATCTTTGACTCTGTAGAAGATGACAATGGGCAATATGACAATCCACAAGAGATACTATGGGCAACTGGGGCTTGCCTGATGATTAGAACGGACGATTATTGGCATGCAGGAGGTTTGGATGGTCGTTTCTTCGCACATAACGAGGAGATAGATCTATGTTGGCGTCTGCACTTGATGGGACGAAAGATTTATTGTTTCCCAGAAAGCCAAGTATATCATTTAGGAGGAGGTACGCTGCCACAAGGTAATCCTCGGAAAACCTATCTCAACTTCAGAAACAACCTTACAATGCTTTGGAAGAACTTGCCTTATGAGGAATTTAAAAGCGTCATGCGCAAAAGGTGGTTTCTTGATTATCTTGCTGCTATACAAAGTGTCATCGCACATAGAAACTTTAGAGACCTAAGAGCTATTTATAAAGCACGCAGAGACTTTTATGCTTGGAGAGATGGGTTTAACAAAGATAGAAAAACTATTAATAATCAACGCCAAAGATTAAAGATTCCATCTAATAAAGATGGTAGAAGTAACTTTTCTATTCTTTGGCAATATTACATTAAAGGTCGTAAAAGGTTCAGCGACCTTCAAATGTAATATCGTCATCTGTTATTATTGCTTTCTCTCCAACACTGTGAGCTTGGCAAATTTGAGCAATAGTTGCTTAGTACCCGCATGTCGGAAAGCAACTGTGGCTTTGGCTTGTTCCCCTTGTCCTTCCACACGCATCACTGTACCAACACCAAAACGAGAGTGCTCCACAATGGTCCCTTCACATACACCTAAAGAACGACCGCCACTGGTTTGTGCTTGTTGAAGTTTTTTTTGATTTCCGCCTTCGCGTATCAATTTCTGTTTGAACGAGTCGGACAAAGCATCAACTGCATATTCGGGTGCTTTCATTCTCGTAATCTTCGGCTTGGGGTCTGCTCGGAACTGCGACGCTACTGGACGACTATTCTGCCAACGACTGCTAAGCTTATCCTCATTCCCCCACCCTCTCACTGCACGATAGGGCTGATTAGGCTCATAATCATTTCGTTGCCATGGTCTACGATAAGACTCTGCAGTCTGAAAACCTTTTGCTTCATCAATAATTTCAAGGTATTGAAGATCTATCTCATCGATGAAACGACTTGGAGGGTCGAACTGAGTCTGCCCATAACGAAATCTGTTCTTTGCGCTTGTTAAGAAACATTGATTTTGAGCACGTGTTATAGCCACATACAACAATCTACGCTCTTCCTCTAGTTGATGTACTGACTCTACAGACCGTGACGAGGGGAAAATATTTTCTTCCAAACCAACTACAAACACATAAGGGAACTCCAAACCTTTTGAGGCATGCACTGTCATTAACGTTACCTTAGGTTCATCGTCCTGTTGGAGATCTTGATCAGTAAGTAAGGATACCTCTTGCATGAAATCGGATATTGGTACAATGTCCTTATCGTTCTCTTCACGCTGTTCTTCCACAAAGGCATGCACCGATGCTAGGAATTCATCAACATTCTCTTGTTTGGCCAACGCCTCTGCGTCACTACTCTGTTGCAAATCGCGTTCTATTCCTGAAGCCTTGATAATAGTCTGGCACACTTCAAAAGCATCTTTCGCTTCTGCCATCTGCTGAAAGGCTATAATCATATTTTGGAATTGCGCCACCTTATTGATTGTAGATTTGGAAAGATTCACACCATACATAGATGGATTATTGACAATTGTCCAAAGGTTTACACCATGACTAGCAGCAGCATCCCACAGTTTTTGTTGCGTAGTATTACCTATTCCTCGAGTGGGATAATTGATTATGCGACGCAAAGCCTCACTATCATCTGGATTAACTGTAAGGCGTAGGTAAGCTAAACAGTCTTTTATTTCTTTGCGCTGATAAAAAGACAAGCCGCCATATACACGATAAGGTATGTTGTTTTTACGCAACTCGTCTTCGAAACTTCTGCTTTGAGCATTGGTACGATATAATATCACAAACGAATCATAAGCACACTGCGTCTTTCGATGTATCTTTGCAATGCTGTTTGCAACCAATATCGATTCTTCTTTATCACTATAACAGGGATGGTAAATCAACTTCTCGCCTTGTTTTTCTTCTGAGTAAACCGTTTTATCTATTTGTCGGCGATTATGCTTCATAAGCGAATTGGCTGCATTGACTATGTTCTGTGTAGAACGGTAATTGCGTTCCAATTTGCATAAACGCGTCTTCGGGAATCGTTTCTGAAACGACAGGATATTGTCAATATTTGCACCACGAAACGAATATATGCTCTGGTAGTCATCACCAACCACACAAACATGTTGATTGCCTTGCGCTAATTGTTGAACGATAGCAACCTGAACCCTATTGGTATCTTGATACTCGTCTACCAAGATATACTTAAACTTTTGCGCATATTTCTGGCGTATTTCGTCGTTATCCCTAAATAACACAAAAGTATTCATCAACAAATCATCAAAATCCATCGCATTCGACTGCAAACATCGTTGTTGGTATGCTTGATAGATACGATAGACCTCTGGCGTACGATTGCGTTTATCACGTTCCGCAAAATCAGGCATTGATGCATATTCGCTACTTAGCACAAGATGATTCTTGGCCATTGATATCTGCGAACTTATCATAGCAGGGGCATACACCTTCTCGTCTAAACCTAAATCTTTTATAATTGCTTTTACCAAGCTACGCGAGTCGGCATCATCATATATTGTAAAATTGGATTGATAGCCCAAGACCGATGCTTCTGAACGTAGGATACGAGCAAAGACTGAATGGAACGTTCCCATAAACAAATATTTAGCTCGTTCTGAACCTACGATTTGTGCAATACGTTCTTTCATTTCACGGGCGGCCTTATTGGTAAATGTAAGAGCCAATATATCCCATGGTTGCAATCCTTGCGTCAGTAGGTATGCAATCTTATAAGTAAGAACTCGCGTCTTGCCCGAACCTGCTCCAGCAATAACCAACTGCGGTCCGTCAGTATACTCTACAGCTTGCCGCTGGCTATCATTAAGTTGAGATAATATAACATCTTGCGAAAACTGATTCGCGGGTGATTGTTCATTCATAAATTGTTCGAATTTATCATTTGCCACTTTACTACAAAAAACGTATAATTATCTTTGGATCAACGTTCCAAAGGGAATGATGGGATATAGGTCATCTGTTTCTCTATTTGGTGTAGTCGCTTGCGCATATATGGACTTGGTGTCTTAGAACTGAATCTTCTTGGATTGGGCAGTGTAGCTGCTATCAATGCGCAATCACTTCTTGTAAGATTCCAAGCTGCCACGTCAAAGTTTTGTTCTGCGCATGCTTCTACCCCATAGATGCCATCGCCCATTTCTATGGAGTTAAGGTACACTTCCATAATACGTTGCTTACCCCAAATATTTTCTATTAAGAATGTGAAGTAGGCTTCTAATCCTTTTCTAACCCATGAGCGACCTTGCCATAAGAACACGTTCTTAGCGGTCTGCTGCGAAATGGTACTTCCTCCGCGTAATCGTTTTCCATCTTGCATATGTTCCTTTGCAGCCATCTCGATAGCTTGCATATCAAAGCCGTGATGTGTTAGAAAACGTTGATCTTCACTTGCCATCACTGCAACAGGCATAGATGGCGACATCTTTTCGATAGGTACCCAATGATGATAGAGTTTTATGTGCTCTCCATTAGCCATCTGCTCAAAGCAACGAGCAATCATGAGCGGAGTAAAATATACGGGTATAAAACGATAGAGCACAACTGTAAGTATCGAAGAAACAAACAATAGTGCAAGAACCCATCTTATGATTTTAAAAACCTTCTTAAACATACTGATTGCAAAGTTACAAAGTTTAGCCGATTATCCATCATTTAGCGACAAGACAAAAACAAAAAATCTTCTTCCCATTTCACTTGAGAAGAAGATTCTTTTTATATACTTTAAAATGGTGGTAGAGTTTTATCTACTCCTATAAACTAAGGTTACTCAGAAAGGGTTCCTGCTTCAGCTGACTTAATCATCTGCTCGCTTGCATACAAGAACACTTCTACACGACGGTTAGTTGCATCCTTTACAGTATTCTCATGTCCTTCTACAGGCTCTGAGCTACCCAGTCCTTCTACAGAACGGATTTGAGAACTAGTAACACCACTTTGTTTCAGATAGTTAGAAACTGATTCAGCACGCTTTTGTGACAAAGGAATATTGATATTGTCATTACCCGATTTATCAGTGTGTCCCTTAATAGCGACATCGCAATCAGTATTGTTCTTCAGCACAGCAGCAAACTTTGTAAGATCTGATTTAGCAGATGCATTCAAGTCTGACTTATTCAGTTCGAACAAGAGACCAGAATCAAAAGTAAGTTTAACACAAGTCAAGCCGTTAGCATCTGTAACCGTTTCAACCTTAGCATTGCTCACCTTGGCTGCTGCCTCTTGAGCCACTTTATCCATATGGTGACCAATTAATGTTCCAGCACCAGCACCTACCGCTGCGCCAATGGCTGCGCCAATAGCTGTACCTTTAGTATTTTTACCAATGATATTACCAACAACACCACCAATAACGGCACCAGCTCCTGTACCGATAAGACTTCCTGTACCTTGCTTTGTGTTACAACTCATTACTGTCAGCACACATAAGCCGGCTGTAAGCATTTGAATCTTTTTCATTGTCGTATTTATTTTATTGAATATTTAATTGTCCAAATTATTGAGCAAAGTTATAAACAAAATACTTATTATTGTCTGCCTTACAAACATTTTTTTGTAATTTTGCCACAAAATTACGACTTTCACCACTATTTACAATTGGGGAAATGCCTAATTAGACATAGGAAATTACCTAAAAAGATATACCTAGGTAGGTGGATGTATGCTATAAGGTGCTTTTTCACAAAAAAGCTCCATACAATATAATTAGGGTGTAAATTATACCAAAAGAAAAGTATATATAATTATAAAAATGGCAAAAGAACTAAAGCAATTGACCAAGCGTAGCGAGAACTACTCTCAATGGTACAACGACTTGGTAACAAAAGCAGACCTTGCAGAACAATCTGCTGTGCGTGGATGTATGGTAATCAAGCCCTACGGCTACGCAATATGGGAAAAGATGCAATCGGAATTGGACAAAATGTTTAAAGCTACTGGAGTGCAAAATGCTTATTTCCCCTTGCTAATTCCAAAAAGTTTCCTTTCACGTGAAGCAGAGCACGTCAAGGGATTTGCCAAAGAATGCGCTGTGGTAACTCACTATCGCCTCAAATCTAGCGAAGATGGGAAAAGCGTAGAAGTAGATCCCAACGCTAAGCTTGAAGAGGAGCTTATCATACGCCCTACCTCAGAGACTATCATCTGGAACACATATAAGAACTGGATCAACTCATACCGCGATCTTCCTTTAATGTGTAACCAGTGGTGTAACGTGATGAGATGGGAGATGCGTACTCGTCCATTCTTGCGCACAAGCGAATTCCTATGGCAAGAGGGACATACTGCTCATGCTACAAAGGAAGAAGCGGAAGCAAAGGCTAAAGAAATGCTTAAGGTATATGCAGAGTTCGCTGAAAAATGGATGGCTGTTCCTGTTGTTCAAGGCGTCAAGAGCGAGACCGAGCGTTTTGCTGGTGCACTTGATACATACACCATTGAAGCCATGATGCAAGACGGAAAAGCGCTTCAGAGCGGAACGTCTCACTTCTTGGGACAAAACTTTGCCAAGAGTTTTGATGTAACTTATCTTACCAAGGAGAACAAGCCCGAATATGTATGGGCAACATCTTGGGGCGTTTCTACCCGTCTAATGGGTGCACTTATCATGGTCCACTCTGACGATAATGGTTTGGTTCTTCCTCCTAAATTGGCTCCTATTCAGATTGTTATTGTTCCAATAGCTAAAGGAAAGGAACAATTAGACGCTATCACCAATAAGTTTAAGCCTGTTATTGATCAGTTGAGCGCATTAGGTATCTCTGTAAAATATGATGATGCAGACAACAAACGTCCAGGATTCAAATTTGCAGATTATGAACTTAAAGGTGTTCCCGTACGTCTCGTAATGGGTGGTCGCGACCTAGAAAACAACACCGTAGAGATTATGCGTCGTGATACTTTGGAAAAAGATGAAGTAAGTTTTGACGGAATTGTTGAACGTGTTAAGGGGTTATTAGATGAAATTCAAGACAACATCTTTAAGAAAGCCCTTGATTATCGCAATGCACATATCTATGAATGTGATGACTATGAAGAATTCAAAGAACGCATTAAGGACGGCGGGTTCTTCTTATGTCATTGGGATGGAAGCGAGGAAACAGAAGCTAAGATTAAGGAAGATACTCAAGCTACCATTCGTTGCGTTCCATTTATGTTTGAGCCAACACCTGGCAAAGACATGGTTAGTGGTAAGCCTTGCACACAACGAGTTATCATAGCAAAGGCTTATTAAACCAGCTTTGATAAAAGCAATTGATTAAGATGTTTACGACATAAAACAAGTTTAAAGGCATCTTTTTATTAAAATATAGTTAAGAAATCCAAATAATTTGCCAGATTATTTGGATTTCTATGTTTTTATACTTAATTTTGCACGCCCAATATGAAATTGGGGTTATTCGTTTTATTCAATAAGGTAAAGGGAAACAACAATCACATGAGACAGTTAAAGATTACCAAGAATATCACTAATCGTACGAGTGAATCACTTGACAAATATCTTGTAGAAATTGGTCGCGAACCAATGATTACTGTAGATGAGGAGATCGAGCTTGCACAGCTTATTCACAAAGGAGGAAGAGAAGGCGAACGTGCTAAAAACAAACTTATTAAAGCCAACTTACGATTTGTCGTTTCTGTTGCTAAGCAGTATCAACATCAAGGATTATCATTAACCGATCTTATTGATGAAGGAAATATCGGATTAGTTAAAGCTGCTGAAAAATTTGACGAAACGCGCGGCTTTAAGTTTATCTCATATGCTGTTTGGTGGATTAGACAAAGTATTCTGCAAGCAATTGCCGAGCAGAGCCGTATTGTCAGGTTACCCCTTAATCAGGTAGGAGCAATTTCTAAGATTAATCAGGTAACCAATGAGTTCATTCAAAAGAACAACAGGCGCCCTTCCATCCACGAGCTTTCCGAACTGACTGGTATAGAAGAAAGCAGGATACGTCAAAGCCAAAACGCCGATAACCACCACATGAGCATTGATGCACCATTCAGTGACGATGATGACAACTCAATGAGCGATATGTTATCAAGCGGTGAAGATAGTCGCACAGATCGACATGTAGACTTTGAGTCAATGAGCGATGATCTTAAAGCCGTGCTCCGTAAAACTCTAAAAGATCGTGAAATCACAATCGTTACTGAGTGTTTCGGTATCGGTTGTCAAGAAAAGGGCTTGGAAGAAATCGGAACCGAAATGGGACTTACAAGAGAACGCGTACGCCAAATAAGGGAAAAGGCAATAGAAAAGATCAGAGAAAGTGGTAATGCGCGCGTACTTATGAAGTACTTAGGCTAATCAAATCCTTGAAGTTGGCTAGAAGGAATGTATCGCGAAATAACGAAACAAGCATCACATTTCCTTTTAGCCAACAGAAAAGACAAGAAAATCGAGAAATTTATTAAAAAAGTTGCTGAAAAATTTTGTAGTATCAAAATAAAACACTAACTTTGCAATCGCTTTTGAAAACGAAAGCAACGGGGTGTAGCGCAGCCCGGTAGCGCTCCTGGTTTGGGACCAGGTGGTCGCAGGT
>CAVJZR010000072.1:0-10763 GCA_963654235.1 Bacteroidaceae bacterium | reverse complement strand
CACATCATCAGCGACGTCACATCGAGCCTTTCTGCGCACCTCTTTGCAAGAGGTAAGCGGGGCGGTGGTGCTTCCTAATAAAAGACACCGCTTGCCCAAGATAACTTTAGGTGAGTATTATAAACGTTTAAGACAAAAGTTTAACAATGATGATGAAAAATCTATCTACGGACAAGAGATCGCTCAGCGCATCTCTTTTGGCTCGATTAAAGCAAACCTGTAAGGATTATGCTTTAACCATGCACTCACTGCGCAAGCCCGCAGTGACCGCCCTTCTCTGCTTGGTGGGCTTCTCTGCTCAGGCACAGTCATGGAAGGGTACGGACATTAGCACCATCGCTAGTTCCACTGATACCGACGTCAAGACGGTGTATCTCTACAATGTGGGTAAGAGACAATGGCTCTGCCGAGGCGGTCGCTGGGGTACGGAAGCTGTGCTCAGCGATGTGGGGCTGCCCCTCACGGTGTCAAAGACAACTAATGGTAAGGTTAAGCTCAAGACCGGATTCAAGCCCGAAGGCTCAGCTACAACAGCGTACGTCACCTTTTCGGGCACGAGCACGTCAACGGGTATCATCCATGATGAGCTCAACTTCTTCATGGATCAGCAGCTCACGGGTTATGACTCATACACCTTCACAGCTGTAACCACCACGGATGGCACCGTGCAATACCAGATTACCAACTCGGCAGTAGGGTCAACTTACTATATGGTGGGCGCTTACAACAAGCAGTCTACGTCCTTAGCCACCAACACCGACCAGATCAACGCCTTCCTGAAGGACTCGCTGCCTACGGATAACAGCGACAAGTGGATCGTGGTGACGCGCAAGGAACGCAAGGATTACTTCGCTTCTTGTGAGGCATCCAACGCCGCTCCCGCCCCAGCAACATTCTTACTGACTGACTACAACTACAATCGTCGTGATGAGAACATCACCTGCTGGAAGTATCAGAAGGGTTCTGACAGCTCTGATCTCTACTACGGCGTGAACGGCAAGGGCGAATCTACGCTCGGTGATCCCACTAAAGCCCAAGCAGATGGGTACAATTACTATGTGGGTTGTGGCTATAACGATGCTGATTATAAGGTTGATCCCTTCACGGGCGACACCGTTTCGACATCCGATGCTATCAATCTGCAGCAGTATTATGGCGGTAAGTGGACGGCCAACCTACACGGCCCTGAGGGCGCTATCTACCAAGAGTTGAGCGATTTGTTCCGTGCAGGATGGTACAACATCAAGGCACGCGTGTTCACCACAGCCACAGAGGGTGACGTGAAGCTCTTTGCCTCTGCCGGTGGCGCTACCGAGAGAAAGGAAGACCTCACCGACTATGATGAGAACGATGTGCCACGCATCAGCACTGCTGAGCGTCCTACGACCTACCTTGACGCTTGGAAGCTGGTCAACGCTACCAAGACCGTGGGCGGAAAGACGGTGTATGCCTATGACGTGAACGTCTCAGTCTATGTGTCTGAGAACAGCGGCAGCTATGATAAGCTCGCTTTCGGTATCCGTGTGAGCGACGCTGACAGCGCAGCATGGACCTGCATAGACCAGTTTCTGTTGACTTACCTCGGTGAAAGCCAAAACAATTATGTCGTGCTCGATGAGGATCGCAGCGGCACGGAGTATATCAACCTCCAGATAGATTCTGTTTTGGCAAAGAAAAAGAAGACCACCGTGTATCTGCATCGTGAGCTAAAGGCAGGTCAGTGGAACTCTATCATGCTACCATTCTCGCTTAGCGGTGATGCCATATCTGCTGTCTTCGGTACCGGAACCAAGGTGGCTAAGTTTGAGGGAGCAAGCAATAAGGAACACCCTTACCGTATGTACTTTGTCATCACTGACACCATCGGGGCTAGACATCCTTATATCATCAAGCCAACTAAAGACCCACAAGCCCTGAACGCTCAGGTCGTAAGCTCAGCTTCGGACACCATCACTCTAGCCTCGGGTACATCTTGCTACACCTTAGCAGGTGTGTCGTTTGATAAAAAAGTCTACTATGATGTTGAATATGGAGAGGGCAATTTTGAAGATCTGGTAGATTCCGGTATGGTATATTTAATGGGAAACTATGGCAAGGTTACAAACACACCCACTATAGGCATGTATGTGATCAATGCAAAGGATGGCTTGTGGTATTATCGTACCTCGCCCGTCACCATAAAGGGCTTCCACGCATGGCTTGAAGTCTATGAACTATCACCATATTCAGCACCCGAGTTTGTGATTGACGACGAGACTTATGATGTGACTAAGATTGATGATGTGACCGTAAACAACGTGGTGCGCATCACCTCGCAGAACATCTATAACCTCAACGGACAGCTCGTTAGCACCGGCGGCACCATCGAAGGGCTCCCTAAGGGCATCTACATCGTTGGCGGAAAGAAGATCGTGGTGCGATAAACAGCAATGGATATTAATCAAAACAACAACGTAAGACAATGAAAAAGCATTATA
Source organism: Bacteroidaceae bacterium (assembly GCA_963654235.1). GTDB lineage: Bacteria > Bacteroidota > Bacteroidia > Bacteroidales > Bacteroidaceae > Prevotella. Next base: position 8,286 of record CAVJZR010000072.1, on the reverse strand, counting down.
TGACCCCCTCTATCAGCATCGTTGCCATCGAAACGGATGGCTTGATGCGCGCTCATAGCATCGAGGTGGTGGATCATGGAAAGGATGATCAAAGCGAATTCTACCAGCCCGTGATCAAGGAAGACAACTCTGACGACTTTGAAGTGGGTGCCAAAGGCAACGACTTCTGGGACAACGCACATGAGTAAATCATACGAATGAACCATAAACGAATAAGTCAATAAAACCCAAAACCGAACGGAGCGAGCATCACTAGGTGCTTGCGCCATTCGGTTTTTACCCTCTAACATGAAGCATACGTACCTATCTCCTGCCATCTTGATCAGGTCGATGGCACATCACAACGAACCTTTGTTGGCTGCAAGCAGCAGCTCTAGCAGCAAGTATGACGTAACCGTGGACAGCACTACAGCCGTTCCTGGTGGGGCAAAGCATGAGAACCCCGATGACATTGACGCCAAACCCAATAACGTTTGGGATGATAACGAGTGACAATAGGTCTATATCTCATCTCAGCCTTATCGTTCTCATCGTTCGTTTATACCCCTCTCATCGTTCATCAACAGAACCGAAACACATAGAAAGGATGCAACATAGATCTTTACTCCTTATCCTCTTGGCTATGATCTGCGTGCTGCAGACATCTGCCGACACCCTCACCGGACAGCAACCACAGGCCGGTGACACTTATTATATATATAATGTAGGCGCTCAAACCTACCTCGCCGTTGACGCTAACGGCCTGACCTCGCTCAGCGCAACAGGCTCTCCGTTTACCCTTACCGCCGCTGACGACACCAACAACGAGGGCGCTTACTTCCTGACCACGGCGTCGGGGCAGAAGCTCGCCACCAGTCTTGTGGGTGCTCCTACCACTGACGGCACTGGCAAATATGACCATTGGATGTTGCAAAGCATTAGCGGTGCAGCACAATCACATACCTACGCCATCGGTTGTCGTGTACCTGAGGCTTCCGCGGTGGCTTTCCTCTATTATGACAACGTATTGGAACGTATCATCAAGCTCTTCGTGGAGCCTCACGCTACGTACGTTCAGGGACAGTGGCTCTTCATATCTAAGGCCGATTATGACCGCTCGCACCCCACGGTGGTGGATCTGCAAGAGACCGCTACCGCCTTCAACGTGCCCAGCGACAGCCCTGTGACGGTGCATCTGTACCGCTCCTTCACGCTCAACGCATGGAACACGCTCTGTCTTCCGTTTGCGCTCACCCTGTCTGAGGTGCAAAGCCAGCTGGGCAGTGAGGCTCGCGTGGCTGCCTTTGAAAGCGCCGACGCTACCACGCTCCACTTCCGCAGCACCTCATCCATCGAGGCGGGGCAACCTTATCTGGTCTATGTCACCGCTGATCCAGCCGCTGAAGGCTACTATACGTTCAGCAACGTGGGGGCGATGGTGGCTCAGCCATCGGATGTGACATGCTCTTCGGTGACGTTCCACGGTGAGTTCGTTCAGACCACGGCGCCTCAATCGGCTTACGTGATACGTAAGAATGAGGTGTACCAGCTCGTCAGTGACATGACGATGAAGGGCTTCCGGGCCTACTTCACCGATGCTGCCGCTACCCAGGAGAAGCTCGCTCAGTGGACGCTGGACGGCACCACGATGGTCGGCAGCGTCGCTATCGGTCAGCCATCGACCTTTGATGTGTACAACCTCAATGGTCAACTGGTGCGCCGCCAAGCCTCTTCCACCGATGGCTTGCCTAAGGGCGTGTACCTCATCAACAACAAGAAACAAGTGATTAGATAACCCAAGAACCTCTCATCGTATGAAGAATAGCATCTGTATCATAACTACTCTGTCGGCAGTCTTTCTCTCTGCAACTCCCCTTCGAGCTGCGGAGACCAAGGCTGCTCACACCGATGATTCAGCCGTCAGTGGCTTCTCGGTTGCCCAAACCGCTACGCCCACTCCCCATGTCAGCAGTGCCAGCAGCTCAAACCAGTTTGTTGAGCCCGCCTATGGGTCGGTCTATTACATCTGCCCAGCCTCTGACGCCACCAAAGCGTTCACCGTCACCACGTCAAACAACGACGAGCAGATTACCGTCTGCACGCTTTCGGGTACCAGCGGACAACAATGGAACGTGCTGCAAGGCAAGTATTCTACCTCCTATCCATACCATTTCACCAACGTTCTGTCCGGTAAGGCTCTCGATCTAGCGGGCAACAACAGTTCTGTGATGCCACTCCAATGGACCTCCGAGAACGATTATAACGGCGGATCGGCCAACACCAATCAGGAGTGGAAGCTCGTTTCGGCAGATGCTAACGCCCATACCTATTATATATGTGCTAGCTATAACAGTACGGTCTACTACCTTTCGTATGACGGAACCACCAACGGCACACTTAGCCGCACCACCTCTCAATCGCAAGCCACGGCTTTCGGATTCATCAAGACCAGCGCTTCAGCCTCCACGGAGACGTTTCAGGTGAGTTGGATAGCTGACCCATCGCACATCGCCGACCACAAGGAGGATGCCCACGCTACGTTCATTCCCTATGCCTCCACGGCGCTGATGCAGGCTGACGCCTATTATGCAAGGCCTTGGCTCACGCCCCAACAGGCGCAGGTGATGAGTCTTAACGGTACGTGGAAGTTTCAGTATGTTGCCGGAACAAGCTCTAACGGACCCGGAAGCAGCGAGTTTCAGGCTGCCGACTACGACGATAGCGCATGGGATACCATCCGTGTGCCACTGTCATGGGAGATGGCTGGCTATGGCAAACCGGTCTATACCAATGTGGGTTATCCCTTTTATAGTCATCTGAGCCAAGGCAAGTACGATGCCAATCAGGGTAACTCATCTTATGGCGTGGTAGATAATAACGCCACGGGGTTCTATCGCCGCACGTTCACCTTGCCTTCTGATTGGGCTGAGAAACGCGTGTTCATCCACTTTGATGGCGTAACCAGCGCTGCCGTGGTGTGGGTTAATGGCCAATATGTGGGCTATTCGCAAGGCTCAAACACCGACGCCGAGTTTGACATAACCCCCTATGTGACCGCTGGAACCAACCAGCTCTCTGTCCGTGTGTACCGCTGGTGCGATGGCTCATACCTCGAAGGACAGGACATGTGGCACCTTTCCGGCATCCACCGCGACGTGTATCTCGTGGCAACACCTAATGTCTTTGTCTCTGATCACTATATTACCGCATCTCTCAACAGCACCGCCACCAGTGGCAGCATGAACGTTCAGATGACCGTGGACAACCGCGACGGCGTCCAAACCGCCAAAACCATCCTCGTGAACCTCCTCGATAAGGATGGCAAACAGGTGGCTTCGGGCTCTGCCAGCTACTCCGGCGCCGATACGCAGACGCTCAACGTGACGATGTCGGGCCTCACCGGTCTGGCTCCATGGAGTGCAGAGCAACCCAATCTCTACACCGTGGCGGTGAGCCAGCGCGACGCTGAGGGGCAAGAAGAGATGGCGTTCTCTACCAAATACGGCTTCAGAACCATCACGCAGAGCGGCCGCTTGTATTACATCAACGGCAAACGGGTGTTCTTCAAAGGCGTCAACACACAGGATACGCACCCCCGCTACGGTCGAGCTATCGACACCGAGACCATGCTCAAGGACATCACGATGATGAAGCAAGCCAATATCAACACCCTCCGAACCAGCCATTACCCTCGCCAACCTAAGATGTATGCCATGATGGACGCCTTTGGCATCTACTGTATGGACGAAGCTGACGTGGAATGTCACTACGTTGGGACTACGCTTTCAAGCAATTCGGTATGGCAAACGTCGATGAACGATCGCACCACACGTATGGTAAAGCGTGACCGAAACCACCCCGCGGTAATCTTCTGGTCGCTTGGCAACGAGAGCGGAGAGGGTTCTAACTTCAAAGAAACCTATCAGATCTGCAAGAATCTCGACTCTCGCTATGTTCATTACGAGGGTTATTTGACCTACTCGGATATGATTTCGAACATGTATCCGACGCTTGCCAGTGTGAAGCAGACGGATGCCAGTAACAACACCAAGCCTTACTTCATCTGCGAATACGAACATGCCATGGGCCAATCCTTGGGCGGATTGAAAGAATACTGGGACGTGATAGAAAGCAGCAATGGCATCATTGGCGGTTGTATATGGGACTGGGTGGACCAAGCCATCTATAAACCAGCCGACCTTGTCAATGGTATCACCCTCAAAAACGGCTTCAACAACTGGGTGGCGGGCTACGACTACAATTCCACAGCGGGTGTAAACTATGGTTTCCAAGGCAATTTCCTAGACAACGGAATCGTTACGCCCGACCGAAAGTGGACCAGCAAGCTAGCCGAAGTGAAGAAGGTGTATGCCAATGTGAGCTTTGCCAAGAGCGGCAACACCCTTACCATCAAGAACAAGAATAGCTTTGTGGATCTGAGCGGTTACGTTCTGCGTTACCAAGTGCTCTGTGATGGACGCTTACAGCAGATGGGTGCGCTCACGATGCCTACCATCCAGGCTGGTGAAAGCGGCTCACTGACGTTGCCAGACGTAGCCACTGACACCGAGCACGAGTATCTGCTCAACATCCAACTCACCCTCAAGGACAGCACGCTGTGGGCAGAACAGGGCTATGTGGTGACCGAAGAGCAGTTTGCCCTCACCTCTCGTCCTTCCTTGCCGACCCATACCGTCAGTGGCGGATCGCTCTCAGTGAGTGGCAACACCGTCACCGGCACCACGCCAGAGGGCAAGAGCTTCAGCATAACCTTTGCCAATGGCAACCTCACCGCATGGACTTTTGCAGGCCAGTCGCTCCTCTCCAAGGGTCCCGCCTTCAACAGTTGGCGTGACATAGACAACGACCGCAACCTCTCCGCAGCCTTCTCTGAGGCTTACCCCTCTAGCGGAACGCTGAGCAAGAACGGCACTAACGCCACCCTAACGGCAAGCGGAAGCGGTACCAACTGCAAGTACACCATCGCTTATACTATCTATCCCGATGCCACGGTGGATATGAAGGTGACCTTCACACCGAGCGGCGTGACACGTCGTATAGGCTTAGGGATGCAGATAGCGGGTGGCTTTGAAGGTGTGGAATACTACGCCCGCGGTCCTTGGAGCAACTATGTGGATCGTAAGCAAGGCTCCCTCTTGGGTCGATACCATACCACCGTGGATGACATGGTGGAGGAACAGGTCCATCCGCAGACCTTCGGCGATCATCAAGACCTACGCGAGCTCATCCTCACCAACCTCTCTAGCGGTATCGATCTACGCGTTGTGACCGAGGGACAGGTGTCGTTCTCGCTCTCCCACTTTAACGAACAGAAGTATTGTGGAGTAGGCGACACGATGTGGAGTGACGGTATTCACTGGTACGACCTCACCCGTGATGGTCAGATCTACGCCCACTTCGACTACTATCAGCGTGGTCTAGGTAACAACTCCTGCGGCGGCGACCAAGCCTTATCGCAGTATCAGTGTCCCACATCGGGCAGTTACACCTATACGCTGAGGTTCTCTCCAATAGCAAAATAACAATGTTACACACATATTTACCTATAAAGTTTTAATATAATTAGTAAAGTAAAGTGGGTGTTTTCAGTCGTGATGACCCATTACACCCAACTTTTCTAAGGCCAAAAAGCCTCTAATGAGCACGTACACCAACCGGCAGGGCATTCCAATGGAAGTAGCTTTGCCGGTTGTTTTGTTATGCGAAGCCAACCGAGTAAATTCGTAGAAAAGGACATAATGATACTACTAAGTCTATAAAACTGTTGTGTTATTGGGTTGAAATGATTACTTTTGTCACGAAAACAAGTTTTAAACCGAACGTATTATGAAACATTTCAGAAGATTATCCGTTCTCTGCTTATTGCTCATGGGCTTTGTTTCGGCAGCCATGGCAGGCGAGCAAGGTGTGACGTTCCTCTTCCGCAACGGCACCAAAGCCAGCTTTGCCTTCAGCGCCAAGCCTTGCCTAGCGATGACCGCAGATGGTATCAGTGTCACGGCAGAGGGCGAGAGCACAGCAACATTCCTCTTTAGCGACGTTCAGCGCTATTACTTTGAAGACATCTCGCTGACATCCATTAAGGCCGTAAAGGATCAGTCGGCCTCTAGCCCCGTGTTCCGCTATGCCAACGGAACCGTGACCGTGCAGGGAATGAAACCCGGCGAACGTGTCAGTGTGGCAACCGTGAGTGGCGCCCTCGTCTCTTCTGCTCATGCAGATGACCAAGGCACAACCCAGATAGACCTCAGCGCATCACCCAAGGGGATGTACGTCATCGGTACAGGCAGCGGTGTGAGCTACAAGATCGTCAAGAGATAAAGGGTGATGGCGCCTCTAGGCAAAGCCAATATCCCGTTCAATGATAAATAGAACATATTTAACAAAAAAAGGAAACAAACATTATGCGCAGATTATATACTCTTATTTGCTGTTTCGTTATGGCAGCATGGTTCTACAATGCATCCGCACAAAACGTGATGCAAGTATGGAAAGATGGCAAACTGGTGGCTTCATTTGAAACCTCCGAAGTGGATTCGGTGACCTTCACACAGTCGCCTTACAAGATGGTGGACCTCGGATTGCCTAGCGGAACCTTATGGTGCGAAGTGAATGTGGGCGCCTTGCTCCCTTCCGATCCAGGCGATTACTATGCTTGGGGTGAAACAACGACCAAGACCGACTATAGCATCGAGACCAGCAAATGGTACGGCAAAGACTATGATAAGGATACCGCTCTTGTGGCTGAGGACGATATCGCCACCCAGGTGTGCGGTGCCGACTGCCATATCCCAACCCCGGCACAGTTTAACGAGCTGTTCCTGACCTGCCAATCCGACTGGACCTCACAGACCAACTCGGCTGGCGAGGAGAGCTACGGCTATCTGTTCACCGGCCCTAACGGCAATCACATCTTCCTTCCAGCAGCTGGCTACTATAACCAAACCGAGCTCACCAGCGTGAACGATCGTGGTAGCTACTGGACCAATCAGCCCGACTGTGCCAACAACTTCAGCATGTATATCAGTTATCTGATTAAAGGCGATCCTACCACGGGCGATTATCTACGTTCTAACGGATGCTCCATCCGTCCCGTATCTGATGGCAATACCAAATAATAGACCTAGAATAAAACCTTGAGAAAGAGCTGAAGCCGGGCTAGAACGCCTGATGCTTCAGCTCTGTTTCTTTATATATAGGTTCTAAAAATGTCAATATGGCTTCGTGATTGTCCTCCGAAACGTGTACCTTTGTAGACCACTCGCCTTGTAGACGATATCTTAATCCTAAATCATACGAAGACCAATGAACAAACGAATGATCCTTTTAGGCATGGCGCTGCTGCTTGCCATGACCCTATCCGCACAGTCGCTCTTTGTCGGAACGTACAATGTGCGCAATCAGAACGATGACGATGCCCATAACGGAAACGGATGGCCGCGCCGCTGCGAGGCTATCTGTGGCCTGGTCAACTTTGAGTCGCCCGACATCTTTGGCACACAAGAGGTGCTCGTGGGGCAGCTTCATGACCTGCTCAAGGGCTTGGACCATTATGACTATGTAGGTGTGGGACGTGATGACGGCAAGGAAGCCGGCGAATACGCAGCCATCTTCTATCGCACCGATCGCCTTCGCTTGGTGCGCGACGGCCACTTTTGGCTCTCCGAGACACCCGAGAAGCCCGGACTGGGATGGGATGCGGTGTGCGTGCGCATCTGTACCTGGGGCGAGTTTGAGCAGAAAGCCACCAAGAAACGCTTCTTCTTCTTCACCCTTCACACCGATCATGTGGGCGTGAAAGCCCGTCGTGAGGCGATGCACCTGGTGCTCTCACGTATCAAGACCATCGCTAAGGGTGCGCCCGTCGTGGTTACAGGCGACTTTAATGTGGATCAGAACGACGAGTCATACACCATCTTGGCACAGTCGGGACTGCTGAAGGACAGTTATGCGTCAGCCCGATTGCGCTTTGCTGAGAACGGCACATACAATGCTTTCCGCCCCGACGCATCTACGCCAAGCCGCATTGACCACATCTTTGTGTCACCCTCGCTCAACGTGGATCGCTATGCCATCCTGACCGACTCCTACTGGACACCCATCGAAGGCGAGCAACCCGATGCCAACAACCTCTCACGCAGCGAACGCCGCAACCCTTCTGACCATTATCCCGTCTTTGCGCATCTCACCTTCGGAGAGTAGATCGCTGACGCAATAAGCCCACTTATATATAGGGTCTGCTAATTAACTCCGAGTGCGCAAACTTGTGGAGCGATAAAAATGTCC
>CAVJZR010000071.1:0-10903 GCA_963654235.1 Bacteroidaceae bacterium | reverse complement strand
TCAAGAAGTTGACAAATACCACCCCACAGAAGTGGCTCATCGACAAGCGTCTCACGGAAGCCCACCGTATGCTCTCGCAAGGAGGCAACCGCAAAATACAGGAGGTAATGACCAGCGTAGGTTTTTCCAATCTGTCCTTCTTCTCTCGCAGTTATAAGGAGAAATTCGGGTGCCCTCCAACGGACACAAAGTCAGAGAATATTCTGTAGATACTGTCCCTTCTCCCAAAATCCCATATACATTTTGGTCCTATCGGTATAACTGGATGATGGGGTGAATAGAAACCACACAATGTAAATTACTTTTTTGTTCTTTTGATTTCCACTGATACAAAAACTCCAGATGAGTCTTTTCTTGTCTGTTCACTTCATCGTTTTCATATCAATCACATAACGGAACTTCACCTTGCCGTCCAACACGTTCCGGAACGCACGGCTGATGGTATCCGCATCCGCCTTTATGATCTCCACTTGCGGGTAGATACCATGGCTTACGGAATAGTCCACCGCTTCCTGCGTTTCCTTGATGCCGCCTATCATTGAGCCGAATACACGGCGACCACCGTTCCAAATGAATTGGTCGAGCGACAAGGAAGGCAGGTCGCTGAACGCAGGAACGCCCACGATGCCGAACTGTCCGCCATAGTCCAGCATACGAAGATACATGCCCATGTCGTAGGGCGCTGGAATGGTCGAGAGGATGAAATCAAACGAGCCATCCAAGTCCTTCAACTCATCAGCATTGTTTACATTGACGTACATTTTCGCACCGAGCCGAAGTGCGTCAGTGCGCTTGTCCTCCGTGATGTCGAATACGGTGACTTCCGCACCGAGAGCCATGGCATACTGCACCGCCATGTGCCCAAGTCCTCCGAACCCAGCGATACCTACACGGTCACCGGCTTTTACTCCTGCGAAACGGATGGGCGAATAGGTTGTGATTCCTGCACAAAGCAGTGGTGCGACACGTTTCAAGTCCGCTCCTTCGGGAATGCGTATGGCATAGTTCTCCGGAACAAGAAAGGTGTCGGAATAGCCGCCCTGTTGTGCCTCGTCACCGTGATAGTAATCCACGGAATTGTATGTCGCCACCATCTTTGGGCAGTATTGCTGTCGGTCGTGCGTGCAACTGCCACACGTGCGGCATGAATTGACGATGCAGCCCACACCGGCGTAATCGCCCGGCTGGAAGCGTGTCACGTCCTTGCCTACTTTCACCACACGCCCCACGATTTCATGTCCCGGAACAAGCGGATAGTGTTCCTCCATCCAATCCTGCCGTGCCTCGTGCAGGTCGCTGTGGCATATACCGCAATAAAGCACTTCGAGCTGTATCTCGTCTGCCGAACATTCATGGCGGGTGAACCTGTACTCCTGAAACTCAAAACCGGGCTTCATCACGGCGAAGCCTTTTGTCCTCACTCCCTGCGCAAACGCACCGAGGCTGATTGCCAGCAGGAACAGAATTGAACAAGTCTTTTTCATTCTTGTATGCTTTTATCATTTGTCATTACTCTTGCATTGCCATTTCCACTATATTGGGGTCATCGTAGGCAAGCCACAGCGACTTGCCTTCGTCCAACGTGCGTATCTGCTGCATTTCCTCTTCCGTAAGCGAGAAGTCGAAGATGTCGATGTTCTCCTCGATACGTTCCTTGTGTGATGACTTGGGAATGACCACGATGCCCCGCTGCACGTTGAAGCGCAGGATTACCTGCGCCGGGCTCTTGCCGTATTTTCTGCCTATGGCAATGAGCATCGGGGTGCGCAGCAATTGGATAAGGCGGTGTTCGGCAAGCGGTCCCCATGCCTCGTGCTGTATGTCGAGTTTCCGCATCCATCCATGCAGGGATTCCTGCTGGTAGAAAGGATGTGTTTCCACTTGGTTTACAGCTGGTTTTATGGCGTTGAACGCCGTGAGGTCTGCCATGCGCTCCGCCGAGAAATTGCTGATGCCTATGGCACGCAGACATCCTTCCTTGTATAAGTCCTCCAATGCGTGGTAGGCGGCGTAATAGTTGCCGAGCGGCTGATGGATGAGCACAAGGTCAAGGTAGTCAGTCTGCAGTTTGCGCATGGATTCCATGACCGATGTGCGTGCCTTGTCATAACTGTGCTGTGTCACCCATACTTTGGTGGTGATGAACAGCTCCTTACGGCTGATGCCGCATCCGGCGATGGCACGCCCCACGGCTTCCTCGTTATAGTAAGCCTGAGCCGTGTCTATCAGACGATAACCGGCATTTATGGCATCCGTCACGCATCGTTCACAATCCCTGTCGGGAAGTTGGAATACGCCGAAGCCGAGAATCGGCATCCGCACTCCGTTGTTCAAAATTACATGTTCCATTTGTTCTGCTTGATTTATGATTATTGCATTGATGTTTCGTCAGAAAGATGCATCACCACCACCCCGATGAGGATAAGACCTATGCCTATCATCGTCTGGACACTGATGCTCTGCTTGAATATGAATACTGAAATCAATGTCGTGCATACTATTCCGATGCCCGACCATATGGCGTATGCCACTCCTAACGGGATGTTTCTCAACGCCAAGGATAGAAAATAGAAACAGACAATGTATGCCACCACGAATATGGCGGTGGGCAACGGCTTGGTGTAGCCGTCAGACATTTTTATGAAGCTCGACCCTATCAGTTCAAATATGATGGCCAAACCGAGATACAAATAGCGCATAACGTTCCCTTTTTGCGTGCAAAGGTACGGCTATGCGCTTTCGACTTTTTTGACTTTTATCAAAAAGAACAAGTATTGGCTGGAAAAGAGTGTTGAAATGAAATATTTTTCGTATATTCCAGTTTACCAGTTGTGCCTTATCCTGCTCAACGTTTCCTGCGATATTCCGAGAAACGAGGCTATACAACTTAAAGGGGCACGTTTTATTATTTCCGGTTCGTATTCCATCAAATCCTTGTATCGCTCTGTGGCAGACATGACTTGAAGTTGGTAAACCCTGTCGTCAAGTATTTCGCAATATTCCTCCACCATCTTCCGTCCGATGGTGTTCATACATTCATACTTCTGGTAAAGTTCCTGCAAGTCCTTGTTGGATATGCAGAGCAAATCGCACTCCTCAATACACTCCACCGTCTCACGGGAAGGTTTGTTGTCAAAAAGCGAGGAGATGGATACGGCTTTCTGTCCCTCATAAGCAAACCATACGGTTATTTCCGCTTTCGCCTTGCGAAAGAACGAGCGCACCATACCGCTCTCAACAATGAAGAAACTTGTTGCCAACTGTCCTTCACGGATAATCCGGTGTCCCTTGGAACGGTGAATGCGGCTTACTCTAGAGAGCAAGTCCCGCTCCGCCAGTTCGGAGACAAAGCCGTAGCTCTTAATCTGCTCCAAGAATATATGATACGCATCCTCCATTTACCCTAATATAATGAATGACAAGTGCAAATGTACTTAAAAATGGCAAAACTGGCAACAATGTCCTACCATATTATCTTAAATGTTTATCTCGATGTTGCTTTCAAAGTTGTCGGGTTGTAGGAGCATGATGTATTCTAATATAGACATTCAGCGATGAAATTTCAAGATTTCACCGCTGAATGTTTTTAGTTTATGCGTGAATTAAACAAGCGCGTGCTAATTTATGAAATCGTTTCAAGAAAGCACTCTTGTGGTTTTTCTATAATCTTGCAGTTCTATGTTGAACTTGCAGATAGAGACCCCAGTTCGGGATAACAATGCCTTGAAGCCTCCAGACAAGAGCATTATATGCCTGCAGTACATATCCTTTCTCGTGCTCATATCACCATTCTTATCCTCTGAAAACGCCTGTTGCAAAACAAAAAATAAATTGATTTCTGCTGAAAAATAATTTATTTTCTCTCAGAAATCAATTTATTTTTCTCTGCCATACCTACCCTTCTATCTCTTCATATACCTCATTTTGGAATACAACTTAGTATATCCGTCAACCTTAAACGAAGGATACCGGAACGCACTATGCCTTGTTTGGCAATGCAGTGAAGCCTTTCAAAGAGCGTGCGTTATCCCGAACTGGGGTATCAATAGCAATAAATAGAAAAATCCGCATAGCTCAATGAGTTATGCGGATTTTCCTATTTATAGTAGATTGGTATCAATCATTGTCTGTTCTTTGTCCGAAATGGATTACTGCCCCCCGAGGTTTGTGTGGCATTACCAAAACCACCGCTTGCGCATGGCTTGGAGGAAATCTTCAGTCAGCGGAAGGCCTGCGGCATCAGGTATTACGGAGTCGGTAAAGCAATAGGGACATTCGGCAGTAGGTTCTTCCGCTGAGACGTAACTTGTCACCTCACGAGCGGGGAAAATGCTGCAACAGAAGAAGCAACCGCATCTCTCAGAACGTTCTATCTGCTCGCGGTTACAGGTGGCGGCGGCATGAGCCTGCTCGAACAGTTGGCTATAGTCCTTCTTCTTCATGTGCTAAAGGCTTATCTCGATGTTGCTTTCAAAGTTGTTAGGTTGCAAGAGCATGATGTCTTCCAAGGTGAAGAGGGAACAGACATCGGTGAACCAATGGAAGGCTTCGCAGAAACGAATGCCGTGGATGTCGTGAAGTTGAGCGTATTCCCAGCAAATCATCTGCTCAGTACCCTTGGTAAGAGTCTTCTTGAGGCGAGCTAACAAGGCGTGGCGGTCTTCTTGGGAGCTGTCCATACTCAACTCTATCAACTCAAACTTCTTGGCATACTGAATGCGCAACAACATCTCGTTAGGGTCGTCCATCATAAACTGATGGCCGTTTATCTTGATGAATGCCTTCAGCTTGAAGCCCTCGTAGTCCTTGTTGCCATGTTCCACCTTCAGCTGCAAGTCGTCACAGATGCGGCTCGCTTGCTCCAGCGTGTCGATGGTAAGTGCGGTCAGACGCTCGTTGAGCAGGCGAATGTGTTCCACCTCTTCGTCTGTGAACGGAATGTAGCAGTCTTCGTGTCCTGGCACACGTCTCTTCTGCCACGACTCGACGTATCTGTCCACCATCCTCTGCTTCACCATTGCGCTGTTCAAAATGCGCTTTTTGATAATCAAGTTTCTCATGTCTATTGTTCGTTTATGGTTTTGACACCCCCTAATATAGACATTCAGCGATGAAATTTCAAGATTTTATCGCTGAATGTTTCTAGTTTGTGCGTGGATTAAACAAGCAAGTGCAAACTTATGAAACCGTTTCAAGAAAGCACTCTTGTGGTATTCCATAATCTTGCAGTTCTATGTTGAACTCGCAGATAGAGCCTAAGAATACGACGCCCCCGCTCATTGCGGAGGCGAAGAGGTGTCCGAGCCGCCCGAAGCGTAACACAGACTTTTTCTGTTAGTATGATTGCTAAGTCGGCCTCTAAACGTAAGGGGAACGATCGTAAATGAAACGAAGCTTTACCCCTTTATGGCTGCGGAGAGGATGTCTTGGGCTTTCCTTATGCTTTCGGCAGAGGGGGCGGAAACGTCGGGTAGGGGATAGGTGATACCGAGCTTCTCGTATTTGAAGATGCCTAGGGTGTGGTAAGGCAACACGTCCACGCGTTTTATATTATGTAATGTGCCGAGAAAGGAGGCAAGCTCATGTAGGTAGGCCTCGTTATCGGTTATGCCGGGCACCAACACATGGCGGATCCACACGGGAACGTTGCGCTCGCTGAGGTAGCGGGCGCAGTAGAGAATATTCTCATTAGTATGCCCCGTAAGCTTGCGATGCTCCGCATCACGGATGTGCTTGATGTCGAGCAGCACGGTGTCGGTCACTGACATTAGCTGTTCAAACTGGTTGAAGAAAGGTTCACTGCGACGGAAGGGTTGCGCAGAGGTGTCAAGACAAGTGGTGATGCCACGCTGTTTGGCTTTGGTGAAGAGCTCTAGTAGGAAATCGATCTGCATCAAAGCCTCACCACCGCTTACGGTGATGCCGCCCTCACTTCCCCAGTAAGGACGAAATCGTTCGGCGCGATCCAGCAATTCGTCAGCCTCTATCTCCTCTCCAGCCCGCATCTTCCACGAGTCGGGATTGTGGCAATAAAGGCACCTCATGGGGCAGCCTTGCATGAAGATGAGGAAACGGATGCCCGGACCGTCCACCGATCCGAAGCTTTCCGTGCTGTGTATATATCCTTTCACCTGTCCTGTTTACAATCTCTCGTGAGCCTGTCGAGCAATGACGTCAAGTTGTTGCTCGCGTGTGAGGTCGATAAACTTCACTGCATATCCGCTGACACGGATGGTGAAGTTCTGGTACTCTTCCTTCTCAGGATGCTCCATAGCGTCCTTGAGTTTCTCCACACCGAACACGTTCACGTTGAGGTGATGCGCACCTTGGTTGAAGTAACCATCCATTACGCCTACAAGTGTGTTGGCGCGTTCCTCGTCATTGTGGCCGAGAGCGCCAGGGTTGATGGTCTGCGTGTTGGATATTCCGTCGAGCGCATACTCGTAAGGCAACTTAGCAACAGAGTTGAGCGAAGCCAAAAGTCCATTCTTCTCTGCACCATATGATGGGTTAGCACCTGGTGCAAGTGGTGCACCAGCAGGACGGCCATCGGGCATATTGCTGGTATACTTGCCATACACCACATTTGATGTGATGGTAAGAATGGAGGTGGTAGGCTCTGAGTTGCGGTAGGTGTGGTATTTCTTAATCATTCCGAGGAAGGTCTTGAGCAACCATACGGCAATCTCGTCGGCACGTTCGTCGTCATTGCCGTAGCGTGGGAAGTCGCCCTCGGTCTTAAACTCTAATGGGAATCCGGTCTCGTCACGTACGATATTCACCTTGGCATACTTGATGGCGCTGATAGAGTCAACGACATGGCTGAATCCAGCAATACCCGTAGCAAAGGTACGGCGCACGTCGGTATCGATGAGCGCCATCTCTGCAGCCTCATAGAAATACTTGTCGTGCATAAAGTGGATCACGTTGAGTGTCTTCACGTAGACGCTAGCGAGCCAGTCCATCATATCCATGAATCGTGGCATAAACTCGTCATAGGTCAGCACGTCACCTTCCACTGGACGATATTTGGGACCACATTGCTCACGGGTCTTCGAGTCGACACCGCCCGAAACGGCATAGGTGAGACACTTAGCAAGGTTGGCACGTGCACCGAAGAACTGCATCTCCTTACCTGTCTGTGTGGCGCTCACGCAGCAGCAGATGCTATAATCGTCTCCCCATACAGGGCGCATGACATCATCGTTCTCATACTGTATAGAACTGGTCTTTACAGAGATCATTGCCGCATAACGCTTGAAGGTCAGCGGTAGGCGCGAACTATAAAGCACGGTGAGGTTAGGCTCAGGTGATGGTCCCATATTGATGAGGGTGTGTAGGAAGCGGTAGTCGTTCTTGGTAACCATCGAACGTCCGTCCTGCCCCAGTCCGCCGACCTCTAGCGTTGCCCAAACGGGATCACCAGAGAAGAGCTCGTTGTATGCGGGGATGCGGGCAAACTTCACCATGCGGAATTTCATCACCAAGTGGTCAATGAGCTCCTGTGCATCACTCTCGGTGAGTGTGCCCTCTTGAAGGTCGCGCTGGATATAGACGTCGAGGAACGTAGATACACGACCCACTGACATCGCAGCGCCATTCTGTGTCTTCACTGCGCCGAGGTAACCAAAGTAGAGCCACTGCACAGCCTCGCGCGCATTCTTTGCTGGCAGCGAGATGTCAAATCCATATTCTGCCGCCATAGCCTTGAGCCCCTTGAGCGCCTTAATCTGAAGAGCCACCTCCTCGCGTAGGCGAATCACCTCGTCAGACATCTCATGCTCGCCCATCTCTGCACGATCACGGTTCTTCTCCTCGATGAGGTAATCGATACCGTAGAGAGCCACACGACGATAGTCGCCAACGATACGTCCGCGACCATAGGTGTCGGGCAGACCCGTAAGGATATGATTGTGACGCACCAGCTTCATCTCTGGCGTGTAAGCGTCAAAGACGGCATCGTTATGCGTGCGTACATATTTAGTAAAGATGTCGTGGATAGATTCGGAAGGCGTGTAGCCGTAGTTGGTGCACGACTGTTCTGCCATCTTCAGTCCGCCACCAGGCATAAAGGCACGCTTCAGCGGCTTGTCGGTCTGCAGACCCACCACAGCCTCTAGGTCTTTCATGCTGTCGTCGATATAAGCAGCGCCGTATGCTGTGATACTAGCAGGGATCTCGGTCTCCATGTCAAGCACACCACCTTTGGCACGTTCTTCCTTTTGTAGCTCCTGCAATCGGCCCCAAAGCTTCGTTGTAGCCTCAGTAGGTCCTTGTAGGAAACTCTCATCGCCATCATATGTGGTGTAGTTCTTCTGGATAAAGTCTCTTACATTGATCTCAGCTTTCCAAGCGGTTCCCTTGAACCCTCTCCATTCGTTTCTTACGTTGTTCATTCTGTGTCTTATGGGTTGTGAATACTTTGTGGCTACAAAGTTAATAAAATCCAGCCGTTTGCACAACGCTCCCTCTAGTCATCGATTACCTAATACCTGAAAATCATACTTTTTAGGTATGCAAGATTTCTTGGCTTTGTTATTTCTTTCCCAAGAGATTTAAGAAAGAAATTTATTCTACGTTATCGTTTCTATTAACAAGCGAGGGATAGAAAAATCCAACCATCCATCGAAAAATTCGACACGTATAGTAATGTTCGTTATAAGGTTCTGCAAAGAAGCGTTTGTCTAAAACATCTTGTGAAGGAATCGGTGACAATTTCCCTCCTTCTATTTTAACGTGCCATTGTTCATAATTCCATTCGTCTGTTGCTCCTTCTTCAGGAACGATGGCAAAGTGAACGTTGTGTTCATAGTTGGTCCGAGGGTAACCTTTCTTAATCACACCACAGAAATAGATTGCCTTATAATCACCCTCAGGAACCTCATTCATAACCAAAGAGGTTTGAGTCAACATCTCTTTATTGGATGTACCAGAGAATCTCTTACTGTAAGCACCTTTCAGACATGCAGTGCAATGTTTATCTAGATTGCCCGCCTTCACATATTTAGCCCAAAGCCACTTAAACTTTGACGGATCGAAGTTATGATGTATAGTTACCATGATTAGAAATATTATCAATTAGTATGCCCCAGTTAATTAGTGGATAGCACGTCGCCATAATAATTGTACCAGATACCATGTACCTTAATCGTATTCTTTTCTCTTGTTTCTCCTTTTTCGAAATCATCAATTGCATCTAATCCAAAGGAGGTGATTGCGTCAAATAGATCGGAATCATTGTAAGCAATCAATTATTATTCTTCATTGAAACCGATTTCTGAGTACGGCAATGAGTAGAAATCCTCTTCCTCCGCACAATTATAGTAGTTGTCTAGTTCCTCGTCTGACATATACTCATAGGATTCTTCCGAAGTCCCCCAGTTTTCAACAAAGAAGTCAGCGAGTGCCTCCTCTGTAGCAAAGAATTCAATTTGCAAATTCCAACTCTCAAGTGTGGCATAGACATATAGTTTATCCACTAATCCTTTAATGCCTTTGAGTTTTTCACGAATCTGTCGAAGAATTTCAGAAATTAATCGTTCATCGGTAATACGATATTCTTCAAGATATGATTCGCGATACGTTGATAGTGTTATACCTAACAAGGAATTCAATATTTCATCATTACAGACATTCTTACCTGTTCTCAATGCATTCACGACTTGCCATAGTCGTTCATTCTTGAGATTGAATACAAAACATGGCCATTGCCCTATGTTACCCATCTGAGTTGTTACCCCCTTGGTAGTCATAGTCGTAAATTCCAACCCCATGTCATACGTCGCAATGATGTCTGTAACAACGACACGTATTGTGTTGAGTTTTGCTATTTTTTCTTCTCTTGTCATAAAATTCTATTCCCCCCCTTGGTTAATAGTTCGTACCGAATATTTGGGCATCGGCTTAGAGAAAGAAGACTCTGCATCAATATTACTGCATTGCTCTCTGACAATGTCACGCCGATGGATTGCTGGTTGCAAACAATATGTATAGAAATCTTTCAAATCTAACATATCTACAGAAGTAACATGGGAGAAAAGCAACTTCAAATAAGCAGTAGCTACTCTTTTCACAGCTTTTGTATGCCGCATGTCAGATCCTTGGGGGACAAACACCACTTCATCAACTATCTGTGAATAGATAGATTCTGTACGCAAATGATGAAGAACCTCCGAGAAGAACTCAACATTAAGGGTCCAATCATGCAATGCCATATCTACATTGATTCGAGGAAGTAGCCACCCCTCAATCATACCATGGAAACGATCCAACAAAGCTGACTCCCTGAAAACTTCAGGCAAAGAGTCAAAATAGCGATAATCCAAAGGCTGATTGTCTTGCGACAGCAATATGTTGCCCAACAACATCAATCCACATTCTGACATGAATTCATAATTATCAACGGTAGCACGACCATATTCCAAATAGTTCTTCAAGAACGACTGCATCTCAGAATTATCGGAAAATGTTATCGATGATATTTCATCAAAAGCCACAAGGTCATAGAAACGCATAATACCTGGAGCCTTTGTTGACTTGTCGTAAACTAGCTTTGCACGAGATACCTTTCCTCCACTGACCAGCCAAACAAACTTGGAAAGATTGCCAAATACATAGCTCTTACCTGTTCCTTTTGGCGCAAGTTCAATGAGATTTAAGCGAGGTTCCACAAATGGTAGTAAGCGTGTAACAAATTCCATTTTTTGCGTCATGTTCTTGAAAGAAGAAGGAGTGTATTCCATCGCAGAAATCAAAACATCAACCCACTCTTCCAAAGTAAATTTCGAACGACATTGGCGTATATAATCCATATCCAATTTCTGCATTGGGCGAAATGGCTTGAAGTTAACCATTTCCACATACCCTCGTTTGTTGTCCTGAGGCATCATATAGACAATCTTCA
>CAVJZR010000070.1:0-10957 GCA_963654235.1 Bacteroidaceae bacterium | reverse complement strand
GGCGGTGAGCGTGATGAGCATCGTCAGAAGCAAGGCGATGCAAGAGCGTTTTCCTATCATATATCGTTCTATTATATAATGTGTAAAGTAAAGATGGTGCAAAGGTACAACAATTATCCGTTTGCTTATCCTCCCCCCACACAAAAAAACGCTTGGTGCAACTTATTCAGTCAGAAATGCTTACCTTTGCAAAATATTACATAATAGGTAAGAAGAAAAGATTTATAGGTAAATAATTAATTAACAAGATGAAACATATCATTACCACTTACACCCGAGCCATCCTCTTGATGGCCCTCATGCTCCTTATGCCCTCTGCGATGTGGGCAGAAAAGCAAGCGTATGCCGAATACGCTAATGGCACGCTGACGTTCCGTTATGACGAGAACCAAGCAAGTAGCAAGGCCGAGACTTATAGCATTCCAGAAATAGACGACTTCCCTGATTGGTTGGAACACAATAATCTTATCAGGAAAGTGGTCTTCGATGAGAGCTTCAAGGATGTGCGCCCCAAGTATTGCTCTGGGTGGTTTTATCAGATGGATTATCTCACCGATATCCAAGGAATGGATTATCTCTGCACCGACGCGGTCGAGGATATGAGCTATATGTTCTATCACTGTAGCTTTCTGACCTCGTTAGATTTGACCCACTTCAATACCTCGAAGGTGAAGAATATGTCCAAAATGTTCGATACGGATACGAAGCTTGCCTGTATTTATGTAACAAGCCTCTTTGTTACCGATCAGGTGGAAGAGTCTTCAAATATGTTTCGCAATTGTACCAGCTTGCCGAGCTTCAGCTCTGATTATACCGACAAGACTAAGGCATCTGAGTATCTGACCTATCTCACGCTGCAGCCCTGGGTGGAATATCAAACCGATACCAAGACGCTGACCTTCCACTATGATGCAAGAAAAGACATTACCACTGCTACCGCCAAGTATGATCTGCCCGCATCGGGCGTTGCCCCTGATTGGCTGGCCAATCAGATATTTATCAAGAAGGTGGTCTTCAATGAGGACTTCCAGGATGTGCGCCCCGAGAGCTGCGTCAAGTGGTTCTTTAAGATGAAGAACCTTACCGATATCACAGGCCTGGAATATCTCAACACCTCTGAGGTAAAGGATATGGACCATATGTTCTGCGAATGTGGCTCACTGACCACGTTGGATCTGAGCCATTTCTGCACGGAGAACGTTACCAAGATGTCGTCTATGTTCTATAGCTGCGAAAAGCTGACCTCGCTCAACGTCTCCTCGTTCAAAACCCGGAAGGTGGAAGACATGAACTTTATGTTCTCTCATTGTAAAAAGCTGACCGAGCTCAACCTTGGCTCCTTTGACACACAGAATGTGACCAACATGGAAGGAATGTTCTATATTGGTGAAGCACTCACACATATCTATGTGTCCGATCTCTTTGTGACCGACCAGGTGACCAACTCAGAGAATATGTTCTACTATTGTGCAAAGCTGCCGGGCTTTGACAAATCATACCTCGACAAGACCAAGGCCTCTGAGTATCTGACCCTTCTCCCTGCTCAGCCTTGGGTGGAATACCAAGACGCAACCAAGACGCTGACCTTCCACTATGACAATATCCGCAGTACAGTAGCAGCCACCGCACAGTATGATCTGCCCACTGCAAACGAAGACCCAGGATGGTTGGAACACGGAGAAGATATCACGACGGTGGTGTTTGACCAAAACTTCAAGAACGTCTTTCCTACAAGTTGTAACAAGTGGTTCTATGATATGATGGCTCTCACCGATATCCAGGGAACAGAATATCTCTGCACCGACTCGGTGACAGATATGAACCATATGTTCTATGGTTGCAAAGGGCTCACCACGCTAGATCTTACTTCCTTCGATACCAAGAAGACAGACGACATGTCCAATATGTTCTTTCATTGTGATAACCTCGCCAATATCTATGTATCAAGCAGCTTTGTATTGGATCAAGTGACCGTTTCTGACGATATGTTCTACAGTTGTGATAAGCTGCCAGGCTTTACTTCCACCAACCCCACCAACAAGACTATGGCGCCTGTCTATCTGACCTATATTCAGCCTTGGGTGGAATACCAAGACGCAACCAAGACACTGACCTTCCATAACGACAGAACGCAAGACGCTGTCAAAGCTACCGCACAGTATGACTTTCCCGAATCGGGTGTAGACCCCGGATGGCTCAAGCATAAGGATGATATCACGACGGTGGTGTTCCGCGAGAACTTTAAGAATGCACGCCCCGTGCGCTGCACTAAGTGGTTCTATCAAATGAATAACCTTACCGATATCCAGGGAATGGAATATCTCTGCACCGACGCGGTCAACGATATGAGCAATATGTTCTATCAATGCTCACATCTAACCTCGATAGATCTGAGTAGATTCAATACGGCCAGCGTAAGCACGATGACAGGTATGTTCCAGTATTGCAGTGCGTTGACACAGCTCGATCTCTCGACGTTCAACACCGAGAAGGTGGACGATATGTCCTATATGTTTGAGAATTGCGAACAGCTCACCTCGCTAGATCTTACCACCTTCGATACACGGAAGGTAACCAATATGTCGGGGATGTTCTTTTATGATAGAGCCCTCGCCCATATCTATGTGACCGATCTCTTTGCCGTGGAACAGGTGACTAGCTATGGTGATATGTTCTACTATTGTTCGAAGCTGCCCCACTTTGATATGCGCGTCACCAAGGAGAAAGCCCATTATGACGAAGCTAATGGCGGCTATCTGACCCTCCGTCGCAAGATCTCTGTGGGCGACAAGCAGTACAACGTGGATGGCTATGCGAGCCCGATGTGCTATGACAACGTCACCTTCACCGATGGTGCAGCCTATAGCGCTCCGTGCGCCTTCAGCTTCGACGCCGACAAGACCGCTTCTTACACCCGCACGGTAAGCAATCACTGGGCTACGCTCTGCCTGCCCTTCGCCTTCAGCGCTGACGACAATAGCACCGCCCGCTTCTATAGCGTGAAGAGCTATACCGATGGCAATATCGCCGTCACCGCTCTCACCGGCACCATCGCAGCCGGCACACCCGTCTTGGCTTACGTCAGCGACGGCGAGCTCAGCGTTAGCGCCACCGCTGCTGCAGCCGTAGCCGAAGCTGTGTCTAATGAAAAACTGAAGGGTGCGTTCACCCAGACCGAGGTAGCGGATGACGATTACATCATCGCCAACGACCACTTCTGGAACGCTGCATGGCTCAAGAAGAACAACACAGATACTAAGAACGTCTACGTAGCACCTTACCGCGCATCGCTCACGCTCCCATCTACCGAGGCTAAACCCAATAGCATCAGCATAGGCGAAGGCGAGACCGATGGTATCGATAGCATCAATGGCGCAGCAAGCTTAGAGAATCTTCTCGATGGCGCTGAGCTCTATGACCTCCAAGGTCGCCGCCTCACCGCTCCTCAGCGTGGCGTGATCATCGTCCGCAAGGGTGGCGTGAGCCGCAAGGTCGTCATCAAGTAAGGCCCACAGGGGGTCGCAGACCCCTTTAGTCTTGCTTCGGCCCCACAGGGGCATTAGTCTTGCTTCACCTATTATGCCCATTAGGCCTATAATATAATAAGGAAAAGCTATAAAGAAACCGCAGGTACAACCTCACCGAAAGGGTGGGGAGGTATCTGCGGTTTCTTTTATTAGAATAATCTCGTTTCTTGTGCAGTGAGACACTGCACCCACTACATAGGTGCAGCGAGACTAAAGCCCCTATGGGGCCGCAGCAAGACTAAAACCCCTGCGGGGTCCAGAGGCGGTTTAGGAAGTGGAGGACGGGTATACATTCGATATCATCTTGTCGTCTCTCGATGGGGTCGAGTGATACGATGATGCGTCGGCTTTGCGGGTAATCAGCAGCAAAAGCCTTCAGCCCCTTGAGGTGTCGAGGCAGCACTTCCGTGACCGACTTGATCTCTATCGCTACCCTTGCGTCGCCTATCACCGCATCCACCTCCTGCCCGGCGTACGTGCGCCAGTAGCTGAGCTGCTCGTTGCTCTCCCGATAAGCCAACCATGCACGCAGCTCCTGGATGATCAGATGCTCAAAGGCATGCCCATACTCAGCCGTGCCACGTACCAGCTCCTGTCGGTGCAGCAGATGATTGGCCACCCCCACATCCATATAATAGAACCGCGGCGCTTGCATCAGTCGGCGTTTCATGGCCTTGGTGAAGGCGGGCACACGGAAGCCGAGCAACGTATCTTCAAGGATATCAAAGTAGTTGCTCACCGTGTTGGCACTCACGCCACAATCCTGTGCGATGTTGTTATAGTTGACTATCTCCCCATCCGTCAGCGCCGCCACCTCTAAGAAACGCTGAAACGAGTGCAGGTTGCGTACCAAAGCCTCTTCCTTGATTTCCTCCTTGAGATACACATCGATGTAAGCCGACAGCCTACGACGTGGGTTCTTGGCCAGATAATGGGGTGGCAACATACCATAGGTGAGGGCGTGCTGGAGATCAAACTGGGGTAGCTCGCCGCTGACAAAGGGGAAGAGATACACCGGGTAGGCTCGTCCGCCCAGCGTGTTGTAACCCTTGCGCTTGAGCTTGCGTGCGCTGGAGCCACAAAGGATAAACACCAGTCCACGCTCGGATATCAACCGATGCACCTCATTGAGCAGCTGGGGCACCTCGGGTATCTCATCGATGATCACCAGCGTCTTAGCTTCTTTGTCCGAAAGCATCTCGTAGAGCAACGACGGGCGACGAGAGAAACGCTCACGGATGGCCGTATCGAGCAGGTCTATATAGATGCTGCCGGGGAAACGCTGCCTGAGAAAGGTGCTCTTACCGGTCTGTCGGGCTCCAAAAAGGAAGATGCTATCCTCTAAGTCGCTCTCTATCTGACATATACGTTCTATCATGTGATGATGCTTTATGGGTTCTTATTGCAGATTTTCATGGAATATCCGCAACGCTGTTGAGGATTTTCGTGGATTATCCGCAACAAATGTACGATTGTTTTCCCAATAATACAAGCTTTAGAACCACTTTTCTCTCTTGGCTCATCCGTTAAATGCGTAGACTGACACTGCACCCACTACATGCGGCGAAGCGAGACAGAAGGGTCTGTGACCCCGGCGAAGCGAGACTAAAGGGTCTGTGACCCCGGCGCAGCGAGATTAAAGGGCCTGTGCGGCGAAGCAAGACTAATCCCCCTGTGGGGGCGAAGCGAGACTAAAGCCTCTGTGGGGCCGAGACTAAAAAAGTCTGTGACCCCGCGGTGAGGGTGGTTCCTTCGATGCCGTGCACCATGAGGCTTTGTCCGTTGAGGTACAGTCCGGGTAGGGGAGTGACGGGAGAGAGGGTGGAGAGCAAGGGCGAGTGATAATCCTTTCGGATGCCGAAGGCCGACCCTTGCGGTGAGAGGTTATAGTCGCGGTAGGTCAGTGGCGTACTGACGTAGATGGCGCTGATGGCGTCCTCGAGCTGTGGGATGATGGTGGCGGCAAGCTCGATGCACGCCCGTGCTTGCTCGTCCTTGAAGCGAAGGTAGCTCTCGGGGCGGTGGCCGATGGTGGTGTCAGCCCACTGAGCCACCCGATCCCACGCCATGGGCGATAGGATATCTATCTGTCGGGTGTAGGGCGCGTCCGTGGCGGAAGGGCGACAACTGATGAGGATACCGCGGCGCGAGGTGGACGAGTCCAGATCCCACACGTCGTTGTGCGTGTAGACATACTCGTTGCGGTTAAAGTAAGGTATCACCCCAGGGCGTAGGAGGAGCTGCACGGTGAGCATGCCCGCGGTGTTGGGCAGACGTAGGATGCGGCGCTTGTATGATGGGCGTAGGCTCTTGCAGCCCTCAGCCATCTGCATGGTCACCGCCGGATGCGTGCCCGAGATGACGATCTGTGCCGCATGATGGGTGCCGTCACGGGTGACGCAACCGCTCACGTGGCCATCGGCCTCGGTGATCTGCACCACCTCGGTGTGGGTGAGGATGCGTCCGCCAGCCCGTTTGAGCTCGCTGATGAGCTTGTCCACCAAGGCGTTACCCGGTGCAGCCAGTCGCCAAGCACTCCTGATGTAGCTCGCGTTGTTATGGGCAAAGGTGAACAGAGGCAACGTCTCACGTCTGAGCTCCAGGCGCATCGCCGCTGCTGACACCACCTGCCGAAGGATAGGATCGGAGAAGGTCTGCTCCAGATAGGGCCAAGCGCCTTGGCTGAGCATCTCGAGAGCAGAGGGCTGGGAGGTGTTGGGGGTATTAGATAAGGTAGAATTTGAACCGTCCGTGACGGCGTTAGGGGTATTGGGGGAATGAAAAGAGTTAGGGGAAAGAAGAGAATGAGGGGCATTAGGGGAATCCAAGACTAAACTGCCTGTGACGGTGTTAGGGGAATTAGGAGAATGAGGGGCACCCAAGACTAAGCTGCCTACGGCAGTGTGGTGGAGCATTGTGGCGTAGCGATGGAGGGCTTCGCGCTGATGTGGGAAGTGGTGAGCGAGGTTCTCGGCAAATCGTTCATAGCCGCAGCTGAAGGTAAACTGTCCTGCGGGCATGGTGATACGATCAAACGCGTCCTTGTCCAGCTGCATCCAGGGCAGCTCCATGAGATGCAGCTCGCGGAAGATCCGGCCCAGTGGCATATCCTCATCGAGCCCCCCGACATAGTGGAGCCCGGTGTCCCACTGGAGGCCGCCGCGCTGAAAGCTCTGCATACATCCGCCAGGATGGAGCTGTCGCTCGATGACCGTGACGTCATAGCCGCGCCGTTGTAGCAGCACGGCAGAGACGAGCGAGCCCAGTCCTGAACCGATGACGATGACCTTAGGTGTAGCCAACGTGTGTGTGGGTGTTAAGCGGTGTGAGCGGTGATGTAATCGTACAGATCGTTAAAGGTCTGTATCTTAGGCAGATCGGCGATAGGGATATTGACGCCATACTCCTGTTGCACCATAGCCACGAGGTCCACGAGGTTGAGCGAGTCAAGGTTGAGCGTGTCCTTGATGTTAGCCTCGGGAGCCATTACGGATGTTTCCACTTCGAATTCCTCCGCCATTGCAGCGTTGAGGTTCTGAATCATTTCTTGTCTATTCATCTTTACTATATATATTAGGGTGTGACCGGAACACATCCAGCACACGGTTAATAATAGCTATCACGGTGGCAGCGCATGGCTCTGCTTGCGTGATAGCCTTTTGTGATTGCGCGTTGTTAGAGGTTCTTGACGATGAGGGTCGAGTTGGTACCGCCAAAGCCGAAGCTGTTAGAGAGGAACATATCAAAGTGGGCCTCCCGTGTCTCGGGTACGACGTTGACGCAGGCGGTGTGCTCATCGGCGTTTTCAAAGTTGATGTTACCCGCGATGAAATCGTTCTTCATCATGAGCATCGAGTAGATCATCTCCGATGCGCCAGCCATCCACATCTCATGTCCGGTCTGTCCCTTGGTCGAAGTGACCGGTACACGATAGTCGCCAAAGACGCGTGCGATGGCTTCGGCTTCACGTCCGTCACCGGCGCGTGTTGAGGTGGCGTGTGCGTTGACATATCCTATGGTACGTGGATCCACGTTGCCGTTCTGCAAGGCGAGCTCCAGGGAGCGTGCGGGGCCTTCGACGTTAGGTGTGGAGATGTGTGCGCCGTTGCCTGAGAAGCCCCAACTAACGACCTCAGCCAGGATCTTAGCGCCGCGCGCCTTGGCATGCTCGTAGCTCTCCAGGACCAGCGTGGCAGCGCCGCCGGAGGGAACCAGGCCGTCGCGGTCGCGGTCAAAGGGTCGTGAGGCGTGCTTCGGGTCGTCGTTGCGCTTAGAGAAGGCGTTGATGCCGTCAAAGGAAGCCACGCTCCAGAGGTTGTTCTCCTGTGCGCCGCCGCAGATGACACAGTCCTGTAAGCCGTCACGGATGAGGAGCGACGCCAGACCGATGGCTTGTGAACCACTGGCGCATGCAGCCGAGGCGGTGAGGTTGATGCCCTTGAGGTGGAACAGACACGCCAGGTTCATGGTCACGGTAGAGTTCATGCTTTGGAAGATGGCACCCGAACCGCATGCCATTGAGGTCTTAAACTGGCGAAACTTGTCCATCGCTCTCATCGTGGCTTCGGCCACCGAGTCGTTGCCGTAGATTAGACCTACCTCATGCGCGTCGATGAAGTCTTGGTCCAGCTGGGCTTGTTCCAGCGCTGCACGTGTCGCCATATAAGCATATTCGGCCTCTTCGGGCATATAGTGGCGCATGTTGCGGTCCACGTATGGTTTGAGATCGGGGCGTGGCACATCGGCGCAGAGGGCCGACATGAACCCCAGGTCCTGACGTTCCTGTGAGAAGATGATACCACACTTGCCCGTGTATAAGGCGTCACGCACCTCGTCGAGCGTGGTGCCAAGGCATGACCAGATGCCCATTCCTGTTATTACTACTCTATTCTTCATATTCTTCTATGATTAAATGATAGGCCCATTATGCCTATTAGGCCTATTATGCCCATTGATTGATTAAAGGAGTTGGTTGCCCCAGCAGCGTCGCCGCTTGATGTATTCGTGCTCCAGGTACTTCCATTGGGATAGCTCCTTGATGTTGTCCTCGAGCTGCGGTCCGGTCTCGGCGTATCGGAAGCCCATTTCTCGGTAGAGCGGGATGAGATAAGAGAAGATCAGCGCGGTGAGTCCCATGCCCTGCAGATCCGGTCGGACGCCGATGAGCATCAGATCCACCGTGTCCGCGTGATGCACCTTGATCTGCCATAGGAGGT
Source organism: Bacteroidaceae bacterium (assembly GCA_963654235.1). Lineage (GTDB taxonomy): Bacteria > Bacteroidota > Bacteroidia > Bacteroidales > Bacteroidaceae > Prevotella. Next base: position 2,214 of record CAVJZR010000070.1, on the reverse strand, counting down.
GTGCCCACCCCAGTGGGAAGAGCCTTCCGTGGGTGCGCTGCATCGATGTGGAGAGCGATCCCATGGTCACCGCCGCCGCGAGGAGCTCGCCCTTGTCATTGACCACCACGGGCATCATCCTCGTATCCAGCAGCGGCAGATACATGTCGATAAACTGCCGTACCTGCTCCTGGCTGATCTCTGAGAACCCGAAGAGCGGTGCATAAGCCTCGTTGAGCAGGGTGAAGATGCGCTGCCCCCACTCTTGTCGCACCTCCCGCTTACTGAGCACACGGATGTGACAGGAGAGCATCTGCCGTAAGAGGCGTGAGGTCTTGAGGTAACGCTCGGGCACCTCAGCGGGTAGGGTGACACGGATCTGCACCCAGTCGGCCACTTTCTCATAGCCCAACTGCTCCATATGGCGTGGATAGTAAGGGTGGTTATAGTAGGTGATGATCTGCGAGAGGCGGTCAAAGTGAGAGATGAGCATCCCTTCCTTGTCAAAGTCGGTGATACCCAGAGGACCCTCGATATTGTCCATGCCCTGTGCCTTGCCCCACTGCGCTACCTTCTCCAGCAGCGCGCGGCTCACGGCGATGTCATCGATAAAGTCGAACATCCCGAAGCGCACCGTGCGTGTGTGCCATCGCTCGTTGGCGCGGTGGTTGATGATAGCTGCTACGCGTCCCACACACTCACCGTCACGCCACGCCAGGAAGGGCACGGCTTGGGCAAAAGCCAGTCCGGGATTGTGCTTCGGTGAGAAGCTATGGATGATATCCGTCTCCAGATCGGGCACATACTGTGGGCAGTGGCGGTAGAGCTCGTTGCCCCATCGGGCAAAGCGCCGCAGATCCTTAGCGCTGGAGGCCTCAAGGACGATGACCTCCGTCGCGGATGTAGGGGTTGAGGGGTGTGTGGTGTGGGTGTGTGTAGTGTTGATTGACGTTTGTTTCATCTATACTGAACGTTTATCCTTAGGCCCCTCAGCGCCAGGCTTCATGTTACGGAAGGCGGTGGGCGTCATGCCAAGCTGATCCTTGACATACTTGCCAAAGAACGAAGCATTGGGAAATCCGAGCAGATATCCTATCTCCTTGATGCTCTTGTTGGTGGTTCGGAGATAGTATTGGATCTCCTGTCGGACATAATCCTGAATCCACTGTGAGGCGCTCTTGCCGCTCTCACGCTTGCATAGGGAAGAGAGATACTTGGGTGTGATGCTCAGCAGCGAGGCATAATACTTGACGGGTTTATACTTGACCGTCTCTTGCTCGATGAGATGCAGGAAGCGTCCGAAGTAGCTGTCGCCCTCCTTCAGGACGTCTTCGCTCACGCCGGTCTGTCGGTGGATGATGCCGCAGAGCCATGTGCTGAAGCTAAAGATCACGCCGAAGAACATCTCGTGCCAGAAGGGTAGCTCCTCGGTGTCCTGGATGAGGGAGCGGATGATGCCGTAATAGCCTTCTGCCAGGTTGCGGTCACACTCGAGGAAGGTGATGACGCGTTCCTTCTCTATATATATAAAGTGGTTCCACACGCTCTGATGGGCGTGCATGAGCATCAGCAGCACCTCGTTTGAGATGACGAGCGCCTTGCCTTCAAAGTCGGTTGAGAAGAGGCAGTCGGTCACGGTGATGCCTGTGGTGAGCACGATGAGCTGTCCGCGACGTAGGAGGGTGGTCTCGTCGTTGATGCTCAGCTGCATGGATCCGCCCACGCAGAAGAGAAGGATGGTGCGCTCCACCCGATAATTGATCTCATGCGAGTAGCTGCGGATATTGTCCACAAAGGTCACGTCGCCCTTCTGTAGCTTGATCTCTATCGACCCGGGATAGTGATGGGTAAGCTTTTGTTTGATGTCTTCTGTGTCCATATAGAGCACAAAGTTACAAATAATTCTTTTACCAATGGCATTTTTTTCTTTTTTTAGGCTGCTTTACCGTCTTTTTTTAGGTTCATCCGTTATATGCGTAGATTAATCAATTACCGATATAGTAGTGGGTGCGGTGTCCCACCGCACGTTTGCTTTGAGGCTATTGGGTCTGTGACCCCGTCGCCCACTAATACTAATAGGTACCTCAGCTGGGGATAACAATGCCTTGAAGCCTCCCTACAAGAGCGTTATATGCTTGCAGTACATATCCTTTCTCGTGCTCATATCACCATTCTGATCCTCTGAAAACGCCTATTGCAAAACAAAAAATAAATTGATTTCTGCTGAGAAATAAT
>CAVJZR010000069.1:0-10980 GCA_963654235.1 Bacteroidaceae bacterium | reverse complement strand
TTTATCGCTCCACAAGTTTGCGCACTCGGAGTTAATTAGCAGACCCTATGTACTGCAGACATATAATGCTCTTGCCAAGAGGTTTCAAGGCATTGTTATCCCGAACTGAGGTAGATTGCTACAAGTCAGCTTGTTTCGGATGGTTAATCGTATTCTACTTTCCGATGCAAAAATGCGCAAAGATATTGTTGAGCGTTTCTTGAGAAGTGATGCGTTCAACTCCTGAAATCTCGGACAATGAATCTATAACCAAACGAAGATCTTCTGCTATGAGGTCAGAGGAGATTAATTCTTTTAAGCCATCTACTACTCGGCAAAGATGCTCATCAACCTTCTGCAATAAATTGTATTGACGAGTGGATGTGATGATAACATCGTTTTCTTGGACATGTGGGATATCGGCAGCTTCAAATATGGCTTGTTTGAGTTGTTCTATGCCTTGGCTATATTTTGCAGAAATAGCATAAACTCGACCTTGGGCAAAGCTCATGGCTGACAGTTCATCATAAAGGGAATGTTCCTCGTCCATTTTATTTGCAACGAGCAACAGTTTTTTATCCTCACAATGGGACACAATCTCCGTTTGTTCTTCCGCTGTTGGCAGATGATCTAGCACCCATAACACGATAGATGCTTGCAATAGCTTATCCCAAGTACGCGAAATACCGATTTGCTCAACCTTGTCATCCGTTTGCCTTATACCTGCCGTATCTATAAACCTGAAGGTCAATCCGTTGATATCTGTTGTATCTTCAATGCTATCACGAGTAGTCCCATGGACATCTGACACGATGGCCCGTTCTTCATGCAAAAGGTTATTAAGCAACGTTGATTTTCCGACATTGGTTTTACCTATAATTGCTACGGGGACACCCATCTTTATAGCTTGGCCTGTTTGGAATGTTTTGCTCAATTGGCGTACACGTTGTTGCAAGCGTGTAGAGATCTCTAGCAGTTCGTCACGATTAGCAAACTGAATATCTTCATGATCCGAGAAATCCAATTCTAACTCCAAGAGAGACGTCAACTTAAGGAGTTGTTCCCGTAGCTTCTCTAGTTCGGTTGTTACATGGCCTTTCATTTGATTAAGAGCCAACTTGTGGGAAGAACGATTAGTGGAAGCGATTAAATCAGCCACAGCCTCTGCCTGATTCAGATCCATCTTACCATTGAGATAAGCACGGCGCGTATATTCGCCAGGATTGGCTAATCTACTACCATTATCTATTAACAATTGAAGGATTTGGCCTACAATATATCGCGAACCATGACAAGATATTTCGGCAGCATCTTCCCCAGTATAAGAATGAGGCGCACAATAAAATGAAATGATAACGTCATCTATTACCTCTCCTTTATTATTTAAAATCTCACCATAACGCAACGTGTTAGGTTTGACTTCTTTTATATCTTTAGAGAAGATCTTTCGGATTATACTAAATGTTGTTGCCCCACTTAATCGTATTACTGCTATCGCTCCACCCGTTGGTGTGGCGAGCGCACAAATCGTATCTTTATCAAACATTAATGCCACTCTACTTTTAAATTCGGTCTAATACTGTTTTTATCAGCACTTCGATATTGTTTTTATAGTTGGTGTTTACGGCATGCACCCGACGATTAGCTATCACCATACAACAGGTAGTTGCTTGATGTCCCATCAGACGTGCTAGCCCTGCAAGCGCAGACGATTCCATTTCAAAATTATTGATTCTCATTCCTTTATACTCGAAAGACTCTATCTTTTCATTGAGTTTGGGATCCATCAACTTCAGTCTCAGTTGTCGTCCTTGCGGGCCATAGAATCCTCCACATGCTATTGTGATTCCGCGAACCATATCGTTACTCGCAATCTGATCCGTCAGAGCCTCATCTGCAACCGCAACATAAGGATTTCCCATCACCGGGTTCCATTCCACATGTTCCTTGAAACGTTGTTCTAGCTCAACGTCACAGGCCTTGTCTCTATCCGCATAAAAATTAAGCAAGCCATCAAAACCTATACTCTTTGCACTTGCGACAAAAGTCCCCTCGGGCGTATTAAGTTGCAAACCGCCACAAGTTCCAACACGTACGATTTTTAATTGTTTACGTTCTGATTTTTCTTCTCGAGTGGCAAAGTCAATATTTGCAAGGGCATCCAATTCATTTAATACAATATCGATATTGTCACAACCGATGCCTGTCGATTGCACTAATATTCGTTTGCCTTTATAGGTTCCAGTTACACCTCGGAACTCCCGATTACTAGCTTCGGCCTCTACCTCGTCAAAATGTTTAGCGACCAAATCTACTCTACCCGGATCACCTACCAATATGACACGTGATGCAAGATTCTCCGGCTTCAAATGAAGATGAAAAACACTACCATCATCATTGATTATTAGTTCTGAAGGTGCGATATAAGTCTTTTCCATATTATTGATTGTTTAGTTTATGTAATTGTATTTTCTAAAAATTAGACATATTCAGCGCAAGACCAATCCTAGGCAAGGCATGCAACTTATTAATTGGATCTAATATCTCTAGGTATCAATCGTTTAAAAGTGCTTGATTGCACGATCCATTTCACGTCTGTCCTCCTTGGCTTTAAGGGTTTGTCGCTTGTCATATTCCTTTTTACCTTTGGCTAAAGCTATATCCATCTTAGCACGACCATGTTCGTCAATAAACACCAATATCGGAATGATTGTATATCCTGGTATTTTCTGCGTAGTATCTAGATGGTTTATTTCACGTTTTTTGAGCAAGAGCTTACGAGTGCGACGTGATTCGTGATTAGCATACGACCCATAGAAATAAGGTGATATATTCATTCCTTGTACCCAAATCTCTCCATGAGTGATATAGCAGAATGCGTCAGTGAGCGAAGCTTTTCCTGCACGTATTGACTTAATCTCTGTACCTGTAAGTTGTATCCCTGCCGTATAGGTCTCAACAAAAAAGTATTCGAAGGATGCTTTCTTGTTGCGTATCTGTATAGGGCTTTTCTTTCTTATTTCCTGTTGTTGCTTGTTCATTGTCCATTGTGTTTAATACACGATATGTGCAAAGTTATCGATATGATCATCAATGTAAGCTGCGATCATTGATGTCCACTTCTCCTCATTCACTACAAACTCGTCATCAAACTCGTCAAACTCCGGCATTTGTTCATAAAGAGCCATAAACTCTTCATCGGTCATTTCCACCTCGATTTGTTCTTGATAACGAACATAATATTTCTTTGCGTGCCTTATCAGCGTGTACAAGTCATTGAGTCCCCATTGTTTCATGGCGACAGCGAATGGATTTTTAAAGATGAAAGCACCATATCCATTATAAATCATCTGGACGAACCCACCATCCATTACTTCTTGATGGAGATAATGCCACGCCAAAAGTGTAATCTGATCAGATGTAAGACGTTGCATAATCTCTAAAGTAAGCGGTCCATCAATCACGTTCTCTATAGCCTGAACAAATGTATCCACAAATTCGTCCATGCCTTGCTCTGCTGCTTTTTGGAGTTTAACGTCTTGAATATTGACTTCCAAATATCCCTGTGTATTACTCATCCGTTTTTCTTATATTGCTATTTTGAAATTACAAAGATACGCTATTTTTTGGAGACCGCCTACATAAGTTTTAAAAATAAGTTCTCTATGAGAAAAAAGTAATCTATGGATTGACATATTTCGAAATTATTTGCTTACTTTTGCACTGCATTATGAAAGAAAAGCTTTTGCACTAAGCGAAGATTTTACACATTAACATTTAGTTATATTTTAATTTAGCGAACATGATTATTTATTCAAAGGAAGTCGACAACATGTGTGTTGTTAAGAAAGGTCCTAATCATGGACCAGCGCCTATTCCTGAAGAAGGCAAATGGGTTCAAGCAAAAGAGATTAAGGACATCTCAGGTTATACTCATGGTGTGGGATGGTGTGCTCCACAACAAGGCGCATGCAAGCTTTCTCTTAACATCAAAGAGGGTGTAATCGTAGAATGCTTGGTTGAAACCATCGGTTGCACCGGTATGACCCACTCTGCTGCTATGGCTTCAGAGATATTACCTGGTAAGACAATCCTTGAAGCACTCAACACCGACTTGGTTTGTGATGCTATCAACACAGCTATGCGTGAACTCTTCCTTCAGATTGTTTACGGACGTAGCCAGAGCGCCTTCTCTGAAAATGGTTTGACCGTTGGTGCTGGTCTTGAAGACTTAGGTAAAGGACTTCGTTCACAGACTGGTACGCTTTATGGTACAATGGCCAAAGGTACACGTTATTTGGAGCTGACCGAGGGTTACATCACTAAGATGTTCCTCGATGCTGACGATCAGGTTTGCGGTTACGAGTATGTGCATCTTGGCAAGATGATGGAAGCCATCAAGAATGGTATGGATGCTAATGAGGCTGTAAAGAAATTTACAGGTCGCTATGGTCGCACTACTGCAGATCAAGGTGTTAAGAAAACTATCGATCCACGTAAAGAATAAGGAGGAAGAAAAATATGATTAGAACAGTAAACTATGAGAGCCAAGAGCGTCGTGAGAGCCAAGTATTGGCAGCTCTTAACGAAGAAGGCATCAAAAGCTTGGAAGAGGCTAACGAGATTTGCGATAAACTAGGTATCGATCCTTATAAGATTTGCGAGGATACACAGCGTATTTGTTTTGAGAATGCAAAGTGGGCTTATGTAGCAGGAGCTGCTATCGCTATCAAGCGTGGTGTAAAGAATGCTGCTGAGGCAGCCGAGGCTATCGGTGTAGGTTTGCAGGCATTCTGCATCCCTGGTTCTGTAGCTGACGACCGCAAAGTGGGTCTAGGACATGGCAACTTGGCTGCACGTTTGTTGCGCGAAGAGACTCAATGTTTCGCTTTCTTGGCTGGTCACGAGTCATTCGCTGCTGCTGAAGGTGCTATCAAGATTGCAGAGATGGCAAACAAGGTTCGCAAGAACCCATTGCGCGTTATCTTGAATGGTCTTGGCAAAGATGCCGCTCAGATTATCAGCCGTATCAATGGCTTCACATACGTTCAGACCAAGTTCGACTACTATACAGGCGAGTTGAAGGTAGTTAACCGCATCGCTTATAGCGAAGGTCCCCGCGCTAAGGTCAACTGCTATGGCGCAGACGATGTACGTGAAGGCGTAGCTATCAACTGGAGCGAAGATGTTGACGTATCAATCACTGGTAACTCTACTAACCCAACTCGTTTCCAGCACCCAGTAGCAGGTACATATAAGAAAGAGCGTCTTGCTGCAGGCAAGCCTTACTTCTCTGTAGCTTCTGGTGGTGGTACTGGTCGTACATTGCACCCTGACAATATGGCAGCAGGTCCTGCTAGCTATGGTATGACTGACACCATGGGTCGTATGCACTCTGACGCACAGTTCGCTGGTTCATCTTCAGTTCCTGCACACGTAGAGATGATGGGCTTCCTCGGCATGGGTAACAACCCTATGGTTGGTGCTACGGTTGCTGTTGCCGTTCAGACAGACCTTTTGCTTAACAAGAAATAATTGCTTGAATTAAAAGCATTTATATAAGATTAGTCCTCCATAATTCTATCTTGGAATTATGGAGGATTTTTCTTTCTAGTTGGTTTATGCGTTACTTTAGTAGGATGCTCAAAACCACACACAACACCTATTATTATCCTATGCAGATTGACAAAGCAATTTATTGGTGAATAAGGTTGTTGGAATGTTTTGACATAAACAATATTATTCTGCCTTTCTGACATACAATCTCAATGGAATAGGATTTGTTTCAAAATAGCTATACAAAAAATATAACTCAGATAAATATATGGTAATCAACAGATTTTTGGCTTATCTTCCAAATTAAATCTTTTTGAAACTCCTGAACTGCTTTTAATGTCTTCGAAACATACAAAGAGTCTCTTGAAAAAGCGAAAGTCTTAAAACTAGAGTACAAGAACAAATGAAGAAGATCATTTCATATCTACCTTTTGCATTAATAAAAGTCCCCTTTGCTTTGACAGTGAAGGCGCTATTACTGATCGGCAAAGCATTCCACCTTTCATATAATGCGGTGAACATAATAGTTTGGTATATGATTTTGCCACTTGCTTGGGTAGCAATACTTGACTATAAACTTCACCAAATATTATTTACTCCATTATGGATTTTATTTTGCATAGGAGTCTTGTTTCTTCAACGCAAGAAGTTCAATAGATTCTGCAATTTACTTTTCAGACTATCTCAGGAGTTTATACTTTCCTTTGGCGATTACTATCTTTGGTCGGTGATCATTTGCTTGTTGACGCCATGCATAATAACAATTGCCTTAATCCTATGTTAAACGTTCATCTAATCGACATATTCGAAAACAAATCATAGACTTAAACCAACCAAGGCAAGGTTACAATGCCAAAGAATGGGAGTTCAATTCCATGTCTGATACAGAGTTAAAGTCTAAGGTTGGTGATTACTTTGGTACAAAAACTGCTTCAAAATCCCAAACTGCAAAAGAAACAAGTGACTATAATGTAGACAACTCCAATGTCAATCATCTTTTGACTGACAATGAAAGAGAGGATATTTTAAGGGCTATCAAGACAATAAATGAAGCCAAGAGGTCGTTGATAGACACAGGAGGTGATTTCCTTTATATAGTAGACCATACTGATAAAGATGGGTTAAACCACCTAAAGGAAAATCAAGAAGGTTATCTTGTTAAGGAGATTATTGATATAAAAGGACGTAGTAAAGAAGAAATTAACAACATAAAACTATTGTGTAATGAAGAAGGAGCTATTAGAACCTTACAAGACTTTAATAGGAGGCTTGAAGGGATTGGGTATAAAGGAAGCATCTACAACAGCGATAGCATTGATGCTAAAGACAAAGCCTCAAATTATGACAATGCTGGATTGGATAAGCAAGCATTGGGAAGAGAAACCTTCAGAGGACAGGGTGCTAAGGATAGCCAAGATGATTTCTCAGGAGGTCAAATAAAGACTGGCTATGATGGTACTAAGCATTCAAGATATATGGATGCTGAAGCTGCAAAGGAACTTATAGACAATATGTCAGGACAGCAACTCAGAGATGAACTTTCTATCATCAAGCAGGAAAGTGCAGACTATGACCTTATAAATGGTATTGAGGAAGAGCATAAACATAGTGGCAAGGCTGTTCCCCAAGACTTTACCTTTGCTGATGGTACTAAGATTGAAGCACCTTTCAGACCTAATGAACAACAGATAGTTGCCCTCAATGAGATGGATAGATTCCTTAAATCTGATGAGACATCTATGACTCTTAGTGGTTATGCTGGTACTGGTAAGACATCTCTTATGGAGATGATTGCTAAAAAAGCAGTAAAAGATGGAAAAGATATACAGTTCTGTGCTTCTACCAATAAGGCAGCAAAGGTTTTAAAGGACAAGGTATCTAAGGCTGGTTTTGATGCTAAAACTCTTCATAAAGTCTTTGGTATTAGGGTAGAAGGGAATCCTGAAAGTAAACAGTATGATGCAAAAAATGTAATCAATATTCAGACACGTCCTAAGGTTGATCCTGGTACTACTGTTATCATCGATGAAGCGTCAATGATTAACAAGAGAAACTATGATACTCTCAATAAGATTGCCAAGGACTTTAGCCTTAAACTTATCTATGTAGGGGATGAAGCACAATTAGCCCCTGTAGGTGAAACAGAAGTATCTAAAGTCTTTAGTAATGGCGATGGTAAAGTCATTCATCTTACACAAGTAGAAAGAACTGATGATAATGCTATCCTCAAAGAGGCTACTGATATTCGCAATGGTAAACCTTTGTCAGGAGTAACCTCTTTTAATAGTAAGGGTGAGGGGGTTGCTTATATATTACCTAAGCACCAAGATGCTATTAATGAAGTGCTTGACCATTATGTTAAAGGACTAAAGAAGAACCCAGACTATTTTAGAGTTCTTGCCTATTATAATGATACTGTATCTAGGTATAATAATAAGATTAGAAGTCTGTTAGGTTTTGATTCCCCTACTCCTAGAGTTGGAGAGCCTATGACTGGTTATACTAACTGGGGTTATATATGGCAAAATCAATCTTATAGATTAGTTAACTCTGAAGCCTATAAAGTAGTAAAAGTAGAGAAACCTATGACTACTACCTTTGTGGTAGATGATGGTACTCAGAATGGTGCTCTAGTATCATTGGAGTATATTCCTATTACCCTTAGAGACTCTATGGGTGAGACAGACACCTTCAACTATATTGATGTTAAGAATAATGAGCAGAACCGCAAGGCTGCTGTTATTCTTGCTAATAAGAAACAAGAGTTGTGGGATAAAGCAATGAGAATGAGCAAGAAAGCCGCTAAGCCTTTACATCAAGAGATTAGTAGAATAGACCAGTTCTTATTTGTCAATGATGATATTAAGTCATCTGATGGAGAGCGCACTTTGCAAAGTAAAGTTATTGACTTTGGTTATGCAATGACTGTACATAAGTCACAAGGTTCTACCTTTACTCATGTCTTGGTGGATGACATTGATATTGCCCTAGGAGCAAGAGATGAAACAAAGGGTAAGACAACCTTTACTGATCTTGATATTGATGACACTCCTCAAGAAGCCTCTGATGAGAATGTTGTTAGCATAGGTGAAGAGATAGATCTTGATGATGATACTAGCACTCCTACTCCTCAAGCAACAGAATCCACTGCTACTGACCCTAATCATGTAGATAAAAGACAGCAATTGGAGTATGTAGCAGTATCAAGAGCAACTGATACTGTTACTATTATTAGTGATAATGTAAAGAAAGAAGGCTCTCCTTTGCATCCTGAAGAGGCAATAAAAGAAGATTCTGCTAATAAGAATACTCAGCCCTCTCAAGATACTGATTCTGCTAAAAGTATTGTTAATCAATTAGTGGAACATCTAAAGAGTATTACCAAAGTCTTTGGTAGAGAGGACATGGCTGAGTTCTTAAAGACTCATAATCTGAAGTCTCTGCAACAATTCATTAACAAGCATACCTTACCCAAAGGTGAGTTGTCTACTCTTAGCAGTGCATTAATGACTAAGTATGGCAATAATAATGCCTTTGGAGACGTTATACAAACAGCAAATTACGAATATACTGTAAACTATAAAGGTGCAGGAGAGTTTGATATTATAGAGTATCATCAAATTGATAATAATTTAAGTAAAGAAATAGATGACACAGAAAGAGAAGGAATTTCGGAAGCTTATGATAGCTTGTCTACTAAAGATGAAGTTACCAAAGGCCAATATCCAAGCGATAGCCACAATGTTGAAGACAGAGAAGCAAATGGGGACAATGCTGGATTGGATAAACAAACATCACAAGGAGAATCCAAGCAAGCTAAGAGTGATGCTAGTAGCAACCAACATCAAGAATGGCGTGCAATAAAGAGAGATTCTGCAACAGGTAGGATAACCTTTGTAGATGGAGATGGAAGAACAATTAGTTCTCCTGAGGATTTAAAAGATGCTCAACTCTTTACTACTCCTCAAGGAGAAGTATATGGCTTTGTAGATAAAGAAGGCAACATCTATCTTGATGAAACCAAGATTTCTCCTGAACATCCTATACATGAGTATACTCATCTTTGGGATAGAATGGTTCAGCAGAAGAATCCTAAACTATGGCAGAGAGGTGTAGAACTAATGAAGCAAACATCATTGTGGAATGAAATCCTTAATGATGAAAACTATGGTAAGGTATGGCAGTCAATGAACCTTCCACAGGAGAGACTTGACAACCTTATTGCTTCAGAGGTTCATGCAAGATTCACTGGTAAAGGCGGAGAACAATTACTTGAGAAGTTAGCCAAAGAGAAAGGACAATCAGGTATCATTGATAAACTCAAGCAATGGATACTTGATGTATGGAAAGACCTTAAGGCTACCTTCAGTAATTGGTCACAAGAAGATCTTGATAGGCTGACTCTCAAGGATTTTAATCATATGACTGTAAGGGACTTTGCTGAAGGTGTCAACCTTAAAGAAGCAAAAGTGCCTACACCCTCAGATAATATAGAGGTATCTCTGCCTAACTATGAGAAGGAAGTGGGTACTCTTGAATCTCTTTCTGTACCTAAATGGAAAGTCTCTTTCCTAAAAGAACTTGATGTTCAGATTGCTCCTTGAATCCTACAAAATGTAAATTTATTGTCATAAAAAAATAAGCAGACAAAAAGGCTGAAATAGGTTTTTCTAATGCACTTAACCCTCCCAATTCATCCCAAAACGCCTTACAATTCTCCAAAAGCTATGGTTTTACAACCTCAAATAGCCTGTTTTAGCTCCCCAAAGGGCATGTTTGGGAAGCTAAAACAGGCTATTTTTCTATCGTTTTCAAGCATTTTTAGGACAAAATCAAGGCCCATTCATCTCTTTATTTATTATCCACCGACACAACGTGCTGACTTCTAACCACTTGCATATTTAAAGGATTTGACATCAAACTTTACTTACATACAGAATAATCGAAGCACAGAGATGTTTTTACTAAATATTGTAAAGCTTTTTCAACAACCAGATTAATCCATAAAGTACGTTTTCTCGGTGGAGGATTTAAGCGAAAAACAAAGATTGTCTTAATGATTTTGTAAGTTTCTATGCAGTTTCCTTTGTTTTTACTACCTTTGTCCAAAAAATTAGATATGTCTGATAATACTAATAATCCCAAAAGAAGGAATAGATACTTTAAATCAGGTTTAAGCCTTATGTATAATGGCTATAAGTATCCTGCAGCAGAGACCTCTATCCTTAATGATGATGGCACTACAACCAAAAGGAATGTAGGTGTTGATGCTAACAACAATTACTTTTATGTGGAGAATGGTCAACCTCACATAGTGGAATCATTGTATCCTATGGATGAAGTGACTGTTACTGAAAAAAAGCATAGGCCATTGAATTACCTTACTATGAGTAATGATATTACTCAAGTAAACAATCTTCCACATAGACCATATAATCTCCATTT
>CAVJZR010000068.1:0-11277 GCA_963654235.1 Bacteroidaceae bacterium | reverse complement strand
GGACATTTTTATCGCTCCACAAGTTTGCGCACTCGGAGTTAATTAGCAGACCCTATATAGCCCCTGTTCGGGATAATGCACTTCCCCTTGAAAGGCATCACTGCATTGTCAAATAAGGACATCGCGTTTTGGTATCCTTCGTTGGAAGTTGACGGATATAGTAAATTGTATTCCAAAATGAGGGATTTGAAGAGATGGAAGAGATGGTATGTCAGAGAAAAATAAATTGATTTCTGAGAGAAAATAAATTATTTTTCAGCAGAAATCAATTTATTTTTTGTTCAGCTTTTGGCGCTTTCAGAGGGTGAGAATGATGATATGAGCACTAGAAATAATACGTGCTGCATACGTATGATGCTCTTTTCAGGAGGCTTCAAGGTATTCTTCTCCCGAACAGAGGCGTTTTATTGATTGCTGACAACGATGTCAATAATGTTCTGCGTTGCATCTGTTATGCGACAATCTTGATTGGGTCTAATGCCTACAACCCAAATGATTTGTTGGTTTGCATCCACCAAAACTAGCTGCCGCTCCTTCTCGATGATGCTCTTTTTGCAGTCGGTCAAGAGGTCACTGACCAGTTTTGATCCCTTCATTCCTAATGGCTTGAAGCGATCACCTTCGAGAGCGGGACGCAATACGAAGGGTAAGACCACCTTGTTGGCATCTAGAGCTATGTGCAGAGATGTCTTGGGTATTTGCCAATCGTTAGTTCTTGCAATCCGTTTTAGTGCGATAGATAAGTGATCGTCATATATATATCGTCCCTCTTCAGGTATTCGAAGGTGTTTTGTGGGCAAATCACTCAGCGTATGTACGACCAATCGTCCTCTATCAATGACCAGTTCGTGGCTTGTTGAGATCCATTTCGCCCCTGTTGGAGAGTCAAGTGACTGGGCTATCTGACGTATTTGTTTACCCGAGAATCCTCTGTCTTTTAGGTAGAAGTATACGGCATATTCGGGAGAAGATTCTTGTAGAAGGGTATCAATAGAGATCTCTTCTAGCAGAGAGTATTCGTTTAAAGATGCTTTAATGACTTTTGAGGCTTCGTGTGCTTGCTCACCTAGTATGGAAAGTTGCTTGATGATGGAGGGGTTAAGCTCCTCAAGAAGCGGCAATACCTGTAATCTGATCTTGTTTCGTTTTACATCTGGGACAAGGTTGCTACTATCTGTGACATACGCTTGCTTGAGCGTGGTTAGGTAAGCAAGCACCTCTTCGCGACTGACAGACAACATTGGACGTAAGATGTTTCCGTTCTTTGGGTGTATTCCTTCTAATCCTGAAATCCCCGTACCCCGTACCATATTGAGCAAGATGGTTTCAGCCACATCGTTTTGGTGATGCGCCACACAGATGCCTTCTGCGTCAATGTCTGTACGCAACCTTTCAAAATAGCTATAACGCAGATTGCGGGCAGCCATTTCTATACTGATCTTGTGCAATGCAGCGTACGACTTTGTGTCAAAGTGGACCACATGAAAAGGAATATTCAGCTCTTGACACAAAGATTTGCAGAATGCTTCGTCTCGGTCAGCCTCTTCTCCTCTAAGTTTAAAGTTGCAATGAACCGCTTCTATCGTATAGCCTAATCGTTCAAGGCATCTTAGCAAGGCTACACTATCAGCACCGCCAGACAATGCTACCAGGTACTTCTTTCCTTTATATAGTAGTTGTTGGCGGCTGATGTATAAGTCTACTTTTTGCTCGAAAAGGGTCATTGCCATCTAATCGTTTCGCCTCTAAAGCTTATTCGACATAGAGCACCAATCCCTTTAGATATTCACCCTCTGGATGGTAAATATTGATGGGGTGGTCAGCAGGCTGATGGAGCTGATGAAGGATACGTACCTTGCGTCCCGCTTGAGCTGCTGCTGTGAATACGGCTTGGCGGAAATGATCTTTGCTTACTACTTGTGAACAACTGAATGTGAAGAGGATGCCACCATGCTTGATCTTTTGTAGACCTTTGACGTTGAGACGGGTATATCCTTTCAGCGCATTGTGCAATGCGGCTCTGTGCTTGGCAAAGGCGGGTGGGTCAAGGATGATAAGGTCATACTTGTCGTTGTGAGCGTCAAGATATTTGAAGGCATCATCACAGAATGCTTGATGGCGTTCGTCGTTAGGGAAGTTTAGCGCAATATTGGCATTGGTCAGTTCTATGGCTTTAGCCGAACTGTCTACCGAGTGAACCTGACATGCACCACCTCTCATGGCATATACCGAGAAACCTCCCGTGTAGCAGAACATATTGAGAACAGAACGATTCTTAGAATAATATTCTAGCAAAGAACGGTTCTCGCGTTGATCGATGAAGAACCCCGTCTTTTGCCCTTTGAGCCAATCTACATGAAACTTCAAGCCATTCTCAATCGTGATGTCATCTTCTGAGCCACCAAGTATGAAGCCATTCTCTTGACCAAGGTTAGCCTTGAAGGGTAGTGTGGTTTCGCTTTTATAGTAGATGTTACTGATCACGCCGTCCATTACCTGCTGCAACGCTTGCGCTATCACCTCTCGGTTGACGTGCATACCTACGCTGTGAGCCTGCATAACGGCAGTGTTGCCATAGCAGTCGATGACCAATCCTGGCAGATTGTCACCTTCGCCATGAACCAAGCGGAAAGTGGTGTTACCATTCTCTTCGGGGCGATACACTCCTAACGCTTGACGCACTTGCCATGCCGCACCAAGACGACTCTCCCAAAAAGCTAAGTCGATAGTGATATCTCGGAAGGATAAGATTCTGACAGCGATAGAGCCTATCTGAAAATGTCCAACACCAAGAAAGTTACCATGTGAGTCTAATACCCTCACGGTATCACCTTCGCTGACCTCGTCGTCAATGCGTGATATAGCACCACTAAATACCCAAGGATGAAAACGCAAAAGCGATTCTTCCTTTCCTTTCTTCAAGTAAATGGATTTATACATTTTGTTCTGTCGTTTCTTCGTTAGTAATTGTCTCGAAATCACCAGTTTCTATTAGCTGGCTCATCTTTTCGTATAGGTTGATGCAAGTCCACGCATCAGTTGCAGCATAAAGCTTTTGTTTGTCTGTAAGGATATCGTTCTCCCAATTGGATAGTTGTTCTCGCTTAGAGATCCGTTCGTGGAAGAAGTTGGCGTAGAGCTTCTGCAGACTCAAATCTTCTATACCGAAATCTTTCACCATATCTTGCAGGTCTATGAATCGACCGGGTTTGAATGGTGAACGCTTATGAAGCATCAACATATCGTCACCAAGCGATAAGCCAATCTTCGGCACATTGACATCTTCAAGAAAGTAGATGAGGCAACGGGGCAACCCAATGTTGCATAACCTGAATAGGAAACAGGTGTCATGTGTGCTTACCTGTAATAACGCTACCTTATGATGCTGACCTTTTCTGAATACTGGGCGAGTTTCGGTGTCTATTCCTAAAATAGACTGACTGAGCAAAAAACGCACTGCACTTTCTGCTTGTCTCTCGTTATAAATCGTCACGATTCGTCCTGGGAAGGTAACACGAGGTAGGGTGGGGATGCGTTTCTTGTCAAACTTGTTGTATAATATGTCTGTCATACTTGCTCAATAAACGCTGCAAAATTAGAAAAAAGTTCTGAAAAGATAGTCGTTTGTCCGTATATTTTCTTACTTTTGCATTAATTATAGAGCAAATATTGAATATGAGAGGGTAAGGAACATTCTTGCGATACAAACCCAATGTGGACCTCTTGTCAAAGACTTTAATTAATGAAAAAAAAGAAAACCGACCGAAAATCCAAAAGTTTCTCGGAGGCGATAGGCATAAACTATATTTTTAATGATACTGTCGGATTTGTAATGGGAATCATCTTGTTCCTAATTGCAATTTATCTCATCGTAGCTTTTTGTAGTTATTTCTTTACTGGTGCCGACGATCAGAGTATCATAACCGCTCTCCGACCAGGGGAGTTGCTCAATTCGCATCAACAGTTTCAGAACTCCTGTGGTAGCATGGGAGCTTTATTGTCGTATTTCTTGATCAACCGTTGTTTCGGAATCCCCGTTTTCTTGATCCCTGTCTTTGTGGCACTGTGTGGATTGAAGATGATGAAAGCGTATCCCAAGCTCAACCTTTGGAAGTGGTTCTTCGGAATGGCATTGGTGATGATATGGAGCAGTGTGACCTTTGCTAAGGTGCTGTCACCATTTATGGGTGACCAGGTGTTTAATCCTGGTGGTGATCATGGGGCTTACATCTGTCAATGGCTTGAAAACGTTATAGGCGCTCCCGGATTGTTTGTCGTGTTGCTGATTGTGGCATTGACCTTCCTGACCTATATCACTTCAGAGACGATTACCGTGGTACGACAGATGCTTAACCCAATGGGGTATATAGCGAGCAAGGTGAAGTTTACTGTGGTGAACAGAGGCGAAGCGGATGAGGACGAGTCGTCGGACACCATCTCCGTTGCTGAGGACCCCGTAGTCTTTGACGATCCTACGCCGCAAACTGTAGATTTCTCCCCCGAAGCGTCTGAAGATAATCAGAATGAAACGGTTAATGAGGTGTCGACAGAACCTCAACACAAGATAGAACTGGAAAAAGTGGCGTCCACTCCTGAGATGCAGGTCGATGTACCTAAAGGCGATGAGAAGGCGCATGGGCAGGTGCTTGCTGATAAACAAGCAGGTCTCACACCAATCAACCCACGCGAACCCTTTGTAAACTGGAAGTTCCCGACGCTCGATCTCTTAAAGGAATATGAGTCGGATACCAATCCTAACTTTGTAGACAAGGAAGAACTAGAAGCAAATAAAAACCGCATCATCAAAGTGCTGAACGACTTTGATGTGCAGATTCGTTCTATCCGTGCAACGGTAGGCCCCACTATTACGTTGTACGAGATTACGCCAGCACAAGGTGTACGTATCTCAAAGATCAAGAATCTAGAAGACGATATTGCTCTGAGCTTGGCTGCCCTTGGTATCCGTATCATAGCTCCAATGCCAGGAAAGGGAACCATCGGTATCGAGGTGCCTAATGCTAAACCCAACATCGTGTCGATGTTTAGCATTCTCAACTCGAAGAAGTTCCAAGAATCTACGATGGATCTGCCTATTGCACTGGGTAAGACGATTACCAATGAAGTGTTTATCGTGGACCTTGCTAAGATGCCGCATCTATTGGTTGCGGGTGCCACAGGTCAAGGTAAGTCAGTGGGCTTGAACGCTATTATCACCTCGTTGCTTTATAAGAAACATCCTAACGAGTTGAAGATTGTTCTCGTTGACCCCAAGAAGGTTGAGTTTAGTGTTTATGGTCCGATAGCTAAGCACTTCATGGCAGCCGTAGAGGAGAACGAGGAAGAACCGATTATCACTGATGTAAAGAAGGTGGTGAAGACCTTACGAGGGCTCTGCGTCTTGATGGATCAGCGCTATGATATGCTGAAACAAGCAGGAGCACGCAATATCAAGGAATACAACAAGAAGTTTCTCAATCATCAATTGAACCCTGAAGATGGTCATGAGTTTATGCCTTACATCGTGGTGATCATTGATGAGTTTGGTGATCTAATGCTCTCTAGCGGCAAAGAGATTGAAATGCCAATTACTCGTATCGCTCAGTTGGCTCGTGCCATAGGTATCCACATGATCATTGCCACGCAGCGTCCTACCACAACCATCATTACGGGTAATATCAAAGCCAACTTCCCAGGTCGTATCGCCTTCCGCGTTGGTGCCATGATCGACTCGCGTACCATCTTGGATCGGCCTGGTGCTCAGCGCTTGATCGGTAAGGGTGATATGCTCTTCCTCAATGGTGGAGAGCCTGTTCGTGTGCAATGCGCCTTTGTTGATACACCTGAGGTGGAACGTATAAACAAGTTTATTGCTGAGCAGATGGGTCCTGTGGCTCCATTGGAAATTCCAGAACCTCTGACCGATGATGGCGCACCAGGCGGTGGGGACGTGGATCTACAAAATCTTGATCCATTGTTTGCTCAGGTGGCTCGTGCGGTTGTGGTCAACCAGATAGGTTCTACCTCTCGCTTGCAACGCGACTTTGCCATTGGATACAACAAAGCTGGTCGCTTGATGGATCAGCTTGAGAAAGCTGGCATCGTGGGTGAAGCGCGTGGAAGCAAACCGCGTGAAGTCCTTGTGCAAGATGAGGCTACGCTTGATAATATCTTAGCATCTCTCAAACATTGATTATCGGCGGAACAAACCATTGCGCATCAGTAATAGAATAGACAGATTAACGTGCGTGCTCTTTCGGAACACGCCTATAACAAAAGATAATGAAGACAATCATGAAAAGATGTATGAGTGTTTTGGTGCTGTTGCTAACGATAAGCCTTACGTTGTCAGCACAAAACGCATCTGAGGCAAAGAAAGTGTTGGATAAGACGGCAGCCGTAGTGAACCACAAAGGTGGCGCTTCAGCTCATTTCACGATATCTAGTGGAAAGACTGGCAATGCATCGGGTGACATCTCTATAAAGGGAAGCAAGTTTTATGCTTCGACGGGTAGTGCGCGTGTATGGTACAATGGTAAGACCCAGTGGAGCTACCTTCAGTCTACTGGTGAGGTAAACGTCAGTACGCCTAACGAGTCGCAGAAGATTCAGATGAATCCATATAGCTTCGTGAGCTTGTATAAGTCTGGTTATAGACTGTCGATGACTAAACAAGGAACCAACTATCAGGTGCATCTAAAGGCCATTCACCCCGCTCGTTCCATACAAGAGATGTATGTCACCGTTTCGGCCAACTATCAACCCAAGCAGATAAAGGTTAAACAAGGAAAGAGCTGGATGACCATCAATATCTCTAACTTTAAAACACGAAACCTTCCTGACGCTTTGTTCCAGTTTAATAGCAAGGAGTTTCCCAACGCAGAAATCATAGACTTACGTTAATGGCTAGCAACACAACCTCGTCTATACAAGCAAAGCTTCATCTGATGCGTGTTCTGTCTCGTCATCGTCATTTGGCAGAACAACGTATGATTCCGCATAAGAACTCTGTCTTAGCTCAGTTAGGTCTATGGTTTCTCTATGCGTTCATCATCTTATATTTTGCGTATATCGGGGTCTTGTTGGCATTATTGGTTGGCGATCAACACAGTTTTGCTGGTTGGCAGATAATGTTTATGATTGCCCCCATCATATTATTCATTGATTTCCTTCTTCGTTTTGTCGCTCAGCAAACACCTTCTCAGCTCATCTTACCTTATTTATTATTGCCCATACCAAAGTATACGTGTATTGATGGATTCTTGGCTCGAAACCTATTCAACTCTTACAATCTTCTTTGGTTTGCAGTCTTCATCCCCTATGGCTTTCTAGCTATCTTCATTCCTCAATCCTTTGGCGCTTGCTTAGGGGCGTTGCTAGGCTTCTATCTCCTAGTCTTAATCAATGCTGAGTGGTATCTTATCTGTCGTACGCTGATCAATCGCTCGCTGCTTTACTGGTTGTTGCCAATAGCCGTCTATGGTATGTTTGCCTTGCCAATATGTCTTGATCCCACGAACGGCATCAATCTCTATGCGCATTGGATGACTAACATGGCTAAGGGCGTTATTTTCGGCAATCCGTTATATTATCTAGCCGATGTGCTGGCTATTGTTATCTTGTTCGTTGTCAATCGTCGTTTACAATATAACAGCATTCGAGCAGAACTTGCCAAGAACGGACGTACGCAGAAAGCCTTCCGATTCAGTCTGCGTCTGTTTGATCACTGGGGTATATTGGGAAGCTACGTCAAACTAGAGATGCTGTGTGTGTTACGCAATCGCAATCCACGCAGAGTCCTTCTTTCCTATTTAGTATTAGTCCCTGTGGTCACTTACCTGTTATGTAGCCAAGGTTCGTTCCTTGAATTTATGGACGACTTTTGGTTGGTTTACATCTTCTATCTTTATGGTGCGTTAGTGTTGGTTCGGATTATGACGTTTGAAGGCAACTATATCGATCTTCTCATGAATCATTCACGAAGCATTTATCAGATGTTATGCGCCAAGTATTTCATGAGTTGTGCCATGCTGCTGATACCCTTGTTATGTACTATCTTTTGCGTTTGTCTGTATGACAAGTCTTGGATGCAGGCTCTTGGGATGTATGCTTTCGTAGCTGGATTTGTTCATTTTTTCTTTTTCCAATTGGCTGTGTACAATAATCAGACTTCCTCTCTCAATGAGAAAGTGACCGGAAAAACCTTTCAGACAAATAATGCTTTGCAGATGCTCTTTAGCATTATGGGGCTTACGATACCTCTGCTTTTTATTGGAGTGGGTAAAATGATCATCGGGTCTGAGGCGACGAACGTGGTGATGTTGGTCATCGGATTGATTTTTATGTTCTCTTCGCGTTTTTGGATAGACAATATCTATCAACGAATGATGCGTCGGAGATACAAAAATCTAGACAACTTTAAAGCAACTCGAAGCTAGCCTTGTTTTTTGATCAACCAATCAGAAAACTAAGCCCATCTTTTCCGTAGCATCCCTCTTATCTCACGGCGAGCTTCGGTAAGACGATTCTCTACAAATTTGTAGTTTAGGCATAGTTCCTTTGAAATCTCCGAAACAGCCTTCCCTTCGTAAATATTTAGTCGATAGATTTTTTGCTTTTTGTCCGAAAGATGCATGATGCCGTCTTCTAGCTGATGAAGAATGTCTTGTACGTTGTAGTAGCTCTCTGGGTTGTCTAGCCCATTGGAACGACTCAATGATCCATTCATCATCGTATGCTCATATTCATTGATGGCTTTATGGTGACGCCAATAGTCATAGATAAGGTTTCGCACTATCGTGTACATGAACGCCGGTAAGGTGACGGGAGTAATCATCTTTGTAGATGTCAGTGCTCGCATGAAAGCGTTTTGCACAATGTCCTCGGCCTCCATGTCATCGCCAATCCTTCCTTGCACGTAACAACGGAGTTCCTTGACGTGCATGGAATAATAATCGGATATGTAACGATTCTTGTTCTTGTCTATATACCGAGACATTGTTAGTATTTGGTTTTCGCTATTATTGTGATACAAAGATAATGCAAATATGACAACTACCCAAGGAAAACTGGCGTTTTTTAGACTTTTTGCATAATGAAAAGGGCTAATATTCTTTGGCACGGTATTTGTATTTCTCTTTACGGAATAAAATCAAACTATTATGCAAAAAGGTAATATAGGAGTAACAACGGAAAACATTTTCCCAGTAATCAAGAAGTTTCTTTATTCAGATCACGACATCTTCTTGCGTGAAATGGTAAGTAATGCTGTGGACGCCACACAGAAGATGAAGACCCTCGCCACTATGGGCGACTTCACTGGCGACTTAGGCGACCTTACCATTCGCATCTCTTTAGATGAGAAAGCAGGCACGCTTACTATCTCTGACCATGGACTTGGTATGACAGAGGAAGAAATCGATAAGTATATCAATCAGATTGCATTCTCTGGCGTAACCGATTTTATGGAGAAATACAAGGATAAGGCTGAAGCTATTATCGGCCATTTCGGTCTTGGTTTCTACTCTGCGTTTATGGTAAGTAAGCAAGTGGAGATTGTAACCAAAAGCTACAAGGAAGGTGCTAAAGCCGTGAAATGGAGCTGTGATGGCAATCCTGAATTCACATTGGAGGAGACCGAGAAAGCAGAACGCGGTTCTGACATCGTGCTACATATTGCCGACGACTGCAAAGAATTCCTCGAAAAGAGCAAGATAGAAGGTTTGCTCAACAAGTATTGCAAGTTCATGCCCGTTCCTATTGCTTTCGGTAAGAAGACCGAATGGAAAGATGGCAAGCAGGTGGATACCGAAGAGGATCATATCATTAATGATGTGGAGCCATTGTGGACCAAGACTCCGTCAACATTAAAGGATGAAGACTATAAGAAGTTCTATCATACGTTGTTCCCAATGAACGATGATCCCTTGTTCTGGATTCACCTCAATGTGGATTATCCGTTCAATCTGACTGGTATCTTGTACTTCCCTCGCATCAAGCAAAATATTGATTTGCAGCGCAATAAGATCCTGCTCTATTGCAATCAGGTCTTTGTTACGGATCAGGTGGAAGGTATCGTGCCCGAGTTCTTGACGCTCCTTCATGGCATCATCGATTCGCCCGATATCCCATTGAACGTTAGCCGTAGTTATCTACAAAGCGATTCCAACGTTAAGAAGATTTCTACCTATATCACCAAGAAAGTGGCAGATCGCTTGCAGAGCTTGTTCAAGGAAGACCGTAAGGGCTTCGAAAGCAAGTGGGACGACTTGAAGCTATTTATCAATTATGGTATGCTTTCAGAGCCTGAGACCTTCTATGATCGTGCTAAAGACTTCTCTTTGTTTAAGGATACTGAAGGTAAGTACTTTACCTTTGACGAGTATAAGACGCTGATCAAAGACAACCAGACAGATAAGAACGACAACCTCGTTTATCTCTATGCTACCAATGTGGAAGACCAATATTCGTTCATTGAGGCAGCAAAGAACAAGGGTTATAGCGTTTTGATGCTTGATGGCCAACTTGATGTTCCTGCCATTCAGATGCTCGAAACTAAGTTTGAGAAGAGCCACTTCGTGAGAGTTGACTCAGATGTCATCGACCGACTGATTCAGAAAGATCAAGTATTGGAAGACAACCTCTCTTCAGAACAACGTGACAGTTTGTCACAAACCTTCCGTTCACAACTGCCTACCTTAGACAAGGCGATGTTTGATGTCGAGGTACGTGCGCTTGGCGAGGATAGCCTTCCTATCGTGATCACACAGAGCGAGTATATGCGTCGTATGAAGGACATGAGTAAGTATCAGCAAGGAATGGGATTCTATGCACAGATGCCCGACTCATATCAAATGGTAGTGAACTCTAACCACGCTCTCATTCAGCAGATTCTATCAGCAGAGACACAAGCTACCGAAGAGACGTTGAAGCCTATCCGTAGCGAACTGAAAGGTCAGGAAGCACGTCTTGCCGCTCTTCGTCAGAGTCAGGATAAGAAGAAACCTGAAGAGATCTCTCAAGAAGAGAAAGATGACCTCACTAACACCGAAAAGGCTATCAATGAGCAAAAAGACAAGCTCAATGCCGTGATAGCCGATTTCGCTAAAGACAACAAAGCTGTGCATCAGTTGATTGACTTAGCACTTCTGCAAAATGGTATGCTCAAGGGTGCCGCTCTTGATCAGTTCTTAAAGCGCTCTGTAGAGATGATTTCTAAATAGGGTCTGCTAATTAATTATAAGTATTTGATTATTAACATGTTATCACATAAAATATTTG
>CAVJZR010000067.1:0-12610 GCA_963654235.1 Bacteroidaceae bacterium | reverse complement strand
CAAATATTTTATGTGATAACATGTTAATAATCAAATACTTATAATTAATTAGCAGACCCTAGATATACGTGTCAAACTCCTTGGCAAACAATTCCACCAAGGTGGTCTTACCCACCTGCCTGGCGCCCCGTAATACTAAGGGCTTGCGTTCTTCCTTTGCAGCCCATTGGCGTAGATACTTTAGTGCGATGCGTTCAAACATATATATAACTGATTAATTATCAAATGAAAAGGATAATGCAAAGATACGCTTTCTTTTTCAAAACCAAACCAAAAAACCGCTTATTTTTGATCATTTCCAAACCAAAAATTGATGAAAATCTGATCAAAACCAAACCAAAAACACACGAAAACCGTTTCATTTCCAAACCAAAAACGGCACTAAACCGATTCAAATCCAAACCAAACTGCTGCTAGGATGATACTTCTGAAGTTTTAAAATGTCAAATAAAAGTCACGAAAATAGCTCCGCGAAAATCCTCGAAATAGAATTTTCGTAGCCTAGCGAGTAGGGATTACTAAGAAATAATGGGATGATGAAATTCCCGTAACGGCTCTTTTACCATGCGAAAAAGGCTGTTTGAGGAGGTGAGAGAGGCCCTTTGGGAAGGTCAAACAGCCTCTTTTGGAAGCCGAAAAACGGATTTTTGAGAGTAAAGGAGAACTTCTTCGGTGTAAAAACGACCTCAGTTCGGGATAAGAATGCCTTGAAGCCTCCTGGCAAGAGCATTATACGCTTGCAGTATATATTCTTTCTCGTGCTCATATCCCCATTCTTATCCTCTGAAAACGCCTGTTGCAAAACAAAAAATAAATTGATTTCTGCTGAGAAATAATTTATTTTCTTTCAGAAATCAATTTATTTTTCTCTGCCATACCTTCCCTTCTATCTCTTCATATACCTCGTTTGGGAATACAACTTAGTGTATTCGTCACTTTCATCGAAGGATGTTGGAACGTTCTATATCCTTGTTTGGCAATGCAGTGACGCCTTTCAAAAGGAGTGTGTTATCCCGAACTGGGGCAAAAACGCAACGCTCTGTCAATAACATCTCGATTGACAGAGCGTTGCGTTTTTAGCGTGTTTCACGACCGTTTGGCTTGTGCTGAGTAATATCGAAGCTATAAGAGATAAATTATAAAGATATTTGAGCGTCTCGAAAGAGATATGAGAGCAAGGAGCAGAAAACGGTTTGGTGACATGCGGTGCGCCTTATGGAGAGCCGAGCACATCGCACACACTCATCTGTCATTACCGAAACAGGTCTTCCATCTTCACTTCCTTCTGCACGATGCCGCTATGCTTGCCGTAAGTGATGCCGTAGGTCGTTACCATTGTGAGGTGGATTGTCTGCTTGGGGGACAGCGCCGCTTGTAGCGTTTCTATGCGATGACGCAATCGGAGCTCTTCTTCCTTACTGATAGAGTAGGGCGCACTGGCAAACTTCAGTTCGCAAAGGTTCACCACATTGTCATTTCTGATGATCAATAGGTCTATCTGCGCACCTTCATTGTCGTCGTTCCCCTTGACGTTCCATGCCGAAATGGTCGATTTCACGCCACCAATCTCTAGCGCACGTTTGATCTGTTGGATGTGTTGCCAGCACACTTCCTCGAAAGCTACACCGTGCCACGCCCTTAGGATGGACGAGGTGATGTTGTCACTGAAGAACCGCTCCTCTCTGCTATTGACCTCGACATATTTCAGCCAGAACAAGCAAAAGTTGTCTATCAACTTATAGTAGACCGTGTTCTTAGGCATTCCGAAAGGCGTGTAGCTTGTGATGAAGTCGCTTTCAGCTAGTGCTGCGAGGGTGTTGCTGATGCCGCCGCCTAAGGGCAACCCTGTGGCTTGGCTTATTTCCTCCCGTGTGAATCCCGAATGGCGTGTGGCCAAGAATCGGATTATCTTCTTGCAGTCGTCCGGATTACTAAAGATGGCGGCAAAGAGGCGGTTGAACTCGTCCTTCAATCGAGGTTTGCTGCCAAGCAGAATCTTATCGGTGTTTTGCTCAAAACTGAATCCCTTCTGAAAGTAACTGATATAATAAGGAATTCCCCCGAACACCATGTAACTCTGCAGAACATCATACTGGCTCATCTGCACGTTGTAGTGGTCGAAATATTCGGCACACTCTTTCAACGTGAAGGGGTATAGTTTGATTTCAGCCGTCAGTCGTCCGTATAGTCCTGCCTTGCTGCGTGACAGGTGACTGAGAATCCATGAGGTGGCGCTACCGCATACCACCAGCATCAGATTATCTCGCCCACTGCACCAACCATTCCAAAAGTTCTCGAAAGCGGGCAGAAATCCTGAGCGCGGCGTGTCCATCCACGGTAGCTCATCGATGAAGACCACTTGCCGTTCGCCGTTGTCTTGACTTTGAAGAAGCTGTTCCAGCAGAAAGAAAGCTTCCATCCACGATTTAGGCATCTTATATCCTTCAAGCCCATGGTTGAGCATACTGTAATAGAAACTTTCCAGTTGGGTCTTCATTCTGCTCTTCTCATTGGCCTGATCCACGGGCGACACACCCGTATGTTGAAAGGTGATGCGTCCTTTGAGCGCTTGCTTGATAAGGAAAGTCTTTCCCACGCGGCGCCTGCCATAGATGGCTACAAACTCAGGACGGTCGCTATGGTACAATCTGTCAAGCTCCGCTATTTCCTCTTTTCTTCCTATAATCATATCCGTAAATGCGTTATATTCTGCCGCAAATGTACTAAAAAACAGACTTGCGGCAAAATATAATATACTATATTCTGCCGCAAGTGCATGTTTTTGGTGAGTTTCGGCAAGATATAATGCCGTTAGTGGGGTGTTACTGCTTGTCTAGCGTGAGGGAGAGCTTGCCTATCCAGATGGCGTTCTTGCCGTTCTGATCCACGGGGATGGGCTTGCCGTCAAGGTTGTTGACGTGCTCCAGGTTCTTCAGCAAGGAGTGGGAGTGGCCGCCTAGCACCAGGTCGATGCCGCGGGTGTTGCTGATCAGCTTCACATCATCGTCGCCCTCGATCTGCCATCCTAGGTGAGACAGACAGATGATCATATCGCAATGCTGTGCTTGGAGCGTGCTGACCATCTTCTTAGCCACCTCGATGGGGTCGAGATACTCCAGCGGCTCATAGTTTTCCTTGACCACCAGGCCCGCCATCTTAGGGCATAAGGCAAACACGCCGATCTTTACGCCCTTGCGCTTGATGATGGTATAAGGCTTCACGATGTCCTTGAGCGGCGTGTCCTTAAAGTCATAGTTGGAGCAAAGGATGGGGAAGTTGAGCTGGCGGAACACCCTCGCCATGTTCTCCAGTCCATAGTCGAACTCATGATTGCCAATCGTTCCGGCATCATAAAGCATCTCGTTCATCAGTCCGGCCTCCACGTCTCCTTTGAACAACGTGTAGTAGGGCGAACCCTGCGAGAAGTCGCCGCTGTCGAAGAGCAACAGCTCTGGATCCTTGGCGCGTTCCTCCTTCAGCATCGCTATGCGGCGCAAGAATCCGCCTCTGCCTGCCGTGGCGGTGTCGCTGAGGTTAGGGGAGAGCGGGTAGATGCAACTGTGTGTGTCGTTGGTGTGCAATATGGTGAGATGCTTCTGTGCCCAAACGGTGGTTGTGGCAACGACGAGAAGCAACGTAAGCAGTGATTTCTTCATTGTGAATCTCATGTTAGTGTGGATGATTATTCTACGATGGTGATGCGACCCTCCTTGTGTGCGGATACGGTCTCACCATTGGCAGTTTTCTCTTTAAAATATTTCATGATGACATATCGCACGTTGTTCGATTCGTCTTCGGGCTGATTGACATCCGTCTTAGCTTGGAACGCCTGCATCTTATCGTTGCCCGCCGCTACATAGTCGATTGTGGCGATGCGGTAAGAAGCCTTGGGATCCACCTCTTTGCCGTTGAGCGTGGCAGAGAGCAGTTCGCCCTTGGTGTTGATAACCAGTTTCACGGCATGACTCACGCCCTCGCCATGGGTGTGCGCTAGCTCATGGAAGAGCTGCAGAACCTTCTCGCCGCTGAGCGTGAGGAAGCATATCTTGTTCTCAAATGGTGCCACATCCACGATGTCACCCACGGTCACGTTGCCCTTAGCGATGGCGGCACGCAGACCGCCCATGTTATATACGGCAAAGTCGGGTTGCTCGTTGTATAGCTTGCCCGCCCATACGAGGATGTCTGTGGCTAGGTTGCTCAGGTCGCTCTCGGGTCTCATGGCATACATATAATGGTCAGCCACACCGATGACTGGGGTCATGATCGAGTCGACCTGATGCTTATAAGGTGCCATGAACGTCGCAGCCTGTGCGTCTGGGTGCGTGTCATACTTGCTGTCGATGAGCAGTTGGGTCTTGCTGACGCTCGTGAGCTGATAGTGGGAGCTACATCCAGCGAGCGCCACGGTACTCAGAGCCAGTACGGATCTGGCAATGAGAGAAGAGTGAGTGAATGTTTTCATACGTGCAAAGTTAGTAAGAAAAAGCCTTATGCTGAGCCCAAGGATGAGAAAATTCTGTTAAATTGCAGAAAAAGAACGCATCAGCCGTGTTGTGGTCGAAAAGATTTTCGTACCTTTGCATCCGCTTTTCGGCGCAACCGCTGGACTTGGACGAGTCATGATCTACGTTGCGTTGGAACGACAAACAATATTTAATTATCAAACAATGGATTTAATTAAAGTTGCTGAAGAAGCATTTGCAACCGGCAAGCAGTTCCCTGCCTTCAAGTCAGGTGACACCATCACAGTTGCTTACAAAATCGTCGAGGGTAACAAACAGCGTATCCAGCTCTATCGCGGCGTAGTAATCAGAATCTCAGGTGAAGGTACAAAGAAGCGTTTCACCGTTCGTAAGATGTCTGGTACAGTAGGTGTAGAGCGTATCTTCCCTATCGAGTCACCCAACATCGATTCTATCGAGGTGAACAAGCGTGGTAAGGTACGTCGTGCTAAGTTGTACTATCTCCGCAAGCTCACCGGTAAGGCAGCTCGTATCAAGGAGAAGCGCACCAACGTTGTTGCAGGCTAAAACCTCATTCGGAGCCGTTCCTCTTCATCCGTGGAGGGGACAGGCTCTAAAGGAAAACCGTTGCTTTCTTGTCATTAATGGCAAAAGAGCAACGGTTTTTTCGTTCTGTTAAGGCGTGTTCTGATGATTACCACGCATTATGGTTCTACATCTTTCAGTGGGCATGAGGCCCAGTCGGGGTGCGTCACACCTCATAGTTCTGCTTGGGATCGTTGATGCCGTGGAGCGCTTGCTTAAGGTCGTGCCAGCTCTGGAAGCCCGCAAAGAGCGCCAACCGGTTGAGCGTGTGCTCAGAGAGCTGCTCGCGAAACAGATAGCCGCGTAGCTTCTTGAGCGAGTAAGGTTTGAGGTGGATGTTCTTGGTGGCCAGATGTGCTGAAAGTTTCTCAAGGTCAGGCTTCACGTTAGTGGCTTTAGCATGCTTGGCGCCAAACTTGAAAATGATTTTTCTAAACTCTCGTTTCATTTCATTAAGTGCTAATCATGTACAAAGGTATAGATAAGTTTAGACTTCAAACAATTTCGGAGGAGTTTTTTTCAAGCCATGAATCATTTTCCCCAACTTCTTTGTACCTTTGCGCTGAGAATCAAAACATCAGGAAACATAATATGAAGGAACTTGCCTTAAAGTACGGATGCAATCCGAATCAGAAACCCGCACGCGTGTATATGAGTGAGGGTGAGTTGCCCATCGAGGTGCTTAATGGTCGCCCTGGCTACATCAACCTGCTGGACGCGCTCAATAGCTGGCAGCTGGTCAAGGAGCTCAAGGAAGCTACCGGTCTGCCCGCAGCAGCATCGTTCAAGCATGTCAGCCCTGCCGGTGCTGCCGTAGGACTACCCTTGACGGACACGTTGAAGAAGATCTACTTTGTGGATGACGTCAATTTTGAGCTCACTCCCCTTGCATCGGCTTATGCCCGTGCCCGTGGCGCTGACCGTATGTGCTCCTATGGCGACTATTGCGCCCTGAGCGATGTGTGTGACGAGGCCACTGCACTTCTTATCAAGCGTGAGGTATCTGATGGTGTCATCGCACCAGGCTATACCCCCGAGGCACTTGCCATCCTTAAGGAGAAGCGTAAGGGAACCTACTGCGTCATCCAGATTGACCCCAACTATGTGCCCGAACCCATCGAGCATAAGCAGGTCTTCGGCGTAACCTTTGAGCAGCAGCGCAACGATGTGAAGCTAGACGATCCCGCCCTGTTTGAGGATATCCCTACTAAGAACAAGACATTCACCGACGAAGCCAAGCGCGATCTGATCATCTCGCTGATCACTTTGAAGTATACCCAGTCCAACTCGGTATGCTATGTCAAGGACGGACAGGCTATCGGCATCGGTGCCGGACAGCAGAGTCGTATCCATTGCACCCGTTTGGCAGGTAGCAAGGCGGACGAATGGTGGCTGCGTCAGTGTCCTAAGGTGATGGCTCTTCCCTTCAAAGAGAAGATTCGCCGTGCCGATCGTGACAACTCCATCAACCTTTACATCGGTGATGAGTGGGAGGATCTCTTGGCAGACGGCACCTGGCAGCAGTTCTTCACCGAGCGCCCTGAGCCTCTTACCGTTGAGGAGCGCAAGGCATGGATCGCTCAGAACACCGGTGTGGCGCTGGGTTCAGATGCGTTCTTCCCCTTCGGCGACAACATCGAGCGTGCCCACAAGAGCGGCGTAGAATACATTGCACAGGCAGGCGGTAGCATCCGTGATGACCATGTGATCGATACCTGCGACAAGTATGGCATCGCCATGGCATTCACCCACGTACGTTTGTTCCACCATTAATCCCCCATTCCCATAGCTATGAGTGATATCGATGATATAATAGAGAACGGCATGGTGTTCCGCGGCGCCCCTAAGGGTGGACCAAAGGAAGAAAAGATCAAGACCAAAGCCAAGAAAAAGAAGTATATTACCGGCGCCCACGGCTCAGGATCAGCCAAGCAAAAGGCCAAATATCGTCAGCAACGTGCCAACAGGCATAAGCATTGACGCGGCTACTTCTGATATAAAGAAAATCCCTTTTCCCATGTTTCCAACAGATAAGTTGGACGTAGGAAAAGGGATTTTTGCTTTTTAGGCGGGTTCTATAAATTACCTTTGATGGATTTTTGAATTTTAGCCGAGCAGATTTTACTTGCTTTCTGAAGGAGCATAGCGGGCTATGCGACTAAAGAAGAAAGTGAAAGATGCCGGATAAAAACAAAAAGACACAAAGAGAAGCCTGTCTGAAATACAAATTTAATTGTGCGTGGAATTTATAGAACACGCCTTTATATATTCCCAAAAGGGATTTAGACCAAATTTATTCTAGGACGATGCCCGTATAGATGCGCCCCGAATCCTTACCCAGTCGGCGTGCAGAGAAGAACGTATCCACCGCGTCGTAGGTGCAGATGCCCGCCTCTTGGATGCTGTCGGCGAGGATGCCCGCTGCCTCTAGCTGCATGCGGTTGCATAGCGGTAGGTCGATGTGCCACTTGTCATGCATCTTCGCGATGCGATCCATATCGAAGTTGAGCGCCTGAAACTGATCGTACACCTCTTGTCCCACCTCAAAGTTGGCTTCCGAGATGCCGGGACCGATGATTGCTTTCAGATCTTTGGGTGTCGTGTGGAACATCACGCCCATCTCTCTGACCACCTTTAGGACGATATGATTGAGCGTTCCGCGCCATCCGGCATGCACCGCAGCCACCGCGTGATGAGTGGCATCGTAGAGCAACACCGGAATACAGTCGGCCGTGGACACCCCGATGCACACCCCACTGACATTGGTCATCACCGCATCCACGCCCTCAAGGAGTTGGCGGCGAATCGTTTCGGGTAGCTGGAGAAACTCCTCTGCAATCATCCTCGACTCTATTCCGTGAACCTGATGCGGCAAGATGATGCGTGAGGCATCCACCCCTAAGGTGTCAGCCAAGGTCTGACGGTTCTGTGCCACCGCCTCCTCGTCATCTCCGCAGAACGGATTGATGTTCATCGTGCCGTAGCTGCCTTTGCTCACACCACCATGACGAGTGGTGCTGAAAGCCTTTACGCCATCGGCTAACGTGTATTGATGGATTATGGAATCAGTCATCTGTGTATTCAAAATCATCTAAGTCTTCTACATCATCATATTCGTCCACAGCCTCGCAGTCCTCAATGTCCGCTCCCTCGGCGTGCTGCTCGTCTCTGAACGTAGCCATATCCTTGTTGCGGTGAACCAAGGTGTCCTCGGCGGTGATCTCCTGCAGTTTGTTGCTCTCTGAGTTGAGGTGCTCCCAAAGCACATCCTTGAGCTCGTTAACGCCAAATCCAGTCACGGCAGAGATAAACACCACAGGTAGATCGGTGGGCAAAGTGTCCTTCAACATCGTGATGAGCTCCTCGTCTAAGAGGTCACACTTGGTGACGGCGAGCACGCGTTGCTTGTCGAGCATCTCGGGATTAAACTGCTTGAGTTCGTTGAGCAATACCTCATATTCCTTCTTGATGTCGTCCGTGTCGCCCGGAACCATGAAGAGCAAGAGCGAGTTGCGCTCAATGTGGCGTAGGAAGCGCAGACCTAGACCTTTGCCTTCGCTTGCTCCCTCGATGATGCCGGGGATGTCAGCCATCACAAAACTCAGATGGTCGCGGTAGCTCACGATGCCCAGCGAAGGCTCCATCGTGGTGAAGGGGTAGTTGGCTATCTTGGGTTTGGCGCTAGATAGGGATGACAGCAAGGTCGATTTGCCCGCATTGGGGAATCCCACGAGACCCACGTCGGCAAGGAGTTTGAGCTCCATGATGACGGTTAGCTCCTGCATAGGCTCACCGGGCTGCGCATAGCGAGGTGCTTGGTTGGTAGCTGTACGGAATTGGAAGTTGCCCAGTCCGCCTCGTCCGCCCTTGAGTAGTAGTACTGTCTGTCCGTCATAAGTGACGTCACAGATATACTGTCCGTTCTCCGCGTTGTACACCACGGTGCCGCAAGGTACGTCGATATACACGTCTTTACCGTCCGTGCCGTGGCAGTTGTCACGTCCGCCGTTGCCTCCATGCTCGGCAAACACATGCTTTTGATATTTCAGATGGAGCAGTGTCCAGTAGTTGTGGTTGCCTCGGAGGTAGATGCTACCGCCTTTGCCGCCGTCGCCACCATCGGGACCGCCATTGGGATTGTACTTGATGTGTCTGAGGTGCATAGATCCTCGTCCGCCTTTACCGGACCGACACTGTATCTTGACGTAGTCAACGAAGTTTGATTCTGCCATGTGTGTGATGCGATTGGTTTTCTTTGGATATGGAGCGGTGAAGCTACGCTCCGTGCGTTTAGACTGCAAAGGTACGAAAAAAAACTGATACCATCTGCCGAATATAAAAAAGGCCCTTGTCACCAAGAGCCTTTTCGATGTATGGCGTCCTTCGTTAAGGACGCATGAGGTATGATTATTTATGATTTATCGTGCGTTAATCATCAGATTAGAGGGCGTCAATCACGGCAGAGATGCGGTTGAAGATCTCATCCACAGTGCCGAGACCTTCCACGTGATGGTGGATGCCTTCTTTCTCGTACCAGTCAATCAGTGGTGCGGTCTGTGTGTGATAAACGTTCAGACGCTTCTTGATTGTTTCTTCGTTATCGTCGCTTCTGCCACTCTGCTGACCACGGAGGAGGAGACGCTTCATCAGTTCGTCCTCAGGAACGAAGAGCTCTATCATCGCTGCCACCTCATGATTGCGCTCAGCAAGCATCTTCTTCAGTGCCTCAGCTTGTGGAATGGTGCGTGGGAAACCGTCAAAGATCACACCTTTGTGCTCCTTGCCGAAGCTGTCGTACACGCTTGCGAGGATGTCCACCATCAACTCGTCGGGAATCAACTGACCCTGGTCGATGTATCCTTTGGCTGTCTTGCCAAGCTCTGTACCGTTCTTGATCTCGTTACGAAGCACGTCGCCTGTAGAGATGTGTTCTAGTCCGTACTTCTCAATCATTTTGTCGCTCTGTGTTCCTTTACCTGCACCGGGCGCACCAAAAATTACTATATTCTTCATTTTTTAGTTATGGGTTATTGTCCTCCAGCTCATTATGAGGAGCAGAGGACGGTTTTGATATCTCTGTTATCCTGTGATGAAGGGGCATAGTAGGGGCGTGTAGGGGGTGCTGTGGTTATTCGCTGACAAGCGTGTAGATGTCTCGCAGACCGCGACCGAGCTGGTCATAATCCAAGCCATAGCCTACAATGAAGTCGTTTGGAATCTCCATGGCAGCATATTCGATGTTCAATGGCACCTTCAGCTTGCCTGGCTTGAGGAGCAATGTGCAGACGTGGATGCTTGCGGGGTTCTTTGCTTCGAGCTGACTTATCATCTGTTTCATCGTGGTTCCGGTGTCAACGATGTCTTCAACGATCACCACGTGACGTCCAGCGATGTCTTCCTTCAGCCCCATCACTTCCTTGACCTTACCTGTGGAGCTCGTTCCTTCGTATGAAGCGACCCTGACGAAGGTGATTTCGGCGGGGATACTGATCTCGCGCATGAGGTCGGCAGCAAAGACAAACGACCCGTTGAGCACGGCGATGAATATCGGATTCTTGTCAGCCAAGTCCTCATTGATTCGTGCGGCTACCGCTTTGACACGCTTTAAAATCTCGGCTTCGGGGATGGAAGTCTCAAAGGTTTTGTCCTTTATGGTTACTCTGCTCATTGCTTCGTTATGCTTATTTTAGCGCAAAATTACGAAAATTATAGCAAATACCGCCGTTATGTTGTCATTAATTTTGTAATTTTGCAACTATGAAGATATTCACAAGTGACCAGTTACACGAGCTTGACCGTTACACAATAGAGAAAGAACCAATCGCTTCGATTGATTTGATGGAGCGTGCGGCTAAGGCGCTGACCCTCGCCATTACCGACGAGTGGAATGATCGTACCCCTGTGGTGGTCTTTGCAGGGCCCGGCAACAATGGCGGTGACGCCCTTGCGGTGGCTCGTCTGCTATTAGGACAAGGATATAACGTAAAGATATATTTGTTTAACATCATGAATCACCTGTCTGACGATTGCGCTATCAATCGCCAACGGCTTCATGATGATAAGCACGCGAAGGAGTTTGTGGAGGTGACTAGCAAGTTTGATCCACCCGAGTTGACCGCCGATACCCTTGTGGTGGATGGTCTCTTCGGTACGGGACAGAACAAACCGCTTGCTGGCGGATTTGCTTCGCTGGTCAAATACATCAACCACAGCCCTGCCAAGGTGGTGAGTATCGATATGCCTTCGGGCTTGATGACCGAGGACAACAGCATGAACGTCCGGGCAAACATCATCCGCGCCGACCTCACGCTTACGTTTCATCAGAAGAAACTGGCTTTCTTCTTTGCTGATGCGCAACAATACATCGGGCGGTTGAAGGTTCTTGATATCCGCTTAAGTCAGGAATATGTACGCAATACCGATGCCCAGTACATGGTGTTGGAGGAAGATGACGTACGCTCACGAATGCTTTCGCGCGATGACTTTGCCCATAAAGGATTGATGGGAAATGCGTTGCTCATAGCTGGAAGCTACGGAATGACAGGTGCTGCCATCCTTGCTTCACGGGCTTGCTTGCGCTCCGGTGTGGGCAAACTGACGACCCATGTACCGCAAAACAACTATATCGTGATGCAGACTTCCGTCCCCGAGGCGGTGTTACAGCTCGATGCTGATCGCGAAATCTTCAGTGAGGCGGTGGATACCGATGCGTTTGATGCCTTGGGAATAGGTCCCGGACTGGGACAACAGGAAACTTCGGCCATCGCCATGATCTCTCAGATACGTCGGGCGCAGTGTCCCATCGTCGCCGATGCGGACGCGCTGAACATCCTAGCCAACCATCGTGCATGGGTGCAGCAGTTGCCACGCGACATCATCTTGACCCCGCATCCGCTGGAGTTTGACCGATTGTCGGGTGTGACGTGCTCCACCGACTTTGAGCGCCTTACCAATGCGCGAACAATGGCGCAGAAATTTCATATTTATATCGTTCTTAAAGGACATAACACCGCCATCTGTCTGCCCGACGGACACGTGTGTTTCTGTCCTGTCGGCAATAGCGGCATGGCCACAGCGGGTAGCGGCGATGTGCTCACGGGAGTGATTCTCGGTCTCTTGGCACGCGGTTATCGTCCAGCAGACGCTTGTGTTGTGGGTACGTATCTGCATGGTTTGGCAGGCGACTTGGCTGTGAAAGATCTTGGAAAAGAAAGTTTGGTGGCTGGAGACTTGGTTCGTTATCTGCCCAAAGCATTCTTGGCATTGCAAGATTAGGCTTGTTCCGATTCTCAGAACCATTGCCTAAGCCCACATCGACCTTACCTTTGGCATAGCGATTGCAACAAAATACCCCAGTTCGGGATAACGCACTCCCTTTGAAAAAGCATCACTGCATTGCCAAACAAGGGCATAGTGCGTTCTGGCATCCTTCGTCTAAGGTTGACGGATACGGTAAGTTGTATTCCAAAATGAGGAATATGAAGAGATAGAAGGGCAGGTATGATAGAGAAAAATAAATTGATTTCTGAAAGAAAATAAATTATTTCTCAGCAGAAATC
>CAVJZR010000066.1:0-12712 GCA_963654235.1 Bacteroidaceae bacterium | reverse complement strand
GGACATTTTTATCGCTCCACAAGTTTGCGCACTCGGAGTTAATTAGCAGACCCTATATAGTCAAAATTTAGAGTAATGGGGATAAAAGATGCGCCACCCAACCCACGAATCGTTTCCACGGTGTGCGCCATTGTTTCCATTTCTCGGGCGTAAGAAGGAAAGAGTCTTGTTTTTGTTGTTCGAATAGCGTATCTAGTTCACGCGTTGTAAACGGATCGATGATTACCGCGTTCTCTTCTCTATCCCAACGCAGACTGCGTGCATTAAGATTGGCAGACCCAACCGTGCAAAACTTTCCATCAACCATAATGATTTTGGTATGATGAAAACCAGGCTGGTATATCCACACTTGACACCCTGCTTTCATAAGCAGATGGGCATTATAAAATCCGCAATCTGGCGTGAGAGGGATGTCACTACGTTCACTTAAGAGAATCTCTACTTTCACTCCACGCTTAACGGCTCGCTTGAATGCCTTAATCAGTTTTCGATTGAGCGTGAAATAAGGATTTATAAGTTTTATACTATCTCTTGCATCTTCGATTGCTCTTAGATAAAAGTATCTGATTATCTCATTGCTTGTATGAGGTTCACGATTGATGATGCCTACCATTTTATGGTGCGCAGTGATGGTCGTATCTGGCTTTAGTCCCGTCATATAGTCAGCATCACTCACCCCACGATAATACTGTGGTCCATGTACATCTTGATGAGTAACGATGCGCCACATGCGTAAGAAAATGGTTTGTAAGGTATTGACTTCATCGCCTTCAATACGACAATGCATGTCATGCCAACTTCCTACCGCAGGTGTACCATGAATATAATAGTCAGCAACGTTCATGCCTCCCGTATAAGCTACTTTTCCATCAATGACTACGATTTTACGATGGTCTCGGTTAAATGCATCTTGAAACCAAGGGAACTGCATAGGTTTAAATTCATAGATTTCAATTCCCTTTTGCCGAATTTGCTCTAGGTGCTTGCGCTTCATCGGCTGGTTATTACTAGCATTACCAAAACCATCAAAGATGGCACGCACCTCTACTCCGTCCTTTGCTCTACTTGCAAGATGGCTTATTAATACCTTATTAATAGAGTCGTTTCGGAAATTGAAATATTCTAGATGTATGCTTGAACGCGCTTGATCAATAGCCTTCAAGAGATCGGTAAACTTCTCTTGACCATTGGTAAGCAACACCACAGAGTTGTTATGTGAAAACTCAATCCCTTTTCCACGCAAATCTGAGACAATAGCCGAATCGGACCGTTCTTCGTCAGAATGGTCTTTATCTACTAGAGTAGCCTCATGCGTTGTTTGTGCAACAACTTGGAGACTTAGAAATAAGAAAGATAAGAAGTATAAATACTTTTTCAATATTTTTCTTTTAAGACATTAATGAATGCTTGAACAGCTATAATGATCTACTATTCCAAGCAGACGACTTTGCTTGTCCACTACAAGTACTGAATGAATCTTGTACTTGTTCATAATCTTCTGAACCTCAAAGATCTTTGTTTCAGAAGTAACCATCTTTGGCGTCCGTGTCATAATATCACTAACTGTATGATCGAAGAATTGAGCTTGCCAACGTTCCATAGCACGGCGAATATCTCCATCCGTAATGATACCACATACTTTTCCATCGTTTAGCGCAACACCAAGTCCTAGTTTTCCTTTGCTGACATGAATGATTGCTTCACCCAAATGCATGGTTTCGGGTATGATTGGTAGGTTATCCTCTCGCATCACATCACCAGCGGTTGTTAACAGACGCTTGCCCAATTCGCCTCCGGGATGGAATTGTGCGAAATCGCGTGGTTTGAAATTGCGCACTTCCATTAGCGCTATCGCAAGAGCATCTCCCATGACCAAAGCTGCTGTTGTAGAACTGGTTGGTGCCAAATTGAGGGGGCAGGCCTCTTTTTCCACTTTCACTTGAATATGGACCGTAGAATACTTAGCTAACAGCGAGTTAGGATTTCCGCTCATACCGATGATAGGAACCTTCATGTGCAACACCATCGGCACGAAACGCAACAATTCATCTGTCTGTCCCGAATTGGAAAGCGCCAACACAACGTCATCCGCAGTCATCACCCCAAGATCACCATGATATACATCTAGGGGATTTATATAGAAAGCAGGAGTCCCTGTTGAAGCGAGCGTTGCAGCAATCTTTGCTCCTATATGTCCACTCTTCCCTACTCCAGTTACAATGATTTTTCCTTTGCAATGATACATCAAGTTCACAGCCTCATCAAAGTTTTCATCCAGTTGGTCTATCAACTTCAATGTAGCTTCACTTTCTTGCTTTATCGTATCTATCGCATACTGTCTCACATTACTGAGACGTTCGTTTATTGTTGCCATATTAAAGTAATTTTATCTTTAATGATTCGTCTTTACACCCATTCACTAAGTTCAAGCCAGCGCATCTCTTTCTCATCAAGCAAATCCTTCACTTCAGGTAAGCGTTTGGATAATGATGTTAACCTCTCAATATCTAATGTGCCTGTACAAAGTTGTTGTTCTATCGACTTTTGCTCTTCCTCTAGTTTTTCTATATCTTTAGAGAGCTGTTCCAGCTCCATCTTTTCCTTATATGATAGCTTTCGACGTGTGTCGTGATGATAATCTGCTTTCTTAGCCTTGACCTTAGCCGTCGTCACATCATCATCTTTGCTTTTCAGCTTTTGGTATTCTCTATATTGTGTATAATTTCCAGGGAAGTCTTTGATCTCTCCCTCCCCCTTGAACACCAGGAGATGATCCACCACCTTATCCGTGAAATAACGGTCATGCGAAATAATAATGACACAACCTGGGAAATCTTGTAGGTATTCCTCAAGCACTTGCAACGTCTGAATATCTAGATCGTTGGTTGGCTCATCAAGTACCAAGAAGTTGGGATTGCGCATCAAGACCGTGCATAGGTACAATTTGCGTTTCTCTCCTCCACTTAACTTATACACATAATTGTGTTGCTCCTCTGGGGAGAAAAGGAAATAGTTTAGGAATTGGGAGGCTGTCATGCGTCTTCCACCGCCTAAATCTATATACTCTGCAATATCTTTGATAATGTCAATGACCTTTTGATCTTCTCTGAATGTAAGTCCTTCTTGAGAGAAATAGCCAAACTTAACCGTTTCACCAATATCAAAGCGTCCACTATCAGGTGCAACTTTTCCTAGGAGCAATTTGACGAATGTAGATTTTCCCGTACCATTCTTACCAACAATACCCATCTTCTCATATCGCGCAAAGTTGTAATAAAAATCTTTTAAGATAATCTTTTCGCCTTGAGCCGTCGAAAATGATTTGGACACATATTGGCTTTCAAATATCTTACTGCCAATATAAACGTTAGAGCTCTTCAGTCGTATTTGTCTTTCCTCAATACGTTGCTTAGCGCGAGCTTCTAGATCATAAAAGGCTTCTTCACGATATCTTGCCTTATGACCTCTTGCTTGAGGTTGACGCCGCATCCAATCCAGTTCCTTACGATACAAGTTGTTGGCACGTGCAATCTCTGCTCGTTGATTATCAATACGTTCCTGACGCTTTTCCAAGTAGTAAGAGTAATTTCCTCGATAGGTATATATCGTATGGTTATCGATCTCGAGAATCACCTTACATACATGATCCAAAAAATAACGATCATGTGTAACCATGAGTAGCGTCTTGTTACCATAGGAGAGATAACCTTCAAGCCACTCTATCATCTCTAGATCCAAATGGTTGGTAGGCTCGTCAAGAATCAAGAAATCGGGCTCTAGGATAAGGACATTAGCCAAAGCCACACGTTTCTGCTGACCACCACTTAGTTCTTTCATGGTCTGATTCAGATCAACAATGTTAAGCTGAGTCAGAATCTGCTTAGCTTTGACAACCCGCTCCGGATTGCCTTGGTGGTTAAAGCAAGCGTCTAGCACCGAATCTTCAGGATTAAAGTGCGGCGTTTGTTCTAAGAAGCCTATACGTATATCATTACGATACACGATTTGCCCGCTTTCGTATCCTTCGTCACCATGAAGGATGGACAACAATGTAGATTTTCCGGTGCCATTTTGCGCAATAAGTCCGACGTGCTGCCCCTCTCCTACTGAGAATGAGATGTCATCGAAAATGACTTTATCACCAAAACGTTTACTAAGATGTTGTACATCAAGAAATGGCGTCATAATAGAGCTTATTGATTATTGGCTAGTGATGTATTGATTTCTTCTATATAGTTTAACACGTCTTCTCGTCCTTCTTTAGTCTCCGAGCTGGTCACAAAGTAGGGAGGCAACTGCTCCCAAGAGTCTTCTAGCGCCTTCATCCATTCACGAACATTAGCACGCGCCTTTCCTGCTGTCAGTTTATCGGCTTTGGTAAAGATGATCGAGAATGGTACACCGCTAGCACCAAGCCAATCGATGAACTCCCTATCTATCTTCTGTTGCGGATGTCTTATGTCAATAAGAACAAAGAGATTAACGAGCTGCTTTCGTTGCAAGATATAAGAGGTAATCATCTGCGAAAGTTTACGACGCGAGATATTAGATCCTTCTGCATATCCATAACCAGGAAGATCCACAAGGTACCACTCATTATTAATAATAAAGTGATTGATCAGTAAGGTCTTTCCGGGTTTAGCCGATGTCTTTGCGAGATTCTTATGGTTGCAAAGCATATTAATCAAACTAGACTTTCCCACATTCGATCGACCGATAAAAGCATACTCGGGCAACGCGCTGTTAGGGCACATGGTTACCGTAGGAGAGGATATGGTAAATTCTGATTTCTTTATGATCATAAACCCAATAAAAATTGAACAGTTCTCTTTCTTTCTAAAACTATGCAAAGTTACTAAAAAAGTAACCGAAACAGGTTTGAAATATGAAATAAATTGCTTAATTTTGCCATATGGAATATTCTTTGTACCCATATATGTGGTATAGAGAAACTAACTGGTAATAACTAACTGAGGGTTAAGATTATTTTAGATAAAAATGAAGGAGATCACGTGGGGTTTTATTGGATGTGGCGAAGTAACCGAGAAGAAGTCAGGTCCTGCCTTTAATGTGGTAAAGGGATCGCATGTAGAAGCTGTATATAGCCGTACCGAAAGCAAAGCGCGCTCATATGCAGAAAATCACCATATCCGAAAATGGTACACCGACCCACAAGAACTTATCTTGGATCCTGACGTTAATGCCATATACATAGCCACTCCTCCCGTTGCACATGCCACTTATGCCATCATGTCAATGGAAGCAGGAAAGCCTTGCTACGTAGAGAAGCCGCTTGCTGTCAGTTATGACGACTGTATACGCATCAATCATATCAGTGAGAAAACGGGTGTCAAATGTTATGTAGCCTACTATCGGCGTTACCTACCTTACTTCCAGAAGGTAAAACAGCTCATACATAGCGGAACACTCGGCAAGATCATGACCGTCCAGCTACGTATCGTCCTACCGCCGCGCGACCTCGACTTTCAGCAAGGCGAGTTTCCATGGCGATTGCAATCCAATATCTCAGGCGGTGGATATTTCTACGATTTAGCACCACACCAGCTAGATTTGCTACAAGATATCTTTGGGGTCATTACCAAAGCTCATGGTTATATAGCCAACCGAGCGGGGCTATATGGTGCGGAGGATACTGTCAACGCTGTATTCCACTTTGAGAATGGACTCAACGGAAGTGGTGCTTGGTGCTTTGCTGCACATGAGAGTGGGCGTGACGATCGAATAGAAGTGTTTGGAACGAAAGGGCGCTTGGCCTTCTCGGTTTACACCTATGAGCCCATCCACCTATATACTAGCGATGGGGTCGAGAATATAGAAGTGGCCAATCCTCCTTATGTACAATTGCCTATCATTCAAAACGTTATCGAAGACATGCAAGGCATTGGCACCTGCGACTGTGATAGTTTCAGCGCAACACCTACCAACTGGGTGATGGATCGTATTTTAGGTAAGTTTTAACGACGTGGTCATATATCTACTTCACATTCTTTTGTTTGCATTATTACCATTATCGGCTGTAATGGCTCACGGTGACACGTGCGGTAGCCTCGCACCTGCAGATACCATAAGATGGATGCGCCCTGACCAGAAATCATCGTGGCAGAAAAGACAGCTGCGTAAAATGCAGAGGCAACTAGACAAACTCAACGACATCGACACCAGTTACATTGAGCCACAAGCCTACAACTACGCATTCATGCTTCAACAGACTAACACCTATGAGGTGTATTATCTCCACTCACGCACAGGTCAAAGCGTAACCTTCGCCCCAGACATTTCGTTACGCATTGGCCCATACTTTGGATATCGATGGGTATTCTTAGGTTATACCATTGACGTCAGCCACCTAAAAAGTGACAAAAACCAACGCCAAGAATATGACCTTAGCCTCTATAGCAACAAATTCGGCATCGATTTATACTATCGTAAAACGGGCAACAACTATTATATTCGATCCATTGATCTAGGCGAAGGCATCGACACGCGACCTATGAAGAAGGTTGGTTTTGATGGCTTGCGGTCTTCTATCAAGGGTTTCAACGCCTATTATATCTTCAATCACCGCCGTTTCTCCTACCCTGCCGCTTATAGCCAAAGCACCGTACAACGTCGTTCAGCGGGCTCGCCTCTCTTAGGCATAGGCTACACCAAGCACAGCGTAACGGTAGATTGGACTGCTCTCAACGACTTGATTAACGAGAAAATGCCTTCAATAGATAATGAGAAACTGTCTATTGATAGCGCATTAACCTTTCGGCGGATACAATACTCAGACATCTCTATCAGTGGCGGATATGCTTACAACTGGGTTTTTGCTCACAACTGGCTTATGGATGTATCATTGTCTTTAGCTTTAGCTTATAACAGATCGTCTAGCGATGTAGCCAAGAAATGGTATTCCTTCCGCGATTTTTCGTTTAACAATTTTAGCGTAGACGGAATCTTTCGTTATGCCATCGTATGGAACACTATGAAATGGTATGTGGGAATGAGCGCTATCCTGCATTCGTACACCTACCATAGCGACCAGTTCTCCACTAACAATTCGTTCGGTTCTGTAAACATCTATGCAGGATTCAACTTCGGATCAAAAAACAAGAAGAAATCAAAACATAAATAATACTTTTCACTCCTCATGAAAAAATTACTTATACCCACATTGCTTCTTTCTTGCTTGACGGGTTGCATCGCTCGCAATCAGCAAGCGACAACCACCAAAGCCGTCTCTCAAGAGCAACAAGCCGAGACCACCTCGGTCACAACCAACGCTCCCTATCAGCAGTCAGAGATTTCTAAAGCCGATAGTGCTACCATCCTACGCATTCTAAGCAATGCGCCCAAAGAGCGCAAGACGCATGAGCAAATCATTATATGGATAGCTCGTCAGTTTCTAGGTGTGCCGTACGTAGCACATACATTGGACCGTACGGACGATGAACAGATGGTAATCAACCTACACGAACTTGACTGCACCACGTATGTAGAGGTGGTGGCAGCACTATCTCGATGCGTGTTTCAGCAAAAGAAAGAGATTGCCGACTTCATCAACGAATTGCGTAAAATACGTTACCGCAATGGAGCGGTAACCTATGAAACGCGCAACCACTACTTTCAGTGGTGGATAGAAGCCAACACCAAAAATGGAATTGCCGATGAGGTCTTTGCACAGAACAATGCTCTTTATAGCACCCAAACGATAAACAACTATTACATGTCAGAACATTCGAATAGTTATGACATGTTACGCAACCACCCTGAACGAGTAGCATCTATCAAGCAACAAGAGGCGGAACACAATGGGGCGAAGGTTTACTACATCTCTGCTAACCAAATCAAGAACACCCAACAGATACGCCAACTCATTCACGA
The DNA here is from genome assembly GCA_963654235.1 of Bacteroidaceae bacterium. Lineage (GTDB taxonomy): Bacteria > Bacteroidota > Bacteroidia > Bacteroidales > Bacteroidaceae > Prevotella. The sequence continues at coordinate 4,822 of CAVJZR010000066.1, read as the reverse complement.
TGGTGACATCATCGGTCTTGTTACCACCAAGGAAGGACTTGACGCTTCTCACTTAGGTATAGCCGTTTGGCACAAGGATGGATTGCATTTTCTCAACGCAAGTAGTCTAAAGAAAAACGGGAAGAGTGTCGTAGAGTCGAAAGAATCCTTCATACCTTATCTCAAAACAAGACCCACCGACATTGGCATTCGCTGCCTACGCCTTAAATAAACATTTGATAAAAGCACACACCTATTATATACGAATCCACCTTCTAATAGTTTAGAAGGTGGATTCGTATATTTTTAGGAAGATAAAGTATAAACATAAAAAAGCCGCTTAATCTCTCAACGAGACTAAGCGGTGTTCTCTCTTTTTCAGATCGTAACTAATTACTTGTTAACAGTAGTATCAGGAGTTGCAGTTGTAGCTGCGGTGTCACTAGCTGCTGTATCGTTAGCTGCTGTGTCAACTGCTGCTGTGTCAGTTGCTGTAGAGTCAGCATTTTCAGCTGGTTTGTTGTTACCACCACAAGATGCGAAAGAGATAGCTGCAATAGCTACGAACATTAAAACTAATTTCTTCATTTTCTTTGCTTATTAAATCTGTAAAACAATCATTTGGTTTCTTAAACCGATGCAAAGGTAGATATTTTTCCAATACGGCGCACACTTTTTTAGAACTTTTTTCACCCTCCTCTTGTAACTTTTTATTAAGCGCTTGATTTTCAGATATTTGCAAACTACTAATAAAAGTTAATATTTCTATCACCACAACGTTTCATCTAAAAATGGCTTAAAGTACGCTTAAACTGTTAACGCACACACCTCTTTCAATTAGCAGGTTTAGGCCAATGCTTGCGTTTCGCGTACCTTATATATAAACACAAACTCCTCTCCGCTTAGGTAGTCTTCTCTGAAGAGGCGCATGCTACTACATCATGAACCAAAAAGAAGCTACCGACAAAGAATTGGAAGGTATATTGTGGAGTCTTGAAAATAATCTTGTGAAGAAGAATCCGACTGCAGACATCGCTACCAAATTGGTTAAAGCAGAAATCGAACGAAGGAAAGGCTCTACAAACGTTTCTAAAAAGCAAGAGGAAGCTAACAATTCTTCTGAACCCCCCAAAAAATCCGTTGAAAATAAATCTTCGGCAAAGGAAAGTAATCAGCCAAAGAAACAGAAACTTGCACCTAAGAAGCGTGAAGCGATGGAGTCTATCGCAAAGGCATTAGGATACAAGGTGGTATGGCATGATACGATGGAAGATAATGGATATATTGACTATTCTGCCAAAGAAATCCATATTGCCGAAGATGCAAGTAATCCTATAGAGATGGTGTTCGGTCATGAATCTACCCATGCCATTCGTAATCTCAGCGAAGAGGATTTCTCTGCTTTACGTGATGCAGTAAAGAAGCTCATGGGCAATGATTGGTGGGAAGCCAAGAAGGAACACAAACGTCAGTTGGGATATGCCCAAGAAAAGATTGACGAAGAGGTTACTGCAGATGCGGTTGGTATGGTGTTCAACAACCAAAAGCTAGCAGAAGATCTTGCAAGAGAGTTGGAAGGTAAACCAAATCTGTTGGCACAAATCCGTGAGTTATGGCGCAAGCTCATTAAGCATCTTCAGTCGTTTGGCACGAAAGAAGAAGTGGAACAGGCAGAAAACTCTCTTGCTGCCTTTGAAGCGGTAGTTAATTCTTTCAAATCAGCCAAGGAGAAAGCTATTGAGCGTGGACTAACATCATACACGGATGCAGCCGAAGCGGATGTTGCGGATGGCAATGGCATAGACCTAAACATGAGAACAGAGAAGGATGTACAAGCTAAGTTGCGCAAAGATCTCGCTAGACTGAATCGTCAGAAAGGTTCTAAGATAAAATGGTCAAAGGAGCAAATAGATTCCGTTGTAGAAGAAACAGAATCGCTAATCAACCTTATCCATTCTGCCCTTGAGGGAGATATGCGTTATGATGAATGGGCAAAGAAAGAGCCAACGCTTAAGGTGGATTGGCGAGATGATAAGGAGAAACCTGTGGTAACATGGTCTCGCAAAAACATCGAATACACCTACGATGCTTCTGCTGACTTGCTTTGCATTAACAACGAGGGTATAGAAGCAACATTGGCATCGCCCGACATGGTGGAACTGATGTTGATGATGGGTAAGAGCCCTAAGGGATTCACGTCAGAAGATTATATGCGCCTATATGAGGTGATGCGTGATCTTGGGCTAAATGTTCCATGTAAAGGTTGCTTTGATGCTGCAGCACGACTCAAGATGCTTCCGTCAGTATCGCAAGAGTTTGTGAACCTAGTCAATGCCACCATTGATGAGCGCAACAAAGATCCCGAAGTCTTTGACGAGGCACTACGAGAAAGTGTTCGTGGTAAAAAGAAGAAAGGGGATAAGACGACAAACGGATTGCCTGATAAGGCAAGCACAAAGGCTGATGCAGTCAGAGTAGGTGTTGCAGGTGACAACCTAACCGAGCATATCACTTGGACACAGTTGATGTCAGCCGAGGGACAAACCAAAACGTTATCTGATTGGGGTGGAATCTTCCGTGCTTGGCAAAAGACTGGTGCTGGTAGACCGAAAGACAAGTTGCTCCCAGAGCCATACAACGGAACATATACCGAGCGATCATTTACCATCATTGCTCCTATTACCGAAAAGACACCTGCCTATGATGCGGTGAAGGTTAACATAGGAACAGGACTACGCAGAAACTCCCATTCCGAGTTTAGACCTATTCTTGCCATAGACGAGATCCAAAGTGTGCGAGATGCTTACATGAAAGGTTTATGTATGTTCAAGTACATGAAGGAACTGGATGATGTACGATTGTTTGGCAAGATGGGTATCAAGTTTAATATGTCTCATTTCCCAGCCTTTGACAAGAACTCGCCTGTAGCTGGTCTTGATGCAGAAGGAAACTATATTTCATCAGAAGAATCGGTAGGTTCAAGAGAGTTTACATATACTGATAAGGATGGGAAGCAACACTTTGACGGAAAGAAAGGTCTTGAGGAAGCAAAGAAATATATCAATGAAGATGTTTCGCTTTCCTCAGTAGTATTTTCTGTGCCTCACTTGATCAAGTGTTTTACGGATGTACCAACGCATAAAGACAAACGTGGTATATGGGGTTCGCTTATTCCGTTCCATTCTTCTGGAGCAACAACGATGCAGTTGGCGCATCAAGGACTTGGCATCGCAAGAGCCAATGGTGTGGGACACGCATTCATGGACGAAGCGTTTACCAACTATGGTAAAGGTGTTACCAACTTTGAAGATGTGCAGAACGATAGGTTTGGTGCAGGATGGACGATTGTTGAAGGCACGAAAGCAGGGCAAGAGGTGTCCGAAGGGCATAAGATTGAGTTTGCCAATGGTACGCATTATTATAATGCAGAACGAGTATTGCATTTGTTCAAGTCTTGGTATGTATTCGACAATGAACTAAGTGAAGAGGATAGAGCAATACTTGCTGATGGATGCAAAAGCATTAAAGATGCCAAAGAAAGAACAAAGTATAAGAACCAACTGAGAAAGTCAGTCGGGCATACATTCGCCATCGAATACAACGACAAGACGAGAGAACTTGGTGGCGATTATGCCTACAAGGAAGCTGCCGACTATTATGTAGACTTGTTGCCTAAGTTGGGATTGATTCCTAGATTCGATTTCAATGTACCCGAAGAGACATTCTTGCAGATGTGTGCCGATGCAAAGATAGATCCACATCATCCAAAGTTAGGTTGGAAGGGCGAAGGACATGGCTGGTCACCCATTGATAGTGATGCGTATTATTCAGTTTGGTGTGACTTTGGTATGACTGACCCAAATACTGGTAAGTATTCTCCTCATCGTCCTGTAGGCTACAAGGAAGCAGATGGCTCTCTAAGTTTCAAGCTTCCCGAAAACGCAGTAGATATCGTGAGGGAAGGTGTGAAGCGTTATAGCGAGCAACGTGACTTGGAAGAAAAGATGCACAACGATGTGATGACGGAGTATGTCAAGCGTACTGTTGCGGATGGCAAGTTGACCGAGGAACAAGGCGAGACATTCCTCAAGGAACATATCAGTAACAAGGTGGATTTCTCTAGAAGGGAAGGCATTATCAATGCTGAATGATCTATTCAATGAAGAAGCGGAGGCTACTATGCCAAGCAAGATATCTTCTATTGAAGAGTTTAAGAACATATTCAATAGCCCGATAAAGACGTTTCTCAATGAGTCTATCAGCGTCAAAGAAGGGGTCTTTAATAAACTGGTCAATAATAATCGGACTAATATTTCTGGTGCGATATTTCCAACTTTAAGAGATGCAGATTTCGCAATACACGATACGGATGGTAGCACACTATATGTGAAACGATTCATAAGTGGCAATGAACATATTCATAATGTCGTGGTCGTTAACAAATATGGTGAACTTGAAGATTATGTAAGCTCAGTACATATAAAGAATGATAACAATCTACGCAATAAAATAAAGAAAGGTGCAGAATTGTTACTACCGACTGAACGGGATGGCGATGAGCATTTGGCTCAAAACAATTCTACACCTATTGCAAATTTACTCAATTCTTCTGAAACTGCAAAGGTTTCAGAGGAGAATGTTGATGATGAAGGTGATATCATTGACCTATCGAAGCGTGAGAATGTTGTCAATCATTTGCAGCAGATGACCAACTATGCTCATGATGTGGCAGAATCCAAGCAACCTACCCACAAGACCCTTGTGACAAGCGGTTCATACTTTAGTGGTGGTGGTCTCTTGGAAGAAGGTCTGAAGGGAATCATCAATCCACAAGTGGCGGTAG
>CAVJZR010000065.1:0-12917 GCA_963654235.1 Bacteroidaceae bacterium | reverse complement strand
TGTGATAACATGTTAATAATCAAATACTTATAATTAATTAGCAGACCCTATATAATTTTGCAAGAATTAAACTTTAATGGTAAATCCATTATAGGAACATCTACCGTGTGTGTATATATAATAAGGTATACACAACGCTGGCTTGGTGTGTACTCACACTTAATTATGAAATGACGTTATGTGGCATCTAAAACAACATCTTTCAACCCCATCCATGTATCTGTATATGGTGTGTCTGCTTCTATTCATGTCTATCAGCTTAGGCGTGAACGCACAGACAGCCGATATCGAAACACTAGCCCTAGAGTATCGCTTCCCCGAAGGCGCGCAAGGTCGTTCGGGCTATTGGAGCGAAGAGAACGTCTGCGGCAAGAACGAACCCCCACAGATCAATGGCGTGTTCCATATCTCCACCCCTGAGCAGCTAGGCTATGTGGCATGGGAGATCATGAATATGAATGATGCCAAGGGGTATAGGACCGCCCAGTTTGTCCTAGACGCTGACCTTGATATGAGCGGCCACTTCTGGGAGCGCATATCCGGTTGGGGAGATGAAAACTGCTTCCGCGGTTCTATCGACGGCCAGGGACACACCATCAGCAACCTCTACTGCGTGGATCCCACTATGTATGAATCTGGTGGTAAGTATTGGCACAATGTAGATCACGGCGGTAGCTTCATCGGATGCGCTAGCGGTTCCACGTTTAAGAACCTCACCTTCTACCACTGCTATGGTGATGGTGGTCGTTATACCGGTCTCATCGGAACCAGTCTTGGCGATATGACCTTTGACAATGTTCACATGGTGCGTTGTGGCATCAGCACCAACACCTATTATAATGTAGGCGCATACGCAGGTGGCTTCATCGGAACCGTGCGTGACAATAACAATCAGAACAAGACCATCACCATCACCAACTGTAGCTCCGACCTGACGATACGTGACTGTGGTTGGCGCATCGGTGGCTTCATTGGTGACATCGAAGGTACCGTTTCCACGGTAAATATCACCAATAGCGTGTCCTATACCAATGGCAACGACTACTTTAACGCTCCTCTAGGTAGCCTTGATGAACACAAGGACGCCCAACACTCGCGAGGAGGCTTCATCGGTGCCGTATATGGCAAGGTGTTCTTCAATCTGAACAACGTAGCCGCCTATACCGAGAAGGATGAGCAAAACCTGATGACCCAAAACCCAGGTATGAAACAGTTTGCTATCGGTGGCGCCATCAGCTCATTTATCGCCACCGGCGCAGGCCACCTGGTATCCATCAGCGGTCAGAATATCTTCCTCGATGCCAATGCAGCCGACTACTCGTATAGCGACCTCTGTCGATTCACCATGGGTGTGGGTGCCAATATGCAGTTTTCCACCATGCGCCCCATCATACCATCGCTCAAGAAGGACCATGATAAAGCCCTACCCACCATCGTCACCCTGAACGAGAACGGTATGCGCATGGGCGTGGAATACTATGACGGCAGCTACTATGCCGTGCCCCTGACCGACTCCATCGGACGGCTCGTGCGCTACTCGCCCGTGTCCGGCCCCGTCAGCGTGTCCGGCTACACCTCAGAGACACTAAAGGAGCTAGCCTCCATCACAGACGCTAGCGCCGGTGAGACTGGCTATCTGAGCGTGGGCAGATGGGCACAGTATACCGCCACACCCGATGACGACCACTGGGTGATGGCCGATACCACCTCCACCATGGCCAGCAAAGAGCGTCTTGACGCCATGACCTTCAAGGGAACCCCTACCGCTGGCGGCAAGATAGGACTGGACGTGGCGATGCGTCCACGGTTCTGCTGGATCTCACAAGAGTATAACGTCACCAAGCAACAGACCACCCTTCGCTGGCAGAAGAGCGACGGCATCGACCTGAAGCCGTGGAAAGACAAGGACGCCAAGTTCTATATCTATCGCAATGGCGAAAGAGTAGACTCGCTCGCCTTCAGCACCGAGAGCGACAACGCCTACACTTGGGTAGACCGAAAGCCACAGACCGGCACCATCAACCAGTATGAGGTGAAGGCGGCTTGCCCCAAGGTGTTCTACACCGAGGACGACAACCCCACAGCCTATCTCCTCTCCTGCGACGTAGACTGCTCCGGACTGGGCGGTGTGAAAACCACCACCCGAGAAGAGAACGGCACCATCAAGGTCATGGTGGACGTGCCCAACTCCGTGGCATATGATAGCTGCCACGTCACCGTGCGCAAGTATATCATCAGCGACCTGAGCAACGTCCATATCAACGACGCCACCGCCGACTCGCTCGGACAGCAGCTCTATAGATACGATAGTCAGGCTGCCGACTCCACCCTGCGTCTGACCTTCACCGATAACGCTGCCTCCACCCCTTGCGTGAAGTGGATCTACCAAGCCCAGTGCTACCACTTCACCGACAAGAGCGAAGCCGCCGGCACCTCCCAGTGGGGCAACGCCGTGGAGATGCTACCCGTGACCAACTTTAAGATAGCCAGCATCAGCAGTTCCAAGGGCGAGAGCACCAATAAGATTAACGTCACCTGGAAGATAGACAAAGGTGGCGCCCAAGGCGCCGTGCGCTACGCCCTGAGCCGTAAGCTCTATAAGCGCGGCGAAGGACAGCTCTCCTCCGTAGAGGACAGCACCGGATGGAAAGAGATCTACACCGTGACCACCACCAGCACCGAGAACACCTATACCGACGAGGTGCTGCCCGGTTACGTCTACAAGTATATGGTCAAGGCCTACCCCAGCTGCGACGGCACCTACGCCGAGAACGTCTATCAAGCCGCCACCACCATCGGCTTCGCAGCCAGCCGCGGTACCATCATGGGTCGCATCACCTATGAAGGCAACACCGCCGTGCAAGGCGTTGACGTCCGCCTAACCTCAGAGCAAGGCGCCTTCAGTCAGAAAGGCGGCTCCTATAGCCTCTACTTTGACGGCACCACCGCCACGCTGCCCCTCGCCGCAGGACTGGGCGAGAAGTTCTGGAACGCTGACTGGACCCTATCCTTCCTTCTTCACCCCGTGGCCAACGGTGATCAGGCTACACGCGTGCTAGCCCTACCCGGAAAGTTTGCCATCCAGTACAGCCAAGGCAAGCTCTACCTAGGCGCCAATGCTGATGGCGTGACGCTGCCCGCACAAGGCCAGTACAGCAACATCCTCCTCCGTCACAACAAGAAAGCCGGCACCCTCACCCTCGGTTACGCCACCGACACGCTCCATAACGACACCATCGCCTACTGGTCCACCCCCGTATCCGATGCCGACCTCTTGGCAGCCCTGCCACAGACGCTCAGCACCTACACCGACACCCTCCTCTTCGGTGGCGGCTACCGCGGCTACCTAGACGAGGTGCGCCTATGGGACAACGCCCTCACCGAGGCACAGATAGCCAATAGCTACAACCGCTACCTCTCCGGTAACGAGGACGGTCTCGAAGCCTATTACACCTTCGATGCCGGTGTGGACGAGTACGCCTTCGACACCAGTCACCCCGGTGGCAAGTGGAACAACCACCACACCACCATCCCCAACATCGGCCATCCAGCGCTTAGCGACGAATGTCTGCCTTCAGAGAAGATCCTCACCTATCGCAGCACAACCGACAAGAACGGTGAGTATCAGATCTCCGGCGTGCCCTTCGTTGGTGAAGGAAGCAACTATCAGGTAGTGCCCTTTATGGGAACCCACACCTTCTCACCCACCAGCACCCGTCGTTACGTCAGTCAGCAGAGCCTAAACTATAGCGATGTCAACTTCACCGACAAGAGTTCCTTCACCGTTCCCGTAAAGGCCAAATACATCTACGGATCCATCCCCGCAGAAGGATTGAACGTCTACGTTGATGGTGTGATGCAGACCGATGCCGACTATAACGTCATCACCACCGACAAGAACGGTGATGCCACCGTGAGCGTACCAATCGGTCGCCACATCGTCACCCTCTCTGCCACCGGACACACCATGGCAGGTAAGGGGCAAGCATGTCAAGTAGAGGTTGTTAACGATAAGGGACTATGCAATATCACCCCTGTATCCAAAGATAAGGGATACATGGACTTCCAGCAGAATCTCACCTCGCCCCTGATGTTCTACGATTCTACCTTGGTGCGCGTCGTAGGACGTGTGGCTGGTGGTAAGGACGAAGCCTCTAAACCCGTGGGCTTCAGTCAGGGACAAGCCAACCTCGGTGCTTACAACATCGTCCTTGAGCCCAACGTGGCAGGCGATCTCAACACCACCAGTTATGATCAGATAGAGATCATCCCTGACACCATCAAGACCATCAATAGCCTTACCTTATATAATAAGGGCAACGCCACCATCACCACTGACTCCATCAATGGCGAATACGTAGCCCTGTTGCCTCCGGTGAAGTGGAAGATTAGCAGCGTGAAAGCGAAAGAGGACGATGACACCGACATCGATCTTACCACGATCAACAACCTCTTCACCCTTAATGTCAACGACACGAAGGCAGACACCCTATGGCTGGATACCTTGCATAACGCCACAGACACCTTGTCATACAAGCTCTTCCAGTATAACAAGCGCTTAGACTTTATCAAGTATACCAATCCGGTGCTCACCATCCTTAACGGCGGACAGGATGTATCCCCAGCCGATTCGCTCATGCTCGGTGAACGCAAGATAGGTGTGATGTATGTAGACGAGACATCTAACAAGAGCGTAGCCGACTCTCTTATCCTTTGGCGCACAGATCATGCCCACGACGCTACAGCCGAATCGTATCTCGTCGGTTATCCCGTCTTTGTGTCGGGTAACATGTACACGTTACGCTTTAAGCTCTTTGAGGAATATCAGAACCACACCACTAGGAAGATAAGCCAAGTGCCCGTGCGCGGTGCCGAGATCCAAATCAATAACAAGTGGACTAGCGGCGAGATAAAGAAGTTATCCACTGGCGATTATCAGATTGTTGAGGATGAGGAACGAACCAAGTCGACCCAAGAGACCAATGCTGGCATTGCCGAATATAGCTTTGAGGCGGGTCTTCCCAACACGATGGGCACCTTCCGTCTGCCCATGACCGTCACCTATACCGTCAATGGCACACCTAGCAGCCAGACCTTCGAAGGATATGTGACCGGAGGATTTGATACCCATGATGGTAGCAACTTTGTCACCGAAGGTCCTAATCAGCTATATGGTGTGATCATGGATCCTCCAGGAAGCGGTAGCTCGGCTTATCTCTCATCCGGAACGACGATGGTCACAAGTGCATCCAATGTTTATGGTTGTTCAGCAGGAACGGGATTTGAGCGTAAGATGACTTCTGGTTCAGACGTAGGTTTTACAAAGATACTCGGTGAAAGTATTATAAAGATCTTTGCCTTTGAGAACAGCATCTTGGGTTACCAGAATTATGATGCACAATATACATTCAGTCACAATCATCTCAGAACATATACCGCTACACTGACTAACAAGATATCAACAGGTACAGACGCATACCACGTTGGCGCAGATGGTGATGTGTATATAGGCAATTCTACCAACTGGATCTTTGCCAATTCAAGATTTGTCAACTTCTGTTCAGTAGATGATGATACGCAAGGTGCCGTCACGTCAGCCTCAGGACATAAGTTTAAGCTCCAGACTTATGAAGCCCTAGGACAACAAACCAGCATGGGTACTAGCTTCACCCTGTCCCAGTATGACATTGTCAATGTAGAGATACCTCTCTTTAAGAAGCTGCGTGCAGCCGTTATTCCAGAGACCCATTATGTGGATCAGCTGCCAGATCCTGACGCAAAGGAATATGCCTTGGATAAGGTATACAATTACTACGTTCTCCAGTCGAGCCGAGATAAAGAATTGTGGGAGGAAAACGTAGATTATGTTGCCATATCTCCTATCAAGCTCACGGTGAATGAATTTGCTGTCGACTCGGTCAATCTTTACAATCAGAGAATCATCAATTGGCAAAATGCGATAGCCAGTGTTGAGAAACAGAAGTATGAGATGTTCCTAAACAAGGACAAAAAGCATTATGCCGATCCCAATGAAGCAATCAACTTTGATTATGGCTTTATAGGGAACAAGACTTTTGATGCTGGTGGCTCTAAAGTGGAAGAATCATTGTCCATCGTCAATGGCTTCGTTGCATCATGGCATAATACAGAAGATGGAACCATCAAGCTAACGTTTGGTAGCGACAATGGAAACGAAGAAGGTAAAACATTCAAGTATTCATTTACCAATACTACGTTTGTCACAGATAGTTATGCCCAAGACAGAAAAGAAACAGAGAAGTATACCACCACCGTTGGTTATACGCTCTCAGATGGCGATGTGGACGACCGCTTCTCCATAGACGTGTATCTTGATGGATATATTGACTCTGACGATAGATTTGTACCCAAGTGCTACCTTTACAACCTAGTAGGAGGACAGACCCGTAACCCATCTGAAGGTCCAACGCAGTCACTTTATTATAAGGTGGGTGGCGAGTCGGTGCCAATCAGTGCCGGTTCGGTGAGCCTTGACGTGCCTACGATTCAGTTTGGTGAGCACGTTGTGTCCAATATCCCAAGTGGTAGCACCGTCAGCGTAGATCTCACCCTGGGCAATGCCAGCACAGGAAAACCCACTTGCTGGTTCTATTCTTATGGATTGACCGATAACAACACGGATAACAAGGGTATAATCGCTCAGATTGATGGTTCACCCGCCCATGGATACAAAGTAGCCTTGCAGCCAGGCTATTCGAAGAAGGTAACCGTAACCTTTAAGCAAAGCGATCCTAACGTCCTCGATTATGATTTGGTATACAAACTCAAATATTTTAATACGGCAAAGGACACCATCAGCCTCCACTTCACCCCCGCCGCCTCTCCGATTAAGCTCAGCAGCAGCGACGGCCTGGTGCTCAACGGCGAGAAGGACAGCGAGCGTATGCTGATGAAGCTCACCGGCTATCACACAGAGTATAGCAAGTTTGCTGGTGTGCGTCTGCAGTATCGCAAGAAAGACTATGACACCTGGACCACACAGATGTATCTGATCAACGACTCAGCCCTCTACGCCTCTAGCCGCGGCACCATGCCCGAGAAGTGGCGTAAGCTAGCCGCTGACCAAGACTCGGTATACCTCGACATGACCGACCTAGCTGATGGCGAATACCTCGTGCGTGCCCAGACCTTCTCTATCCTCGGCAACGAAGAGCTCACCGCTTGCTCCGAGGAAGTGGGCATCCTCAAGGAGACCAGTCCGCTGCAAGTCTTTGGTAGCCCACGCCCATTGAGCGGCATCTACACGCCGGGCGAGGAGATCAGCATCACGTTCAATAAGCCGATCAATGCCGCCAAGATCACCAGCGACAACTTCCTAGCCAAGGCAGCTGTCAACGACGCGCCATATAATCACTATTGCGGCCTACACTTTGATGGTGACAACCCCGCTTACACCACTAGCCGCGTCAATCTGCTCGGTACATCATCAGCCCTCGGTCTGTGGTACAAGCCACAGGTAGGTAAGCGTAGCTGTCTGCTCAGCCAAACAGTAACCGACGCTGAAGGCAACGAGATGCCATTCCGCATCTGGTACAATGAGGACGCCACGATGACCGTAGAACTCTTTGGTCAGACCTATACATCCAAGGCACAATCCACCATCGGCGGTTCACCCTGCACCGACTGGATGTACCTGATTTTCCGTCACATCAAGGGCGACAACGGCATAGACCGCTTCACGCTCAACAACGGCTACGGCACCGCATCTGAGGCAGAGAGCAGCTTCCTAGACAAGACGCTCACACGCAGCTATATATACACTGACAACACCAACGTGCCGCTCTACGTCGGCGGATCAGCTGACAACAAAGAATGTTACGCTGATATGCAAGGACTCATCGTCTATGACAACGAAAGCACCATAGAGAAGATGTATGCCGATAAGGACTCGCGAACATCGGACAACCTCCGCGGCATCGCAGCCTACTGGCCTATGGACGAAGGCTACGGAACAAAGATAGCTGACAAGGTACGTTCACGTGACCTCCACATCAATGGCCTGTACCACTGGTATGTGCCTTATGTCAACTATGCCCTCCATCTCAATGGCAAGGATCAGTATGTCATCATCAAAAACGATAAATACGGCATCAGCTCAGAGGACGACTATGTGCTAGAGATGCTCTTCCGCACTGCCGCCGATGCCCAAGGCAAGCATATGACCCTCTTCAGCAACGGCTGGGGTGGGGAAGGCTCGACCGAGAACAAGACCGATCTGCCTAGTCGCCTCTCATTGGCGCTTAACGAGGCGGGTGCCATCGAGTTCAACTTTGCTGGCCGCACCTCAGTGCTTGGCGGCGGATATAATGACAACGAGTGGCACCACCTGGCGCTCAACGTACACCGCGATGGATACGCTACCATCTCTGTGGATACGGTCAACATCAGCAGCACCAAGCCCGTAATGGGCAATATGCTTGGCAACTTTGCCAACTCGCGTATGACCATCGGTGCTCGCCGCTACATGTCACAAGACGCAGACACCTTTGCCGTGGCCGACTTCTTCGACGGCGACATCGATGAGGTGCGCCTATGGAATGCCAACCGCACCCAAGCCGCGGTGAACCACAACATCATCCTCCGTCTATCGGGAGACGAGCTGGGCTTGGCAGCCTACTATCCCTTTGAGCGCACACGGCAGATAGCAACGTCCAACGTTGTCGAACCCACCATCGCTGACTGTGTCACCGACCCCTATTACCATAATGAAATGCCGCAGATGGTAGGATTCCAGCACGCAGCCGACAGCGTCGAGGTGGCCAAGGAAGCCACCATCAGCACCGGTCCAGGGCTCAAGCCTTACCTGGTAGAAAGCCAGATAGGGCTCAAGTACGCTACCTCTGTGAGCGAACCTAACCGTCTCATCCTCGACTTTGCCGACTATGTCAAGATGTCCACCCTCCAAGGATGCTCGGTCAACCTCACCGTGGATGACCTCATGGATCAATATGGCAACTACCAGGAGCAATCGCTCTCATGGAACATCTATGTAGATGCACGCGATGTGAGATGGCAGAACGCCAGCCTTGACTTCAACCAACAGGTAGGCGAAGACAGAAGCCAGACTACTGTTGTCACCAACTCGTCCACAACGCGTGTCAACTGGACCATCTCCAACATCCCTTCATGGCTCAGCGTCAGCCCATCGAGTGGCACACTTGGCCCACAGGAACAGTGTAACGTGACCCTCAAGACCATCGACTCTACTCCTATCGGTCAGTACACCGCACCGCTGCTGCTATCCTCTGACCTCGGCGTGGACGACAAGTGCGTGACATCACTCACCGTTACAGGTACACGCCCCAACTGGTGGGACGAGTTCTCAACCGCAGATGAGAGCATGACCATCAAGGGCGGACTGAAGATCAGAGGTCAGTGGAGCACCGATCCTAATAGCCTTGTAGCTGCCTTTGATGTCGACGGCAAGTGTCACGGCGTGGCAAGTCCTACATACGATAAGGATATGGACAGATATTTTATCGATATGCTCATACATGGTGATATGCCGCAGAGCAATCGTAAGCTCGTCTTCAGTGTTTGGGATGCCATGACGGGTCTGACCTATAGCCACGTCCTCTTCTCCGATTCGGAAACACCACGTACCGACTCGCTCCTCTTTATCAAAGGATTCTTCCATGGCAACTATGAACTTCCTAGCTTGATAGAAACATCCGAGACGCTGCAGCAGACCTTCACCTTACATAAAGGATGGAACTGGGTATCCAACTGGGTACAACCTTCATCCACCGATATCAACGAGATCTTCCAGAAGGATAAGGGCATCGTCACCGTGGTGAAACGCCGCATAGCCGAAAAGGGCACGGCCTTTGATCCAAGCGAGAACTATCACCTCTATGCACAGAAGGATGGCGAGATCAGCGTTGAAGGCGAAGCTATCAAGCCTGAAGATGTAGAGATCATGCTACCTATGCCATCCGACTCGGGTAAGTATTCGTATCAATGGATTGGTTACCCTGAGGATCGAGTCCTTACGCTTGACGAAGCCTTCTCCGACTTTAAGCCCTCTCAGGATGATATCGTCAAGGCGCAGGACGGATTTGCAATGTATGACGGAAGCAGTTGGGAAACAACCAATCTTAGCTTCCTCGAACCAAGCAAGGGATATGTATATGCCCATAAAGGTTCAGCGGTCAGCTGGCATTATCCTTCGCTCTCCTCGCTGACAACCGCCAGCGCCGCTAAGCGCACCGCGCCGCTATCAGCGCCGCTCACCCTGCTACCACATCAGCGCTTCACCACCGACTACTATCGCTTCCCTGCTAACATGGTGGCTGTGGAGCATCTCCAGGTGGATGGTGACAATGCCGCAGGATGGCAAGTGGGTGCTTACATCGACGGACAATGTCGCGGATGGAACGTAGCCGATAGCACCAGCAGCGTCTTCATGACTATCGCCGGCGATGCTGATGCCCTGGTTACCTATCGTGCTTGTAACACGCTCACCGGTGCCGTGATAGCCGTGCGCCAGCAACACCCATATCACAGCAACGATGTGCTGGGCTGCTGTCAGAGCCCATACCTCCTCGAGGCTTCCACCACGTCCCATTATGTCATCCCCGATGATCTGCCTTACTCGTTCCAGGATTACACCTATGTCACCGCTACCGTCCTAGACGCGGGCGAGGTGGCTTACGCTCACGACTATGAGCTGGGTGCCTTCTACCACGGAGAGCTACGCGGTGCAGCCACCGCACGGGCGGGCGAGCCGTGTCCGATAGCTATCTACGGCAAGGACTCGGAGGAGTATACCTTCAAGCTCTGGGATAAGACCACGCTTCAGGAGATAGACCTCGTGGGTACGAAGCTCTATGACGATACCACCGCCGTCCAAACCATCATCCTCCGCACACCTGACGCTGCCGCCGCCATCGAGCATCATAACATCGACGCCGATGCCACCGCACAGCACAAGTGGTATGACGTGGGCGGCGCTGCCTACGGCGATCGTAAGCCGCAGAAGCAAGGCATCTATGTACGCGACCGTAAGAAAGAGGCTCTCCACCGCTAGACCCCCCACAGGGGGATTAGTCTCGCTGCGCCTATATGGGCCTAATAGGCATAATATGCATAATAGGCCTATTAAATTAGGCGAGGCGAAGCCCACAAACAAGAAGAAACGAATGATAAGACAATGAGAACCATCATCCTATATACACGCGCCATCCTCATGATGGCAGCTATGCTCCTCTTGCCCTCGCAGCTATGGGCAGAAGCCCAGCCGTGGGCCGAGTATGTCAGCAGTAGCCATGAGCTCATCTTCCACTATGATGAAGGTAAGGCCTCTAGCACCGCCACCACGTATGACCTGCCTACGACCAACAAGACGCCAGGATGGTACAGCCAGCGCACCGATATCCAGAAGGTGACGTTCCTAAGCAGCTTTGCCCAAGCGCGCCCCGTGACGTGCTACGGATGGTTCAGCGGTATGAACAATCTCACCGAGATCAGCGGTCTGGAGAACCTCAACACATCCGAGGTGACATCTATGAACCGAATGTTCTCTTCATGCAGCAAGCTCACCACGCTGGATCTGAGCGCGTTCTATACGCCAAAGGTCACCGACACCCAAGCGATGTTTGCCTCATGCACATCGCTGACATCACTAGACCTAAGCGGACTGACCACTGACAAGGTCACCACGATGTGGGAGATGTTCTATAATTGCGTGGCGCTGACGCAGCTTGACATCAGCAGCTTCAATACCGAAAAGGTGACGAATATGCAGATGATGTTCGCCGGTTGTAAGCTCTTGGAGCAGATCAGCGTCTCTGATGCCTTTGTGGTATCAGATGCATGCTCGGGTGATAAGATGTTCCAAGGCTGTGTGAAGCTTCCAGGGTTCAAGACCACGAGCATAGGAAAGGATATGGCCACATCGACCACCGCGGGCGGCTACCTCATCGTCCTCCAGTCAGAGCCTTGGGTGAGATATGACGCTGCAAGCCAGACGCTCACCTTCCGCTATGATCCCCAGCGCAGCTCTAACGCTTACGATGTGCCTTCAGTAGGAAGCGAGCCAGCATGGAGCGAGGTAGCAGCGGATGTGAAGCAAGTGGTGTTCAGTCCGTTGTTTCTCCGTTACGCCCCCACGACGTGCTATCATTGGTTTAAGGGCATGGGAAGCCTTACGGACATTATCGGCTTTGCGTATCTCGAGACCTCTGCTGTGACCTCGATGAAAGGGATGTTCCAGGGTTGTGCAGCGCTGACGTCGCTTGACCTTGATGGTTTCACCACATCCTATGTCTATGATATGAGCAGTATGTTCCAGGGTTGTTCCTCGCTCACGGAGCTCGATATGTCTAGCTTCACCACCGTCGCAGTCAATGATATGAGCAATATGTTCCAGGGTTGTAAGGCATTGAAGGCGCTTGACCTTAAGACGTTCTCCACTGCTAAGGTCGACAATATGTCGGGGATGTTCTCTGGTTGTTCGTCGCTCACGGAGCTTGACCTTTGTTCGTTCCTTATGACTGGTGTCACCTCGGCTGACAATATGTTTAACAATTGCCTCTTTACAAAGGCTATCTACGTGGGTGAGAACTTTGCCCTTAATGACAACTGTACGGGCAACGGAATGTTTGGCATGTGCTATTCGCTTCCGTCCTTTCAATATGGCAACACGGGCAAGCAATACGCCCATTATAAAGAAGGTGGCTACCTCACCCTCCGCCGCCACCTGACCGTGGGTGAAGACCAATACAACGTGGATGGCTACGTGAGCCCAACGTGTTACACGGACGTCACCTTCACCGATGGCGAGGCGTATAACGCTCCGTGTGATTTCACCTTCGACACCGATAACACCGCTTCTTACACCCGCACAGCGAAGAACCACTGGGCTACGCTCTGCTTGC
>CAVJZR010000064.1:0-13395 GCA_963654235.1 Bacteroidaceae bacterium | reverse complement strand
CCTTTTCCGCATTGCTAACTTATACGCTTATCCCCACTATATTTCTACTGACCCTTTTTTTTTTATATTTGCACCTTAATATATATAGGTAAATAATGTCGATGCGCAACGTAGATACGCCGCTGCGCTTATGAACGTCACTTTATTAGATACATAGACAAAGCTTATGATACATCGTTTACATGAAAGAAGGGCTAGCTTCGGTAAGCTACTCTTTTTGCCGATGATTCTCATGTTGCTCACGCTTGGGTGCTTGCCAGCTATGGCTGACGATGACCCTGTGCTCAATGACTCTAGCTACTATGAGATCTCAACGGCAGCACAACTCAAATGGTTTGCTACGAAGGTCAACGCTGGCGACCAAAGCATCAATGGCGTGCTCACGGCAGATATCGATCTGTCAACGCTAGGTGAAGAGTATTGGACACCTATCGGGTCGTGGTCAGACGAATCAGCTGTTTATAAGTATTATAAAGGTAAGTTTAATGGTCAGAGTCACACCATCTCCGGTCTTGTCCTTCGCAAGGCTGCAGCTAGTGGCTTGTTTGGTATTACCGAAGGTGCCACCATCAGCAACGTCAATGTGACGGGTGCGCAGATGAAGGCAACGCCCGATACCCGCGTAGCCACTATCCAGTATGGCATCGCGCCCATCTGTGGTGTGGCTACCGCTGGAACGGTGATAGCTAACTGCCACTCCGCGCTGACTGAGATTACCTACAAGCATTATGATTCTGAAAAGCAGAAAGATATCGACTGCGTGGGTGGTATCGTGGGTGAGCTCCGTGGCTCTACCGCTAAGGATTGTACCGTCAACGGTTTTGTGCGTACAGATGGTAGATACGTCGGTGGTATCGTGGGCGCGGTAAACTGCGGTTTGGTGCAGAACTGCCATCTGCAAGACTATGTTAATGACAACTCAGCCGGCAACTCAGCCGTTGTGGGTATCGACTTTGTTGGCGGTATCGCCGGCTATCTGAAGAACCGCAGCATTGAGAACGCCATCATCGATTGTACCGTGGCGGACGAATCGATGCTCAACGCCACAGCAGGTCAGAAGGGCACCATCTGCGGTTGCGACACGATGTTTGCCGAGCCCGATCAGTTTGATGGCAGCTATGAGATCTACAACGCTGACCAGCTGAAGTGGTTCGCCTCACAAGTCAATAGCGGTAACACCAAGATCAATGCTAAGCTCATGAACGACCTGAACATGAGCAAGGCGGGTACGTTCAGCCCTATAGGTAACAAGAGCAATCCTTTCGCTGGCGAGTTTAACGGCCAGGAGTTTACCATCGACAGTCTGAGCATCGGTAGTCAAGATTATGCCGGACTGTTCGGTCATGTCAAGGATGGCCGTGTGCGTAACGTAACGCTCAACCATGCCTCGCTTAACGCAGGTGATAACGATTACCAAGGTCTGATCGTGGGATGGCTCACGCAGAACTCGGGCAACGCCACCTGTATGAGTTACATAGAGAACTGCCATGTGCTTGACGGCAACTTGTATCGTGGCAGCGATGGCGAACCGCAGTTTGTCGGTGGTATCGTGGGTAAGGTAGACATGAGTGCCGAGGTACACAACTGTACCTTCCAAGGCATTGTCAAGGCACATGAGGACTATATCGGTGGTATCGCCGGCGGTATGGACTCTGGTGCCAAGATGTACAACTGTAGCACACTGGGTCCGTCAACCGTATGGGGCGACGACTATGTTGGCGGTGTGGTAGGATACATGACCGACACCGATACCAAGATAGACAACTGCTTTGCCAACGAGAGCAACGGGCAGATAACCGTGCATGCCTCAGCTGGCAATTATTCGGGTCTTGTCCGCGGCTACGACAAGAGCGGTTCGGTAGCTAAGACAAAGTACATCGAGGGCAACCTGCAGTACGAGTTTACAGGAAAGTATGTAACCGTAGCTAACGGCAAGCAAGCCTCTGAACTAAAGATAACAGGAACGTCTACCAAAGACCAAGGCACTTACTATGCCATAGCAGATATTGGTACTTCATATAAATACAAGACCACCGAGATAGAAAGACTGGAAGGAGTGAAAGAACTCTATTTCTGGGACAACTGCAGCAATATAGCTGGCACCGAGGCATGCGACTGGATTGACATGAAGATAGACGACTATGCCTTTGACAGCAACTTTGAAACGCTGAAGATGTGCTACAAGATGTTTGCCGGCGACGACCACGTAGTGATGCTGCGTCCTACTGATGTATATCCCGTAGGCGAAAACATGTTTGCCAACTGTCCCAATGCCAAGGTATATGTAGATGCAGAGTATTACGACGAATTTTGCAACGATTCGCTTTGGAGCAAGTACAAGAAGTATCTTGTGCCTGTAACCTTTATGCGTACAGAGGATGTGAACGCCTTGTATGGTGCACGCTATGCCTACGACCGCAACCGCGACAAGACAGGTTCGATATACAAAGTGGATAACGGCAATGTGAATGATACTTACCAAGTGCACGTTATTGGCCCCGATGACAGTTATATAAACAGCAACAACGGTACAGTATGGATTTACCAGGATTTGGGTGAAACCTACTATTACAACACCACGAAGATCTGGAACTGCTCTTTCAAGGGCAAGGACAACATTAAGACGGTGAAGTTCCAGGAAATTACCAAGTCGGGTAAGGGCGTTAGTCAGCCGTTCCATATAGAGATAGGCGACTCTGCCTTCGCCAACTGTGAGAACCTGAATCGTTTTGAAGTGGCACTCTACACAGATAGAGGCGACGACCATGTAGAACTGCTCTCTCCTAGCCAGATGCCTATAGGCAAGAACGTGTTTGGTGACAACAAGAACGTGAAGATATACGTAGGAAGCGATCTTGTATACGACTTCAAGAACGACACCACTTACGGTTGGGGTGCCTACAAGGATATGATTTATGCAGGCGAGTTCGGAAATACCAACTTCACGGAAGCAGGAGTTATCTACTCATACTATGCCTCTGCCGACGGCAAGAAGCTGTATACCAATTCTGACAACGCCAAGATGGAAGAGCTACTGGCGGCATGGAACAGCCGGTACCAGAACTTCTCTCCGGCCAAGGTACTTGTCTACAATGTAAGCAGCACAGTGCGCTATATGACCGCTACCGGCATAGACAAAGACAAAATAGACAACGAGGGTGGCGTGCTGAAATTCTACAACGACATAGGCGAAAGCAAGCACTATAAGACTATCGCCATCTCTGCCAGTGGCTTCCAAAACCAGACCAGCATCAAGTCAATTACCTTTGAAGACATAGTAAGCAACAACTACAACACGGTGGCCGACTTCTCGCTTGCCATTCCAGACAGGGCGTTTGAAGGTTGCTCTCAGTTGAAGGAACTCAACATGTTTATGTATGTCACCAAAGGAACCAACCACTACGAAGGTGTCAAACCATCGCAGGTATACATAGGAGAACATGTGTTTGACGGCGCAGACAAAGAATTCAGAATAAAGGTTCTTCCCGCATACTACAACGATTTCATCAACGACCCTAACTGGAGCAAGTATAAAGACTATATCGTATCGTGCGAGTATCTGCCAACGGGTAAAAAGGCGCAGACAATAGATGACGTAACCTACGATTACGCATCTTATATGATGAACGCCATCTCAACCAACCAACTCACTCAAATGAAGAGTTCTTGGGTGAACGCCATTATTGTTGTTGCCGAGGTAGCTGCCGCCGCTGTTACGTTTTGGTATTCTGCGGGTATTCCTTTGGCTATTAATGGGCCAAGCAAGGCTATATCTCTTTATGTGATGACTCATTTCGAAGGCTACTGGGGGCTACCAGAACTAACTAGCGTTGCAACTGGAGCGCAAGCTGCAGCGGCACAAGCAGCGGCAAATGCAGCGGCAATTTCTGTTGCTGGTGCTGCCGCAACACTTGAGGTCGGATTTATAGTTTCGACAAACCTGGCAGGTAAGGAACGAGACGAATACGTTGTGGAGAACTGGACACCGGTAAATTACCTGATAAACCGTACAAAGAAAAACTTTGAGCGCCCAGCCACATGGACTATGAGCGGACAGTGGGTATCTACAGAGCAGATTATCAACATACCGCGCATGTACGTGAAGAGCGTAGCTGATAAGGAGACCATTACCATCTATAATGATATAGGCGAGGACAACGACGATTACCAGACCGTAGGTGTTGCCTACGATGCCTTCCATAATAAGAAGAATCTCAAGACCATAAAGTTCCAGGAACGTAAGGGTACAGGCTCGCGCTCGTTGGCATCGGGTATGATTCTGGCTCTGCCTGACTCTATGTTTGTCGGCAGTGACAACTTTGAACTGCTTGACCTGATCAACTACACAACGGGTGCGCATAGCGAGAACCATGCCTATAAGAGTCTTACCCCAGACAACTTCATTCCGATGGGTGATATCTTTGCCGGTATAGATACTACTAACGTACATATCCGAGTAGGAAAAGACGTGCTCAACGACTTCCTTGAGGACGACTACTGGTCGAAATACAAGAGTATGTTCATAGCCGACGATGTGGCAATAGTGAACAAGCAGACCGAGTGGAGCTGTAAATACGCGCTGGCATACGACAGAAATACACTGCCGCTGCGCCACACCGTTTCGACCCACGATATAGACCACGTGATGATTTACGGTGCCGACGAGACTCTGTATACGCAGAACGAAGGTTTGGCGGCACTGATCAACGACTTCGGCGAATGGAACAACTACAAGTTGGACTATGTGATGAAGGGCGCATTCAAGGGTAATGAACACCTGAAGATACTGGATATCTGCGATACGCACACCAATATAGCCAAGGTATACACGGCATTTGACGTAATCCTTCAGGACTCGGCGTTCGCTCACTGTCCTAACTTTACCGACCTGAACCTTATCTATCAGGTGACTGTCGGTAGCAACCATACCGAGAGTATGAGTCCGAGCCAGTTCATACTGGGCGACGGTGTGTTCTACGATACACCTAAACTGAAGATTAAGTTCTGCTTGGATCAGGAGGAGGCATTTACTGCTGATACGGCATGGGTTAAATACAAGAACAAGTTTGCTCCTTGCTTCTTTGAACCGCTTGACGAGAAGGTAGGCAAGCTGTTGCTGCACCCGTACCGCTTCTTGACCAAACTGAACGATGGTACCAACTTTGAACACGTAGATGCCACAAGAGCTAAGCCAGAAGAACTGAAGACGCTGTTCAAGGGAAGCGACATAGAATCGTTCGACGAATTCCGTGCCTTTGCATCGTGCGGTCTTACAGAGATTTACGATGACATGTTCTCAGGCTGTTCTAGTCTGCAGACTATCATGTTGCCAGACAGTGTTACAACCATAGGTAGTAACGCCTTCAAAAACTGTTCACTGCTTCGCACCCTTACCATACCTGCCAAGGTGACATCTATCAAGGAGAACGCCTTTACGGGCAGTGGCATCAATACATTTACCATGAAGAGTTCAACGCCAGCAGAAATTGAAGCTGACAAGGTGTTTGCCGGACTTACAGACTCAGAGTATGTTATCTATGTACCCGATAGTACCGTTCAGACCTACAAGACCAAGTGGGCAGCCGTGGCCAACCATATCAACGGCGTGAGCCAGCGCCGCGGCTTGAAGGTGGTAACGCTTACGGAGCCAGGTACCTTGGCAGAAAAACTGGGCCTTGAGTACGATTATACGCTAAACCCCTTCTTAAACAACCATCTCAAAGGCAACTATGCCCAATATGACTCGCTCCGCATTATCGGTCCGATAGATGGTCGTGACATTGGTGTGATTCGTTATATGGGTGGTCGTGACGTAGAATACTGTGAACCTACAGTAGGACATCTGAAGTATCTGGATCTCTATGAAGCAGATATAAAGAAAGGTTACGAATTCAACCGCGCCTCATACGAGGATTGGTTTTACGAAGATTACGTAGACGATTTTATCAGAAAGGATAATGAAGTGTCACCGAATATGTTCTATGGCCTTGACAAACTAGAGACGCTCATCCTTCCTAAGAGTGCTACAGAGATTTGCTATCATGCGATGCGTGGGTGTACCAATCTGAAATATCTTGTGATAGGTGATAATGTGTCAGAGATTGAAGAAGATGTTGCTGGTGAAACAGATAACAAGGTAGCACTTGTTATGCTATCTAAGAAAGTTCCAGAGATACCATACTACGCATTTACGAGAAGACAGGGAACCTCTCATCATGGTGGTAAGCTTCGATATGATCGATTAAGTACGGAAGAAGAACATTTTAACGTGCTTATCGTACCAGATGGCACAATAAACGATTATACTTCAAACGCAGGTCTCACGCAAATAGCCGATAGTGTGTTAACCAATTTTGAGGACGAAGCCCTTGTAGAGGCATTGAAGAAGCAGCATGTCTTCTCTCCTATCGACTTGTTGTATACCACCGATATCACGGGATGGATGAACGGTAACGACAAGATAGAAAGATTCAATGAGCTAATGTATAGTCAAGTTACCAAGCTTGACGATAAGTCATTCACAGACATGAAGGGTCTGCGTGAGGTAGCGTTGCCATACTTGTTGACCAAGATTACCAAGGATGCATTCAAGGGATGCTCTTCACTCCAAACAATCTATGCCTTCGGATATTACATTCCAGAACTGGCAGAAGGAGCATTCAATGACCTGCCTACCGATTTCGTAATCATGGTGCCCGAAGGCCTGGAGGAACAGTACCGTGCGGCATGGCCTGAATACAAAGATCACATTCAGGGCTACCATTCAGCTCGTGTCAGCATACGCGAGGTAACACTTACCGAGCCCAACACATTGGTAGACTCTTTGGGCGCGAAAATCACCATGAAGAACGACATGGTGGTGGCTGTAGGTGGTAACCTCTCTGATATCACGGGTCTCAAGGTCAGCGGACCGATTGGCGGCAAGGATCTTGCCTTGATACGTTATCTTGGTGGACGTGAACCCGATTGGAACGGACATGTTTATACCACGAAATTGGAATATCTCGATCTTTATGACGCAGAACTGAAAGCGGACAAATACGAGTTTTTACTCAGGTGGAGTAACCGCAAGATAGAAAACGACAACGAGATACCGAAAGACATGCTTTGGAACTGCGACAATCTGAAGACGGTGATTCTGCCACGTACAGCCACAAAACTGGAATACGAGGCATGCTATGACATGGCTTCGCTAGAACGTTTGGTCATCGGTGATAATACCACGGAGATTGAAGATGACGCCCTCGGAGAGAACAGAAAACTAACAGACATCATATTCCTCTGCAGCAGCAAACCGAAACTTGATAGCGATGCATTCACCGATCCCATAGAAGGCGCAAACCGTAGAGTGGAGAGAATGTATGTGAGAAAAGAACTTGTCAACGAGTTCTCTCATGATGACCAATACACGGGGCACGCCAATCAGATAACCTCTGTGTTCGGTGATATCAACCAGTTCCGTGCATTCGGCTGCAAGGCGATAGCTTCAAAAGACGACTTATCGAGCATCACCAATATTGATGGGTGGTTCAAACAGTTCACACAGTTGTCAGACCTTGGTCTGCTTGATCAGACCAACCTCGTCAGTCTGGGTCAGAAAGACCTCAGCACATTGTCTGACCTGAAGCACATTGCCTTGCCTTCGACACTTACCAGCATAGATAAGGATGCCTTCAAGGAGAACACCAATCTGCACTGGGTAGACCTATCGGCGTGCGATTCGCTTAAGATCGCTGTTGATACGTTGGGTGTATCCTCAGATGCGTTGGTATATGTGCCAGCTTTGTATGTTGCTGAAGGACAGACCAACGTGGTATATGGTACGGGAAGTAATAAGCAGTGTGACAACTACTATCTCGTAGCTACCCACGATTACGATGTGCCTAAGGCATTCACCGCAAAGAAGGTGACATTGGGCCGTGAGTTTGAGAAAGACAAGTATAAGACAATTACCTTGCCGTTCTCTACAACTACCTTACCTATAGGATTCAGAGCATATGAAATGAATACAGATAAAAACCAAGATGGTGAAATTAGCTTCAAGTCTACCAACAGCTTGAAAGCTAACATTCCGTATGTGGTGAAGGCGAAGCAGACAACGAACCTAGTGGTGGATGAAGAAGTTACCATTCCCGTAACGCCACTTGCCAACACGTCCGTTGCTGGGCGGTACTACTCATTGTTTGGTAATATGCAGACTATATCTAGCAAGGATGCCCATGAGATGTCAATGCTTGCGATGAATGATAGCACTTGTCTGTGGAACATCGTAAATGAAGATTCAGAGGGCTTGGCTCCATTCACGGCGTATGTACAAAAAAGGAGTACGGATGTAACGACATCGAATGTAAAGAGCGTCTTCGCTTTGTGGCATTACTACATAGGTGATAACGAATATGATCTTGATGGTGACAACACGGAAGATAGTCCTTTGTGCTGCGATAATCTCAAGCTTGAGGATGGTCTCGATTTCAAGGCGGACGAAGGCGTAAGTTCCTTTACTGCCGCTAATGCCACCTACACCCGTACGATGAATAGCACTTGGGGTACGCTCTGCTTGCCTTACGCCATCGATGCTAGCGTGGACAACGCCACCTGTTACTTCTACACCATAAAGGAGAACACGGGTGACAACCTCTCTCTGACGCGCCTACATGATGTGATTCCTGCCGGTACGCCTATCTTGGTACAACGCCGCAAGGCTGGCACGGATGTGGTGATCAGCGTGGAGAACCAGGATGTGGTGACCTCACCGCAAGAGGATGCTACGGGTCAGATGAGCGGTTCGTTCCAAGAGATGGAGATTACGGATGACAACGCTTACATCATCTCCAACGACCACTTCTGGAACGTAGGTTATCTGAAGACGAGCCAAGGCGCTCAGGCGGTTAAGATCAAAGGCTTCCGCACCTACATCCTCTCGGGTGACGGTGAGAGTAAGCTCAATATAGGCGTGGATGATGAGACCACGGTGGTGGATCGTCTGAACAGCCTGACCGACAGCGCCGACACGCGCTACTATGACGCGCAAGGGCGTCAGACTAATGGTTTGCAGCGTGGTCTGAACATCGTCCGCAACGGCAATAAGACTACAAAGGTTCTCATCAAGTAAACAAAGTCAATCTATCACATAAGCAAGGGCAGATTCCCGAAAAGGAGTCTGCCCTTGTTGCGTGTATGCTCGGCATGAGCATTAGTAAGTATCGAGTAATTCCTAAATCTCTATTGCCCCGTTGTTTTTATGCATATTCCGTAAACTAATGGCAGATTGTTTGGTGGTGTAACTAAGAATTAGTACCTTTACATAGCCGAACACGCAGATTCTAAAGATGAAGGATGTTAATCGTCAACTCACATTCGTCAGATATGTTTATACATAGGACGAAGCGCATATACCGCCCCTCGTAATGTTAAGTGTTAATTTAGTGGACACTACTTGATATGTCAAACAACTCAGATTTCTATATACTCCCTCAGGGAAACAGTTCTAATAGCTTTACTGATTTTGAAGTATTGGCTTCTTCCAGGTACAACTTAATCATAAAAGCAAGAAAGCTAGGCCGATGGTTTATCCTTAAAGCATTGTCAGAAGACTATCGTGGAAAAGGGCAATATGAGATGCTCCTAAGGAAGGAGTATGCTATTGGAATCAAGTTTGATCATCCCAACATTGTACGGTATATCGACTTTGTAACCCTTGAAGGCTATGGCAACTGTATTCAGATGGAATACATTGTCGGTATGCGGCTTGATGCATACCTTGACACGAAGCCACCTCTTAAGGAGAAGAAGCGTATTGTAGCACAACTATGTGAAGGATTGAAAGCCATTCATGCCGAACAAGTGATCCATCGCGACCTCAAATTCGAGAATATCCTTATCACCGAAAACGGACACAACGTTAAGATTATCGACTTTGGCCTTTCGGACGCCGATAGCTATGCCATCTTAAAAGAACCGGCAGGTACTGATGGGTTTACCTCACCTGAGCAGATTGAGGGAACGGTAGCCTTAGACAATCGATCGGATATTTACTCCTTGGGTGTCATCTTGAAGCAGTTTAGGTTGCCGTTCTATTATCATTCGGTCCTTGCTAGATGCTCTGATGAAGATAGGGAGCGCAGATACCCCACCATCGAATCCTTTATGCATGCCTTCACGCGCCAACGCTTGAAGATAAAAGCCGCTATATTTCTCTTTCTCGGAGCCATTCTTGCTATGGGTGTAATTGCTTTGCCCAAAGCGCCATCCGCAGATCATCAACAAAGTAAGGTAGAAAATTCGGTTCCCGTAAATAAGCAAGAAGATAAGGATTCTGTGTTACATCGGGCTGATGTGCCACCGACAACGAAGGAAATGGCGATTGCAGAAGAGCCTAAGCCTGTTGTCACAGATGCAGGAAAGCCTAGTCAGCCAGCTCCAACCCCAACAGCTCCCCCCGATTCCAATCCTTCCCTGAATGCGCTTACCGATCAGCTACACGCAGCTATTGACGATTTTATGAAGCCTTATATCGAGAAGAAGCGTGCAGGCATCAACATGGCCGAACATAATACCTTTATGCATGAGATAGAGTGGAAGTTTGATGAACTGAAGCAGACCTTCTTTTCTAGGACTGACCTTGGCGAGTCGCGTGCCATCTTGTTGCAAGAATACGATCGCTATTGGGGTGAAAAGATACGTGAATATGGCAAAGCAGGGAAGGTGCGTCAGCTTACTTCGAAGGAATCAAGCGAAATAAAACGCCGTCACATTGCCCAGCAACGTAAGCTACAAGACTCCCTTCGTGCCAAACCTCATCAAGATACAAAGGCTGCTCAGCCCTAAACACGTCACACCTGAATCGGTCGCCGACCACGATTTTTGCGTTCTCAGAGCGCCTAACGACGAACTGCTGATTACCAAGATACTGGAACAGGCAATGGCGGTTGGGCTGCCATGTCACCTCCACGCAATCGCCTACGTTCAAGCTATCGCTTCGTAGCGCTTTTGTGGTGTAGAAGTCAGACTGCGCCCCAGTGTCTTTGAGCTTCCGTAGAAAGATATCCCAACTCTCAAATCCGGCATATCGGCATAGCACGTCATACGTGTATCGGCGTGTGTTGGCGTACCCCTTTACATACCCCCACAAACGCTTCAGCGTGGAAACGCTGATAGGACAACCTGTCACCTTTTCGATTTCATCGGATAACCTACTGAAATCGGATGGGCTGACAGGTTTTTTGTTAAACCTTATATTGACGCTCTTTATCAGCTCTTTTATCTCGGGCGATTGTTCCATGGTGTCATTCTTTCACGCAAAGGTAAACATTATTTTCCTTTCCTATGATGTAAGAACTAAAAAGAACCAATCACGTTGCTCCTAATAAGTACCTTTTCTGTACCTTTGCTTTTGAAAGCAATATACAGTCTGTCTACGAATAGATACAGTTCTGTATTGATGCTGACTTACCAAAATCGTGTTACTAAGAGGATATACTATTTAGAAGATATGTTTTCCTTCCTTTAGTAAAAGAATAATTCACCTATGACAATGCTCTTATGAAATATTTAGATATAAAAGACATAACGAGAAGGCACCCGAAGTTGACAATCGTGCAAATATTAGCCGTTGTGTCAGAGTGTGGCATTCGTATACGGAATGGCTATGCTACGCCCATCACTCCCGAAGAAGCTTCCTTATTAAAAGCTAAACTGAAGAAAATAGAACCTAAAATAATAGAAGTAAAACCTAAACCTTCTGCCCCGTCAACACAAAACACAAGCAAGCAAGGACTGCCTAAAAAGCAACAAAACAATACTGCGCCCAAACAAAAGCAGCAACAACCGCAAAAGCAATACAAACCGCAAACGCCAACCGCATACTATCATGAGCCGGAACCATACTATCCACCCATGCCCCGTCTACCAAGACCGCGTAAGCTAAGAGAGATACCAAAGAAGAAGGAATACACTATTCATGAACAATGTATCCGAAAGGTGTTGGTTGGCATTACGCTTCCATTATCCTCTTATGATGCTATCAAACGCGCCGTCCAAAGCGCAAAGGAGAGATATTGTCTTAACCCTTATCTGTTGGTGCATATCTATCATCATTTAGCCAGTAGTCCAAATCTTCAGAAATACTTTGTTGACAATATCCTATGTCGCTATGTAGAGACTAGTATCCTTACGAAAAAGAAAGGAATAGAAGATATATATGAGCGTCAATTGCTTGCGATTTATAAGAAGCAACACAATGAACCGGCATTAGATATCATGAAGGAACAGGAGTTTTTCCTTGACTGGAACGACGTCACCTTCTTTTATAGATGGATAAGGATAGATCCGCCACGGACAGGCAATATAAAGTTTGAGTCATTAACGGTTTCAAACGATATGAGTATACGTGAACTCAATCAATTGACTGAGTATCTCAAAAGACGACTTCCAAAAATTAGATGCGTTGCTAAGGCAAACAAACTGACTCTTCTGGATGAGATAGACCTATCCCCTGCAATCATGTATATGAAGGTGAAAAATCTCAAATCGACTTTAGATCCGGAAGCAGATGGTGTGAAAAAGAAGCCTATTGCTCCCCAATATGTGGTGAATAGTTTTGAAGATGCCTTGGCAAAAGCCAATGACCTAGAACTGAAAAAACTAAAATCACAATATATCAATTATCTTTCTCAGAAGCAACTTGCAGGTTACAAGGTCATCCCTTGTACTGAAAGAGTATCGCATAAGAGCAACGAAACGGTAAAATTGGAGGAAGCGTTTATTTTTACGTTGCCTAGCAGAAGACCCTATAAGCTGGTATTGGCAGTAGAAAACTTGAATACGGCCCGTGCAACGATGCTTTTCTCTTTCAGACGTATGCACTATGACAAAGTGCTCCGAGCGATCTTCAATTACATACATGGCTCAGAGGATAATAAACGTAGCACGCTGCGTAGGTGGGAAAGCTATGGACTAGATGGCATCGAGATAGAATATCACGCTGTTAACCACCGACGTGATGCGCAGCAATACTCTTGGTATGAAACGCTGAGATTCAGAATCATGAGCATGTAAAGGCTGATGCTGAAGAAGGTATAGCTCTTGCAGAACCTTTGGTTACCTTTGGTGCGATGTAGCATTGTGGCAAGGAGCAGATAAGACTGAATATTACATACGTATAAAGAGAACCTTTCTCGTGTCATTCGGTATGCTTTGGATAGATGATAGAGGCTGGATGACGTAGCGGAAGCGGCTCTTTGGCGAGAAAGAATAAATTATTTTTCAATGAAAATCAATTTAATTTTCTCAGAAAAATAATTTATTATTGCTGTCCGCTAAAACTCAAAAGGGCATAAGTATTCGGTCCGAAGCCCTTTAAAATAGGACTTCGGGCTTAGTTTTTAAAAAAGTAAG
>CAVJZR010000063.1:0-13452 GCA_963654235.1 Bacteroidaceae bacterium | reverse complement strand
CTCTACTCATGGGTTTCATTGCCTCTTTCGGCATTTTGAAGCATTGTCTAGGATGAGCAATGAAGCAGCCATAAGACGATGAGGTGGTTCTTGTGGCACAACCTTCGTGTGTTGCTTTCGCCTTACTAGTGCTTATCCTCCTTCACCTTTTTCTTCTTTTGCTTTCGTCCGAAGAGGTCGAAGATATTTGTGAAATCCTTCTTCAGAATCAGACCTACGCCTTGAGTGGTCAGCGAGTTACGGGTGAAGTATCGATCATTGGTCTGATTATAGAATCGGATAGCAATGTTGCCGTTGGGTCGGAACAGGTATCGCACGTCAAAGTTACCGATGAATGAGGAGTTGTCAGTGACGGCGTTATCCTTATATCCAAACTGTCCGTTGATCATCAAGCGGTTGTTCAAGAGTCTGCCGCTCAACAATCCTTCATACTCGGCATCGCTAAAGCCTTCGTCTCCGGTAGCGATGTTGGCTCCAAAGTTCCAGTTATTGCTCTGAATCACATTGGAAAGCACGGTGTTAATCTGCTGCGACAGCGTTCCCGACAGCAAGCTCTGCATGGCAAGCGAAGTCTGGTTGTGTGCCGCATTCGACTCGAACGAAGCATTGTTTGCGCCCTGCGGATAGAAGCGGCCTACAGCTAGGAGGTACAACACCTGCTGGCTCATCTCTTCATCCGAGTTGATCACGGACCGTATCATCTGCTGTCCGTCTGCGGAAAGCGTAGGGAAAGCTAGGTCAAAGGTCACTAAGGGTTGCAATGGTGTGCCAAGGATATTCATCAAGCAGTTGACCCTGATAGAGTTGTTAGCAAACGATGTTCCAAGCTTTAAATCGGATAGGCTCACGCCATTGACCGTATAAAGGCCTTTAAGGTTAAGATCGGCATCATAAGGGCTACCTCCGAAGGTGATAGACGATTCGGGCTGAAACTCTATCGTCTTCTTTATCAGATTTTGTATGGTAAGGTTATAAGCTCCTCTATCTACATGATAGTTGCCATACATCTGGAAAGCACCCTTATTAAAGTAGTTGGCGCGTATCACACCCGAACCGTTTAGTTGGATCTCATCATGCGTATTCTCGTCCATCAGCACCTTTAAGGTGAAGTCGGGCGTGCTATTGATGATGAAATTGAGAATCAAATCACTGGGTATATCCACATCTTCTAGATTGGCGGGAAGGTGGAACGAGGGCGTCTGCGTCGCTGAAGCAGAGGGATTTACGAGCGAGACATCGGTAGCCAACGTATCACCCGTCTGTGTCTGCGCTGACACCCACTTGATAAACGAGTTCTCATCCACATCGCCGGTGTAAGCCGCGTTATATTCCATGAAGGAATTGCGATTGGGCGTGGCATTGATTGTCATCGTCGTTTCGCCACTTCGACCTTGTATCAGACAGCTACCCGAAGCATAGATGGTGCCCCAAAAGGTGTCGCCGTGTTGTGGTGTTGGGAAGTCGTAGGACAAGAGGTTGTTGGCATTGATATTGATATCAAAGGTCATGTGGCGGAAAGCGTCATGGTGGAAGCCTCCGGTGACCACGCCCATGTTGCCATGTCGGTCATAGATAGTGTCATTGTCGAAGGTAATCTCATTGGGTTGCATCACCACATGAGCCTTAGGAACAGTATAAGTGACGCCGATGGACGAGATCTTCACGTTGCCATAAACGGTCATATCGCCATCCATATTGACATCGCTGAGCGGTCCTACCACACGACATAGGCCGTCTCCATACACTTCAAAATCACGCATGAACGCACCACAATAGCGTTTCAGGAAGTCGAGACGGGTGTGATGCGAGTAGACGGGCAGACAGATATACTGGTCTTTGAGCGAGATATATCCCTTGATATCGGTATACGAATCAGCAGAAGCCACGGCTTGCGCATCTACATTGATCTGTCCATCTACGAAAGATGCGTCTGCATAGAGCGTACCTAAGGGGCCATCGTTGAACGAGAAATCGGTTACGGTGAGGTCTGAATGAACCTCAGGCTTGGTGAAGATATATTTCACATAAGCCGTACCCGACGCTACGCCACCGAAATCGACCGAATGGAAGTTGACCAAATCTAGCACATAAGGCACGTTGATGTTATGAAGCGACACCATGAGCGAGTCAGAAGGGCTACCGCTGGTCTGCCCATTGACGATGATATGCTGGTTGCGGTTGGACACCTCAAAGTGGTCAATGCTCAGATAATGGTTGTTATAACTCAAGTCGGATGGTTGCACCTGCAACTGTATGGTATCTACATAGATTTCAGAGGGATTGAAATGGACGCGAGGATAGATATGTCCTTTGACGCGTTGTAGGTCTACCAGGGCGTTCAGTTGCCCTCCCATAGGATGATTGCCGCCAACCGTGACGTCTATATCGGTCGCAACCTGATTGGACAGCGCTTGCAAGCGAGCCTTGACGTCAATGGCCTTGTCGTCACTGATAATATAACGGCCATTCACCTGCGCCCGAAGCGAGTCGGAAGCCGTGACGTTAGCATAGAGATTCTCTACCTTTTGCCCACTGATGGTGACGGATGGCGTTTCCACGGCAAGGTCGGACACCCCACTGCGATGATTGATTACACCTTCTATATTAATAGGTGACTGGAATGAAAGGGGTATGTGGAGCAAGCGGGATAGCAAGGATGAGTTTTGCAAATAAGCCGAAACACGGAAGTTGTCCCTATTGGACGGGATGAGATCGCTTGGCACCAAGGAGGGCAGATAGCGGCTAAGCAACTGCTTGAAGCTCTGTGCGAGCGTTTGGTATTGAAACTGCCCATCGATCGTAGCTCGTCCAAAGTCGGACTGCATATCAATCTGGCGATGCAATAGGTTGTTTGTGGCTTTGACAACGAGCGACTTGAGCGCATAATTATCACCACCTCCAGTCATGGAGAAGTCGTTCAGTCGGAGCAAACCGCATAGGTCATCAAGCGTAGAGCCGCTGCCTTCGACGTGCGTGGTGAACGAGAGGGTGCGGTTGCCTAGTGCATCGGTCAACTTCAGACGTTGCAGGTTGAGATGCTTGACGGTCAAATCGGCATCGACAACCAATGGCTTGCGCTCTTTATTGAGCATAGACAAGAGGTTATCCACCGTTCCACTGAAATCGATATCGCCGTTGGGGTTGTTCATTGCGAAATGGCCTTGGATGTGATTGCCGCTTACGCGACCATCGGCTATGATTCGCTGGAAGTAGAAATCCTTGAATTGCAGTTGGCTAATGTCTGCATTGACCTTGAAATCGGCATCTTTCCATTGCGCTGGAAGGATACCCTCAACGGACAGGCGGCCCTTCACCTGAATGGGATCGTTATTGGCTAGCAACTGGTTGGTGCCAAAGCCATCCGTTCGCAAGGATAGCAAGACGTTGCGATTCTTATATGAGCCATCTACAACGATGCTTCCGAAGGCGGTAGAGAGCTTTCCTTTCAGCGCCATTCGTTGCTGTATATTGCTTAAATCTCCTACAAAAGACACAACACCTAACCTATTGATATTCTGCGGAAGTAACGATTTCTTATTCAACACTTGCTTTAACGTGTTCATCACGTAATCGCCATCGAGGGAAAGCTGGGTGATATGCCATTGACCTTGAGGCATGGAAGTGGTCAGATTGACGTTACCTCGGGCATCCAAACGCAACCAGTCGTCTTGCCCCAAGGCTTGCAACTTAGTCACGGTGAGCTGAGATAGGTTGCCTTTCAATTGTGTCTGCAAGCTAAGAGACTTGGTGGCGTGTTTCAGAGATGCATAGAAGCAAGCTACATCAGCTGGTGAAAGCTGAAGATTCTTAAGGTCTAGATTATAATTTAAGGACGAGCCTACAAGCTTTCCCTGCTCTATGCGATAAGTGGCTTGCAACGACGGAATCTGAACTCGCGATTGTGGCAAGCGCAAATCAAACTGTGACAATGTAGCATGGTGCTTGTCAGCATTGAAATCGAACGAAAGATGATCTACCTCAAGCCCCGACTGCTCCTTGAACGAAGTGTTCTTGAGTTGGAGAGCGATTGCGTCATCCGTGAGATGTTCTAGAACGATATGCGTACTGAGCTTGTTGACCTTGATATGATGCACATCGAAGGTGTGCTGACGGGCGTGATACCATTCGTTATAGTTAACCTCGCCATTACGAATAACCAACGACTGGATACGCAAATCTAAAGGAGTATGGGTGGTTTTGTCCTTCGAAGATAAGGAATCTACAACAAACTGGAAGTTGTATGCCGCATTGGGAGACTTCTTGTAGATATTAGCTTGAAGGCCAAAGAGTTGTGCAGAAGTAACAACAATGCGTCCTTGGGTCAATGGAAGCACATCGATCTTAGCCGCCATACGCGTTGCGTCAAGCATGGGTAGCTTGCTTTGGTCATATAGATGAACGTCATCGAGGACAACGTGGTTAAGAAAGCCTATATTGACAGAGCCTATCTTAACCTTCGTACCGAGCTTTTCGGATAGCACAAAAGCCACTTCCTGTGCCAAGAAATTCTGCACCACAGGAAGTTGAAACATTACTATCAAAAGCAAGTATAGACCGACCAAGAGCCATAGCAGCCAACTGATAAAAGACCGTAATCTACGCATAGCAAATACAAAACTACAAAAAATATAATTTATTGTGGAATTTATCCAAGAAAATCTTTCCCCATCTGCGTTTTTTTTCCTATATTTGCAAAAAGTTTTTAAGGTCTATTAAAAAGCAGAAATTACACAAATAAAATTCCTAAATAAACTATGTCAAGATTTATTAAGCTACGTAAAGGCTTGGACATTCGTTTGAAAGGACACGCAGAAGAGTCGACTGCAACACTCAAGACATCCGGAAGCTACTCGCTTGTACCTGATGACTTCGTTGGAATCACTCCTAAGGTAGTAGTTCATGAGAACGACCATGTTCAGGCTGGAGATGCTTTGTTTGTCAACAAGCACGCCCCAGAAGTGGGATTTGCTTCTCCTGTCAGTGGGAAAGTGACGGCTATTGTCCGTGGTGACCGTAGAAAGGTGCTACGCGTAACGGTTGAAGCTGATGAAGAACAAAAGGCGACCGACTTTGGAAAGGTAGATCCTTCAACGCTCAACGGCGAGGAAGTGAAGCAACATCTACTCAAAGCTGGACTGTTTGGGTACATCAACCAGCTTCCTTATGCCGTTTCCACCACGCCAAGCACCACTCCGAAGGCAATCTTTGTGTCCGCTCTACGCGACAAACCATTGCAAGGCGACTTCGAATATGAGCTCAAAGGAGAAGAGACAGCGTTTCAAGCAGGTCTCACCGCACTCTCCAAGATGGCCAAAGTGTACCTTGGCGTAGGCGCGCAGCAGACCAGCGAGGCGCTATTGCAAGCCAAAGATGTAGAAGTGGTGGTGTTTGACGGTCCTTGTCCCGCTGGTAACGTGGGCGTACAGGTCAACCATATCGATCCCGTCAACAAGGGCGAGGTGGTTTGGACAGTGGAGCCAACATCGGTGCTCTTCTTCGGCAGACTATTTACAACGGGCAAAGTGGATCTCACAAGAACCGTTGCCGTTGCTGGTAGCGAAGCAAAGCATCCTCAATATGTCAAGACGTTGGTCGGCACACCGCTTGACCTCTTGCTCAAAGATCAGTGGAACGAGAGCGCAGACCACCATGTTCGTGTAATCAATGGCAACCCTCTCACTGGCAAGAAAGCTGATCCTAAGACCGACTGTCTAGGTGCACACACCTCTGAGGTGACGTTGATTCCTGAAGGAGATGACGTCAACGAGGTGGCAGGATGGATTTGTCCACGTCTGAACGACTTCTCTACATCACGTAGCTACTTCTCTTGGCTACAAGGAAAGAAGAAGGAATACAACCTTGATGCTCGTATCAAAGGTGGTCAAAGACACATGATCATGAGCGGCGAATATGATCGCGTGCTTCCGATGGACATCTATGGAGAATACTTGATTAAAGCCATCCTCACCGGAAACATCGACAAACAAGAACAGTTGGGTATCTACGAGGTTAGTCCTGAGGATTTCGCCTTGGCTGAGTTTGTAGATAGTTCGAAACTTCCATTGCAACAGATTGTAAGAGAAGGACTAGATCTGCTCCGTAAAGAAAACGCATAAAGATTATTAAAGAATAATATGAGTTTAAGAAATTATCTTGATAAGATACGCCCTCAGTTTGAAGAGGGAGGAAAGCTACATGCTTTCAAGAGCGTCTATGATGGTTTCGACTCGTTCTTGCTCGTTCCCAACGAGACATCGAA
The DNA here is from genome assembly GCA_963654235.1 of Bacteroidaceae bacterium. GTDB lineage: Bacteria > Bacteroidota > Bacteroidia > Bacteroidales > Bacteroidaceae > Prevotella. The sequence goes on along the minus strand of CAVJZR010000063.1, from coordinate 7,193 downwards.
GAGCGGTTCGTCCATCCACGATGCCATTGACTCAAAGCGTATCATGAGCATGGTAGTCATCGCCTTGATGCCTGCTATGCTTTTCGGCATGTACAATATTGGTTACCAAAACGCCGTTGCTGCACACAAACTAGCCGAAGCTACATGGTTTGGCATGTTCCTCTATGGTCTGTTGGCTATGCTGCCAAAGATTCTTGTGTCCTATATCGTCGGACTTGGAATCGAGTTTGCATGGGCGCAATGGAAGAAAGAGGAAATCCAAGAAGGATATCTCGTAACGGGTATCATTCTTCCATTGGTTATCCCAGTGACCACTCCTCTATGGATTTTGGCCATTGCGGTAGCATTTGCAGTAATCATTGGTAAGGAGATCTTTGGCGGTACGGGTATGAATATCTTCAATCCAGCATTGATTGCTCGTGCTTTCTTGTTCTTCTCTTATCCTAGCCGTATGTCGGGCGACACCGTTTGGGTGAACACCGACACCATTTTCGGTTTGGGTTATGCTCTTCCTGATGGCTTCACAATGGCAACCCCACTAGGCGAACTGGCACAAGACGCCACGATACCTAACTCGCTTAACGATATGATCATCGGTCTGATTCCGGGTTCTATGGGCGAGACCTCAGTGATTGCGATTGCCATCGGTGCAGTCATCTTGCTTTGGACAAACATTGCTAGTTGGAAGACCATGCTCAGCGTCTTCGTTGGTGGTGCTGCTACAGCTGCCATCTTCCAGGCTTTAGGTGCCACACCTATTCCTTGGTATGAGCATTTGGTATTGGGCGGATTCTGTTTCGGAGCCGTGTTTATGGCTACTGATCCTGTCACATCTGCTCGCACAGAGACTGGCAAATGGTTTTATGGATTGCTTATCGGTGTGATGGCTGTCGTTATCCGCGTTAAGAATCCCGGTTACCCCGAGGGTATGATGCTAGCTATCTTGCTCGGTAACATGTTTGCACCACTGATCGATTACTTCGTGGTACAATCCAATATCAATCGTAGAGCTAAACGTTCAATCAAATAAGGAAAAACAAGATGAAAACAAACAGTAATACATATACCATCGTTTACTCGGTTATACTTGTAGTCATCGTTGCGTTCCTTTTGGCATTTGTGTTCCAAGCGCTGAAGCCAATGCAAGAGGCTAATGTGCAAGCTGACCAACAGAAACAAATCCTCTTTGCTCTCAACCAAGACCGCAATATGACCAACGAAGAAGCTATTGCTCTATGGAACAAACTCATCGTAGCTGATGACATCATCGACGCTAACGGTAACACGGTAGAAGCAGGCACACAAGGTGGTGTGGACCATGGTTTCAAGCTAAACAGCCAAGATGCGAAAGAAGGCAAACTAGCCTTGTTCCGTTGCAAGGTAGATGGCAAGGACAAGTACGTTATCCCCGTTTATGGTGCCGGACTTTGGGGACCTATCAATGGTTTCATCGCCATCAACGAGGATAAAGCCACCATCTTTGGAGTCTACTTCAATCATGAGGGCGAGACAGCAGGTTTGGGTGCAGAAATCAAAGATGACGCTAGCTGGCAAGCAAAGTTTAAAGGCAAGCACTTGTTCGGTAAAGACAATCAAGAGAAGATTGCTCTTGCTGTAGAGAAGAAGGTGGAAGATCCTGAGACGCAAGTGGACGCTGTGACAGGTGCCACACTGACAAGTAATGGCGTCACCAAGATGTTCCAGGACGAGAAAGGTGGTCTGCAGCCTTATGTCAAATTTTTAAATTCAAAGAAGTAATACAATGGCTTTATTCAGTAAACAAAATAGAGAAGCATTTGTCAAGCCGCTCAACCTTGACAACCCTATCTTGGCGCAAGTCCTTGGTATATGCTCAGCTCTTGCCGTTACTTCACAGTTGAAGCCGGCTATAGTAATGGGATTGTCGGTAACCATCATCACCGCATTCTCCAACGTGATCATATCCTTAATACGCAAGACCATTCCTAACCGCATCCGTATCATCGTACAGCTTGTTGTCGTTGCAGCATTGGTAACCGTCGTGAGCCAACTGCTCAAAGCATTTGCCTATGACGTGAGCGTAGAGCTTTCGGTGTATGTGGGTCTGATTATCACCAACTGTATATTGATGGGTCGCTTGGAAGCCTACGCAATGACCAACAAACCTTGGCCTAGCTTCCTTGACGGTATCGGTAATGGCTTGGGATATGCCATGATCCTAGTTATCGTAGGTGCCGTACGCGAATTCTTTGGACGTGGAAGTCTGCTTGGTTTCAAGCTCATCCCACAAGGATTCTATGATGGCGGATATATTAATAATGGTATGATGACCATGCCTGCAATGGCATTGATCTTGTTAGGATGCGTTATTTGGATCCATCGTGCTTATTTCAATAAAGAAGACAAGTAAAGACTATGGAACATATATTAAGTTTATTCTTTAGGTCCATCTTCGTGGACAACATGATATTTGCATTCTTCCTAGGAATGTGCTCATTCCTTGCGGTATCTAAGAATGTAAAGACATCGTTGGGACTAGGTGCAGCCGTAACCTTTGTGCTGATTGTTACCGTCCCCATCGATTACTTATTGCAGACGGTGGTGCTTGATCCCTTGGACTTGGGCTACCTGAGCTTCATCCTGTTCATTGCCATCATAGCAGGTATCACACAGATTGTGGAGATGGCGGTAGAGAAGTTTTCACCCTCACTGTATGGTGCGTTGGGTATCTTCTTGCCTCTGATTGCAGTAAACTGTGCCATCATGGGTTGCTCATTGTTCATGCAGCAGCGCATCAACCTAGACCCATCTAACACACAATATATTGGCAACGTGTGGGATTCGATAGCTTACGCCTTCGGTTCTGGTTTGGGCTGGACGCTAGCCATCATCTCAATGGGTGCAATAAGAGAGAAAATGGAATATAGCGATGTACCCAAGCCATTACAAGGATTGGGCATCACGTTTATCACAGTAGGCTTGATGGCTATTGCCATGATGTGCTTCTCTGGACTTAAATTTTAATTAGGATTATGGATCTCAGTTTTATATTAAACAGCGTCGGGATTTTCTTAGGAGTGATATTGCTCCTAGTAATCATCTTGCTGGTTGCCAAGAACTTTCTTAGTCCAAGCGGTAAAGTAACAATTACAGTCAACGGAGATAAGAAACTGGTGGTCAACCAAGGTAGCAGCGTTATGGCTACCCTCAACGAAAATGGCATTTACCTTCCTTCGGCATGCGGTGGCAAGGCTAGTTGTGGACAATGCAAGGTTCAAGTGGTAGAAGGCGGAGGAGAAATTCTTGACTCTGAGCGTCCCCACTTCACTCGCAAGCAGATCAAAGAGAACTGGCGACTTGGATGTCAATGCAAGGTCAAGGGCGATATGTCCGTAAAGGTACCAGAGTCAGTGCTCGGTGTAAAAGAATGGGAATGTACGGTGATTTCGAACAAGAACGTTTCGTCATTCATCAAGGAGTTCAAGGTGGCACTGCCTCCCGGAGAGCACATGGACTTCATGCCAGGTTCGTATGCACAAATCAAGATACCTGCATACGACTGCATCGACTATGACAAAGACTTTGATAAGGACGATATCGGAGAAGAATACATTGGCGCTTGGAAGAAGTTTAACATCCTCTCACTGAAGGCGCACAACCCAGTGCCGACCGTACGTGCTTACTCAATGGCCAACTATCCTGACGAAGGTGATATTATCACGCTTACCGTGCGTATCGCTTCTACCCCATTCAAGCCACGTCCAGAGGTTGGATTCCAGGATGTACCAACAGGTATCGGTTCTAGTTACATCTTCTCACTGAAGCCCGGAGACAAAGTGATGATGAGCGGTCCTTACGGCGACTTCCACCCTAACCTCACATCAGGAAAAGAGATGATCTGGATCGGTGGTGGCGCTGGTATGGCTCCACTCAGAGCCCAAATCATGTACATGACCAAGACGCTACACTGCACCGATCGCGAACTCCACTTCTTCTACGGAGCGCGCGCCCTCGGCGAAGCTTTCTTCTTGGAAGACTTCTGGGAGCTAGAGAAGGAATTCCCCAACTTCCACTTCCACCTGTCACTCGACCGTCAGGATCCGAAGGCAGACGAAGCAGGTGTCAACTACTACACAGGCTTTGCCGTTAACTGCATCCGTGACACCTATCTGAAGGATCACGAAGCACCCGAAGACTGCGAATACTATCTCTGCGGACCTCCTATGCTGATTAAGACCGTGACCGACTATCTCGATAGCTTAGGCGTAGATACAGATAGCATCATGTATGACAACTTTGGTTAAACATACTTCAACCAATATGACAATATCCTAGCAAAAGCCGCTGAAGTTCAGCGGCTTTTGTTGTTTTTACCCGTAGAGCAAACATTCTAGATGCCATAGAAGTGCTTAACCCAACTTAGCATAGACAAATATACGATCTAGAAGCATGCTGAATCGTTCTTACTTAAATCCAGGAAATCCATCAAAGGCAATGAATAAAAGCCACCTTCATCTTTTTCCATCAGATTTTGAGGTTTCAATTTGCGTCATTCCCAAGGAAATGTTATCTTTGCAAAGAAATAAACGAACGCAATAGCAATTATGACCGCAGCCTATAGGCAAGTTACCTATGTAGCAGATACATGGAAAGGTCCTATACAAAGAACATTAAGAAGCGCTTGCGGAGAAATAATGCATTGTGACATCAGATAAAATAACTAACACTTAGAGACTTCAAAACGTTTGATCGACGCAAATTCTTTTAAACTAATTATATGGATTGGTTAATCAATTTATTCACAGAGCAAGACTCTATTGCCCATATAGCCTTGCTCTATTCCGTGGTCATTGCTTTGGGTGTGTACCTAGGCAAGATCAAATTCTTCGGTATTTCGCTAGGAGTTACATTTGTGCTCTTTGTGGGTATCATTGCTGGGCATATCGGATTCACAGGGCCTAAAGCCACCCTTAACTTTCTACAAGATTTCGGTCTGATTCTATTTGTGTTCATGATAGGACTCCAAGTGGGACCAGGTTTCTTCGAAAGTTTTGGTAAAGGCGGTATCAAGCTGAACATACTGGCTTCAATAACGGTGCTCCTGAACATCGCTGTCATGTTTGGTTGTTATTACATCTTCTTTGACACGAAGAATCCTAACAATCTGCCGATGATGGTGGGTACCCTTTATGGTGCCGTTACCAACACACCAGGTCTTGGTGCAGCGAGTGAAGCCCTCACGTCAGTGTTCCCCAAAGGAGATGTACCGAGCATCGCTTCAGGATACGCATGTGCTTATCCTCTTGGTGTGTTAGGTATTATTGGAGCCACACTGGCTGTAAAATTCTTCTGCAAGGTCAACTTTGATGAAGAGAACGAAGCTATCAAGCTGCTCGAATCGGAAGATCCTCACGGCAAACCTCATGTGATGTATCTTAAGGTATCAAATGCATACATCAGTGGGCGTACGCTTCAGGAGATCAACAACTTCCTCAACCGCGAGATTGTATGTTCACGTATATGTCACAATGGCGAACTGATTGTCCCTATACGTGACACCAAACTAGAGCTCGGTGACGAAGTGATGATTGTTTGTACCGAGTCGGATGTCGAAGCTATCAAAGCGTTTATCGGTCCAGAGATCGAGGTAGACTGGCATGAGGAAGAACAGAAGCAACCTATGGTCAGCCGTCGCATCGTAATCACCAACTCGTCTATGAATGGTAAGGTGCTAGGTCAGATGCACTTCAGCAGCGTATATGGAGTGAACATCACACGTATCACACGTCAGGGCATTGACCTCTTCGCTAGCCGCCACCACCGTTTCCAGGTAGGCGACCGCGTCATGGTAGTAGGTCCCAAAGCCAATGTAGAACGTATTGCAGAGATGATGGGTAACTCGTCTAAGCGACTGAACAATCCTAACATCGCCACCATCTTCATCGGTATCCTTATTGGTATCATCTTTGGTATGCTCCCAATAGCTATCCCTGGTATGCCTGTTCCTATGAAGCTAGGTCTTGCTGGTGGTCCGTTGATCATCGCAATCATTATCGGTCGTTGGGGTCCGCGCATGCACCTGGTCACCTACACCACCACTTCAGCTAACATGATGCTTCGTGAGTTTGGCTTGGCGCTATTCTTAGCATCAGTGGGCGTCAAGGCAGGTGATGGATTCTGGGACACCGTCGTTGCAGGTGATGGACTGAAATACGTCTATACCGGTTTCTTCATCACAATCATACCTATATTAATTATAGGTACAATAGCCCGTCTGAAATACAAGTTCAATTATTTCACCATTATGGGTATGATTGCCGGTAGCTATACCGACCCACCCGCATTGGCTTATGCCAACTCAGTGTGCGCAGGTGAAGCACCAGCATTGGGCTACTCTACGGTATATCCTTTAACCATGTTCTTAAGGATTTTAACCGCCCAATTGATTGTTCTATTCTGTTGCGGCGTATAGCAAAAACCTAATACCCCATCGGGTTAGATTATATGGAAAAGGTCTGAAAACTAATGCGTTTTCAGACCTTTTCTTGTTTAAGGCAGATCCAGTAGCTTATCCGTAATGGCTAGTCGGTATGCCAAGAAAGCTTCATCATTCCATTCTCACCATACGAATAAGGTAGGATTGCAAGCATCAAATATCTTCACATTTAGACATTCATGCTTCGCATATTCTGAAAGAGAGGCTAGACCACTTCGAATCTTGCCCAAAATGCAAATCTCCGAACACAAAGCACTTACCGCAGAACAGGCAAAGCACACAACTCAAAGAGTAGGAATTTCGCCCCAAAATCGCACTTATTTGCCCAGCTCGGGATAACACACTCCCTTTGAAATGCATCACTGCATTGCCAAACAAGGACATAGTGCGTTCCAGCATCCTTCGTTTAAGGTTGACGGATACACTAATTTGTATTCTAAAATGAGGTATATGAAGAGATAGAAGGGAAGGTATGGCAGAGAAAAATAAATTGATTTCTGAAAGAAAATAAATTATTTTTCAGCAGAAATTAATTTATATTTTGTTTAGCAACAGGCATTTTCAGAGGATAAGAATGGTGATATGAGCACTAGAAAGAATATGTACAGCAGACATATAATGCTCTTGCTTGGAGGCTTCAAGGCATTGTTATCCCGAACTGAGGTACTTAGGGTCTGCTAATTAATTATAAGTATTTGATTATTAACATGTTATCACA
>CAVJZR010000062.1:0-14353 GCA_963654235.1 Bacteroidaceae bacterium | reverse complement strand
GGACATTTTTATCGCTCCACAAGTTTGCGCACTCGGAGTTAATTAGCAGACCCTATCTATATGAACTTGGAGGAAAGTGACAATGCCAAGCTCTTTGCCAACGACTATTCGTTCGAAGATCTACTGGCCGGTATATGTCTCAAGGCGAATATCCCACAAGACACAACCAAACGTACATTGCTCTTTATCGATGAGATTCAAACAGAACCCAAGGCGGTACAGGCTTTGCGCTACTTCTATGAGAAGCGGCCCGACATTTATGTCATAGCGGCGGGATCGTTATTAGAGAGCCTGATGGGACGCCATATCTCTTTCCCGGTAGGGAGAGTGGAATATATGGCTTTACATCCTTGCACGTTTGTAGAGTTTTTGCGGGCGATGGGGCAAACGGGTATGGCTGGTAGCATAGAGCAGGTAGCTTTGCCAGCATCACTGCACGAGCATGCCATGGAGCTATTCAGAAAGTATATGATTGTGGGAGGAATGCCCGAGGCGGTGGCCAACTATGCCAAACACAAGGATATCGTTAGGCTGAACGATGTGTTCAACGCTTTACTGGCTGGCTATCGGGACGATGTGGAAAAATATGCGAGCCGAGACAAGGAACAAGACGCCATCCGTTATATCCTGAATTATGGTTGGACTGCGGCGGGACACCGCATACAGTTTGCCAAGTTCACTGGTTCTACCTTCAAAGCATCTGAAGCTGGGAACGCTTTCAGAACGCTTGAAAAGACATTATTGCTAGAGTTGGTCTACCCATTGACTTCTACATCATTCCCGATATTGCCCGACTTGAAGAAGAGTCCTAAGCTGCTATGGCTAGATACGGGCTTGGTCAACTATGTGGCAGGCATGCAAGAAGAACTATTGTTTAGCAAAGAGACTGACGAACTATGGAATGGGGATATCGCCGAACATATAGTGGGACAAGAGTTGTTGGGTTCTTCATTTGCCTTTGGAGCAAAACGGATGTTTTGGGTGCGCGATGCGAAGAACTCTCAAGCCGAGATCGACTTCTTGGTAAGATACAACTCGCACCTGCTGCCGATAGAAGTGAAGACGGGCAACAATGCCAAACTGCGTTCGCTACATCTCTTTATGGAAGAGTCGGAAGAGTCGGTAGCGCTGCGTCTGTGGAATGGGCCCATGACATCTGACACCATCACGACCAAGAATGGCAAAGTGTTCACCTTATATAACGTTCCTCTCTATTATGCTGGGCATCTGCATGCCTTCCTAGAGAGGGATGTCTACAGACATGATTGAAGCGTGAGGGTTAGCGGCGAAGCAATGGCAAGAGGCGATTGATGCAGAAGCTATAAAGCCAGGGGCAATGCCAGAAGAGGAGGAAGTGGGCTTTCTGAAATAGTGAGTTGTTCCGATCGTGGAGCCACAGATGCCATGTGTCGCGCTTCACCTCCTTAAAGAACGCACGCAAGGGGGCTTCATTGTCGGTGCCACGATACATGAGCAAGCCATGGACAAACTGCTTATAGATCTTAGCCAAGCACAATGCATCATATAGGGGATAATCTTTCAAGATGTGCTGATAGATATAATAGTACACTTGCAGGTCACGGAGAATGATGGCTTTGCGTGTATGCATGAGACTTGAGGCACGCTGCACATAGCTATATAGCGGCAGATCAACATAGACAGCGCTGGGGCAATCTTTATAAACGGTGGCGTTGAACCGAAAATCTTCGCCCGTCCCATCCATATATCGACTTTCTCCTATCAGGGAACGGGAGAACATCTTGTTCCAAGCTACGATATAGGACATACAAACGCGATAGTCAGCATGAAACAACCGCTGGTAGAGGTCATCCGTCTGAACCTTTGCGCTATGGTGCGACACCACTTCTGCTAGGTCATAAGAGGGCGCGGTGGATGCAGGGGCGGTATCGCTGACATATGAGAAGGAACAGATGCTCAGCTGAGCGTGGCTTTCGGTGAGCGCTTGGAGCAGAATCTCTATCATCTGTGGATGCACATAGTCGTCGCTATCGATAAAGACGAGATAGTCGCCTTGCGCCACTTCTATACCCGCATTACGTGCCGAGGGCAATCCGCCATTCTCCTTATGCACCACGCGCACACGTGGATCAATGGTGTAGGTGTCACATAATGCACCCGAGCCGTCCATGCTGCCATCATCAACCAAGATGATATCTAGGTGGGTATAGCTCTGTCCGAGGATGGTCTCCATACACCGTGGGAGATAATCCTTGACGTTATAGACGGGCAAGATGATGCTTACTAATGGTTGGTTCATATAAAGAGAGGATTGATATTGAGATTCTTTTCGTATTATATCATTGCCTATGCACCCCCTATCCTACTTTTCCTTTAACGGTGAAGCAGTGGAAGGACATAATGGTAGCAGAAGCGATAAAGCCAAGGGCAATGATAGAAGATGACAAACTGTGCTTTCTTGCTCCAAGAGATGTAGCGATTGGAAAGAAATTCCTTATAGCTCTTCTGTTTAAATGATTGGATAAAATCGCGCACGGCAGCCTCATGTTCTGTACCATGAGAGCAAAACAGAGAGAAAAGCAAGTTGCGATAAAGGTAAGATAAGCACATACCGGCATAATGCGGCACGTCCTTCAAGATGTGTTTATAGAGAAAATAAAGTGGCTCTACGTCTTTGGGCAAGCCATCGTCTTTGCGATGTGATACGCTTGCACTACGCACAATATAACTATAAAGGGGTAAATCAACATAGTAAGCCTTTGGAGTTCGTTTGAACACTTCAGCATTAAAAATTCCGTCCTCAAAACGATAGCCTACTCTGAAACGTACGCCGTCTATTAAAGAACGGGAATAAAGTTTGTTCCATACTACTGCATAAGGAAAGAAATTGTTTCCCGAGAACAATCCTTGATAAAGACTATGTTGATCGTACACAGAGACTTGATTAGAGGCTATTTGCTGCACGTTGTACGGGGGGGGGTAGCCGTCACGTGGGACTCATCACGAATGAATGAAAGACCGCACAAACTCAAATCAGCATCATTACTTACAGACGTATGCAACAACAACTCTATCATCTGCGGGTGGACATAATCGTCGTTATCACAGAACGTGATGTAGTCGCCTTTAGCCATATCCAAACCCGCATTACGGGCTGATGAGATACCTCCATTAGGTTTATGGACGACTTGCACACGGGAGTCGGAAGTGAAGCCATCACATATCGCACCGGAATCATCCATGCTTCCATCATCCACAAGGATAACCTCAAGGTTGGTATAAGTCTGCTTTAAGAGGCTTTCAACACATCTTGCCAAGTAATCGTGCGCATTATAAACGGGTACTATAATGCTGACTAAAGGATTGTTCATATTCAATATAGATGGATTAAGAGGTAAATGAACATCGCAAGGAGAACATGATTGACGTAAGACGGCATCTTTTGCGGTGTCTCTAAGCGTCTTTCTCCGTAGAGCGAAGCGTTCCTAATGTCTGCAAAAGTACAAAAATTTGACGGAAAGAGTGATTCCTTACGAAAGTATTTTACGAAAAAAGGTCGCCCGAATGTCGGACGACCTTTTTATTTTATGTATTCTCCGAAGATTGATCGGAGAATGACGTGTTCATAAAAGGATTACTCAGAAAGGAATTTCTTTGCTTCCTCGTTGTTAGGATCGATCTGAAGGAGCTTTTCGAAGTAGCTCTTTGCTGTAGCTACATCTTGCTTGGTGGTATAGTAATAACCCAATGAGTAATAAGCGTTCTTCAGATAGTTGACTGACTGCTCGTCTTTATCAGCCTTTGCTTCTTCGAAAGCGGCGATGTTCTTGTTGAGCTCAGCAAACTTGTCGAGGTCTTTGAGCTTACCCAATGCAATCTGTGCTTCGTTCATCCAGCACCAGTCTTTGAGGTAAGTGAACTTGGTTGTCATCTGCTCATACACAGCCATTGCCTGGTTGTAGAGGTCTTTCTGCTGTGAAGCATCAGCCTTGTCAGCCTTAGCTACGTAGATCTGTGCAAGGTTAGCCCAGTCAGATGAAGATGCATCCTTGTTCTCATCAAGGTACTTGCGGCTATATTCCAGCGCCTTGTCTTCCTCACCCATGCCCTTATAAGCTTCTGAAATCTTATTGATAGGCTCCTTGAAGTCGGGCTTCATATCAAGACATTTGTTGTATGCATCGATGGCTTCAGCATACTTCTGGTTGCCAGCGAGGGCCTGACCATAATAGTAATAGTCGTTGAAGTTCTTCTGACTCTTACCTGCCATCACGTTCTGTGAGTAGGTAAGCGCTTCGGGATACTTCTTCAAGTCAACTGCTGCCAAAGCACCAAAGCGGCTGAGGTATTCGCTGTTAGCAAACTTCTGTAAGCCTTCATCCACTACCTGCATGGCCTTTGCGGGCTTGCCTGAGTAGTAAGCAGCTACAGCGTAGTTGTAATAACGGCTCTCATCAAGCTGTGACTTGTCTGCCTTATCAAACCATGCCAAAGCGTCTGAGTACTTGCGGTCGCCAAGGTAGATCTCTGCTGCGGTTACCTCAACTGGATAATCGGGCTTTACCTTACGGAGCTCTTGTAGCTTCTCTACAGCTACCTTAGAGTTAACGTGACGGTAAACGCGTGCAAAACGCTCATAAGCTGAAACGTTTTGAGGGTCGATACTGATGGCGGTCTGATATTCTGCAGCTGCAGCGCCAGCGTTACCTACGCTATCCTTCAACGCTGCGATATCGCCACGAAGAACGTAAGCACTACTCTGATTAAACTTCTTGTTAGCCAAGACCATATCAGCCATAGCCTGTGCATCGTCAAAGCGGTGTACCTGAAGGAACGTTGTACCAAGACCTACGAGGGCTTCTGCATCCTTCTTGTAAGTCTTCTTGTAAGTATTGATCAGGTCTTTACCTGCCTTAGGATCGTTAGGATTAGCAGACAAAGCTTCAGAGATGGGCTTGAGTGCCTGCTGATAACTTACCTCTTGTGCTACTGCTGGCATTGATAATCCTATCAACAGTCCAGCTACTAAATATTTAAACTTTTTCATACTTCTGTGATTATCTATTGTTATGATGGAAAGAAAACTAATAAGTTTATTCCATTAAGACTTTTTAATCCATTAAGCGGGTTGTTAAACTCATTGTTCCTCTATCTCTTGTTCTTCTTTCGAATCCTCTTCCTGGTCTGTTAATCGCTTCCGATAGAAGACGAAACCTTCACGGCGCGTAAAAAAGGATGAGTGACTTATTGCCATGAATGGACCTCGATGGCTTGTGAAGGGCCAAAGATTAATGCGTGATGTTGACCTGTCTAATCTGAATATCGCCTCGGTAAGGCAAGATAGCAGACTTAAGGATAATCAACTGACCCGTAGGACCGCTGATATAGTTGGCAAAGCTCCAAGGCAATGCACGCAAAGGATCGGCACAGATGCAGTAGATTGTTCGACAGAATGGATAGTCGCCCGTCAAGAGATAATATTGATAAGGTAGGAAACTGGTTCCTTTGGTAGCCTTGTCGCCATTGGAAACGGACATGACATTGATATCCTTATTGAACGTGAGGTTCGTGGTGTCACGCTTATCATTGAGCCAATTGGACCCGATGACGCCGATAGCGTTAGGTGTTTTCTGAACATAGTCTATCACACCCTTACTGCTTTTAGCTGCAACGATGTTACTAGCTTTGATTGGTTTACCTCCAAGAAGCGAGTCCTCCACATAATATAACGTAGCGGAAGCTTTGTTATCAAACACCACTTGGATGTCGCCTAACTTAGACTGAGGATATAGTTGGTTCCACTTTGTTACCTTGCCAGCGAAGATACGTTTCACATCGTTGGCAGTGATCAAAGTATCGGTGTTGTTTCTATTTACGATTAAAGCCAAACCATCATAGCCAATGGGAAACACGGTGGCTGAACGTTGTTTGGTCTTGAGCATAGCAATCTCACCCTTGGTAAGGTCGCGGGCAGTGATAAGCAGACAGGTCTTGAGATCCATAATCTTGTTCATGCCCTCGTTCTGATTGGTATACACGGCTTTGAGGTGCGCCTTGGGATACGTGTACTCAAAGTTCTTGCGTTCTTCTTCTATAATAGGACTAAAGCTCTCGTCACAATAGAAGGTGATTGTGCCGCTAGTAGGGGTATCTGTACGACCTCCTCGGTCGTTTTTCTTGCCTGTACAAGCAAGGAAAGCAACCGAGGAGATTATAAGTAATCCTACAAATGCAATGTAGAATAAAGGTCTTTTCATGTTAGATAAAAAACTTACTGGAGTTTGAAGGTGATAGGTAGAGTAAACCAAACGTTAGCAGGCTGACCATTGTTCATACCTGGGTTCCATTTTGGCATACTGTTAACCACGCGCAAAGCCTCTTTGTCCAATGATGCATCAACACCACGAACAATCTGTGCTTGGCTCACGCTACCATCCTTGCCGACAACGAACTTCACGATCACACGACCCTGAATGTTGTTCTCAGCTGCAACTGCTGGATAAGAGATGTGGGTAGATAGCCACTGGTTCACGTTACCCTTGAAAGAAGGCATCTGCTCAGCAACGGTAAAGATCTTGTTTTCAACCTCTTTAACCTCTGGCTTTGGTTCTTCCTTAGGTGCTGGTGGAGGGGGAGGAGCAACCTGCTCAGGTGTAGCAACGTTAGGTGCTGCTGCAACAGCTGTAGCATTGTCGGTACCCTTTACCTCTTCAGCGCCAGATGTACGCTTATCTTGCACAAGTTTATCCATACTCTGCATCATCTTGTTGACGTCTACCTTGTCGTCTTCCTTGATGACAGGAACGGTATTAACCTTAGTACTCTTAACCTGCTCAACCACCTTTTCTGGTTCAATCTTTGGTTTTGGTTTGGGCTGGTCTTTCTTCTTCTTAGCTTCTTCTTGAGCTTGTTTCAAGGCTTGAAGCTCCATCTTCTGATTGTACTCTGCGAGCAACTCGGCATCATGTTTGTTTTTCCAAACAAGGTAACCAAGGAAACCGCCGATGAGAACTGCAGCTATAATCAGAATCAACAATGCCTTGATGTTTCGACCAGAAGTGCCACGACGAAGCTGGTAAGCTCCATACGCTTTATTCTTTCCGGCGAAAACCATATCGATCCATTGGGGATCGTACAAATCTATTTTTGCCATTGTGTTCTTGTTTTAAATGTTATTCAACGCAAATTTACAACTTGATCTTCTTCAAGTCCAACAAACCGCGGTCTTGATCGTTGATCTTGTCAATCACGTAAATACCAATATTCAATATCTGCATTTCATCGAGAGCGTCGATCACGTTCTTGTAAGAAGCATTGTCGCTAGGCTTGATAATCACGGTAAGAGGTGTGATGGTCTTGCCATCGAGCTTACCGCTCTTAATGTCTGACAACTTCTGCTTGAATACTTCGTCAGTGATCTTCTTTGGGTTAGCCTTCTGCTCAGCCAAAAGCTTCTGAACAGCGAGTTCCATCTCTACTACAGGCTTCACGTGTTCCTCGGTGGTGTGTTCACGCAACACCTTACGAACACCGTCTTCACCCCAAGTAGTCTCCTTAAGCCATGCTGGGTCGCTATACTTTGGAATACCTTGTCCGTAGTAAACCTTGTTATCTGCGGCAAGATACAAAGTGATAGTAGCACTCTGCTTAGCTTCTTTCTGGTCCTTTTCGTTCTGCTGCTGCTGGTCGGCAGGCATAGAAATCTGCATTGAAGAAGGCTTGCTCAATGTGGTACAGAGCATAAAGAATGTGATAAGAAGCATCAACATATCCACCATAGGCGTAAAGTCTACGCGGACTGTTATCTTCTTTTGCTTGCTTTCTTTTTTCTTTCCCATTGTTAATCCTCCTTCTTAGACTTTAACTCGGTAATCAGATAATAGTCGGAGATACCAAGATCCTGGAGCTCGCTCATCACCTTGCGTACTACTTTGTAAGGTGTGCGTGCATCAGACTTGATAGCGATCTTCACATTATCCACTGTTCCCATCTCGGTTTCATATGCATAAACCCAATCCTGGAACTCACTCTGCTTGCCCTGAATGCTATCCAAGGGGATACCGCCTTTAGCAGCGAGCATCTTGGAACGTGCACTCGGTGCCATTGACAAGTATGCAGGGAGGTCGTCACGGTTCATACCGAAGGTTGTCTCAGCCTTGAAGGTCTCAAGCTGCTTTGGAGTCAACTGGATGCCCATGTCATTGATCAGACCTGCAAGGATCTTTGTGTTGTCAATGCGCAAGAACACTTGACCATCGTCTGTAGTCTGTCCGTTCTTCACGACAGGATTTACGATGATCGTCAATACGTCATTAGCGGGAACGTCTACCTTTGATACTGACTTTGGAACGTTCACTTTCACAGGCTCTGGCTTCACGAATGTGGAGGTGAGCATGAAGAAGGTGAGCAGCAAAGTCATGACATCCGACATAGGAGTCATATCAATCCAGACGTCGCTCTTCTTAATTTTTACTTTACCCATAGCGATAAGATTTTAAAAGGGTTAGCAAAAATTAAGCCTCTTCTGTGTGGTTTGCTTCGTATGTCTGAGCGATAGAATAACCAACCTCATCGAGGGCGTAAGTCAACTTGTCAACCTTATTGGTGTAGTAGTTGTAAGAAACCACAGCGCACCAAGATGTTGCGATACCGAATGCGGTATTGATCAAGGCCTCAGAAATACCGACAGAGAGCTGAGCAGAGTCAGCGCCACCGCCTTCACCCATAGCAGAGAAAGACTTGATCATACCAGTTACAGTACCGAGAAGACCGGTCAATGTACCCAGAGTAACGATTGTTGCAATGATAGGAAGGTTCATTGTAAGAGTAGGCATCTCGAGCTGAGTTGCTTCCTCGTGAGCCTGCTGGATCTTAGCAACCTTCTGGCTCTTCTTCAAAGAAGCGTTTACGTTGCTCTCCATCTCATGATAAGCTGCGAGAGAAGCGCTTACTACGTTAGCTACAGAACCCTTCTGCTGGTTGCAGAGCTGCTGAGCCTTAGCGAAATCCTTAGCTGCGAGAGCGGCTTTGATGTTAGAAACGAACTTAGGAAGAGCGCCCTTACCGAAAGCGGTCTTCAAAGCGAGGTAACGCTCGATGCTCATTGCGAGCACGGTGAGCAACAATGTCTGGATAACAGGCACGATCACACCACCCTTGAAGATTGTACCCCAAACGTCTGCTGGGTTACCTGCAGTAGTGCCACCCTCAAAGTGCATAGGGTTACCGAACCATGTGTAGAACAAAGCGAATGCAATAATTGCGCAAACGACAATAATCCAGAATGCATTTCTAACTCCTGTGAAGCCCGCAGACTGTTTCTTGGGGGCTACAGCTTTTTGTTGTGTTGCCATAATTTGAAAAAATTAATTTTTAGTTATTGATAAATTTAACTTGTTGTTTTATCTTTTTAATCAACTTGATTTGCGTCTATCATAGATTACAACTAACATAGTCGTTGCGCAAAGTTAATCATTTATAAGGAATACCGCAATATAGTTAACGTCTTTTAACAAGCCGTTATCGATTACATTTGGCATTGTCCTAGTTTAGAAACATTTGTTATGTATTAATGAAGTTGTGCCAAGGCGTCACCGATACGTCTCAAAGCTTCCTTGATATTATCATCGCTTGTGGCGTAACTCATTCTGAAACAGTCGGGATCGCCAAAGGCATCGCCGCCTACGGTGGCTACATGAGCTTTCTCAAGGAGATACATCGCAAAGTCGGACGAACTGTTGATGGTGGTTTCGCCATCGGTCTTGCCATAGAATGACGCACACTTAGGGAACACGTAGAAGGCACCTTGAGGGGTGTTACATTCCAATCCTGGAATTGCTTTAACCAATTCGACAATCAAGTTGCGACGGCGCTCAAAGGCTTTACGAAACTCCACAACGCAGTTTTGATCTCCTTTATATGCTGCCAAGGCTGCCATCTGGCTCACCGAAGAGGTACCGCTGGTGTATTGACCTTGCAGTTTGTTAAGTCCTTTCACAATCCATTGAGGTGCTGCCACCCATCCGAGACGCCAACCCGTCATTGCGTAAGCCTTGCTCACGCCATTGCAAATGATGGTACGTTCGCGCATTCCGTCGCACGCAGCGATACTGGCATGACCGCCGATATAGTTGATGTGCTCATAGATCTCGTCTGAGAGGACATACAGATTATCATGTTTGAGAACCACTTTGGCCAAAGCCTCAAGCTCGTCCTTGCTATACACGCTACCCGTAGGATTGCTTGGTGAGCAGAGGATGAGGAGTTTGGTCTTGGGAGTGATGGCTTCTTCTAGCTGTTGGGGTGTGATCTTGAAGTCTTGCTCAATGCCGGCTCTCACCACGACGGGCTCACCGCCAGCCAACTTAGCCATCTGCGGATAGCTCACCCAATAAGGTGCGGGAACAATTACCTCTTCGCCAGGATTGACAAGCGCCAAGATGGTGTTGCAGACGCCTTGCTTTCCGCCTGTGCCAACGATGATTTCGCTAGGCGAATAAGATAGTCCATTCTCGTTTTTCAACTTTTCAGAGATGGCTTCTCTCAGCGCTGGGTATCCAGGAACAGGTGAATACTTAGAGTAGTTATCGTCGATAGCTTTCTTACCGGCTTCCTTTACAAAGTCGGGAGTCATGAAATCAGGTTCGCCCACACTCATATTGATAACGTCAATGCCTTGGCTTTTCATCTCACTGCTTTTCTGTGACATAGCCAAAGTAGCTGAGGGTGCAAGTCGATTCAAACGATCGGATAATTGTGTCATACTGTCATTAAATGTTTAAATACTCTTTTGCAAAAGTAGTTATTTTATCTATGTAAACGAAATAATGCCATTATTATTTTTCGATGAAACGTTATTATAATTAAAAAAAAAGCAGATGCAACGAAGATACGTGCACCTGCCTTTCTCTTATATTATAGTATAATACTTATTTAATATGCAATTCGTGTCCCATGCGGTCTTGCTTGGTTTTGAGGTATCGGTAATCGTAAGGATTAGGAGAAACCTCTATTGGAACGTTCTCTACGATTTCCAAACCATAAGCTTCTAGTCCGACACGCTTAGTAGGATTGTTGGTCATCAAGCGCATCTTATGCACTCCGAGGTGACGAAGCATCTGAGCGCCGCAGCCATAGTCGCGCTCATCTGGCTTAAACCCGAGATGCACATTGGCCTCCACGGTATCTAAGCCTTCTTCTTGTTGGAGTTTGTAAGCCGCAATCTTGTTCATCAGACCAATGCCGCGGCCTTCCTGTTGCATATAGATGAGTACGCCTTTGCCTTCTTTCTCAATCATCTGCAAGGCTTTGTGCAACTGCTCGCCGCAGTCGCAACGCTTGCTTCCAAGGATATCGCCGGTTGCGCAAGACGAGTGTACGCGTACCAAAATGGGTTCGTGCTCGCTCCACTGACCCTTGATAAGCGCCATGTGCTCCAAACCATTGCTTGACTGACGGAATGGTATCAAATGGAAATCGCCGTATTGGGTTGGCAACTCCACCTCATCGCCTACCTCGATAAGCGATTCACGCTGCAAGCGGTAAGCGATCAGGTCCTTTATCGAGATTACCTTGAGTCCCCACTCTTGTGCTTTCACAGCCAACTGTGGCAATCGTGCCATGGTACCATCCTCGTTCATGATCTCCATCAGTGCCGCTGCGGGGTACATACCGGCTAGTTTACAAAGATCCACGGCTGCCTCGGTATGTCCGCTACGACGCAACACGCCATTGTCTTGTGCGTACAGAGGGTTGATGTGTCCTGGGCGACCAAAGGTCTTTGGGGTAGAGGTAGGATCAGCCAATGCCTTGATGGTCTCAGCACGATCGTGTGCCGACACTCCTGTGGTACAACCTTCTAGTTTATCAATGGTGATGGTGAACGGTGTGCCCAACATAGAGGTGTTGTCCGATACCTGATGGGGCAAGTCAAGCTCCTCGCATCGGCTCAGCGTGATAGGCGCACAGAGCACACCACGCGCATTCATAAGCATGAAGTTCACCTTCTCGGGGGTGATTGCTTCGGCGGCGATAATCAGATCGCCTTCATTTTCTCTATCTTCGTCGTCTACTACGATAACAAACTTACCTTCTTTGAAGTCTGCCAACGCTTCTTCAACGCTACTCATCTTAAAGTTTTCCATTCCCTTTCTATGATTGTGATTATTGTTTCTGAGATTGCTTGGAGGCTTCCATGCGTTCCACCTCTTTTATTATAGCATCGTTTGCAGCAATGATTGCCTTGAGGTCACGGTGCAGACGTAGGCGGAATCTCCACATTCTGAAATAGAGGAACAACCCCAATGGCACGATGATAGCTGCCGTCACATTGAGCCATTTGCGTTCGAAGGGGCGCGTATGAGCCTTCACTGCGAGCACAGGATACTTGTTCAGTTCGGTCAGCACCACCCTATTGCGTGTGTTGCTCAAGTCTTCGATCACCGCTTCTAGCTTATCATTGATCTGTTCGATCTGATGATCGGGCCGATACGCAAAGAACGTCTTCACAAAGTCGGGCGGCAATGTAAGCTTATATGCTTGGGCGTACGCCTCCACTTCAGCACTTATAGTACGTAGGCTCTCGGCATCTTGCAGATAATCGGGCGTATGAATGATCACCTCTTTACTACTGATATGACGTCGGGTACGCAATCCGAGCATTCGCATGAACACGGCTCTGTATGCATCCATATTAAACACCGCCGAATCTTTATTGGCTTTGTAGGTGATAAAGATTGCCGTAGGAATCAGCACTGCCGACGAGAGTCCTTTACCAAACCATATCGCCCACGATCCTTGACGTGCCATGCGGTATCCGGTGTTATCCAATATATAATATATAATGAATACGATTACCGAGACAATGATTGGTACACCCAATCCACCTTTGCGGATAATTGCGCCAAGAGGAGCTCCGATAAAGAAGAAGATGATACATACCAATGACAAGGTAAACTTATTGATATATTCGATCTTATGCTGGCGTATCTCCTTATCGCCTTCGGAGGTAATCATGCTCTTAAATTCCAAGTCGCTCTGCTCTTGTTGCACCACGCTCAATGCACGATCTAGCGCTTGTCGTTTCTGCGAAGGACGCATCTTAGCGTAGAGCGAATCGATATCAAAATGATCCGACTGAGCTTGCTTGACAGCCAAAGCCTGTTGACGCGGACCCAAATCTTTCTGCTGATAATAGAAAGAGCATGCGTCTTTATAATAGGTTTTGCCAATGCTATCGTACATCTGGTTGAGCGAATCGATACCTTGGCTGATCTGATCGAGGCTCTTCGTACGCGCATTACCGGCTATTCCCGCCGCATCGGTAAGACTGAAGTTGCCATCAAAGTCAATTACAAGCTTCTTATGGATGAACGTCTCACGGCGATAAGGTACACTGGCGCTTCCCGACAGCTCCTCTGAGCGCATGTTCTCAAACCACTCTCCGCTCCAAAGATTCATCACGAGGTGCTTCTTCTCTGCCGTCGACTGTAACATACCCGAGTCGGCAAGGATAATAGCTTGATCCTCATAACTGTTTGTCATGCGGTAGATCATGATGTTATAGAGCTTACCCGTGGTCATGTCTTTCTTTTCAACATAGAGATTGGTTTGTGGAATACCATTGTAGAACACGCCTTCGGGAATCTCCAACTCTGGACTCTTCTGCTTCATCGAGATCATAAGCTGTGCCAACTTCATCTGCGCATGAGGCGCCACGTTGTTTTGGAAGTAGAATGAGCCCAAGGCAATGAGCACGCTCACCACAATCAGTCCTTTGAACGACTGTATCAGCGAAACGCCAGCCGCCTTGATAGCGGTCAACTCACTACTCTCACCTAGGTTACCATAGGTTATCAGCGAAGAAAGCAGAATGGCAAGTGGCAACGCTTGGGGCACCATAATCAGCGCCATATACCAAAAGAACTCTGCCAACACATCCATTGACAAGCCTTTTCCGATAAGGTCGTCAATGTATCGCCATAGAAACTGCATCATCAGTACAAACAGGCTGATGAAAAACGTTCCTGCAAAGAGTTGGCCAAACTGTTTGGCTATGAATATATCTAATTTCTTGATTAAGTGCATGGGAGCCACTTTCTTGGTCTGCAAAAGTACATAAAAAAAGATATAGACACGTGTGTTTTACTTTTTTTTTGAATTTTACGACCGGCAGCGAAAAGAAAATTGCCAATATTTTTGGTTGTTTCAAAATTTATCTATACCTTTGCACTCGCTTTTGAAAACGAAAGCCATATGGATGGCGGGATAGCTCAGCTGGTTAGAGCGTCGGATTCATAATCCGGAGGTCGTGGGTTCGGGTCCCACCCCCGCTACATAAAAGGTCTGCAAGTCTTACTTGCAGACCTTTTATTTT
>CAVJZR010000061.1:0-14410 GCA_963654235.1 Bacteroidaceae bacterium | reverse complement strand
CAAATATTTTATGTGATAACATGTTAATAATCAAATACTTATAATTAATTAGCAGACCCTATTTATATATAAGGGTTTTGGGGGTTATGGGTGTGTGAGATGTGCTTTCTTAATATATGCTATCAGCATGGGCAATATATCTTTTTCTTATTATAGAAATGCTCCGAGAGGCTTTGCATGATTCTTCCATATCTGTTTCATCCGCTAAAACATATTTATCTATATATAGAAAGGTATAACCACATAATAATGCAATTATATAAAGATATTCTTATATATATAATCATATCCGGCTGCGTAACATCTTATATAACGTAAAGAGCTGACTGACAGAAGCTATCTTGGGACTTCTATCGGTCAGCTCTCGATGTGTATAGGTGGTATAAGCCTTGATGCTTATTATGCCTATTAGGCGCAGCGAGACTAAAGGGTCTGTGACCCCGAAGCGAGACTAATGCCCCTGTGGGGCCGAGACTAATGGGTCTGTGACCCTGGGGCGGCGTCGCTGAAACCGTGTGTGACGCGGTCGTGCAGCTCGGCCAGCTTGCCGTGGTTCCAGCGGTCGGTGGTGCCGACGAGGTAGCCGGTGATGCGTTGTAGGCGGTCGATGTTGGTCGAGTGGCACTTAGGGCACTCCTTGAGATCGGCGTCGGCGTTCTCGTAGCCGCAGTCCAGGCAGCGGTTGCGGTTGTGGTTCACGCTGCCGTAGCCCATGTTGTAACGGTCCATCATGTCCACGACGCTCATGATGACCTGTGGGTTGTGTGTGGCGTCGCCGTCTATCTCGACGTAGAAGATGTGGCCGCCGCGGGTGAGGTCGTGGTAAGGTGCTTCGATCTGTGCCTTGTGTAGGGCGGTGCACTTATAGTAGACGGGGACGTGGTTAGAGTTGGTATAATAGTCGCGATCGGTGACGCCGGGGATGACGCCAAACTCCTTGCGGTCATACTTGGTGAAGCGTCCGCTCAGTCCCTCGGCTGGTGTGGCGAGGATGGAGTAGTTGTGCTGATAGCGTTCTGAGAACTCGTTGGCGCGGTTGCGCATATGGCTGACTATCTTCAGGCCCAGCTCTTGTGCTTCCTGGCTCTCGCCGTGATGGTGTCCGGTGAGGGCTTTGAGACATTCGGCCAGTCCGATGAAGCCGATGCCGAGGGTGCCTTGGTTGATCACTTGCTCTACGGTGTCGTTGGGTCCGAGCTTCTCGGCGTCTATCCATAGATACTTCATGAGCAAGGGGAACTGCTTGGCCAGGGCGGTCTTCTGGAACTGGAAGCGCTCGTCG
This sequence comes from Bacteroidaceae bacterium, assembly GCA_963654235.1. GTDB lineage: Bacteria > Bacteroidota > Bacteroidia > Bacteroidales > Bacteroidaceae > Prevotella. The sequence goes on along the minus strand of CAVJZR010000061.1, from coordinate 13,128 downwards.
AGCTGTTTGGCTGTGGTCTCGAGCATGCGGTCCAGCTTTTGGAAGAATGCTTCTACGCGCTCATGCTGGTCATGTATGCCCATGCACTCGATGGCGAGCTTGACGATGTTGATGGTGGAGAAGCTCAGGTTGCCTCGTGCTACGGATGTCTTGGGTCCGAAGCGGTTCTCAAAGACGCGTGTGCGGCAGCCCATGGTGGCTATCTCCCACTGGTAGCGTTGTGGGTCGTCGGCGTGCCAGTTGGGGTTCTCATTGAAGGTGGCGTCGAGGTTGAGGAAGTTGGGGAAGAAGCGGCGTGCCGTTACCTTACATGCCAGCTGATAGAGGTCATAGTTGGGGTCGGTGGGCAGATAGTTGACACCGCGTTTCTTCTTCCATATCTGTATAGGGAAGATGGCTGTCTCGCCGCCGCCTACGCCTTGGTAGGTGCTCTTGAGGATCTCACGCATGATGCATCGTCCCTCGGCTGAGGTGTCGGTACCGTAGTTGATGGATGAGAACACCACTTGGTTGCCACCGCGTGAGTGGATGGTGTTCATGTTGTGGATGAAGGCTTCCATGGCTTGGTGTACGCGTCCCACGGTCTTGTTGACGGCGTGCTGTATGAGGCGTTCATCGCCTTCGAGGCCGTCGAGGGGCTGGTCCAGATAGTCGGTGAAGGGGCGCTGATAGTGGGCTGAGAGGTCGCGGCCGGATAGGGCTTCGAGGTTGCGGACCTCTTCTATGTACGACTGGCGCACGTAAGGTGCGAGGTAGAAATCGAAGGCGGGTATGGCTTGTCCTCCGTGCATCTCGTTCTGACAGGTTTCCAGGGAGATGCATGCCAGCACGGATGCGGTCTCTATGCGCTTGGCGGGGCGTGATGATCCGTGTCCGGCGGTGAAGCCATACTGTAGGATCTTGTCCAGCGGGTGCTGCACGCAGGTGAGGCTCTTGGTGGGATAGTAGTCCTTGTCGTGTATGTGCAGATAGTTGTGTTCCACGGCGTAGCGCACGTCCTCGGACAGAAGGTAGTCGTCCACGAAGGGTTTGGTGGTTTCGGAGGCAAACTTCATCATCATTCCGGCTGGCGTGTCTGCGTTCATGTTGGCGTTTTCACGCGTGATGTCGTTGTTCTTGGCGTTGACAATGCTCATGAAGATGTCATGTGTCTTGGCTTTGCGTGCTATGCTGCGCTGGTCGCGGTAGGCGATGTACACCTTGGCTACGTCCTTGCGTGAGCTTTTCATGAGCTCGTTTTCCACAGCGTCTTGTATGTCTTCCACGCTCATCTGGTCTTTGCCCTTGATGGCGATGTGTGTGGAGATGCGCTGTATGAGTTGTTCGTCCTCACCTTTCTGGGTGTGGATCATGGCTTTTCGGATGGCGGCTTGTATCTTTTGTTCGTTGAAGCCCACCACGCGTCCGTCGCGTTTGAGAACAGTCTGTATCATGTCAGTATTTTTTATGCTTGCTTCGCCTTTTTATGCTTGCTTTGCCTTATGGGGCAGCCTTCCTTGAGCGGCGGCAAAGCGAGGACAAAGGTAAGTAAAAGATTTGGATAAATGATGCTTTTGGGTGCGTTTTCTTATTGTTAAATAGTGTTATATGCTTGATAATGAGAGTGGTTAGTATTCGGAGGGGAAATCTTTCGGGTAGAGTTACGTCGTGTGGTTGGACCGTTTCCGTAAGCAACATTGGTTAAAGGTGTGTGTGTAAACTAGTTAGCAAGCATAGAGGTGAACTAATCGTTCCCTGACCGGAAGATGACCGAGAAAGAAGATGGACCGTGGAATAAAACGCTTGGGATGGTGGGGATATAACAATATTTTCGTACCTTTGTACGCTGTGGCACATGTTGTGCCGATGATGAAACGACCGTGCGCGCTGCTCATCTGACGGCTCATAGCTGACGGGAGGTGTTCGAGGGTTTTGCAAAAGGCAATCGTATACTTTGCAAAAGGCAATCGAACAATTTGCAAAATGTAAGACTAAAAAAGCGGCACGGAATGGTCAAAAAACTAAGAACAATGGAAAAGCTTGTAATCAATTCGTATGAAGAGTTTGCCACCCACCTGGGCCAAGAGCTAGGTCGTAGCGAGTGGCTGGAAGTGGATCAGGAGCGTATCAACGCCTTTGCCGATGCTACGCTGGATCATCAGTGGATACACGTGGATGTGGAGCGCGCACGCACCGAGAGCCCTTACCGCAGCACGATAGCACACGGCTATCTCACGCTCTCACTGCTGCCTTATATGTGGGAGCAGATCATCGAGGTACACAACCTGAAGATGATGGTCAACTATGGTATGGATCAGATGCGCTTCGGCAAACCCGTGCTCACTGGCAGTCGCGTGCGCCTGGTGGCTTCGCTGCATAGCATCGAGAACCTAAGAGGCATCTGCAAGGTGCAAATCAAGTTTCATATCGAGATCGAAGGCGAGCGCAAACCAGCACTCGAGGGTATCGCCACCTTCCTCTATTATTTTGAGTAAAGGGTCACACCCCTTAATAGGCCCCACAGGGGCATTAGTATCGCTGCGCCGAATGTAGTGTGTGCAGTGTCTCACTGCACACAGAACGAGAAAAGAGACTGATGGGTCCGTGACCCCCATCAGTCCATTAATACCTAACCATGGAGATAAACAGATTTAAGGTTGTTGATGCGATGACGCATGTCTTCTTTGACGGTTACACCACCGCCCTCATCGAAGGTCTCGCCCCCAGAGAGAGCAGCTACGACCCCATAGACCTACGACGGTTGATGGTAGACGAGGTGGAGAAAGTGATCAATCGCTACTCAGAGGTGATGACGCCCTTGCTCATCGCGCTCAACTATACCAGCTATCCCGCTGCGGTGAGCGAGATAGAAGCGCAACACTTCAGCCAAGCCACGATGGCAACGGATCTGCTCCGCTTTGCCTGCCGCCGCACCAAGCTCTTCTACGCCCTCCAGCGCGGATATCGTCGCTGCCTGGCCACGATGGTCAGCGGCCGACGCGAACCCATCAGTGAGCACATGGAACACTGGTGTCACGCTGACGACCATGACATGGTAGCCGCACCAGCAGCCATACGCGCCGTGGTACGAGCCGGGATGCACGCCTACGGACTGGTCATACGCTCGCTGATCACCATGAACGGAACGAACAACAAGGTGCGCCAAGCCACCGTCACACGCCTCATGGGTGACGCCATGGCTACCTTGCTACACGATGAGCCCTACCTGGTGTGGGACCAGCTGGACGAGCGCGGAGGCCTCGAGGCTTGTTATCGCACCGCATGTAAGACGGACGACCTCTTCAACTGCGCCATGGACGAGATGACCGAGTGCTATCACGACATGGCCGTAGACGACTACTGGGGTTGCTGACATGGACGCCACCACCCTCCTACACGGCATCAAGCTCATCGCCTTTGATGCCGATGATACCTTGTGGCCCTGTCAGCGCCATTACAACAACATCATCACCCGCTACGCCACGCTGCTCCGCCCATGGATCAGCGCTGACGAGGCACACGCCTCGCTCTACCGCACCGAGACCCAGCGCCTACCGCTCACCGGATACGGCGTGAAGGCGTTCACCCTATCGCTCATCGAGAACGCTCTCACCGCCACGCATCACCGCGTCACGCCGGACGTTATCGAGGATATCCTCCACCTGGGCTACGAGCTCATGGAGATGCCCATCACCCCCCATCCCGACGTGCGCCCCACCCTATCAGCACTGCGCGCTCAGGGCTTCCAGCTCATCCTCCTGACCAAGGGCGAGCTCCTAGACCAGCAACGCAAGATAGACCGCTCCGGCCTCAAACCGCTCTTCCACGCCACACACATCGTCACACATAAGGACGCCGACACCTATCGGCACATAGCAGAGCGCTACCACATCCAGCCCCACCAAGCCCTCATGGTGGGCGACAGCCTTAAGAGCGACATCCTACCCGCCACACAAGCCGGATGGCACACCGCCTATCTACCCAACGATGAGCAGTGGCAGCACGAACAAGCCACACACATCCCACCCCAATGCCTTCTGATATCTGGCTTCGCCCATCTAATAGGCCTATTATGAATATTATGCCTAATAGGCCTATTATGCCCATTATGTCTATTTACTCAAAAGAAAAAACCATATGAACGCATTATATACCATCTTGTTGCTCTTCCTGAGCAACATCTTCATGACCATTGCATGGTATGGTCATCTCCGCTTACAACAGAGTGGCGTCAGCAGCCACTGGCCTTTGATAGGCGTGATCGTGTTCAGTTGGGCTATCGCCTTCTTCGAGTATTGTTGTCAGGTACCCGCCAACCGCATCGGCTTCATCGACAACGGCGGCCCGTTCTCCCTGGTTCAGCTCAAGGTGATACAAGAGTGTGTGTCGCTCATCGTCTTTGCCGTGATAGCCAACGTGCTCTTCCAAGGACAAAGCCTACACTGGAACCACCTCGCCGCCTTCATCTGCCTCGTCGCCGCAGTCTATTTTGTCTTTGCCAAACCTTAGACCCCACAGGGGTTTTAGTCTCGCTTCGCCGCAGGTCACGGACCCCTTTAGTCTTGCTGCGGGGTCACAGACCCATTAGTCTTGCTGCGCCCCAAACGAGCAAACAACACTGAAGACCCATTAGTGAGAAAAGGTGAACGTGCGGTGTCTCACCGCACCCACTATCAGGTCAGCGAGGATCTATCTACGCCCGCAACGGATGAAGCAAAAAAAAGACCTGCTCCAATTGCTCGGAACAGATCCATAAATAAATAAATATAGGTATAGGATAAGTAGGGACAATCGGGTTCGAACCGATGACCTCTGCAATGTGACTGCAGCGCTCTAAACCAGCTGGGCTATGCCCCTAAATACATTGTACGGATACAAAAGTACAACTTTTATCTGATACCTACAAATATTTCCCTTAGAAAGATTTCGGCTCTTTCATAAGGGGCCGATAACGTTTTCGATGCGCAGCTGCAGTGTGCCGGCTGGCACGTGTGCCTTGACAGAGTCGCCGGCTTTGTGCCCGAGGAGTGCTTGTGCGATGGGCGACTTGATAGAGATCTTCCCCGCCTTGAGATCCACCTCATGTGGACTGACGATGGTATAGGTCATGCGTGCGCCCGTAGTGAGATTGGTCATCTCCACCTGTGAGAGCAGTCCGATGCCATCGGTGCGCAGACGTGACACATCGATGACGCGCGCGTTCTCTAGCACCCGTTGCTTGAAGCGGATCCGACTGAGCAAGCGGCCCTGCTCGCGTTTGGCGGCATGATACTCAAAGTTTTCGCTCAGGTCGCCCTTGTCGCGTGCCTCGGCGATGGCGTCCCGCACCTGTGGGAGCTCCACGTTCTCCATATGCTTGAGTTCGGCCACGAGCTTGTCGTAACCCTCCTGTGACATGTATTCCATATAGCTTTGTTGATTGTTCGTTAATAGAACTATCGTGCAAAGGTACAAACTTTTTTACACATTCGCCTAATAGGGGTCACAGACCCTTTAGTCTCGCTTCGGCCCCACAGGGGCTTTAGTCTTGCTGCGCCTTAAATAGGTATGTAGTGGGCGACGTGTCTCACGTCGCAACATTCAAGAGATAATAATCAAAAAAAAAGAGAAACCGCAGATACATTCCCACCACACTGGGTGAGCTTGTATCTGCGATTTCTCTTATCCTATTGCTTTACCTTTATTTATATATAAGGCGAAGCAAGACTAAAGCCTCTCTGAGGCCGAGACTAAAGCCCCTATGGGGCCCCTATTTTATTACGACCTTGCGGCTCACGCCACCCTTGCGAACGATTATCACACCACGCTGAGGAGCGGTGAGGCGGCGACCTTGGAGGTCATAGAGCTCAGCGCCATCGAGGAGATTTTCTATGCTTGCTGCGCCATCGATGCTGTCAATGCTTGTGGTCTCATCATAGCCTATGCTGATGCTATTGGGTTTAGCGCCAGAGGCAAGGTCAGCGAGCGTGAGGTAAGCGCGGTAAGGCGCTACGTAGACGTGCTCAGCAGAAGATCCTTCATCGCTCTTGAGCCATGCAGCGTTCCAGAAGTGGTCATTGGCGATGATGTAATCGTCATCCCCCACCTCGGTCTGGGTGAACACACCTTGCAGCACGCCATCGGTGTTGTTGGCTGGCTCAGCAACGACGTCAACGTTCTCAGCACTGATGCTTAGCTCGCTGCCACTGACATATACCAGCACAGGCGTACCGGCGGCGATGGTACCAGTGAGCGCAGTGACGCTGATGTTGTCCTTGTCATACTGGCCTACGGCGTAGAAGCGGGCAGAGCTGTTACCATCCGCACTGAACGCAAACGGCAGACAGAGCGTAGCCCAGTGGTTGCTGACCGAGCGGGTGTATGATGCCGTGTCAGTGGGGCACTCCTCATATAGAGTGAACGCCTTGTCGTCAGCTAACGGCAGATCGGTGATGGTCAGCGGTGAGCCCACGGCGCCGATGTTGTCCTCGCCATTTTTTCCTACCTTTAGGGTGAGGTAACCCGTGGTCCAATTGGCCATGTCTTCTTGTTCCTTACCGCTATCATATGGCACAGCACCTACTATACTCTTGCAGCCATCAAACATGTACGAGCCATTCTCACAGGCGGTGGTGACAAACGAACGGGATACATCAACCCTTCTGAGCGAGTCACAGAAACCGAACATATACCTCATGTTTTCTACAGCAGACGTATTGAAGCTTGACAAATCCAGCGACTGAAGCGATTCACAAGACATAAACATATATTCCATCGTGGTAACCTTATCGGTACGGAAGGTCGAGAGATTCAGCGACTCAAGATTTGGACAATATGAGAACATATATTCCATCGTGGTAACCTTATCGGTACGGAAGGTCGAGAGATCCAGTGACTTGAGCGAATAACAATCACCGAACATATACCTCATATCTGTCACATTATCAGTCTGGAACGTTGACAGATCCAGCGACTTAATCCTCATACATCCTAAGAACATTCCTAACATGCTAGTTACCTTTGAGGTGTTAAGGTATTGGAGACCCTCGATGTTCTTGAGCCGACGCATATTGTAGAACCAGGCTTCGGTCGATGTAGGCCGAGCCTCGGCTACGCTCTTATCAAATACCACCTTTCTTATGTCCCTAGCGATGCTATACCATCCAGGTAACGCAAGTAATGTGTCAGTGGTCACAAAATAGCTATCTTTCTCATAATCGGCACCATAGTATAGGGTCAGTGTGCTATCGGCATCATATGTTGCATAGATACGTGTGGGCAAGGTGAGGTAACCCGTGGTCCAGTTGGCCATCGTGGCATCGGTCTTCTCGCTATCAAATGGCACCGCGCCGACGAGCGATGTACATCCTGTAAACATATCGTCTCCCTGGCTGACGCTTGTGGTAACAAATCCCTTAGAGACATCAATCCTCTTCAGCAAGCTGCAGCCACTGAACATGTTGGACATATCCTTCACTGCTGCCGTATTGAAGCTAGCCATATCAAGCGTCTCTATCGAGTCACAGGAAGCAAACATTCCCTTAAGGCTCTCTACGTTGTGGGTCTTCATTCCTAACAGATTCACCGCCTTAAGCCTACGGCAGCCATGGAACATATCTTCCATGCTGGTAACGTAAGAGGTGTTGATGCTTTCGATGCCATTAATAGATGTCAGATTAGGCATCTGGTAGAACCACCTGTAACATGACGTGGGACGAATCACATCGAAGTCTACTTCGAAATCTACGTCTTCGATGTCGTCCTTATGTTCCAACCAACCTGGGGCTTGATTCGCACCGGTAGGCAGAAAATAGTCGTTCGAGTCATAGTATTGATCATACAAGAAGCCCAACCAATGATTGCTATAGCTAGCATAGGCACGCTTAGGCATGGAGAGGTAACCCGAAGTCCAGTTGGCCATCGCAGCATCGGTCTTCTCGCTATCATATGCCACGGCTCCTACAAGCTTGGTACAAGCCGTAAACATATCGTCCGACTGGCTGACACTCGTCGTAACAAAATCCTTAGATACCAAGATCGTTGTAAGCTCGCTACAACCTTTGAACATTCTGAACATGTATTTGGCCGAACGGGTATTGAAGCTGGCTAGGTCAAGCACCTTCAGCGAGCTACAATTGAAAAACATGTTCTGCATATCGGTGGCATTGTTGGTACGGAAGCCATAGAGATTGAGCTCAGCGAGCTTCTCACAGCCTTTGAACATCCCTGCCATATTGGTGACCTTGCTGGTACGGAAACTCGACAGATCCAGTTCTTGGAGCGAGGAACATCCGTAAAACATACATTCCATATTGATCACACTGTCAGTGCGGAACCCCGACAGATCGAGCTCAGCGAGCTTCTCACAGCCATAGAACATGCCAGCCATAATGGTAACCTTGCTGGTGCGGAAAGTAGACAGATCAAGTTCTTGTAGAGAGGAACATTCGTAAAACATCACTGCCATATTGGTCACGCTATCGGTAACAAAACCCGACAGATCAAGTTCTTGGAGCGAGGAACAATCATAGAACATCCCTACCATATTGGTCGTCTTCGAGGTGTTGAGATTCTTCATTCCCTCGATGTTGGTGAGATTCTTCAATTCGGCGAACCAACCAATGGTAGAGATAGGACGCACCTGGGCAAAGCTCTCGTCAAAGACCACCTTATGGATATCCTCGCCACGAGCAGCACACCACTCGGGAAGGTCATAGTCTTGGTTATCGAGGTTCACAGGATAGTCGTCCACATCATAATAGGTGTCATAAGCGAAGGTCAGCGTGCTATCAGCATAATGAGCATAAATCTTTGCCAACAAGGTGAGGTAACCCGTCTCCCACTGCGCCATGCTGCCGTCGGTTTTCGAGCTATCGTATGCCACCGCGCCTTGGAGCGAGGTACAATCCTTGAACATATCCGCTGAAAGACCTACGCCTGTCATGACAAACGCCCGAGAGACATAGATCCTGCTGAGCTCCTGACATTCATAGAACATACCCAGCGTCGTATTGACGTTGGCGGTACTGAAGCTTGAGAGATCCAGCGTCTGAAGCTTACCACAACCGAGGAACATCCCCTGCATCGTGGTGACCGAACGAGTGTCAAACCCTGACACGTCCAGCGAGTCTAGGCTCGCACATTGAGAGAACATCTGGGACATATCAGTAACCTTACTGGTATTGAAGCGCGAGAGATTGATCGACTGAAGACCAGTGCACTGAAGGAACATCTCGGTCATATTGGTCACGTTGGTGGTACGGGCGCTTGAGAGATCGAGCGACGTAAGGCTCTCGCAGCCACGGAACATCTGAGCCATGTTGGTAACCTTTGGTGTTTCAAACTGGCTAAGATCAAGGTTCTTGAGAGCCGCACAACCCATGAACATGCCCTCCATATTCTCTACATTATAGTTGGGCCAAAGGATTTTAAGCTCCGTCAGCTGAGAACAATCCTCGAACATGCGGCTCATATCCTTCACCTTGGTAATATCAAAACTAGACATGTATAGCGACGTCAGGCTTCGACAACCAGAGAACATCTCGCTCATTGACGTCACCTCAGGGGTCTTGAGAAAAACAATGTTCTCTATCGTAGACAGATTACTCATGCCATAGAACCACTGATAGCACGTTGTGGGACGCGCATCTCTGAAGCTCACATCAAAGACCACCTTCTCTACATCCAAGCGATGGTCCTTGAGCCAACTGGGGGCAGATCCTTCAGCGGGCAGGTCATAGTCGCCCTGCTCATAATAGCCATCATAGCGGAAGGTCAGCGTCTTATCGGCAAAGCGCACATAGGGGCGTGTGATCAAGGTGAAGTAGCCAGAGGCATTGGCCATACTCTTATCGGTCTTCGTGCTATCATAACCGACAAGGCCTACGAGCGAGGTACAGCCCGTGAACATTCCCGTAGAGCTGGTCACGCCATCGGTAGCAAACTTACTAGAGGCATAGATGGTCGTTAGCGCCGAGCAACCCCCAAACATCTGCGCCATGTCTTTGACGGCAGCCGTGTTAAGGTAGGTTAGGTTCAGCGTGGTCAGTGCCTTGCAGTCGGCAAACATCTGATTCATATCCGTGACCGCTTGGGTATCAAAGCCAGAGAGGTCTATCGAGGTCAGCGCCGTGCAACCTGCAAACATCGCCTTCATGCTTTGGACCTTCGAGGTGGTCCAGCCCGACAGGTTCAGCGTGGTCAGTGCGCTACATTCTTGGAACAGGCTTGACATATCGGTCACTGCGTCCGTATGCCATCCCGAGAGATCCAGCTCGGTCAAGCTCTTACAACCTGAGAACAGGCTTGACATATTGGTAACCTTCGACGTACCAAAGCCATCCAAGCTGAGCTTAGAAAGGTTGCTACATCCTGAGAGCATCTGCTGCATATTCTCCACCAAGGCATTGTCAAGATGGGAGAGGGAGAGCTCTTCGAGAGCCGTGCAGCCAGCGAACATGCCGCTCATGTCCTTCAGCTTATCTACGCTGATAGCCGAGAGGTCCATCGATGTGAGGGCCGAGCAGCCACTGAACATCTCGCTCATCGTTGTCACCTCAGAGGTGTTGAGATGAGCCCAGCCCTCTATCGTAGCAAGGTGGGACATATTGCTGAACCACTGATAACACGATGTGGGACGTGCCGTGGCAAAGCTCTCGTCAAAGACCACCTTCTCTACATCCGTATTGTGCTCCAGCCATGCGGGTGCTGTGGCGTCAGTAGGCAGAAGATAGTAACCCTTCTCATAGAAGGAGTCATAATAGAAGGTCAATGTCTTATCGGCATATCGAGCATAGGCACGTTCGAGCAAGGTCAGATAACCCGTGGTCCACTGCGCCATGCTGCCGTCGGTCTTCTCGCTATCATATGCCACGGCACCTTGGAGAGAGCTGCAGCCCCAGAACATACTTTCCGCACCAATAACGCTCGTGGTAACAAAGCGCTTAGAGACATCGATACGCGTCAAGGCGGAGCAGTCGGCAAACATCGCTGTCATATCCTTCACTGCGGCGGTGTTGAACGTGGTCAGATCTAGCGACTGAAGCGCGACACACTCGTCGAACATTCCCGTCATCAACGTCACCTTATCGGTATGGAAGCCCGTCAGGTCTAGAGAGGTCAAGGCCTTACAGCCATCGAACATCTCGCTCATATCGGTCACGCCGTCGGTGGCAAATCCTGTCACGTCTAACGCCGTCAGGCTAGCACATCCGGCAAACATACCAATCATGCTTGTAACCGCGTGGGTGTCAAAGCTAGAGACGTTGAGCCTCTGAAGCGACTCACAGCCGTCGAACATCTCGCCCATATGCGTCACCGCACTGGTATTGAAGCTTATCAGATCGAGCTCGGTGAGCAGCGCGCAATCCTTGAACATATCACGCATATCGGTCACCTTCTCTGTCACAAAGCCTGACAGATCTAGCCCCGTGAGCTGCTTACAACCCTCGAACATGCTCATCATGCTGGTGGCTTCAGAGGTGTTAAGGTTCTGGATGCCATCGATTGTGGTCAGATGAGCCATCTTACGGAACCATAGCGAACAGGACGTGGGACGCACCTGGGCAAAGCTCTCGTCAAAGACCACCTTCTCTACGCCATCGGCATTGTCCAGCCAGTCGGGGGCTTCGTTTGCATCCGAAGGCAAGCTATAGACGCCCTGATCATAGCCTGCGTCATTGGAGAAGGTCAGCGTCTGATCGGCATATCGCACATAGATACGAGAGATAAGCGTCAGATAACCCGTGGACGCCTGCGCCATAGTGGCATCAGTCTTGGAGCTATCGTATGCCACGGCGCCTTGGAGAGAGCTACAGCCCGTGAACATATCCGTAGAGTAGCTCACCTTGGTCATCACCAGGTGGGCAGAGGCATCGATACGTGTCAACTGTTCGCAGCCGGCAAACATCTCTGACGTGCTGACAACATTGGCGGTATTGAAGCTCGTCAGGTCTAGAGAGGTCAGCTTCTTACAACCCTTGAACATCATATCCATCTCGGTGACGGCTTGGGTATCGAAGCTCGACAGCTTGACTGAGCTCAGCTGCTCACAACCTGCGAACATCGCTGCCATATTGTTGACCTTCGTCGTGCGGAAGCTTGAGAGATCAAGCGAGCTGAGCGAGCTACAACCATTGAACATATAGGTCATCGAGGTCACGTTGCCCGTATCAAAGCCCGACAGATCGAGCGACGTCAGACGAGCGCAACCATTGAACATGTTCACCATGCTAGTTGCCGCTGAGGTGTTGAGGTATTGGATGCCGCTGATCGTTGTCAGACTGCTCATTCCGTAAAACCACCCCTGACACGTTGTGGGACGTGCGTCGGCAAAACTCTTGTCAAAGACCACCGTCGTAACCGTAGCGCTATTGCTTGACCATCGTGGCGCCGTGCCATCAGTGGGCAGACTATAGTCGTCGGTCGTCTTACCTTCGTCGTCATAGAACGTCAGCGTGGTGCAGTCCGTACTCAGACGAGCATACGCCTCGCTTGCAGCCCATGACTGCATACTCTGAGAGAGCATCACCAGCAGCGTCACCACCAGCGCGCATCTCTGCATCATCATTTGGGATATAATCCTTCTATTCATTCTGTAAAATATTATTCAGCTCTTATAGTCTATTAGTAAACCTTATTTACCTACAAAGATATTGCAAACGAGTGGAAAGAGAATCTAGTTCTCAGTTTCCCGAGTGCAGCTATATCTTATGAAAAGATATTGCAAAGGTAATCATTTCTGACTGAATAAGTTGCGCCGAGCGTTTTTTTTTGGGGGGGGGGGAAGGATAAGCAAAAGGAAAATTGTTGTACCTTTGCACCACCTTTACTTTACATTATTATATTGATAGATTATGAAAAGACTTCAGATATATCTTCTCTTGGTGCTGTCCATCCTCTTCCTTGGGACACTGCCTAGCGTTGCCGAAAGCAAAGCCGAACAGTGGAGCTACCCCAGTTCTAACCCTGGGTTGTCAAGCTTCAACGGTAGCGGCACGGCTTCGTCGCCCTATCTTATCAAGAGCGCGCAGGATCTGGCCAACCTCGCCTACATCGTCACCGATGCTAACAACGACGTGACGGGCAAGTACTTTAAGATGACACGCGACATCTACCTTAACGACTTCACCGTAGATGCCAAAGGAAACCTCACCGCCAATGGTGAACTGA
>CAVJZR010000060.1:0-14553 GCA_963654235.1 Bacteroidaceae bacterium | reverse complement strand
CTTACTTTTTTAAAAACTAAGCCCGAAGTCCTATTTTAAAGGGCTTCGGACCGAACTCTTATGCCCTTTTGAGTTTTACCGGACAGCAATAAAACAAAATAGGAGGTAAATACTTTGTCAATATTTACCTCCTACATGCGATTATTGCATATGATTACTTGGTCTCTTCCGGATCATCGGGTAGCCGACGCATCTCATAGCCTTGTTCTTTCAACCATTGTAAAGATCTAGGTAGAGCTGTTTTAAGCTTGTCAATGCTTTTGAGTGAGTCGTGGAACGTAATAATAGATCCATTCCTCGTGTACTTCTTAATATTATTGAATACATCGTCTGCATTGAGCCATTTGGAGTAGTCGCGCGTTACTAAGTCCCACATAACCACTCTATAATGTAGCTTTACCCACCAATACACTGTGTGTCGCAACCAACCATGAGGCGGACGAAAGTATTTGGCATGTATCAGTCCATTGGCTTCGGTTACATCTACCGCATATGTTAGCGTCCAATGCTTGAACGAACCCATGTGGTGATACGTGTGGTTACCCACCTGATGTCCACGGCTGACAATATCTTTATATAGCTCCGGATATTTTCTTACGTTGTCAGCTACCATGAAGAAAGTAGCTTTGACGCCAAACTGATCGAGCTGATCTAGAATGAAAGGGGTCGCCTCGGGTATGGGCCCATCATCGAACGTGAGGTAAACCACACGTTCGGATGGGTTCATACGCCATAAGGCATGGGGATATAACCACCTTAAGAATTTAGCCGGTTGCTCAATAATCATTGTTGACCGAAGTTATAGCCACGTGCTTGGCATGCTTTAATCATACCATTAAACTGAGCGTTGTGTGCATCGCACCATGTCTTGTCATACTGTGATGTGATTTGCATCAGTGTTCCTAAGATCTGCAAATGCATTCCAACGCTTGATTGTGACATGTTAAAGCCGTTCTCGTTAAGCGAGGTGTAGTAGCTGATAAACTGAGAACCATTCTTCCACATCCAATTAACGTATTCTTCGGCCTTTTTGGTCTTGCCCAATAGGTAGTAGGCTTGTGCCATTATGCCAGAACCACTTACGTATTCTAGAGGAACATTGTAGCTAGGCAATTCTAGTTCTGCTTTTTCCAAGACTTTAAGAGCTTTTGCATCTTGTCCCTCTTGGATGAGTTGTAATGCTAATTCTGCCATCAAACGACGATGGGTATAGCATAGGCGCAGAATAGTCTCGTCCATGTAGAAACCTTTTGCACGTAGGCCGCCCCACTTAAAGCGGTTCATGACTGCGTCATAAGTCTTCTGGGTGTCCATCTTAGAATGATCACCAGGCATATTGTCGTTTACTGTTCTGAAAGGAGTGATGCGGTTGGCAAGTCCTTCTTGTACGAAGTTGTCACCAAGGTTCATAAAGTTGTCCGCACCAACAGTAAGTGCTACATATAGAGGACGTGTCCAGTTACAGTTGGCTATCAACTCAAGCATCATCAGATCGCTCTTGTAAAGCGCATCCTTACCATGAAGCGAGATTATCATCTTGTCAGGGATGCTGTCTGATGGCAATAACATACCGCTCTTGCGTACGGCATTCTTATCTATGGTGACATAGACCGTATCTGTAGGAATGACGTGAGTGTCAGGATCCTTTGAACATACCCAATACTTGAGAATATTCTTCAACTCAAATGGATCGTCACCATATTGCTTGCGTGCCACTTCGGGATTGTCTTGATAGTACTTAAGCACAGTTTGCTTAAAGTCGGGCGCTACCGGTACATATTCATTGGTACCGCTTACATAGTCGAGACGTGACCAGTTGATAGGCAGTGAAGGTGAATCGTAGGCAGGGCGACGCATCTGGTCAATATACCAGTCGGTCTGCAAGTATGAAAGGTTGCAGACACGTGCGTCTGTACGTACGCCTTCTACCTCTTGGTTGTACCACAATGGGAAGGTATCGTTGTCACCATTGGTAAAGATGATAGGGTTGCCTTCCTTCTGCAATGACATCAGATAGTTTTGACCGAAGTCACGACAAGTGTAACGGCCAGAGCGATCATGGTCATCCCATGTTTGTGATGCCATTTGTATTGGAACCAATAAACATACTAATGAGATAACGCTTGCTGACAACACTGCTGGTACTTTAAGTTTCTTAGCCCAATCATAGAGTGCTGCAACACCCATACCACACCAAATGGCAAATGCGTAGAATGATCCTGCGTATGCATAGTCACGCTCACGAGGCTGTGATGGGGTTTGGTTGAGATATAGCACGATGGCAAGACCTGTCATGAAGAAAAGGAAGAATACCACCCAGAACTGTTGGATGCCTCTCTTGCCGCGGAATGCTTGCCAGAATAAACCGATTAAACCTAACAATAGTGGCAAGCAATAGAACACGTTGTGTCCTTTGTCATTCTTGAGTAGGTCAGGCATCTTACTTTGGTCACCCAATCCCAAGATATGATTGTCAAACCAGTCAAAGCCTGTAAGCCAGTTGCCATGCTCCTTCTCGCCATTACCTTGCAGACCATTCTGTCGACCAGCGAAGTTCCACATGAAATAGCGCCAATACATAAAGTTGCATTGGTATGAGAAGAAGAACTTAAGGTTCTCAAACTGTGTAGGCATCTTGACGCCATCCACATCGTGACCTTTTATGCCTCCCATCCACTGTTCGTAGTTGCTTGCATGTGCAGCATCGTACATACGAGGGAAGAACATGTTCTGCTGGAAGACCTGAGTGGACTTGTTTCTTACTTTGAAGTAGCTATCAGGTTCATCCGGGCTAGCCTTTTCTTTGCGTTCGTAGATAGGTGCACCTTCATTAAATTTATAGTGCATGCCGTCCTCAGCCACAGCTGGTTGAGAAGTGTAGGCTTGTCCATAAAGCAATGGGCGATCACCATACTGATCACGGCTAAGGTAGTTGCCGAGCGTAAAGATGTCTTCTGGTGAGTTCTGGTCCATCGGAGGATTGGCAGAAGAACGGATTACGATCAATGCATAGCTAGAATAGCCAATCATCAACATGAGCATACAGAGCAATGCGGTGTTCTTGATTCGTGAACTTACAATTGCCACTTTAGCTTTCTTTTCCTTGTCAGTACGCTTTAGTCGCAGAACAAAGAACACGATAGCCAAGATTACCACACCTATAAAGAAAGCAGACCATCCATATCCGTAGAATGGGATACCCA
This sequence comes from Bacteroidaceae bacterium, assembly GCA_963654235.1. Classification (GTDB taxonomy): domain Bacteria; phylum Bacteroidota; class Bacteroidia; order Bacteroidales; family Bacteroidaceae; genus Prevotella. The sequence goes on along the minus strand of CAVJZR010000060.1, from coordinate 11,350 downwards.
ATAGACCGAAAGCAACCAAGAATGCAATGTTCTCGCGTGTTGCATTCTTATTTTGGTATGTTTCGAAGATAGCCCAAACGAATGAGCCTACTAATAATAAGATGTATACAATCAAGCCCGTGTTGAATGGCATGCCCAATGTATTTACAAAGAACAATTCAAACCATCCACCTACTGTGATGATGCCAGGAACCACACCATAAAGTACGGCAGCCACCAATACCACTGATACCAACAAGGCTAATAATGATCCTTTAAGGTTAGCATCTGGCACCTTCTTATAATAGTAGACAAGTACGATCGCTGGAATACATAGCAAGTTGAGCAAGTGAACACCGATAGACAAACCGGTCATATAGGTAATCAACACCAACCAACGGTCGCTATGTGGCTGATCTGCACAATCTTCCCATTTTAAGATAAGCCAAAACACAATGGCAGTGAATGCAGATGAATAAGCGTAAACCTCACCCTCAACCGCAGAAAACCAAAATGTGTCACTGAATGTATAGATAAGCGCACCAACCAATCCTGATCCTTCGATGGCGATAGTTTTTGCCAAAGAGAATGTGGTGTCTTGATCACGCACAATAAGTTTGCGAACCAAATGCGTAATGGTCCAGAATAGGAACATAATACATGTGGCGGACAACAAGGCGCTCATCGTATTGACCCAACGCGCTACTTGGCTTGGGTCACTAGCAAAATGAGAAAAGAGGTTGGCTGTGAGAGCAAAGAATGGCGCCCCGGGTGGGTGACCAACCTCAAGTTTATACCCTGTTGTAATGAATTCAGGACAGTCCCAGAAACTGGCTGTCGGTTCAATTGTGGAACAGTAAACAAAGGCTGCAATAAAAAAAGCAACCCATCCAAGCACTGTGTCCACCAGTTTAAACTTTTTCATTGATGTTATTAAATAATTAAAAACTGTGGATCAATCACCACACTTTGGTTGTTATTTCTCTTTACTAAGATGCAAAAATACTAAATTATGATGGGACTAGGGTAATGTGTGCGAGTTTTTTATTTTATTTTAAATATGTAAACCTTTCCTACATTACAATTCTTGATTCGTCGTAAAGCATCAAAATATGAATGTTACTCCATATACTAATATGATGTACCTTACAACTTTACCGATCGTAATGCTTAATACTGATAGCGGAATGTTGGCTCTTGATAGACCTAAAACAATGGTGATGCCACTTCCTAAGATCGGAATAAAGGCAAAAAAGCCCATCCATGCACCATGACCAGCCATGAAACGTTGGGCTCGGTCTATACTCTCTTTCTTGACATGCAGGTATTTCTCTATCCATTCTAGCTTTCCCATACGCCCAACAACGTAGTTGAACATCGAACCAGCAACATTACCAACCGAACCATAGATAATGAGTTCTATGGGATTGAGACCAGCTGCTAACAATGCAAGCATCACTGCTTCACTACTAAAAGGAAGGAAACTTCCGGCGAGAAAAGCCGAAATAAGCATACCTACATAACCATAGTTGGTAAGAATGTCGATAAGTTGATCCATAAGTTGTAAACGACAAGAGCCAACGACAATAGACATAACAATTTAAACATCATGTTGGTCCATCGTGTATGCGTTAGTGCTATGAAATGAGCTATCAACGGAGAAGTGCTTGCTATCAAAATACCCAATAGTGCATCGTAGTGTTGCGGTTGCAACAAGAGAAACACTAAAGCAATGGTATTGATGATTATGAACACTTGATAAATCATTCGGGTGCGCAAGTTATCATTGAACTGTTGACGTAAAAAGTGGAACGTGCCAATGATACTGCAAAGAATAACGAATGAAGCTGTTATGATCTGATTGATAGATAACGTTTCATAGTTGAATGGCTTGTCGAATGCTGCAATATCTATGAAATGATTAATGAAAATGGTAAAATCTCCAGTCGAAGCCACAAAAGCGGCATAAATCCAATAGGGGAGAACAAGACCGAAAATGGAAGCACAAAAATTGCGAAAGCTTAAAGCTCGGAGGTTAACCCCCATGGTCAGCCACAGAAATGGCAAGAAAAACAATGTCTGCACCCAAACAATGCTTGACATTCCCACACAGATGAATGCATAAAAGGTCCAACCTGGCGAAGCGGGCTCTTGGTAGGTACGAAAGATACTGGTATAATAGCCCACAATACACAAAATCACAATAGCTGACCTGTAAGACTCCATCTGGAACATGGCAATGGTAGCCATTACCACAAAAGCGCTTGATACCATACGGCTATATATGCGTATCAAAGCATTGGCATTGTTGAGTTCCACCATTAGATAGGTGGAAAGCAACAAGCACAATAAGTTAATCCAAATATGATAGTTGGCAATCCCTGCCGCACCCCACAACGCAATGGCTATTGGGGCTAATATGGGCAGAGACCACCTACTTTCTGCAATCTTGTTTTGTATTCGCTTCATTTACAAATCTTGACCTAAGTCGCGACGGAAATATTTGTCTTGGAATTTGATCTTGTCAGCTTCTTCAAAACTATGTTTCAAGGCTGCATGGATATCTGTTCCGTATGAACTTACCGCAATGACGCGTCCACCACTAGTTACCACCTGGTCATCTTTTAGAGCTGTACCAGCATGGAATACCACGGCATCATTTACCTGATCAAGGCCACTGATGGCATAACCTTTCTTATAAGCTTGAGGATAACCACCGCTTACCAACATCACACAACCTGCTGCGCGATTGTCAAACTCAACCTTGTATGTATCAAGATTACCATTAGCAACCCCCTCAAAGAGATCGACTATGTCGGTCTTAAGGCGTAGCATGACGCTTTCTGTTTCGGGGTCACCCATACGGCAGTTGTATTCGATTACCATAGGCTCGCCCTTTACATTAATCAAACCAAAGAATATAAATCCCTTATAATCAATGTTTTCTTCTGCAAGTCCTTCTACTGTTGGTCGGATGATTCGATCTTCTACTTTCTGCATCCATTCGCTAGTGGCGAAGGGGACAGGTGAAACGCTTCCCATGCCACCAGTGTTCAAGCCCGTGTCATGTTCGCCGATACGTTTGTAGTCTTTAGCTTCGGGCAAAATCTGGTAGTGCTTGCCATCTGTTAGTACAAACACAGAGCACTCAATACCGCTAAGAAACTCTTCTATAACCACCTTAGCAGAGGCATTACCAAACATACCACTCAACATCTCTTTGAGTTCTTTCATGGCTTCATCTAATGTTGGAACGATGAGCACACCTTTACCAGCAGCAAGGCCATCGGCTTTAAGCACGTATGGAGGATTAAGGGTTTCAAGAAAATGCAAACCTTCCTCTAAGGTCGTGCCGTCAAAGGTTTCATATGCTGCTGTTGGAATGTGATGACGCTTCATGAATCCCTTGGCGAAGTCCTTTGATCCTTCTAGCACTGCGCCTTGCTTGGATGGTCCTATTACGGGAACAGAAGCGGTGCGGGTATCAGCTTTAAACTCATCATAGATGCCATTTACCAACGGATCTTCTGGTCCTACCACAACGAGATCTATCGCATGGTCTACCACAAAATCTTTTAATTTATCGAATACGTTAACACCAATATTGACATTGGTTCCCACTGTGCTCGTACCGGCGTTGCCTGGAGCTATAAATAGTTGCTCACATTTGTTGCTTTGAGCAATCTTCCATGCTAAGGCGTGTTCACGACCGCCTCCTCCTAATAGTAATATCTTCATTGAGCTATTGGTTTTAAGTAATCTTCAAAGTACTGTGTGATACGTTCGTGTAGGTGTACGCTTTGATGACCGCGCATGTTGTGAGGCTCACCAGGATATACGAAGAAATCGGGTTGGGTACCTGCAGCAATACATGCTTTGAGGAAACTATAGGCATGCTGAGGAACCACTGTCGGGTCGTTAAGTCCGATGATTACTTGTAGCTTGCCCTTTAGGTCTTTGGCTTTTGCCAACAGAGAGGTCTTTGCATATCCCTCGGGGTTAGCTTGAGGTGTGTCCATGTAACGTTCTCCGTACATCACCTCGTACCATTTCCAATCGATTACTGGACCACCTGCAACACCCACTTTGAATACATCGGGATAGTTGGTTATGAGCGAGATTGTCATAAATCCGCCAAAAGACCATCCGTGTACACCGATGCGATCTTGATCAACGTAAGGTAATGATTTGAGATAATCTACGCCTTTCATCTGGTCTTTCATCTCTTCTTGTCCCAACTGACGGAATGTAACTTGCTCAAAGGCTTTGCCACGGTTCTCGCTACCTCTATTGTCCAAGATGAAGAGAAGGTAACCTTTTTGTGCCATATAGGTCTCCCATGAACGAGAAGCGTAATGCCAACGTGCGTCTACGTTGTGTGCATGAGGACCACCATAGACATAAACCACAGTTGGATATTTTTTGCTTGGGTCAAATCCGATAGGTTTCACCATGCGCCAATATAGGTCAGTCGTTCCATCTGCAGCTTTGATAGTTCCGCTACAATATTCAGGAACGTCGTATCCTTTCCATGGGTCTGCGGCTGTAAGAATGTTGGTCGTTTGTGGCTTGCTCCCTAAACTAATCTCATTGATCACTCGTGGAACAGTTGGTTCGCTATAGCTATCCACTACTCGGTTACCTTTCTTGCTGAGTACGCCATTATGCCACCCACGCCCATTGTCAAGAAGTGTGCGCTTGCCATTGTCTATGCTGACGCTCCATAAGTTGCGCTGAATGGGGTTACATTCATTGCTTGCATATACGATGCTATGGCGCTTGGTGTCAAACCCAATCAAGTCCATAACCACCCATTTGCCTTGAGTAATCTGCTTGAGTTCTTGCCCCTTATTATTAAAAAGGTATAGATGATTATAACCATCCTTCTGACTCTGCAATATGAACTTGTTCTTATCCCAAGGTAGGAAAACAATAGGGTGGAGTGGTTCTACATATTTGGCATCCGTCTCATGATAAAGCGTAGCTACCTTTTCGCCTGTTGTGGTGTTATAGGCGTTAAGGTAACAATCGTTTTGATCACGATTGAGCTCAAACATATATATCAAATCACCATCAGGGCTCCAAGCAATGTTGGTGAAATATCGATCGGTAGGGTCGCCCGCTTTGAGGTAAACTACTTGTTGTGTAGAAAAATCGTAGATGCCTACTGTTACCTTATGGCTAGTCTCCCCAGCCATTGGATATTTCTCTGGGGCAGGCGTTGCACAACGCGATTCTCCCGTCTTAGGTGTCCAATTGATTTCAGGTACATTGATAAGGGGATAGTCGGTGACCATGCTTTGGTCCATACGATAGAAAGCTAATTGCTTTCCAGATGGACTCCAAAATAGTCCACCATCAATACCAAACTCATCTCTATGTACGCTTTGTCCATATACGATGCTTCGTGAGCCGTCGTTAGTAAGCTGCTTGATTTGATTTGATGGGTCAGCTACATATAATTGGTTGTCTTTGACAAACGCAGTATTCCCTGAAGTGCTATTCCAGTCCTCAACCTTTGCATCTGTAGGAATGGTGTACCGAGCCACCACCTTATGTGCAACAAAATCCACCAATAATCTTTCTTGACCATTGCTTACAAGCACTTGCGACTTGTCTGCATATGGAAAAGATGCGTAATACAGACTTCTAACCTTGTGATCATTGTCTAAACCAGCCCACAGGTTAAGATCGCTGAGCGTAAAGAGGGTTGTCTCTTTGCCGTTCTTAGCATTGTAGCTGTTACATTGGTCAGCATCCAATCTTACCAACTCGTCACCCCACCATGTGGTGTAGCGATTCTCTGGTAATAGTTGGTAATAGTTGGTTCCACCATAATTGAGATCCTCTAAGGTGAATTGCTTTTGCGCCATGACCATCGGTGAGTTTAAGGGGCTTAGTAAGAATGCGCCAATAATGGCCGTTGCCATAAGCCCCTTCCTTGTTTTATTATTCATAGTCGTTAAATGTAGGTTTGCTATTACGTTTACCTCCCTTAAATGGTCTTTTGTTTACACGTTTATCACGTCTGTCATCGTTTCCGAAACGTTTTCCCATACGAGGACGTGCGTCTCTTTCCGCTTTATTGTCAAAGTTGTGGAAGGTAAAGCTACGAATATCTGCCTCTTCGTTCTCTTGTTCCGCATCCAAGCGCTGCTTAAACTCGCGATTCTTTTTGAAGCGATGCTTCTGAGCCATTTCGCGCTTTTCCTCTTCTGTCTTTACGATTCCACCTTCGCTGCGAAACTCCTTCATCTTTCCATCAAACAACTGATAACGTCTGAACTCGCATTCGAGCGAACCATTGTATACGGGTATCTTGATACTTGGCTTTAGACCAATCTGACGGAAACATTCTTCACGATAAGATAATATCCATGCGTCATTACCCATGAATTCATGCTTTAGGCGTTCGCCAATCATCTTGTATGTTTCAAGCAAGTTGGGGGTGGAGATACGTTCACCATATGGTGGATTCATCACGATGATACTTTTCTCTGTTGGTGCCTTAAAGTCTTTGAAATCCTGATGATCAATGGTTACATCCTTAGATAAGCCTGAAGCTTTTACGTTGAGGCGTGCTGTGTTGACTGCCTTCATGTCGCAGTCATAACCATAGATGTGGTGGCTGAACTCACGTTCTTGTGAATCATCCTCGTAAATCTCATTAAAGAGATCTTGATCAAAGTCGGGCCATTTCTCAAAAGCAAATTCTTTGCGGAAAACGCCCGGTGAGATGTTGCGTGCGATGAGTGCTGCTTCGATGGGCAATGTACCCGAACCGCACATAGGATCGATAAAGTCGGTTTCACCTCTCCATCCAGTCATCAGAATCATACCGGCAGCCAACACCTCATTAAGTGGCGCTTCTACGCTCTCTTGGCGATAGCCTCGACGATGAAGTGATTCGCCGCTCGAATCAAGTGATAAAGTGGCGTCAAACTCTGCGATATGGATGTTGAGGCGTATGTCTGGGTTTGTTACGGAGATGTTAGGACGTGCTCCTGTCCTTTCGCGGAACTGGTCTACGATAGCATCCTTTACCTTATAAGTTACAAAACGTGAATTGGTGAATTCGCTTGAATAAACCACTGAATCTACAGAGAAGGTTTTGCCTGGGGTGATATATTGGCTCCAGTCAATCTTTTTAACCTCTTCGTACATATCGTCAGCAGATTTCGCTTTAAAGTGGGCAATCGGTTTCAGAATGCGAATGGCAGTGTGTAGCTGGAAGTTGGCACGATACATCATTTCTTTATCGCCTTTGAATGATACCATTCGACGGCCAATTTCTACATCGTTTGCTCCCAATTCGGTAAGCTCTTGTGCCAAAACACCTTCTAGTCCCATGAATGTCTTGGCAATGAGTTCAAATTCTTTCATATCTGTTTTGTTTCCTATAGATTGGATGTTATCTTAAATATCTTCTGTTTAAAACTCGTTTTTGCGTATGGAGAATGTGTCGGGGTTTGCCCGAGATGTTGCGACTACTAACATTCTGATTATGGATAAAGAGCCTCTCATTATTATAATAACACAAAAACTGATGGCAAAATTACTAAATAATACTGATTTGACCAAAGTCCTTCTTTGTTTTTGTGTGTATCCTAAGAATGATTATCACTGAAATAATGTATCTTTGCAGAAGAATTTAATTTTTGTTTATGTCAGAATCGTTACGAATTGCTATCATTGGCGGAGGCGCATCTGGCCTCCTTGCTGCTATAACGGCAAAGGAAACCAATCCATCTATAAATGTCTATGTCTTTGAAAAGAACCCAAGAATGCTTGTTAAAGTGGGTATGACAGGTGGTGGGCGTTGCAATTTGACCAACTCGTTTCGTGATGTGACTGATCTGAAACAAGTGTACCCACGTGGTCATAAACTGATGAAACGATTGTTCAATCAGTTTGATTATTCTGATACGATTAAATGGTTCGAACGACGTGGCGTGCCTCTCTATGTGCAAGATAATGAATGTGTGTTCCCCAAGTCGGACGATGCGCAAACCATTATTGATTGTCTCATAACCCAAGCCCATCAGTTAGGTGTGAAGTTGTTGCCGGGATACAACCTCAAGCAGATTATACCATGCAAAGAATCATTAAACTATCAACTTCTATTTTCCTCTAAGCAACATAAAGATGGTGGTTGCAATATGGTGGAAAAGACGTTTGACCGAGTAGCCTTTACAATGGGTGGATTGCCAAAGAATGAAGGATTGCAAATCTTCTCATCGTTAGGAATGGCGATAGAAACACCAGTACCATCGCTTTTCCCACTAGTCGTTGCTGATAAAGCGTTCTGTGAACTATCGGGTACATCAGTCTCAGAGACAATCGTATCTATACCTTCTACCAAGTTTCGTGTACAAGGTCCTTTGCTTATCACTCATAGCGGAATGAGCGGTCCTGCGGTGTTAAAACTTTCATCTCACGCAGCACGCTATCTTTCTGAACATCAGTATGCTTGCTCCTTGGCTGTTAACTGGTTAGCTCAACTAAGTAGAGAAGAAGTGGCGAAACAGTTGACGCAGTTTATTATGGTCAACCCCAAGAAACAACTGTCAACCATCAATCCCTTTGCGCTTCCTTCTCGATTGTGGTATTACTTGCTAGATAAGGCTCTTTTGCCGCAGGAACGGAAGTGGGCTGAGATGGGAAAGAAATCTATCAATCATCTCATAGAGGTGCTTACTAATGATCAATATCAGATCAATGGTCGTGGTAAGTATAAAGAAGAATTTGTTACCTGTGGCGGCTTGGCAATTAGTAACGTTAATCTCAATACTTTAGAGAGTAAACAATATCCCCATTTGTTTTTCGCGGGCGAACTGCTTGATATTGATGCAATCACGGGTGGCTTTAATCTACAAGCCGCATGGACTACTGGATATGTTGTTGGCAAACATATCGCATTATAGATATACCTCAGTTCGGGATAACAATGCCTTGAAGCCTCCAGACAAGAGCATTACATGCCTGCAGTACATATTCTTTCTCGTGCTCATATCACCATTCTTATCCTCTGAAAACGCCTATTGCAAAACAAAAAATAAATTGATTTCTGATGAAAAATAATTTATTCTCTCTTAGAAATCAATTTATTTTTCTCTGCCATACCTTCCCTTCTATCTCTTCATTTACCTTGTTTGGGAATACAACTTAGTGTATCCGTCAACCTTAAACGAAAGATACCAGAACGCACCATGTCATTGTTTGGCAATGTAGTGACGCCTTTCAAAGGGTGTGTGCTATCCCGAACTGGGGTATAGATATAGAACTTAACGACGTTGTTTTTCTTTAGGAGTGTTATTGCTCAATATCTGGGAAAGGAACATAGAATAAGTTGAACCTAAAGGAAGGTCCTCTTCGAGATGAAGCGTTCGCCGAATACACAGAGTGGGTTGTTCGGTAATGGGATTGTGGCCCTCTTTCTTTACATCAATGTAGTACATACCCACGCCATACTTTTGCCACGAAGGCAAGTTGTTATAGTTGATGTCGTGGCTTAAAAGTAATTTGTTCTTTTGTACATTGGAGATTTCGCTTATCTGCTGTTGAGCTTTGTTAGCTGAGATCCCGTCTGCTCTCAATAGCCAATAGCAATAGCTATTAAGCGAATTACGGTGAGCGTCTTCTTGCCGCCATCTGAAATAATCAACGACCTGTTGTTCGCTTGGTAACGGGATGAGGCGGCAGTCAAATACGGCATGCCTCTCTGCAGCCATGGAGAAAGTTACTGATGCCTCAGAGGCAAGGATAGATAGCAACTTACGCTCCTTGCGACCAAACGTGGATTCGCTCAAATGGAAAAGCAACGAAATCTCATCGCTTTGGCTATAACCATAGATTATCCTAAAGCCACAATCCATCAATCGGCGAAGTGTGGTAATCATACAGTCGCGAAAACGATTGTCAAAAGGTTTCTTAAGATCCCATTCTTTTTTTGTTAACCTTGTGAATCCATGACCATCTAAGCGTGCTACAATGTAGATGTCTTGAGGTATGCAACGGTCGAGTGATTGCTCAAAACTTCTCATTTGTTGATCTAGAGTGTCAAAATCCATAATCTATTCTTTCCATTTAGTTATTTCAAAACCATTGTCTACAATTCTCACAAAATAGAGTTGGTCAAATCCCTCATCATAGGAAGGCATTTGTAGCTTGTTCGATGTGCAAGGAATGGCATGGCGTGGTACGCGACGATTGCGCTTTTCGTTCCGTTTGATACAATCCTCCACTCGGCTTTGAAAGAAGATGCCGATAACCTCATATCCTTGCGATTTTGCCAGAGGAATATACCTTTGTCGATCAATGACTTCTGGATTCGTATTGTCAACCACAAACGACATCTTTCGGTCAAGGCATGCCCTTATAGCTATTGCCTCTTTATGACGTCTGTGTAGCGTGTCGAGATTGATATGCACAAAGCCGTGGCAAGCCAAAACACTCCTGTAGAATGTTGTCTTGCCGCTAGCCTGAATACCGATGAAGAGAATCATCTGCATTGTCTCTTTTATGTGAAAAGGCAACTTCATCTGCTATGTGATTATTATTCTACTTATTGCTTTGGTATGTATTGCATTGTTGATCCTGCTTTAAAGCAGTAAGCTTGAAATCTATACCTCTATCTTTCAGCTTTCTTGAAAACATCCTGTTCGTAACCTTCACGTATCTTTAGCAGTTGTAGCTTATCCAATGCAAATTACTGCAAAGGTTATAGTTGCTCATTCTTAACAAGCAAATATAAATCCCTCATGATATCCTTTATACCTTCTTTACATAGATGTATTTGGGATATGTTCCTAACACAAATAGTGTAACTGGACATATCGAAATGTTTCTATCAAAACCTTCAAGATTGTTAACTTTATACGTGCTTCCTGAGGTAAGTCCACTTTCCAGTTGTTCTTACTCGAAATAGCCTTCATGTTTTTCCTTTTTCTTAGAAGGAATAACACTTACTCTAGTAAACTTATCATCATCAGAAAGAAAAGCACATAGTTCATCTGCTCCATTAACCATTAATAGGTTGTGATGCTCAAAAGGCCAATTAGGGTAATCAATATACCATAATCCATCTTCCTCATGATTAAACTGAAGTTGATATTCTTTTTTTTGTCCAAACACACTTCTTGCTAGTGCCGTAGCACCTTCTGTCAAATCTTTTATACTGTAATTCATACCTGTAAATTTAAATTATTTTGCCATATTAGGCGTACCTGCCACAAAGATACAACTTTTTTAAACATAAAATAAGAAAACTACGCCCTTATATAATCAGTAGTATACTGATATAAACCTATTAGCAATACAAGGAAGTCTGCTAATGTGAGATGCTCTTTCTTGAGTATCTCTGTGTCAATTG
>CAVJZR010000059.1:0-14572 GCA_963654235.1 Bacteroidaceae bacterium | reverse complement strand
TTCAAGTCACGGCTCACGCCGGCCTTATCCAATATCTTTGCTGAACTACTTCGACCTATACCAAAGATGTAGGTCAATGCGATTTCGCCACGCTTATTCTGGGGCAAATCTACTCCAACAATTCTTATTGCCATTGATAAAAACGATAAAAATTAAAATGTTATAACTTTAAAAAAGCATGCAAAGATAATCATTATTAATCATCCAGCCTACGTTTTTTAGTTTTTTAACTTAACCCTGACGCAACTTAAACTTAGGGTTCTTCTTGTTAATTACGAACAAACGGCCCTTGCGACGTACGATCTTACAGTCCGCTGTACGTTTTTTTAAAGATGCTCTAGTCTTCATAAATGTAAAATATTATTTGTATCTGAAAACGATTCTGCCTTTTGTCAAATCGTATGGACTCATCTCAACCTTAACCTTGTCTCCAGGTAAAATCTTGATGTAGTGCATACGCATCTTTCCGGATATATGGGCGGTAATGTCTACTCCATTTTCCAACTCGACACGAAACATCGCATTAGAAAGAGCTTCCAATATTGTTCCGTCCTGTTCAATTGCAGCTTGCTTTGCCATAGTGTAATTTTCTTCTAACTAATCTTGTTTGACTGAAGATAAAACCTTCAAGTTATTAATATTTCAATTGGGTTATCTTGAACCTTTATGCGACACGAATGTCTATATAGTAACCAAAATGTTGCGACCAAACACAACATACATGATAATCACATATGTTTGTTGGTCGCATTCATTATTTTATTTCATCTTCAATGTTCAGATAAATATTCAACGTCAGAAGGATATTAATAAGCTGAAACTCCAGATGATGGACGTGTATGACCTGCATTAAGCAAACCATCATAGTGACGCATCATCAAATAAGATTCAATCTGCTGGAGAGTATCAATGACTACACCAACGAGAATCAACAATGAAGTTCCACCAAAGAACTGACCGAACGAATCCTGAACATGCAATAAACCAGCCAACGCAGGCATGATTGCAATGAAAGCGATGAACAATGATCCTGGCAGAGTGATACGACTCATAACTGTGTCGATATAATCTGCAGTTTCTTTACCAGGCTTAACACCAGGAATAAAACCATTGTTGCGCTTCATGTCCTCAGCCATCTGAGTTGGGTTAAGAGTAATGGCAGTATAGAAGTAAGTAAACGCAATAACTAAGATCACGTAAACTACATTATAAAGCAAACTCTTATTGTTCAGAAGCTGCTGTAAAACAGGACTCGTGTTATCAGTTGAATACTGAACAATTGCCAAAGGAATGAACATCAATGCTTGCGCAAAGATGATAGGCATTACATTGGCTGCAAACAATTTCAAAGGAATATACTGACGTGCGCCACCATATTGCTTGTTGCCTACAAGACGTTTTGCATATTGTACAGGAACTTTACGGGTACCTTGCACTAAGAGAATAGATGCACAAACAACTGCGTACAGAATGATAATCTCTACGATAAACATCACAAGACCACCACTGGTGATTGCCGTAAAACGGCTACCCACTTCCTGAATGAAAGCCTGTGGAAGACGTGCGATGATACCTAACATAATAATAAGAGAGATACCATTTCCAACGCCCTTATCGGTAATACGCTCACCAAGCCAAAGGATAAACATGGATCCTGCAGCAAGGATTACGGTAGCTGGAATCATAAAGACTGTCCAACTGATGCCAGTTGCCAATGCGGCCGAAGCCTGCATCTTCAAATTGATAAGATATGAAGGTGCTTGCAATAACAAAATTGCGACAGTTAGAATACGGGTGTACCAATTAATCTTTTTCCGGCCACTCTCGCCCTCTCGCTGTAACTTTTGAAAATAAGGTACAGCGATTGCGAGGAGTTGCATTACGATAGAAGCTGAGATGTAAGGCATAATTCCCAAAGCGAAGATAGACGCATTGGAAAATGCACCACCTGAGAACATGTCCAAAAGCGACATAAGGCCGCCAGCTGTTTGCGACTGTAACTTACCGAGGGCATTAGGATCAATACCTGGTAAAACGATAAACGAACCAAAACGGTAAATAGCCGTAAACAGAAGGGTAATGAGGAGACGCTGACGCAAATCCTCTACCTTCCAACAGTTCTTGAGTGTCTCAATAAACTTCTTCATTAACTTAGATAATTGTTACGTTTCCACCAACTGCCTTGATTGCTTCTTCGGCAGATTTAGAGAAGGCATTAGCCTCTACATCCAACTTAGCTTTCAATTCGCCGTTGCCAAGAATCTTAACCAAAACCTTACCTGAAACCAAACCAGCTTCGTGCAATTCAAGAAGTCCGACCTTGGTCAAGTTCTTTGCTTCAGCAAGTGCCTGAAGCGAAGAGAGGTTTACAGCTACATATTCTTTATGGTTGATATTCTTAAAACCAGCCTTTGGTACACGACGTTGCAATGGCATCTGACCACCTTCGAAACCAATCTTGCGCTTGTAGCCTGAACGAGCCTTAGCACCTTTGTGACCACGGGTAGAAGTTCCACCTAAACCAGAACCGGGACCGCGACCAATACGGCGACGAGAGTGAGTAGAGCCTGCAGCAGGTTTCAAATTATTTAATTTCATAATAACTTTTTACGTTTAAAAGATTAATTACTCAACTACTGATACCAAGTGGAACACTTTACGTATCATACCGCGGTTGCTAGGAGTATCCTCAACCTCAACAACCTGAGAAATCTTGTGAAGACCAAGAGCTAAAAGAGTGCTCTTCTGATCTTTAGGAGCGTTGATGCGGCTCTTTACTTGTTTGATTTTAATTGTTGCCATGATTTAAGTCTCCTTAATTAACCGTTAAATACTTTGTCCATGCTGATACCACGCTCACCAGCTACTGTGTATGCATCACGCATCTGAGAAAGTGCAGAGATAGTAGCCTTTACAAGGTTGTGAGGGTTAGAAGAGCCCTTTGACTTTGCAATGACATCTGTTACGCCTACGCTCTCAAGAACGGCACGCATAGCACCACCGGCCTTAAGACCAGTACCGGCTGCAGCAGGCTTAATGAGAACCTGAGCACCACCGAAACGTGTCTCAACCTCATGTGGAACAGTTCCTTTGAGAACAGGCACCTTAACAAGGTTCTTCTTGGCAGCATCAGTACCCTTCTGGATAGCTGCTGTTACCTCGCCAGCCTTACCAAGGCCCCAACCGATAACGCCTTTACCATCACCTACAACAACGATGGCAGCGAAGGTGAAAGTACGACCACCCTTTGTAACCTTTGTTACACGGTTGATAGCAACCAAGCGGTCTTTCAATTCTACATCACTATTTACTCTTACTTTATTCATTGCCATAATTGTTTAGAAGTTAAGTCCACCCTCACGAGCTGCATCAGCAAGTGCCTGAACACGTCCATGATAAAGATAACCATTACGGTCAAATACAACCTTTTCAACATTGGCAGCCTTTGCCTTCTCAGCAAGCTGAGCACCAACTTTCTGTGCTTGTTCAGTTTTGTTCATTTTCTCGAGACCGAGAGATGAAGCTGAAACGATTGTTGCACCAGTAACATCGTTGATGACTTGAGCATAGATCTGCTTGTTGCTACGGAAAACAGACAAGCGAGGACGTTCTGCTGTACCATTCACACTCTTACGAATGCGGAATTTTATTTTTTGTCTTCTTTGTTCTTTCTTTGTAGTCATAATTGTAGAAAATTATTAAAGTTACTTAGCTGCAGCTGTCTTACCAGACTTTCTGCGAATAAC
Organism: Bacteroidaceae bacterium; assembly: GCA_963654235.1. Classification (GTDB taxonomy): domain Bacteria; phylum Bacteroidota; class Bacteroidia; order Bacteroidales; family Bacteroidaceae; genus Prevotella. Next base: position 10,826 of record CAVJZR010000059.1, on the reverse strand, counting down.
CTCTCCCTTGAACAGGATACCCTTACCTTTATAAGGTTCAGGCATACGGAAAGAACGGATTTTAGCACAGATTAAACCGAGAAGCTGCTTGTCGCAAGATTCGATGGTGAGAATTGGATTCTGGTTACGTTCACTCTTTGTTTCAACCTTAACTTCTGCAGGAAGTTCCAAGAAGATAGGGTGAGTATAACCCAATGAGAACTCGATCAAGTTACCCTTGTTGCTTACACGATAACCTACACCTACAAGTTCCATGGTCTTTGAATAACCTTTACTTACACCTTCAACCATATTGTTTACAAGTGCACGATAAAGACCATGATAAGCATGCTTTTGCTTTTCACTTACAGGGCTGTTCTCATCAACAGAGAAAACCACTTCCTTCTCATCAATAGAAACCTTGATTGAAGGATCTACCTTTTGAGAAAGTTCACCTTTAGGACCTTTGACTGTAACAACATTATCCTTAAGAGTTACTGTAACTCCAGCAGGAATACTAATTGGCAATTTTCCTATTCTTGACATAATTAAATCCTCCAATTAATAAACGTAGCAAAGAACCTCACCGCCGATCTTTTCTGCAGCAGCTTCTTTGTTTGTCATTACACCTTTAGACGTAGAAAGGATAGCGATTCCAAGTCCGTTAATTACTCTCGGCATGTCTTTGTAGCCAGTATACTGACGAAGACCAGGGGTAGAAACGCGCTTCAACTTCTTGATTGCGTTTTCTTTTGTTACTGGGTCGTACTTCAAAGCGACCTTGATTGTTCCTTGAGGACCATCTTCTACAAATTTGTAATTCAGAATGTAGCCCTTTTCGAAAAGGATCTTAGTGATCTCTTTCTTCAAGTTTGACGCAGGAACAGAAACTACACGGTGATGAGCCATGATTGCGTTTCTGAGTCTTGTCAGAAAATCTGCTATTGGATCTGTCATAAAATATAAATGTTTAATTAATCGGGACTCCCCCGACAATATTAAAAAATAATCTTTTGTGATACAACAGAGGGCATTACATGATGTCCTCTGTTGTAGTTAAGAGATTTACCAGCTTGCCTTCTTTACACCTGGAATTAAACCCTGTGAAGCCATCTCACGGAATTGGATACGTGACAAACCGAATTGACGCATATAACCCTTTGGACGGCCTGTAATCTTACAACGATTGTGAAGACGGATAGGATTTGCATTCTTAGGAATAGCCTGCAATTTGCGTGAAGCTTCATAAGCCTCTGCAGGATCATTCGAGGTAGCGATAATCTTCTTCAAAGCTGCGCGTTTCTCTGCGTAACGAGCTACAAGCTTAGCACGCTTTACCTCGCGAGCTTTCATTGACTCTTTTGCCATATCTCATTAATCGTTTTTAGCGTTCTTAAATGGAAGACCGAATGCTTTAAGGAGAGCAAAACCTTCTTCATCTGTCTTAGCAGAAGTTACGAAGGTAATATTCAAACCTTGGATACGATCTACTTGATCAATATTGATTTCAGGGAAGATAATCTGCTCTGAGATACCGAGAGTATAGTTACCACGACCATCAAGCTTTGATTGAATACCCTTGAAGTCACGGATACGTGGCAAAGAGACACGTACAAGTTTCTCAAGGAATTCGTACATACGCTCACGACGCAATGTTACCATTACACCAATAGGCATCTTCTTACGAAGCTTGAAGTTAGCGATATCTTTCTTAGAGAAGGTAGCAACCGCCTTTTGACCGGTAACAGCAGTAATCTCGTTGATAGCAACATCGATAATCTTCTTATCTTGTGTTGCGTCACCAAGACCTTGGTTGATTACGATCTTCTTCAAGACAGGAATCTGCATTGCTGAAGAATAGTTGAATTGCTTTTGCAAAGCAGGAGCAATTACTTCCTTATATTGTTTCTTTAACTGTGCTGTATCCATTACTTGATTTCCTCCCCTGACTTTTTAGCGATTCGCTTTACGGTTTTGCCTTCACGTTCAATCTTAACGCGAGTAGCCTTACCCGACTTTGGATCGATCAGACTAACATTTGAAATATGAATAGGAGCCTCCTGCTTTACTATACCACCTTGTGGATTCTGAGCAGATGGCTTTGTGCTTTTAGAAACGACATGCACACCCTCAACGAGCACGCGTTCTTTGTCTGTCAAGACTTTAAGAACCTTTCCTGTCTTTCCTTTATCGGCACCAGCTAAAACGACAACTTGATCGTCTTTCTTAATATGGAATTTTGCCATTTCTTTTAAATTTTAAAATTAAAGAACCTCTGGTGCTAATGAAACCACTTTCATATTTACGGCACGAAGTTCACGAGCAACTGGGCCAAAGATACGACTACCGCGAAGTTCACCAGCGTTGTTCAACAATACACAAGCATTGTCGTCAAAACGGATGTATGAACCATCAGCACGGCGAATCTCTTTCTTCGTGCGTACAATTAAAGCTTTTGAAACTGCACCCTTCTTCAATTCACTCGAGGGGATGACGTTCTGCACTGCAACTACGATAACGTCACCTACACTCGCATAACGACGACCTGTACCACCAAGTACACGAATGCACTTTGCAACACGTGCGCCGCTGTTGTCACATACTGTAAGTTTAGATTCTGCCTGTATCATAATTACTTAGCTTTTTCTACGATTTGAACTAATCTCCATCGCTTGGTCTTTGACAAAGGACGGGTTTCCATGATAAGAACGGTATCGCCGATCTGAGCTTCGTTGTTCTCGTCATGAGCATGGTACTTCTTCGTGTGCTGCACGAACTTACCATAAATAGGGTGCTTCTCTTTGAACTTAGCTGCAATAACAATGGTTTTATCCATTTTGTTGCTGATAACGACACCCTGTCTTACTTTTCTTAAATTTCTTGTTTCCATCTGGACCACTGTTATTTATTAAGTTCTCTCTGACGAAGTTCTGTCTTCATACGCGCGATGTCACGACGAGCAGCCTTAATCTGAGATGGATTCTCTAATGGAGTAATCTTATGGTTCAGCTTTGTCTGCGACAATGCAGCCTCTGCATTCTCCAACTTCTCGCGCAATTCGTTATCTGCGAGTGCTCTTACTTCTTTAATCTTCATCTTTCTTAAGCGTTTTTATCGAAATCGTGTCTTACAACAAACTTAGTCTTAACTGGTAGTTTTTGAGCTGCGAGGCGAAGAGCCTCTTTTGCAATATCAAAACTTACGCCTTCTACTTCAAAGAGAATACGACCTGGAGTTACAGGTGCCACCCATCCAGCGACATCACCTTTACCTTTACCCATACGCACATCAGCTGGCTTACGAGTGATAGGTTTATCCGGGAAGATACGGATCCAAACCTGACCTTGACGATTCATGTAACGGTTTACTGCTACACGAGCTGCCTCAATCTGGCGACTGTCAAGCCATTTAGCTTCGAGGGTCTTAATACCGAAAGAGCCAAACGCGAGCTGCGTTCCTCTGTGGGCATTACCCTTATTGCCACGACCATCTTGCGGTCTTCTATATTTTACTCTTTTTGGCTGTAACATGATAACTTCTACTTTTAACGGTTATTGTTTCTTCTGCGGTTACCTCTGCCAGAACGACCACCATTACCTTGACGGCGGTTGTCTTTCTCTTGAGCGAAGTTAGGTGCCAAGTCTACCTTATTATATACTTCGCCACGGCAAATCCAAACCTTGATACCAAGGAGACCTACCTTTGTAAGAGCTTCAGTCTGGCAATAGTCGATATCAGCACGGAATGTGTGCAAAGGAGTACGACCTTCTTTGAACATTTCCTTACGTGCCATTTCCGCACCATTGAGACGACCTGTGATTTGAATCTTGATACCTTCTGCACCAGCGCGCATAGCATTAGCGATAGCCATTTTGATAGCGCGGCGATATGCAATCTTACCTTCAACTTGGCGAGCGATGTTGAAGCCTACGATGTTAGCATCAAGATCAGGCTTTTTAACCTCAAAAATATTAATTTGAATTTCTTTCTTGAAAAGGTTCTTTAATTCACCTTTCAACTTATCTACATCCTGACCACCTTTACCGATGACAAAACCTGGACGGGCTGTGCAAATAGTAATAGTGACGAGCTTCAAAGTACGCTCAATAACGATGCGGCTAACGCTGGCTTTCTCCAAACGCTTGTAAAGATACTTACGGATTTGCTGATCTTCAACGAGGCTATCACCGAAGTCTTTGCCACCGAACCAGTTTGAGTCCCAACCGCGGATTACACCAAGACGGTTGCTTATTGGATTAACTTTCTGTCCCATTCTATTACTTATTTATTGTCATCTTGTGCATCAACAGACTTTGAATCAACAAAGAGAGTGACGTGATTAGAACGTTTACGAATTCTATATCCGCGTCCTTGTGGTGCAGGACGCATGCGTTTCATTGTTACGCCTTCATCAACGAAGATCTTAGAGATGAAGAGTTCTCCATCTTCTGCCTTACGGTCATTTTTAGTTTCCCAGTTAGCAATAGCTGAACGCAACAATTTCTCTACGTTTTGCGCAGCTGCCTTCTTTGAGAACCTCAAGACGCCCAATGCACGGTTTACTTCCATACCGCGAACCATGTCTACAACGTAGCGCATTTTGCGTGGTGAAGAAGGACAACCTTTGAGCGTAGCAAAGTACAGGCTTTTCTTAGCTTCTTTACGAGCTTCAGCCTTAATATGTTTTCTTGCTCCCATTATTTACTTTAAATCTTAAATGGTTTTAGTCCTGATTACTTCTTGTTATTACCAGAGTGACCGCCGAAACGACGTGTAGGGCTGAACTCACCGAGCTTGTGACCTACCATGTTCTCAGTAATGTAAACAGGGATAAATTTATTTCCGTTATGAACTGCAACAGTATGACCCACGAAATCTGGGGAAATCATTGAAGCTCTGGCCCATGTTTTAACTACGTTCTTCTTGCCGCTTTCATTCATAGCAAGAATCTTCTTCTCAAGAGAAACGTTGATATAAGGACCTTTTTTTAATGAACGACTCATAATTTACTCTTATTACTATATTACTTCTTGTTTGCTCTTTCAATAATATACTTATTTGAAAGCTTCTTAGGTGCACGAGTCTTAAGACCCTTAGCGTACAAGCCCTTGCGTGAACGTGGGTGACCACCAGACTGACGTCCTTCACCACCACCCATTGGGTGATCTACAGGGTTCATAACAACACCACGGTTGTGTGGGCGACGACCCAACCAACGAGAGCGACCTGCTTTACCAGAGTGCTCAAGAGCGTGGTCAGAGTTACCAACACTACCTACAGTTGCTTTACAAGCTGACAAAATCTGACGAGTTTCGCCAGAGGGCAGCTTGATTACGCAATAGCTACCTTCACGAGAAGTAAGCTGAGCAAAGTTACCAGCCGAACGAACGAGACGAGCACCCTCACCTGGACGCAACTCAATGTTGTGAATCACGGTACCAACGGGGATACTTGCCAAAGGAAGTGCGTTACCCACCTCAGGTGCAGCCTCTGCGCCTGAAAGAAGTGTAGCACCTACTTGCAGTCCATTTGGAGCAATGATGTAACGTTTTTCGCCATCAGCATAAAAGAGCAAAGCAATACGAGCTGAACGATTAGGATCATACTCGATTGTCTTTACTACAGCTGGAACACCATCTTTCTCTCGTTTGAAGTCGATTACACGATACTTCTTCTTGTGACCACCGCCAATATAGCGGACAGTCATTTTACCGGTGTTGTTTCGACCACCGGTAGAACGTTTACCGTAAACGAGAGACTTCTCTGGCACGGATGCAGTAATATCCTCGAACGTGCCAATAACTTTGTGTCTTTGTCCCGGAGTAACCGGGTTGAATTTACGTACTGCCATTTTTTATTTAAATATTGCTATAAAAATCAATAGTATCGCCGTTCTTTAGAGTGACGATTGCTTTCTTGAACGCATTTCTTTGACCCTTCACAAGGCCTGCCTTTGTATAGCGTGATTGACGCTTGCCAGCATAACGAACTGTGTTCACATCGAGCACTGTTACATTGTACAATGCTTCTACTTCCTTCTTGATCTCAAGTTTCTTAGCTTCGGGCTTAACGATAAAACCAAACTTAGGCTGAGCTAGGATGGTACGTTTTTGTCCTTTAGCTACTTTAACAACTTTATCTTCAGAAGACTTGTCATTTAGCTTCGTCATCTTCTCGGTGACGATTGGTTTGATAATAAATCCCATTTTCGATGTCTCCTTACGTTATTATTTGGTTAAAATACCCTCGATAGTTTTGAGAGAGCTTTCAGCTACTACCAACACGTCAGCGTTCAACACTTTGTATGTATTCAGCTGATTTGCGGGGAGCACTTCAACACCCTTGAGATTTCGAGCGGACAAATATACATTAATATTTACTTCTGGCAAAAGAACGAGCACTTTTTTGCCGTCAACTTTAAGATTTTTAGCAATATTTACAAAATCTTTAGTCTTTGGAACGTCCAAAGTGAAGTCTTCAACAAATACGATAGCGTTCTCTTGAGCCTTGTAAGAGAGGGCTGATTTACGTGCAAGAACCTTGACTTTCTTGTTCAACTTGAAGCTGTAATCACGTGGTTTAGGACCGAAAACGCGACCACCACCTACGAGAACAGGAGAGTTGATATCACCACGACGAGCGCCGCCGCCACCTTTCTGACGTCCGAGCTTACGTGTTGAACCTGCATGTTCACTTCTCTCTTTAGATTTAGCTGTACCTTGACGTTGGTCAGCGAGATACTGTTTAACGTCGAGATAAATTACGTGATCGTTTGGCTCAATGCCGAATACATTCTCATTGAGAGTAACCTTACGACCAGTCTCTTGACCTTTGATATCTAAAACGTTAATCTCCATTACTTTTTAACAATTAAGGTTGAACCAATGCATCCTGCAACACTACCCTTTACGAGAATAAGGTTGTGCTCAGGAATAACCTTTAACACTTGAAGGTTCTGAGTAGTTACTCTGTCACCTCCCATTTGTCCACCCATGCGCATTCCTTTGAATACCTTTGCTGGGTAAGAACAAGCACCGATAGAACCCGGTTTACGAGCGCGGTCATCCTGACCGTGTGTAGACTGACCTACACCACCGAAACCATGACGCTTAACAACGCCTTGGAAACCTTTACCCTTTGAGGTACCAACAACGTCTACAAACTGTGCATTGTTGAAGATTTCTACAGTAATGGTATCACCGAGGTTATATTCCTCGTCAAACTTGAACTCGGCCAAGTGCTTCTTTGGTGTTGTGCCGGCTTTCTTGAAGTGACCTAACTGAGGCTTAGAGGTTCTTTTCTCCTTAGCTTCGCCAAATCCCAACTGTACTGCCTTGTAACCATCTTTCTCTACTGTTTTAACTTGGGTTACAACACAAGGACCTGCTTCGATAACAGTGCACGGTACATTCTTACCGTCGGCACTGAAAACGGATGTCATTCCGATTTTTTTTCCTAATAATCCTGGCATTTCAATAATTGAAAATAAATTAACTAAAAAATTGGTTATCCAACTTTAATCTCTACTTCCACACCTGATGGCAATTCAAGTTTCATCAGAGAATCAACAGTCTTTGTAGAAGCGCTGTAGATGTCGATGAGACGCTTGAAATCTGAAAGCTGGAACTGTTCACGAGCTTTCTTGTTAACGAAAGTAGAACGGTTCACTGTGTAGATACGCTTGTGAGTTGGCAATGGAATAGGACCGCTAACGATAGCGCCAGTAGCCTTAACAGCCTTCACAATCTTCTCTGCAGACTTATCAACCAATTGGTGGTCGTAAGACTTGAGTTTGATACGAATTTTCTGACTCATTGTTATTATTTATTTGTTTAAAAGTGAATAAAAGTAGGGGCTATGCACGCATAAGAGTCATTCGCTATGAATGCATACTCCCTACTAATTAGTTGTTTTTACTTAATCAACTCTGGATGACCATTGAGTTCGGTAAGAATCTCTTTAGCCAAAGAAGAAGATACAGGTGCGTGGTGATCATACTCCATAGAAGAAGTAGCACGACCAGAAGTGATGGTACGGAGAGCTGTTACATAACCGAACATCTCTGCCAATGGAACCATTGCCTTAACGATACGAGCACCGCTACGAGCTTCGTCCATACCCTGTACGAGTCCACGACGCTTGTTCAAGTCACCGATCACGTCACCCATGTTCTCTTCAGGAGTAACCACTTCTACCTTCATGATAGGCTCCATCAATACGGGACCTGCTTGAGGGCAGAGCTTCTTGAATGCTTGGTGAGCAACGAGCTCAAATGACAACTGGTCAGAGTCAACAGGGTGGAAGCTACCATCCTTCAATGTAACCTTCAAACCAGTCATTGGGAAGCCACCGAGAACACCGCCAGTCAAGCAATCCTTGAATCCCTTCTCTACTGAAGGAATGAATTCCTTAGGCACGTTACCACCCTTAACGATGTTGATAAACTGCATATCGCCTTCTGTGAAGTCCTCATCCTTAGGCTCGATAGTAACATCGATACAAGCGAACTTACCACGACCACCACTCTGCTTCTTGTAAGTCTCACGGCTGCTAGCAGGCTTAGTGATAGCTTCTTTGTAGTTAACCTGTGGTTTACCTTGGTTACATTCTACCTTGAACTCACGCTTCAGACGGTCGATAATAATATCCAAGTGGAGCTCACCCATACCAGCGATGATGGTCTGACCACTCTGCTCGTCGGTACGAACGGTGAATGTAGGATCTTCTTCAGCAAGCTTAGCAAGACCATTGTCAAGCTTAGCGATGTCAGCCTGGCTCTTAGGCTCAACTGCAATCTGGATCACAGGATCAGGGAATACCATTGATTCCAATACGATAGGATGATCCTCGTCGCAAAGAGTATCACCAGTACGGATATCCTTGAAACCTACACCTGCACCAATATCACCAGCGTCGATAGTCTCCATTGGGATCTCCTTGTTAGAGTTCATCTGGAACAGACGGCTGATACGCTCCTTCTTACCAGAACGTGGGTTATAGATGTAAGAACCAGCAGCTACCTTACCAGAGTAGACACGGAAGAACACGAGACGTCCCATGAATGGGTCGGTAGCGATCTTGAATGCCAAAGCTGCAGTAGGTTCAGTTTCATAAGGCTTACGATCTTCCTCTTCCTCAGTATCAGGATTAACACCTTGGATGTTTACTGTATCGATTGGAGAAGGCAAGAATGCGCAAGTGTAGTCGAGCAAAGGCTGAACACCCTTATTCTTATATGAAGAACCCAACAACATTGGGCAGCACTCCATAGCGATAGTACCCTTACGGATAGCCTTGATAATCATATCTTCAGGAATATCTTGACCATCAAGATAGAGTTCCATCAGTTCGTCATCGAAGCTTGCAGCGCCATCAAGGAGCTTCTCACGCCATTCGTTAGCTTCATCAACAAGGTCAGCAGGAATTTCCTCAACGTCATATTCTGCGCCCATTGTTTCATCGTGCCAAAGGATAGCCTTCATCTTGATCAAGTCAACAACACCCTTGAAGTTTTCCTCTGCACCGATAGGGATCTGGATTGCAATAGGATTAGCTCCCAAGATGTCTTTCATCTGCTGTACTGTCTCATAGAAGTCAGCACCAGAACGGTCCATCTTATTCACATAACCGATACGTGGTACGTTGTATTTATCAGCTTGACGCCATACAGTTTCTGACTGAGGCTGTACACCATCTGCAGCAGAGTAAGTTGCCACAGCGCCGTCAAGAACACGGAGAGAACGTTCTACCTCTGCAGTGAAGTCAACGTGTCCCGGAGTATCGATCAGGTTGATCTTATACTTCTTACCATCATACTCCCAGTAACATGTTGTAGCAGCTGAGGTGATAGTGATACCACGCTCTTGTTCCTGAGCCATCCAGTCCATTGTGGCTGCACCATCGTGTACCTCACCAATCTTGTGAGTCTTACCTGTGTAGTACAGGATACGCTCCGATGTGGTTGTCTTACCAGCATCGATATGCGCCATAATACCGATGTTACGAGTCAAATGTAAATCGCGAGTTGCCATTTTCTTTCTACCTTATTTATATATGTGAATAAATTAGAATCTGAAGTGTGCAAAAGCGCGGTTAGCTTCAGCCATACGGTGCATATCTTCCTTACGCTTGAATGCACCACCTTGGTTATTGAAAGCGTCCATAATCTCAGCAGCCAACTTATCTGCCATGCTCTTACCACCACGTTTGCGTGCGAAGATAATCATGTTCTTCATTGCCACACTCATCTTACGATCAGGGCGAATCTCAGTAGGAACCTGGAATGTAGCGCCACCAATACGACGGCTCTTCACCTCTACCTGAGGAGTGATGTTATCCAAGGCCTGCTTCCAGATTTCGAGAGGAGACTTCTCTTCGCTCTTCATCTTGGTACCAACCAATTCAAGTGCTGCATAGAAAATTTCGAACGACGCATTCTTCTTACCGTCGTACATCAAGTGATTAACAAACTTAGTTACCTTCTGATCGTTGAACTTTGGATCTGGAAGGATCACACGCTTCTTTGGTTTTGCTTTTCTCATTTTTTTATTTAAACTTTTTATTCTGCGGAGGCTGTCTTCTTATGTTCTTCAATGCCAACGCTTCGGCATTTACTCAACCTGGATTTCATTCTCCAGCAAAACATTAATTGTTTTTAGTTTGATAGCCTGACCATCAGCCTTCTCCGACTTTTCGCCAAGCATCGGGGTGTTCACTAGGGGTATTTTTGAAGTGAGTGGGAAAGTTAAAACCATTTGTTCCACTTACCCATTCACTTCTTGGTGCGTCAATTACTTCTTAGCCTTTGGACGCTTAGCTCCATACTTAGAACGACGCTGTGTACGGTT
>CAVJZR010000058.1:0-15202 GCA_963654235.1 Bacteroidaceae bacterium | reverse complement strand
TTATGTGATAACATGTTAATAATCAAATACTTATAATTAATTAGCAGACCCTATAAAATGAAAGACATGAGTCGAATGTGTAGCATCACATACGACTCCTCTCTTTGTTTCTATCCTTTAAGATTATTCGGAAAGGCAAGCATCAAGCGCCTTTTCTATCTCTTCCTGGTTCATATCTTGTCCTATAAAGACAAGTTTCTGCATACGATCACCATACTTTTCATCCCATTCGCGTTCCACTTTCGGGTTTTGCTTTTTGAAGGCATCGAGTTGTACAGCAGGCATTGTCGCATACCATTTACCAGCATTGCGCAACGAGACTTGCTTTCCTGCTTGCTCGAACACATAACATGTGTCACGTTCGTCTTCAAAATAGCATAGTCCCTTGCATCTTATAACGCTCTTGGGCCATTTGGTTGCAACAAACTCATCAAACCGAGTAAGGTCAAATGGCTTACGACGATAATAGACAAAGGTTCCGATACCATACTCAAGCGCTTCGCCTTCTTCTTCGTTATCAAGGTCATCTTCGTCAGCCTCAACCGCTTCGATCCATCGAGCAGAAGTGGCTACTTTCTCAAAATCAAACAAATGAGTGTTCAGGATCTTATCAAATTCCACCTCACCATAGTCGCATGGGATGATTTCGGCTTGTGGCTGGATCTGACGGAGAATGGCTTTAACGCGTTCCAATTCGTCGGGCGATACTTCAGAAGCCTTGTTTAGCAATATCAGATTACAAAACTCGACCTGTTGGATTACGAGACTTGCCAAATCGTCCTCATCAAGATCGGTCTTTTGCAAATCAGTTCCAAGGGCAAACTCGTCTCTTAGGCGAAGTGCATCCACCACTGTCACAATAGCATCTAGCTTGGCTTTGCCTTCCTTGGCTAGATTAGGATACATCTGGGGATAAACGCTGATGGTCTGTGCGATAGGTGCTGGCTCGCAGATGCCACTCGCCTCTATCACAATATAATCGAAGCGGTGCTGCGAAACGATGTCGCTCAATTGCTGCACAAGATCCATCTTTAGGGTACAGCAGATGCATCCATTCTGCAATGCCACAAGGCTATCATCTCCTTCACCGACGATTCCGCCTTCCTGTATGAGTCGGGCATCGATATTGACTTCGCCGATGTCATTGACGATAACTGCGAATTTTATTCCCTTGTTATTGGAGAGAATGCGATTTAATAATGTGGTTTTACCACTTCCTAAATAACCTGTTAACAACAGAACAGGTGTTTCGTTTGTGTTCATTGTATTTAGAGATTCTAATATTCAATCATTATAAAACAAAGACCATGCCAATGCTATGGCGCTGGATTATTTTACCTTTTCTAAAAACGAATCGGCTTGAGCATTGCCAAGTTCTTTGGCTTTTTGAATGTTCTTGATTCCTTCTTCTTTCTTTTGGAGTTGCACTTGTGCCAAACCTAATATCAGATACGCATCCGAATAATCGGGTTGCAAGTCAATACTGTGCTGGGCCGCACTGAGCGCTGCTTCAGGCTTATTCACTCTCAGCAATAAGCTTCCTGCTTCTGCACTGTAAACGGGATTGTTGGGCTCTAGCTGACATGCCACTAAGATATCGTTCAATGCTTGTTGATAGATGCGCCCTTTAGATTCTATTTGCTCACGCATATAATAGAACGAAGCGTCCAAGCGACCAAGGTTAAAGTACTCATAACGCATGAGGTCAGCCATCGCCAAACGATATTTACCCATCTTATTGTATTGGATACCACGCGCATAGAAATAAGGAGCCGACGTTGCAACATAAGGAGTATCGCAAAGGGCTACCGCTTGCTCCAGCAGATCTAGAATAGCTTGGTCAGAGCCATTAAGTTGTTCCTGACTCTGAGCCATCTCGAGATAAAGTTCTGGATTCTTAAAGCTAGTTTTGGTCAAGGCTTCAAATCGATTGTAAGCGTCTTGATATTTGCCTTGTGCGAATGTAATCAGCGCTTGCGTGTGTTGATAAGCAGGCAAAGGATTGATTTTGTAAGCCGTCTCTGCTTCTGACATAGCCTTATCTAAGGTCCATGATTGTGGTCGCTGACCATCCGTTTGAGGATTGATAACAGCAAAATAGATCAGTTGAGCATAGTTAGAATGGGCTTCATCCTTATTGGTGACTGTAGCAATGGCATCAATCATCGTCTTATCAGCCTCATCATATACGCCCTTAGCCACCTCTATGCCAGCCAAAGCGTAATAGCCTTCGTTGGCTTTGGGAAACTTGCTTATAAAGTCGCGAACGGTTGCTTCATGAACATCGGCTTTTTTCCCTGAAGAAAGCATCAGAGCTATAAGCGCCTGCTTTTCGTCGGTTGGCAACGCTAGTCTGATATCACACTGCTCTAGATCTTTATCATTAAGAGAAAGACCCGTAAGAGCAAAGTCGTTGGCACAGTTTACATCAGTTGCTGTTACCAGTTCACCCGACTTGTCAAACAAGCCTATCAGTTGTCCGCCATCATTACACACAGCCGCACCATTAAACTGTTCGTCGGCAGTTGATGTAGACAAGATATAATAGTTGTACTTTTCTAGAAACTTATCCGTGGAAGTGATAGATGCTTTCTGAGGCGCATTGCTCTGTGGCGTGGTCACAACCCAAGCGTTACCTGATGCTGTAGATGAAGCGATAGTTGCCGTGGCGGGAACCTTCCCATTGACTTGAAACTTTGCTAAGTTGTACACGTTGTTTGCGCCAAGTAGCAACTCTACGTCATGCTTTTGTCCCTTTGCATCTATTACCACAGCATGGTCAGCTCCTACGAAAGGCTTCCAGGGTGCGACTGCTTCGCCCGTGGATTTTAAGAAGACGCCATTAGCAGAGGCTATCAAGCTACCATCTGCCTTAAAGGTAGATAAGGTGAAAGTGGCTTGGGCTATCTTTTTGACAGCTGACGACTGTGAGAATGCAGAAGGAATGCTTATAAAGAAGCATAGTAAGGATAGTATAAATTGTCTTTTCATTCGTAATATTGTTTTGCGGAGGTGCCACATAACGTGGGCAGGTCTCCTTAAGATTCAACTTTTGTTATTAATTCAAATCAAGATTAGTTAATAGGAAAGCCTAGGAGCTCACGGGCATTGTTCAGTGCAGCTTCCGTGATATTCTCACCAGAAAGCATCTTTGCGATTTCTTCCACACGTTCCTCGTCTGAAAGCATACTCATATGGCTTTGCGTTCCTTGTTCGGTTTCTATTTTCTCCACCTTATAATGTTGCCTTCCCATTGCGGCTATTTGCGGCAAATGGGTGATGGAGATTACTTGTCTACCATTATTGCCCATTGTCTGCATGATGTATGCCATCTTTTCAGCTATCTTCCCGGACACACCCGTATCGATCTCATCAAAGATTATCGTTGGCAACTTGATGGCTCCGCTTATCATAGCCTTCAGAGACAACATCACACGAGCAATCTCACCACCAGAAGCTACTTGCGATACTGGTTGCAACTGCGTGCTACGATTGGCGGAGAACAAGAATTGCACTTTATCTGCACCATCAATAGCCAGATCTTTGGGCGTGACATCTACACGGAATTGCACATTAGGAATACCGAGCGGAACAAGATAATCTTTCATCTCTTTCTCCACAATGACAGCTGCTTTCTCACGTAGTTCGGTCAGGTGGCGGGCTTTCTTTGTACAGACGACTTGCAATTGATTTACCTCTTGCTGTATCTCGCTCAAAGCTTCATCGCTGTTTTCGATGTGTGCCAATTGCTCTTGGAGCTGTTCTTGAAGTTGCAACAAGTCGGCAATGGTATTGACATGAAACTTTTGCTCTAACGCATAGATCTGATCCAGTTTGCTATTGATTGCGTCAAGCGTTGAGGGATCAAAGTCGATGTTATCCACATCCCCGCTCACCTCTGACGCGATATCGTCTATTTCGACATAAGCCGAATTCAACCGCTCAGTCAGCTCTTTTACTTGTGGATACACATCCACTATCTGTTGCAAGGCGTCTGAAGCGCGCTTCAGTTGAGGAACGATGCCTTTCTCATCATCACTGAGCCATTGGTTGCTTTGATATAAGGCCGTCTTTATATCCTCTGCATGTGAAAGCGTTTCACTTTCCTGCTCCAATTGCTCTTGCATTCCATCTACAAGTTGTGCTTGTGATAGCTCATTGTATTGGAATTCTAGGAAGGCTCGATTCTCGGTATCTTTCTCTATCTGTTGTCTAAGACGTTCCAGTTCGTTTTGCTTGTTTACCAACGAGTGATAGCTTTCTGCGTAATCGTCTAGCGCTTCCTTATCATTGGCAATAATATCAACCACATTCAACTGGAAGTTATCTTTCTGTAACAAAAGATTTTGATGTTGCGAATGCACGTCTATGAGTTGTTCACCCAAACGTTTCATAGTCTGCAACGATACCGGCTCATCATTAATGAATGCTCGTGATTTGCCAGTGCTGAGTAGCTCGCGCCGAATAATCGTATCCGTAGCGTCATAGTCGATATCGTTTGACTGAAAAAAGGATTCCAAATCATACCTACTCAGATCGAAATGGGCTTCAATAGTACATTTTACAGGCTTATCATCCTGTTTATCCAAAGGCAATTTGACTGATTTGCTATCAGCTCTATTGCCCAGAAGCATGCCTATAGCGCCAAGAATGATCGACTTACCTGCTCCCGTCTCACCTGTGATAACGGAGAAGCCGCTTTGGAAGTCAATATCCAAACGATCGATAAGAGTAAAGTTCTGTATATAAAGATGTTTCAACATGATGGTTCTACACGATAGATAAACTTATTGTTTGATTTTATCCCAAGTAGCATTTTGAGAAGCATTGATACTGAAGAGTATGTCATAGATGGCTTCTTTTTCTTTTTGGGTTCCCTTACCTTTATATATATTGGCCAGCTCGTCTTTTTTATAATCGGTCCAAATCTGTGGAACCAGGCTCATCGGCTTATCCTCATGCGCCTTCTTGAGATCATTCTCCAATGCGGTGGTCACGTTGGTACGTCCACGCTCCACATTGTTTGCCATCTCGTCAAGCCCCGTACGATAGTAATCGTACTGTAATTGTCTGAATGGCTTCATGGCTCCATCAAGATAATCATTGATTATAGCGAAGCGATTTCTACTGCTATCAAATGCTTTCCAGCCCGTAAAGTTTAGATTCTGAGCATTATTAGCAAGGTTCATACATTGCTGAAGGACATCCTCGCCACCCATGGGAGCAAACGAGTCAAGATCAAGACCGATAATCAGATAAGCATAGTAGGCGAACAATGCTGTCAGTTGGTTGTCCACCGTTTCTTCATTAAACTCAATCTGGTCAAACTGTGCAAACTCAAAGTTGAAATCATTGTCTTGCATATTAAATAAGGTAGACGTATAAGCCGAGTTGTACACGGGTCGGTTGGCTTGTATCAGGGCTGTACAAGTAAACAGATTGGATGATTGGTCATACTTCTTAACCGTTATATTGAAGTTGCAGACGATTCGTTCGTTCTTCTGAAAATGAAGATTGGTCCATTGTTTTTCATTAAAAAACTGTTCCAAGGTCTGCTGAAGATTCTCAAATATTGAGGCATCCGTACCCTGAATCTGATTATGATTGATGGTAATCTTGGCTGACAGTTCCTGCGCTTGAGCATGAATCGTGCTTAAGCAAAGCATTGTGCCAACATATAGCATACTCATCAAGCGTCTTGATAGAGCTATGGTTATCTTCATTTTCATACGATTCTCATTTTTAAGATCAGACATAAAGGTGCTCGAGAGCATCGATAATATCTTTAGCTACCGCTGGTTTTGACTTTTTCTCATACGATTTTACGCCATCTTTGCTTACAATAGAGATCTGATTATCGTCTGCTTGGAATGTCGTGCCAGGATTTCTTGTAGAGTTGAGCACAACAAAGTCGGCGTTCTTCTTCTCCAGTTTCTTATAGGCATTGGCTTCTTCATCGTTGGTCTCGAGTGCGAAACACACAATCTTTTGGTGTGGCTGCTTCATGCTTCCAAGCTTTTGGGCTATATCGTGCGTTGGTTTAAGGTGAATCAGGAGTTCATCGCCTTCGCGCTTGATCTTGTTCTTGGCACAGATCTCTGGCTTAAAGTCGGCTACCGCCGCACAAAGGATAGCTACATCGGCTTGTGGAAATTGCTCCGTCGCTTCCTTGTACATCTGTTCACAACTCTCAACGTCTATACGGTGAATATCTTTGCTGCATTGCAACGACACAGGCCCTGCAACAAGCGTTACCTCTGCGCCTCTCTGCAGACATTCCTCCGCAAGGGCGAATCCCATCTTTCCACTTGAGAAGTTACCAATAAAACGAACTGGATCTATTCGTTCATACGTAGGACCAGCGGTAATGAGCACACGCTTTCCTTTCATTGCTGAGCATTGCTCTTGGGCTGCGAAATAGGCTTCAAGCGCATCCGCAATCTTATCGGGTTCTTCCATACGTCCCTTGCCTTCTAATCCAGACGCGAGAAAACCGCTTTCGGGTTGAATGATATGGTTGCCTATCGATTCAAGGCGTTGCAGATTGTCTTGCGTTACAGGGTGCCGAAACATATCTAGGTCCATTGCGGGAGCGATAAAGACCGGTGCTTTCATCGATAGATAGGTTGTCACCAACATATTATCTGCCACACCATGTGCCATCTTACCAAGGGTACTTGCCGTACATGGAGCAATCACCATCGCATCAGCCCACAATCCTAGAGCCACGTGCGAATGCCAAGTGCCATCACGTTGAGAGAAGAAATCACTGATTACGGGATGCTGACTCAAGGCTGATAAGGTGATAGGCGTAATAAATTCCTTACCAGCAGGTGTGATGACGACCTGCACTTTTGCCCCTCGTTTCACCAATTCACGAATCAAGATGCATGCCTTATACGCAGCAATGCTACCTGTTATTCCTAGAACGATTTTCTTTTCTTTCAGCATTCTCTTTATTTTCGAAATATTATAGATGGGTATAATGACTTTAGAGCTATATCTTTATTTTGTCTTTGCGAAAGCTTCACGCAAACGAACGCGATTGACCACGTTCTTCGTATCGTTGGAGAAGTCGTGGCTAAGCATCCAACTGATAAATCCAGGATCGTTATGAACCACGTCGGCCACCGCTTCACCTTTGTGCTTACCAAAGTTGAACACCTCTCTACGGCACGTTTTTCCATCTGCGCCTTTGAATTCTTTCCATACCACACGTCCTGCAAAGTCGACATTATCATTCATACGTGAGAACTCAGCAAGCTCTTTCACATCATTATGAAGCACGCGGTCACTTTCTTCTTGCACACCTGGAGCATACTTGTCTAGCTGTCCCATCAACACGCGATAGGTTGCCTCAGCGTCTTCGTCGGCTCTATGCGCTTGAAAGTCGTCTTCCATTTTATGCCCAGTATAGAACTTATAGGCTGCAGCAAGATTTCTACGTTCCATCTTATGGTAGATATTCTGAACGTCTATCAATTGACATTCAGAGAAATCGAATGGTATCTGTGCGCGAGAGAATTCCTCTGAGAGCAACGGCACATCAAACTTATTGGAATTGAAGCCTGCGAAATCGCACCCTTTGAACTCGTTAGCCAGTTCGGGAGCTAGCGCCTTGAATGTCTTCGCGTCAGCCACATCCTCATCATGAATATGCGTTAGCTCGCTTACTTCAGTAGGAATAGGACGCTCTGGATTGACAAAGAGGTTGTTTCTTTCTTCTCTACCATCGGGATATACCTTGATGTAGGAGATTTGGATGATTCGATCGTTTACAACATCCAAACCTGTTGCTTCCAAATCAAATATTATAAGGGGTTTAGCTAGTTTTAAATTCATTGTCAAGCTATCTCTATCATCAAACAAAAAAATCAAGGAAAAAGTTTCGGATATTTCCATCCAAAATCCTTTTTCCTTAATCTCTTATATGTCTGAATTAGTTTATCTGATTAGTCATTAAGCAACATTGGCATAATAAGCATCAACACATCCACATTCTCGGGTTGTGTTACAGGCTCTATCAATCCAGAACGAGATGGATCAGCCAGTTCAATAAGAACATCGTCACTATCTAGATTGTTTAGTATTTCAAGCATGCCTGAACCTTTAAAGCCAATGCTCATCGGATTGCCAGTGTAAGAGCAGACGATGCTTTCAACTGCTTTGGTAGAGAAGTCGATATCCTCAGCACGCAGTTCCACCTTACCGAACTCCACTTGGAAACGAATCAACTGTGATGAATCGCTTGCAAATGGCAACACACGACGAAGCGCACCCACTAAGCTTTTGCGATCAATGGTTATCTGATTAGGATTGTTTTCAGGAATCACGCTATTATAGTTAGGAAATCGTCCTTCTATCAAACGACATTGCAGTTTACCATCTGCATAGTTAAAGGTGGCACATTTAGAGTCAAACTTCACTACCACATCACTCCCGTCATTAGCAAGCACTCCTTTGAGCAATGTTGCAGGCTTCTTTGGAAGAATGAATGAAGCTGGCACCTCGCTTTGAACAGAATAGTCGCGGTTGCGAACAAGCTTATGCCCATCCGTTGCAACAACGGCAAGATAATCTTTGGTAATATCAAAGAAGATACCATTCATTACTGGGCGCAATTCATCTTGAGCGGTAGCAAACAACGAACGTGTAATATTATCATTCAGACGTCCAGCATCTGCAGTAATCGTGATAGCCTCATTCTCATCCACACCAGCTGGACGTGGGTACTCCTCTGCAGAGAGTACAGGAAAGTTGTACTGTCCGTTTTGGTAATTGACATTCATTACATGCTCATCCATGTTCACATCCACATCCAAGGGCTGCTCTGGAAGTTCCTTTACAGAGAGAACGGTTCGATTATCCACGCAAAATTCACATTCGCCATCACTTTCGTCTAGAGGCAAGGTCGACTGCATTACATTTTCGTTATCAGAAGCAATAACAGTTAATTGACCATCCTTTATAGCAAACAAGAAACAGTTAAGGATCTGCGTAGCGTTCTTGCTATTAATGACACGTGACAACGTTAGAAGACGATTGCTTAGTAATGTACTGGAAATTCTGAATTTCATTTCTATATCGTTTTATTTATTTTCGGTAAAATTGCATCATTCTGATTGCATCTACAAAAATACAAAAAAACGATTTGGCTGGCAAAAATTCAATCTAAAAGTTTTATAATTCAACAATATTTTCGTAATTTCGCATTCGAAAATTAAAAATCAAACCAATCAACATGGATATAACAGGAAAGATTATAGCCGTTCTACCCAAGCGCAGTGGTACATCTGCTCGTACGGGTAACGCTTGGGCTTCACAAGAGTACGTTATCGAAACACACGATACCTATCCTAAGAAATGCGTATTTACCGTTTTCGGAGAAGACAAAATCACACAGTTTAACCTTCAAGGCGGTGAAGAGGTTACTGTAAGTTTCGACATTGACGCACATGAGTGGAACGGCCGTTATTTCAACGATATAAGAGCTTGGAATGTTCAGCGTGTTAACCCAACCGCTGCAGTTCCAAATGCTAACGCACCCGTAGGCGCCGTTCCCCCATTCCCTCCAGCTGACGCAGGTGCACCCGTCGGATTAGACACAGCCGCACCAAACCCGTCTAACGCTGAAAACTCAACGGACGACCTACCATTCTGACAAACATAATCAGCTAAACTATTTAGCTAAACACTTATAAAAAATTTCATATTACTTTTAGAGAATACAAGAAGATTATCTATCTTGATTTCCGAGAAAGCAATATGAAATTTTCGTTTATAATCTACTCTCTACCAATGATTAACGAATTTGACATTAAAGTAACACCAAAGGAAGGATATAACAAGACTTTTCTCATACAGTACCTATCCAAGACGATGGGCATTGACGTGCAAGACATCTATGACGTGCGCATCCTTAAGCGCTCCATTGATGCACGCAGACGACACGTTTGGATCAATCTGAAAGTGCGTGTGTACGTAAATGAATTTCCACAAGAAGAGGGATTCAAATTCGTTGACTACCCAGACGTATCTTCTAAGCCACAAGTGTTGGTTATCGGTGAGGGGCCTGGTGGTTTGTTTGCTTCGCTCAAACTCATCGAACTAGGTTTTCGTCCCATCATCTTAGAACGTGGCAAGGATGTGAGAGAACGCAAAAAGGATCTTGCAAAGATCAAAGCAGAACAACGTGTCGACCCCGATTCCAATTATTGCTTTGGCGAAGGAGGTGCAGGCGCTTATTCGGATGGCAAACTATACACTCGGTCTAAAAAACGTGGAAGCGTTGAAAAGATCTTAAATGTCTTTTGCCAGCATGGTGCTTCCACCGACATCCTTGCAGATGCACACCCACACATTGGTACGGACAAGTTGCCACGCGTGATCGAGAACATGCGCAACACCATTATTAAATGTGGTGGCGAGGTACACTTTCAGACACGTATGACTCGTTTTATCCTTTCGGAAAACAAGATTATCGGGGTAGAAGCATTACATTGTAACGACACTGACCAAGAACAACTCTGCTTCTATGGCCCTGTCATTTTGGCCACTGGCCACTCTGCACGTGACGTCTATCGCTATCTTAACGAAGCAAAAGTGGAGATTGAGGCTAAAGGCATAGCCGTTGGCGTAAGACTAGAGCATCCCGCTAAACTCATAGATCAGATCCAATACCACAATCGGGAAGGTCGCGGCGCATACCTCCCAGCAGCCGAATATTCGTTCACCACTCAGGTGGATGGACGTGGCGTGTATTCGTTTTGTATGTGTCCTGGTGGCTTTATCATTCCTTCCGCCACAGGACCTGAGCAGATTGTTACCAACGGCATGAGTCCTGCCAACCGAAACACTCAATGGAGCAACTCTGGAATGGTAGTACAGGTCAACGTGGAGGACATTCCTTCTGATTCACCATTAGCCATATTAGAGTTTCAAGAACAACTGGAAAAAGAGACATGGCAACAAGGCAACTATAAGCAGACAGCCCCCGCACAGCGCATGGTCGACTTTGTCAATAACAAGCTATCTTACGATTTGCCTCGTTCTTCATATGCTCCAGGTTTAATATCCTCTCCTCTCCACTTTTGGATGCCTCAGATGATTAGCCATCGTCTTCAAGAAGCTTTCAAGACATTTGGTAGACAAGCTAATGGCTTCTTGACCAATGAAGCGGTAATGATAGCAAGCGAAACACGCACCTCAGCTCCCGTACGCATTCTGCGCGATCGTGACAACTTGATGCATGTCCGTCTAGAAGGTCTATTCCCTTGTGGCGAAGGCGCTGGTTATGCTGGCGGTATAGTCTCGGCAGGCATTGATGGGGAGCGATGTGCAGAGATGGCGGCAGCCTATTGCAACGCTATCAAATAAGGAAGAACGTCGAATAGAAATATTATTGCACATTCATAGACACACTTTTTCAAAACCTAACATCCTAAATTTATGAATCATTCAATTACTGGAGTTTTTAAAACACTAACACTAACATTTGCGCTTTCAGTGGCAGGGACGGCTCAAGCCCAGCGTACGGTGAGCAGCCTCAATGCCGATTGGCGTTTTGCATTGGGCAATTCTGCTTCCATGGAGAAAGACTTTACTCATGGAACCGAATATTTCACGTATCTCACGAAGGCAGCATCAGCAGGACAAAACCAAGGACCAGTCAACGAAAAGTTTGACGATAGTCTTTGGAAGAAAGTCAATCTGCCCTTCGATTGGGTGGTAGATCTTCCTTATAGCGGAGAAGCCTCGCACTCACATGGATACAAACAAGTGGGTTGGAAGTACCCCGAACATTCGGTGGGATGGTATCGCAAGCAACTATTCATTGACAAAGCAGATGATGGTAAGAGCATCTACCTATGTTTTGATGGCATCTTCCGCCATGCAGAAGTGTTTATCAATGGCTTCTTGCTAGGTGAAGAGCCAAGCGGATACGCAACACAGACATACAATATCACCGACTATGTCAATTATGGCGGTAACAATCTCGTCACCGTTCGTTGTGATGCTTCAACCGAAGAAGGATGGTATTATGAAGGTGCTGGTATCTATCGCAACACATGGCTCATCAAGACCGCATTGCAACATGTTACCACCACTGCTTCTCATTACGAGGTAACGCTGAACGAAGACCATTCTAAGGCTGCTATTAATGTCACCACCGGGCTTCGTAACGATGCTTATCAAGACGCTATCGTAAACGTAAGTTATAAACTGAAGGACAAGAAGGGAAACATTTGCGCTTCTGCAAATATAAATAATGTGAACCTTGCATCTAATGGTTCGTCTATTCAGAAGACCGCTCTCACGTTCAGCAATCCTACTCTTTGGTCAGCCGACCATCCTTACCTATATCAGTTAGAGACCACCGTGTATAATAACGCTGGCGAGCAGATCGACCAAACGCAAACTTCTGTTGGCGTGCGCACACTCTCATATAATAAGGATCAGGGATTTGTGGTTAACGGGCAATCCGTAAAACTTAAAGGCTGTGACCTTCATCTTGACCATGCAGGTGTAGGCGTTGGTCTGCCTAATGCCTTATGGGTGTACAAACTCAAGAAACTGAAAGAACTAGGAATGAATGCCATTCGTTGTTCGCACAACCCAGCTTCACCCGCAATGTTGGACGTCTGCGATTCATTAGGCTTCTATGTGATTGATGAAAATCGATTGATGGGCACCACCGATGAACAACTAGATCTCTTAAAACGAATGATTGATCGCGACCGCAATCACCCTTCTGTTGTGATGTGGAGCATCGGAAACGAGGAATGGGCTATCGAGAGCGGTGACCGCGGCGAACGTTTAGCACGTCGCATGAATCATTTTGTACACCAGCTAGACAATAGTCGACCAACAACATACGGCAACTCTGGTGGTTTCGGTGTGGTAAAGGAAGTAGACGTTCATGGTTACAACTACATTGTACAGAACGATGTAGACAACCGCCACCAGCAATATCCCGACTGGGTCGTTATTGGCACAGAGGAAACAAGTGGTTGCGGTACACGCGGCGTATACCAAACCGATAGCCTTACCGGACGAATGGCAGCTATCAACTGGACAGGCGAGCAGCGTACAAACGGTGAAAAGAATGTCATTGAACGTGGATGGAAGTTCTATCGTGACCATCCTTGGGCTGGTGGTATATTCTATTGGACCGGATTCGACTATCGCGGTGAACCTAACCCAATGGTTTGGCCAAGCACAGGAAGCGAGTTTGGTATTCTCGACTACTGCGGATTCCCCAAAGATGAAGCCTATTATCTCAAAGCTGCATGGACGAGCACGCCCGTTGTTCACGCATTCCCTAACCCTTGTGTTATAGACACAAAGGAGGTTTGGGTATACTCTAACTGTGACGAAGTGGAGCTGAAGGCAGACAACAAGAGCCTTGGCAAGAAAGCAATGCCTAAAGACGGACATCTAATTTGGAACATCTCACAGAAGCCCAAAAAACTTGTTGCTGAAGGTTACATCAAGGGAAAGAAGGTGGAAAGCCAACTACTCGTTGCACCATCTGAGGTTGCTACAGCTGAGGTGACATTGCATTCAAGCGTAGCAACAGACGTTGAACGACAGATTGTGGTAGCAGATATCGTTCTTGTAGATAAGAAGAACAATGTGACTGCGCAAGCATGCGATGAACTTCTCGTTACCATTCCAAGTGGATACGAAATCCTAGGATGGGGAAATGGTGACCCTGCTTTCAAAGAGGTAGAACGACCCACAACAGATAATGCCACTTCTCTCAAGGTTAAAGCTTTCAATGGAATGTTGCAGCTTATCCTCAAAAACAATGGGGAAACGTCAGTTGATAAACCTATCACTATTCAACGAGATGGCAAGACTCTTCCATTGCGTTACCAATACCATACTCTTTAAAGGGGATACGGAGCCAGCAAAAACAAATATTTCAAAAAAATATTCATTATTTTTAGGTATATAAGATTTATTTACTACCTTTGCATCGTACAAATGTAGGTAATACTACAGATGACAAAGATTGAAATAAAAACATTATAAATTTATAAAAACGAACAACTATGGCATACGTAATTAGTGATGATTGTATCGCTTGCGGTACATGTATCGATGAATGTCCATCAGGAGCAATCGCTGCTGGCGACGAGAAATATTCTATCAGTGCTGACCTTTGTGTAGAATGTGGCACATGCGCTGATGTTTGCCCTAACGAAGCTATCAGCCTTCCATAGGACATAAAACGACGATATTGAATATTGAACATAAGAGTAGCTTCGATCATAAGAGGCTACTCTTTTTTATTTGACTTCTAACCTTCATCACATCTAGTAACATGCATATTTCCTATCACCACCTAATCTTCGGATTGACAATCATTACTCTTAGTTTAAAGCCTGCCAACGCTCATCTTAACAGTCAGAGATTCACGTATCCACCTTTCACTTTAGAACATAATCAGAAGGCGCGTACATATGCTCCAGGCGACATCATACCACAAGGCGTGGTAACTTCACAAAACTATAAACAATGGTTCAAGGTGACAACGATACCCGATGACATATTCAATCAGATGAAAGGACGTTCCTTTGCGAAAGGTTGTACCACCCCAAGAGAGGACTTGCGTTACATCAGATGCCTTCATATGGATGTACATGGCAACACCATTGTAGGCGAAATGGTACTAAACAAAAAGATAGCACAGAAGGTGGCGGATATATTCATGAAACTTTATGAAGCCCACTACCCTATCGAGCGTATGCGACTGATTGACAATTGGGGAGCAGATGATGAACATTCGATGCGTGCAAACAACACTTCTGGATTCTGCTTCAGACGTATCGCAGGCTCATCCATAGTCTCGCTTCATGGCAAAGGCCTGGCTGTAGATATCAACACATTGTACAATCCATGCTATAAGGTCAAATCAAACGGAACCATAATCATTCAGCCGTCAACCGCCAAACCATATATTGATCGTAGCAAATCATTCGATTACAAGATAGAAAAAGGCGACCTATGTTACCGCTTGTTTACTGCCAATGGCTTCAGATGGGGCGGCGATTGGAAAAAGAGCAAAGATTATCAACATTTCGAATATCGTGGATAATCGCAAAGCAGCTCTAACGTAAGAAAAGCCTTCAAGCTGTATTAAGCTTAAAGGCTTTCTTTATTGAAAGAAGGCGGCTACCTACTCTCCCGCATTGCA
>CAVJZR010000057.1:0-15211 GCA_963654235.1 Bacteroidaceae bacterium | reverse complement strand
CAATCTGCTATTACTCGGAATGCATGATAATACCAACTCGATTCGGGGATGAACCTGAAAAATAAATTATTTTTCGGGAAAGAATAAATTGATTTTCATCGAAGAATAAATTATTCTTGGTTTCCAAAGGGGCATAGTTGATTTGTAAAAGGGGCACGATTAGCGTGGCGGAGAGGCGATAATGCAAGAAGAAAGGGGTATCAACGCATTGGTGAAGGGCTGTCAATGCAAGGAAACAGGACAGATGATGCGAAATAGCAAGGAAGCGCATACAAAACAGAACCCACATAAACGGCTATTGCCACCAATACCCGTGAATGGGCTTTGATGGCAACAGGGAGAATGAGGAAGCCACTATGGGCTAGAGAGGATTTATCTTAGGCTATGCTTTTTCCAAACGAGGAACCACACAAGGGTGGCAAAGGCACATCCCACACCGACCCAAAGCGCCATCTGCTGACCTAGATTGAAGCAATACTCGTCCACACAAAGGTAAGACACGCAGACCGCTACCATGAACATTCCTGGCAAGATGGATACCATGTAGGGCTTGTGGCGCTTAGCTAGATAGATGGCAATGGAGAAGAAGGTGAAGATGGAGAAAGTCTGATTGAACCAAGCAAAGTAGCGCCAAAGGATATCAAACTTGACAAACAGCAGCACCACGCTGATGGCAAAAATCGGGAGGCAGAGGAGCAAACGCTTGATAACCTTGTTCTGTTTGACCCGGAACATATCGGCTAGGATAAGGCGCGCACAACGCAAAGCGGTGTCACCCGTGGTGATGGGGGCGATAACCACACCGAGGATGGCAAGGACGGCACCGAAAGAGCCTAGCCAACTGTTGCAGATATGATTGACAAAGATGGCGGGATTCATCGATCCGTTGCTGTCGAGCATGGCGTTGTAGATCTTCTCATATGGTGTGTTGCCGGCTACCTGTAGCTCGTTGGCAAACTGTAACGCGGCGGCTGACCAGATCAGAGCGATGACTCCCTCGGTGATCATGGCGCCATAGAACACGCGTTTGGCTTGGCGCTCGTTCTTGAGGCAGCGTGCCATCATCGGACTTTGGGTGGCATGGAAACCACTGACCGCACCGCAAGCGATGGTGATGCACAGACATGGAAAGACGGGAAGCGCTCCGCCAGGGTAGTGATTGGTAAAGGCGTCGGTGATCTCGGGTATCTTGGTGCCGCTATGGGTGAACACACCAACGAGGATACACACCGCCATAAAGATCAGAATCACACCGAACACGGGATAGATCTTACCGATAATCTTATTGATGGGTAACGTAGCGGCTAGCAGATAATAGATGAAGATCACCACAACCCAAAACATATAGCTATCGTCAACGACCAAGCCGTTGGTCAGATTGGCCAGCAAGCCAGCTGGGGTCTTGACAAACACTGCCACAACCAGTATCATCAGCAGCAGAGCAAGATAGCGCTGGGCATTGCGCGCCACGTTGCCCATCTCGTCACCGACAATCTCTGGCAGGGACGCACCATTGCGTTTGAGCGAGATCATAGCCGCCATATAGTCGTGCGCAGCTCCTCCGAAGATACATCCCAGCACTATCCAGAAATAGGCAGAGGGTCCAAAGAGGATGCCCTGTATCGTTCCGAAGATCGGTCCAGTGCCCGCAATGTTGAGAAACTGGATGAAAAACACTTTCCAGGTGGGCATAGGCGTATAGTCTACCCCATCCTGCATACTGTAACAGGGTGTTACCCGCTTGGCATCGGGTTCCATGATACGCTCCATGACCTTTCCGTAAATGACGTATCCTAGGATTAAGCAAATGACGCTAATGATGAATGTGTACATAAGCAATGATGATTATGGGTGCGCACTAAGGTTCGACGCACTACCAAACTTCTATTATTGACAGATGGCTTCTTGCCGCTTGGAAAGCTAATATCCTTAAAAGAAGGCCTTACCGATCCGCCTAAATTGGTACAAATGTACTCTTTTTAGTTAAAACCCCAAAGGATATTTATTACTTTCATTACATTTTATTATCTCAATCGGTCAGCAAAAAAGCGAACGTAATGGGGTTTTCTTCGAAAAAAAAAATCTTACCTTTGCAGTGCTTACAACTACGTTGTACCAAGCAATCGATAGTGGTGGGCACCTCCAGAAGCCAATAACTAGATTTGACGCCATAAGCTATGTGGAAGAAAGCAACGCTGATTGTATTAATATTCATTCTTGTTAGAGGAGCGAGCTTGGCTCAAGAAGCTTCTTCGATGTACCATTATGACCCAACGTTCACGTTGGATCAGAGCGACTTTGTAGATACGATACCTATCCTATATGAGAACCATCAGGTGTATATCACGCTGAACATCAACGGCAAACCGCATCTGTTCAACCTTGACACGGGATCTAGCCAGGGCGTATTGTACGAGGATGAGCAGATCGAATATGGCGAATCGCTCGGCAACATCGACACGCGCGATGCCAATGGGGGTATTGACACCATCCCCATGGTGCGTTTCCCCAACTTCACCTTAGGGCATCTGCACATCACGGGGTATAAGGGCATCCTACAGAAACGAACCCAAGGGCGGTATCGCTATGAGGGTATCATCGGCTTTGACCTGTTCAATAGGGGGCTGCAAGCAAAGATTGACACCAAGCGCGGATACATGATCCTGACCGATAAGAAGCACTACTTTGACAAGGAACCGGGTTTCGAACTGAAGTATAAGCTGCAGCGCTGGGTGCCATACCTGAAGTTGAACACGTTTCTCAACCACGAAGAGCCCACCCTCTTTGACACTGGCGCAGAGGATCTGTATGCTTTCAACAAGCAGAACTTTGACACCGAGCGATACAAAGACGCACGAGTGGTGAACCTCATCGAAGAGACCACCAACGGGCAGACAGCTATCGGGAGCTTCGGAGCAGAGAAAAGTGCGCTGATGTTTTACATCCACCTAGACCGTCTAGGCTGGGGCAACTTCTCGTTCCGTGACATTCACACCCTCACCACGCAGGGCGACTCACGTCTTGGGGGCGAGATTCTGCAGTATGGCACCTTTGTCATCAACCCCAAACGCAAGCGCATCAAGTTTTGGTCATACACTGGCGGTGACAGCGTGACGGTCAGCAACCAGATGGTGGACATCACCTATGTGCCCATCGACGGCCGTCCAGTGGTGGGGACGATACGCCATCACAGCAAGCAATATGCGGCAGGGTTCAGACAGGGAGACATCATCACAAGCATCAACGGCGTTAAGATCAGTACGATGGCCGACTTTCAGAGCTACCATTTCGTCAAAGGCGAGCGGTACACGTTCGGCCTTCACTCGGCAAGAGGATTTGATAAGGAGGTCACCATCGAGGAGTGGGGAAAACAGTAACGTTGCAGATGTCACAAGAATGTAACACCCTAGAAGAGGCATATCATAGAAAATAACACTACCTTTGCATCGGACTAAAATGTAACATGTATGACAGAGAAAATCAATCGGATACTGGTCGTTGACGATGAACAGGACTTGTGTGAGATCTTAAAGTTTAATCTGGAGACCGAAGGGTACGAGGTGGCCACCGCCAACTCAGCCGAGGAAGCCTTGGATCTGGACCTCTTGAGCTTTGACCTCTTGTTGCTGGACGTGATGATGGGCGGCATGTCAGGCTTTGCGATGGCTCAGAAGCTCAAAGCAATGCCTGCCACGAAGCATATCCCCATCATCTTTCTGACGGCTCGCGACACGGAGAACGATACCGTCACAGGATTTAACCTAGGTGCGGACGACTATATCAGTAAGCCATTCTCTATCCGTGAGGTGCTTGTCCGTGTGCGTGCCGTGATACGTCGCACGATGGATCAGGACAAGGTACAGCATTCGGTAATCAACTATCAAGGCCTTGAGATCAATCTAGACAAGAAGACCGTGAGCATTGATGGGGAGGAGATAGCCTTCACCAAGACCGAGTTTGAGATTCTGCACCTGCTCTTAGCTGAGAAGGGACGTGTCTTCTCGCGTCAAGAACTGATTGATCGCATCTGGCCTAAGGACGTGCTTGTGCTGGACCGTACGGTGGATGTCAACATCACGCGTCTACGTAAGAAGGTGGGACGGTTTGCCAAGTGTATCGTCACTCGCCTCGGCTTCGGCTATTATTTTGACGCCTAAGTGGACTGGAGGGCGTTCCGCCAGATTTCACTCACACCTTTATATATATAGTATATGACTAAAAGAATCAGTTTCGGAAAGCGTTTGCACCTTGTCACACTAAGCATCTTCTTGGTATATGCCGTCAGTTTCATCCTGTTCCAGCATGGCCGCGAGAAGCAATACAAGATCAACAACCTGGAGACCAAGTTGCAGATGTACAACAGTCATATACACACCGCCTTGCTCAATGCCAACAACAAGCAAGAAACGGCGCTCAACACGTTCCTTGACGATCACAGTCTGCAAGGAGTCAGGGTGACCTTGATTCGCCCTAACGGAAAGGTAATCTTTGACAATTTCAGCAAGGACTACATCCATTTCTCTAATCATGCCACCCGCCCCGAGGTGATGCAAGCACTGAAATATGGCACAGGCGAGACGGTGGAGCGCATGAGCAAGTCGCTCAATCAGGAATACTTCTACTCGGCTACCTATTATCCGAAGGATTCTATCATCATCCGTTCAGCCCTCCCCTACAACAATAACCTCATCAAGACGCTTGAGGCTGACCAGAACTTCCTATGGTTTGCGTTGGTAGCTATTGTGGTGCTGACATTCTTTCTCTACCAGTACACCTCCCGATTGGCCAAGAACATCGCCAAGCTTAGCGTGTTTGCATCACGCGCCGATCACAATGAGAGCCTAGAGGTGGAGTCGCTTGCCAACTTCCCCGATGACGAACTGGGTGAGATTGCCGAACGTATCATCAAAATCTACAAACGCTTACAGAGTACGAGAAAGGAGCAGGACATCCTCAAAAGACAACTCACGCAGAACATTGCGCACGAGCTCAAGACCCCAATAGCTAGCATACAAGGCTATCTAGAGACCATCCTGAACAACCCCAACATCAACGATAGCACTCGCGATCAGTTTCTCAAGCGTTGTTATGCACAGAGCGAGCGCCTCACATCGTTGCTGCGTGACATCTCCACACTGAACCGGATGGATGATGCTCCGGAGCTGATGAAGCCCGAAAAGGTCAACGTCAACGAGCTGATCGATAACATTCAGAAGGAGACGGCCTTACAGTTGCAAGAGCAGCGGATGACTTTCAACAACATGTTGCATGACGAAATCGTCATCGACGGCACCAAGAGTCTGCTTTATAGCATCTTCCGCAACCTGACCGACAACGCCATCGCTTATGCTGGCGAGGGCACCAAGATAGAGCTATCAGCCACGGATCTCAAGACCCACTGGAAGTTTGTCTTCAGTGACAACGGCGTGGGTGTATCTTCAGAGCACCTTGCCCGCCTCTTTGAGCGCTTCTATCGTGTGGACAAAGGACGTAGCCGTAAGATGGGCGGCACCGGTTTGGGACTAGCTATCGTTAAGAATGCGGTGCTGCTACACGGTGGACGTATCAGCGTCAGAAACAATATCGGAGGCGGATTGCGCTTCGAGTTCACCATCAGAAAGTAACCTTTCTCATCTCATATCATGATACAGATACAACCTGCGCTACCCAGCGACGCACCGATGATTGCGCCGCTGATTATGGAAGCAATGAACCTAGAATGTTGTCAATGGTTTGCTGGTCCTCACCACACCATTGACGAGTTTCGTATATTGATGACACGACTTGTCAGTAGGCCCTCTTCACAATACTCATACCTCAACACGCTCGTTGCCATAGACGATAGCAAGACGTCTCAACGCGTGATTGCGGGCATCTGCGTGAGCTATGACGGCAAAGACCTACATGCCTTGCGTCAAGCCTTTGTCAGCGATGCGCTAGCCACGTTTGGTATCGACTACTCGGGCATACCCGATGAGACATCGGCTGGCGAGCTCTATATCGACTCGCTTTGTGTCTCTAGTCAGTACCGTCATCAAGGCATAGCAAGCCAGCTTCTCCAAGCTACCATCAAGAAAGGGCAAGCCCTTCACTTACCCGCTGGACTGCTTGTAGACAAAGGCAACCCCAAGGCTGAGCAACTCTATCTGCGATTGGGCTTTGTCTATGTGGATGATAACGAGTGGGGCGGACACGAGATGAAGCATCTGCAGTACCCGTTATCCATCGATTCTGAGCAATAACGGCATTGTTTGCTACATTCGTCTACACCAAGATAAGGGCAGAATCAATCTTTGATTAAGATGAATAGAGTCCTTTATTAAGTAGAATTCTGTCTAAGATTAAAACCAAATGAATCTTTGAATAAAACAGATTGTTTCTTTGATTAGAACAGATTCAATCTTTTAATTAGGACCAATGATTCCTTATTAAAGACGCAATCACTCTTCGTTTAAAGCGAGACAACGGACCATTAAAGCAAAACAACTCCTCAAGTGTCACCCTTTCGGGTCGTTCCACTTGAGGAGTTGTTTTATAGCGGAGCCTCATCTACAGAGGCAAGATGGTCATTTTTAGAGCGGAGTGGTAAAGATAAACTCACGCATCACGTAGTAGCAAAGGATGCCAACGAAGTATCCGACAAAGGCAATCCAGCTCACTTTCTTCATATACCAGCCGAAAGTAATCTTCTCTAGACCCATTACTACCACACCGGCAGCCGATCCGATAATCAGCATAGAGCCACCCACGCCAGCACAGTAGGCTAGCAACTGCCAGAAGACGCCGTCCACTGCCATATCGCCAGTGGCTTGTACAGGGTACATACCCATACATCCTGCAACCAAAGGCACATTGTCCACAATGCTTGAAAGCACACCGATGATACCCGTAACCATATAGTGGTTACCATTGAACGCCACGTTCAGACCCTGACCGAGCTGCGTCAGCACGCCAATAGTCTCAAGACAAGCCACTGCCATCAGTATGCCGAGGAAGAAGAGAATGGTGCTCATGTCCACACGAGAGAGCAGTTTGGTGACGCGTTTCTGCATTCCCTCAGCGTCTTTGGTGCGATGCAAACCGCGATAGAACACCTCTGTGGTGGTCCATAGCACACCTAAGACGAGCAAGATTCCTACGAATGGAGGCAGATGCGTGATGCTCTTGAACACAGGAACAAACAACAAGCCACCCACACCAATCCAGAACACGGCTTTGCGCTGGCCTTCGCTGAAGTCGCTTACGCCTGCTTCAGATGCTTTCTCGTCCGATACCTCGGGCAACTCTCCTTTGAGTTGGAACTGCATAATCAATGCGGGGACTACCATTGACACAATACTTGGAATTAAGATCTCGCTGATCACGCCTGCTGCAGTGATGAGTCCCTTGTTCCAAAGCATAATGGTGGTCACGTCACCGATAGGCGAGAAGGCGCCACCCGAGTTGGCTGCGATAATCACCAAACCCGCATAGATGATGCGATCCTTGTGGTCGCTGACCAGCTTACGTAAGATCATGATCATCACAATACTAGTGGTGAGGTTGTCAAGAACGGCCGAGAGGATAAACGTCATGAAGGCAATACGCCATAAGAGCGTACGTTTGGACCGTGTCTTCATCACCTTCTTAACCCAGTTGAAGCCACCGTTCTGATCCACAATCTCCACAATGGTCATCGCGCCCATAAGGAAGAAGAGCGTCGTAGCAGTACTTCCAAGGTGTCGTTCAATCAGCGTGCTGACAAAGTTGGCCACATCGTGACCAGTGATAGTGCCAGCATGCATTGCTTCAGAAACCTCAGGGGCTATGGAAGGGTTGACCATAAACAACGTCCAACAGGCAACAAACATCAACAATGCCACTGCCGCCTTGTTGACCTTTGTAACACTCTCGAATGCTATCAAGCTATATCCGAGAACGAAAACAATAATAATTGCAAGTGTTAATGTAGACATAAACTTTATAAAATGGATTTGATTATTATGGTGCAAATGTACGAAATAAATCTATTCCTTTCCATTTCGGTCAGAATTATTTGAACCGTTGCGCTCTTTTTTCATGTTTTTGGAGTAAATTTGTAGCATTAATAAAATATCAGGACACATGATTGTGGCTACTCAAAACGCCGCCGTGTGACTCTGAGCAAACATCATTCTATGAATATTATCGTTTCTAAAGAGATAGAGAGTGTATGTCCTTCCTTCATCGGGGCATGCGTAATGGCGGACGTCAAGAACACGCCTTTCTGCCAAGCGCTATGGGATGAAATCCACACGCAGGGGCGTCAGTATGCCCAAACGCTCAATACACAGACGCTTAAGGACATTCCCAGCATTGCCGCCACACGTCGGGTGTACCGCGCTTGCGGCAAAGATCCATCACGATACCGCCCCGCCTCGGAAGCACTGATACGCCGCATGCTGCAAGGAAAGGACCTTTACCAGATCGATACGCTTGTGGATCTGATCAATCTTGCCTCCATTGTCTACGGATACTCTATCGGAGGCTTTGACGCAGACAAGATTCAAGGCGATACGCTCACCCTTGGCATAGGCAGAGAGGGCGAACCTTACGAGGGCATAGGACGTGGCATGATCAACATTCATGGCCTACCCGTATATCGCGACGCCCAAGGCGGCATCGGAACGCCTACCTCTGACCATGAGCGCACCAAGATAAGCCTTGACACAACACGCCTTGTGGTGCTGATCAATGGCTATGACGGCAACCGCGAACATGTGGTAGCTAACGCTCAATATATCCAAACGCTGCTGCAGAAATACTGCCAAACGCAGGACAGCACATATTTTATATATGGTGAAACCAAACACTAACAACCCCAACAAAGCCAATCCTTGTTATAAAGACGACTTCTCTCACTATGCAAGCAAATAACAATACCGACATGATACGCCAAGAGATGGTGCAACTTATCGCCCAACTCAACCAAGCTTCAGAGGCTTACTATAATGGCAAAAACGAACTGATGACCGACTACGAATGGGATGCGGCCTTCGATAGGCTCAAGATTCTTGAGCAGCAGGCGGGCTTCACGCTCCCCGGATCGCCCACGCAGCAGGTCAGCGCCGACCAAGTGGCTGGACAGAAGGAGGCGCATGAGTTTGCCGCGCTATCCCTTGCCAAGACCAAGCAAGTGGCAGATCTGGCTAAATGGGCAGCCCAACACCCGATATGGTTGTCTTGGAAACTGGATGGGCTCACCCTTGTGGCGACCTACGACGACGGCCATCTGACCAAGGTGGTTACTCGCGGTGATGGTCATATCGGCACCAACATCACCCATCTGGCTCCCGCCATCAATGGCATACCGCCCACCATCCCTTACCATGGCCACTTGGTGATCAGAGGCGAAGCCCTCATCAGCTATCACGACTTTGAGCAATTCAACCTTGAAAGCGAAGAAGAGTATGCCAATCCACGCAATCTAGCCAGCGGATCGCTTACGCTCAAGGATATCAACGAGCTCAGAGCACGCAAGATTCATTGGATTCCGTTCACCTTGGTGTACGTCGATGAGGATCTCAACTCATGGGGCGGACGCATGGATTGGCTCGAGAAGCAAGGCTTTACGCCCGTGGAACGCGAGCTCATCAGCGCCCCAACGATCGATAGTATCAGCGAGGTGATAGACCGATGGACCGAGCGCGTCACGGCAAACATCAACCCACAAGCAGCACAGAAGCACATCAAACCGTTCCCCTACCCTGTAGACGGACTGGTGATCAGCTATGACGACACCGCCTACGCTGCCACAGGATCGGTCACGGGACATCATGCCACACGTGCGGGTTACGCCTTCAAGTGGCAGGACGAGAGCGCCGAGACGGAGCTAGACCACATAGAGTGGTCGTGCGCAGCCTCTACCATATCTCCCGTAGCCGTCTTTGCACCGGTGGAGCTAGAGGGAACCACGGTCAAACGGGCTTCGCTGTGCAACATCTCCGAGTGCGAGCGACTGGGTATCGGCGATAAGGGCACGCGCCTATCGGTTATCAAAGCCAACAAGATTATCCCCAAGGTGATCCAGATTATCGAGCCTGTGGGGTCATTCATCATCCCCGACCATTGCCCCGTATGTGGCGCAGACACCGAAGTGACCGAGAGCCAACAGAGCGGCACACGTACGCTCCACTGCACCAACGTTGATTGCCCTGCCAAACAACTCAAGAAGTTTACCCGACTGGTTTCCAAGGATGGCATCAACATTGATGGTCTCAGTGAGCAAACGCTCCAAAAGTTTATCAATCTGGGCTGGGTCAGCCAATACGCCGACCTCTTTCA
Organism: Bacteroidaceae bacterium; assembly: GCA_963654235.1. Classification (GTDB taxonomy): domain Bacteria; phylum Bacteroidota; class Bacteroidia; order Bacteroidales; family Bacteroidaceae; genus Prevotella. The sequence continues at coordinate 4,909 of CAVJZR010000057.1, read as the reverse complement.
CCTGGACACACACGCTGCCGCCCTACGTAAGATGGAGGGGTTCGGTGCGAAGAGCGTTGCCAATCTGCTTGCCGCTATTGAGAAAGCGCGTAACGTGGAAGCTCGTCGCTTGCTCTTTGCGCTCAACATTCCTTTGGTGGGACAGGACGTATGCGCACGCCTACTGTCCGCTCATCCCTTGCTAGAGCTTTTAGATCAAGCCCACGCAACTACCGATCCAGCCGTGTTCTCGTCCATTCCGGGCATCGGACCGGAGAAGAGTGCGTCCTTCGTAAAGTGGATGCAGACGCCTATCCACTATGATCATCTGCAACATCTATTGGCCGAACTGACTATCTCAGAGGCTGCCGCACAACCGCAAGGGGCACGTTGCCAAGGTCTGACGTTTGTGGTCACGGGGGATGTGCACCATTATAAGAACCGCAACGAACTGAAAGCTTACATCGAAAGTCAAGGAGGTAAGGTCACGGGATCGGTCTCCCGCTCCACGTCCTACCTTATTAATAACGACATCACCAGCACTTCGGGCAAGAACAAGAAGGCGCACGACCTAGAGATACCTATCATCTCCGAGGACGAGTTTGTCAGTCGCTTTGCCTAAGCGAGCGCAGATAGAATAACGTAAGACTATCGCCATGCCAAAGATCATCACTTACACACCCCAATACCGAGACGCTTTCATCGCCCTCAACCGGCAATGGATAGAGACCTACTTTCGTATAGAAGCATCGGATACAGAAACTTTCAAGCACGTAGAACAGATCATTGACGATGGAGGACAGATCTTCATCGCACTTGCCGATGATGGTACGCCAGTGGGATGTTGTGCCTTAAAGAACCATCCAGAGGCCCACTGCCATGAGCTAGCCAAGATGGCGGTGTCACCTGCGTACCAAGGTCAGCACATCGGACACATGCTTGGGGAGAGCTTGCTAGCCTATGCCGCTAGTCATGGGGTGAAGCGCATCTTCCTAGAAGGGAACACACGTCTACGCGCTTCGATAGCTCTTTATCGTAGCCTAGGGTTCACCGAGGTGGAGCTATCAGGTCAACGATATGACCGGTGTGACATTATCATGGAGAAAAGACTCTGATTCTAGGAGAACAATCCGCGCCAAGAGAAAGCCCCATACATACCTCACTGGGATATGTATGGGGCTTTAGGTTATACAATAATTGTAGTTCTATATCAGAAGGTCCACTTTGCGGCAATCGTGGGAAGCACATAGAAGCGATTGTGCTCGCCGCGTTCGTTCCACACAAAGTTGTTAGAGATCTCCACTTCCGAACCCAATGAGAGGTTTACACCTTGCATACCACGCAGCGTATTGAGGTTGAACCAGAACTGCGGCTCGGACATCAAGATCCACTTGCCATTGACATTGGGCGAATACCAAAGGTCGCAGAAGCCGCTGAAGGTGCACAGGCCATGTGCGAAAGTGGTGGACCACACCTCTGTAAGCTGCACGCTGTTGTAAGCATGAGCCTGATAATGACGGTTGCGGAAGTAGTATTTCCACATCAACTGCACCGAGAAGGTTTTGGAAAAATCCTTGGAAGCCCAGTTCCAAGCACCTCCGGCAAGCACTGCATGCTGAAAGCGGTTAGCTTGCCAAGTGTCTTCGTCTGATGACAGACCACCATTATACTCGACATGGGCAGCCCACTGCTTGTTCTTCGAAAGGTTTAGCTCACGTGAAACCTCCCAATAAGCACCTGCCACACCATCGCGCTGGTAGTCGATATCGATAAAGGAATAGGTAGAACCCCACTTGTCGGGCTTATAAAGCTCCATCGTTGTGGTCATGGACGGACGATTGGTCAGATCGTCATACAAGCTGTGTCCTAGGTCGTAATGTACTTGGATGTCTTGCGCTGAGACTCCGTGAAAAGCTGCCATCAAGAGGATGGCTAGGGAAAATAAACGTTTCATTTTCAGTAATTGTTTTTAAAACAAGTGCAAAGTTATAAAAATATCTTAAAACCAATGTGCTTACACAAAATAATTGTTAACTTTGCGTTATGATGAGAATAGACATTATAACCGTCTTACCCGAGATGTTGGAAGGCTTTATCAACGAGTCGATCCTCTCGAGAGCCCAAAAGAAAGGATTGGCAGAGATTCATCTGCACAATCTTCGTGACTATACGCTAGACAAATGGCGCCGTGTGGACGACTATCCCTTTGGTGGACAAGCGGGCATGGTGATGCAGATCGAACCCATTGACCGCTGCATCTCTGCGCTCAAGGAGCAACGCACGTATGACGAGGTAATCTTTACCTCACCCGATGGAGAGCAGTTTTGCCAGCGCATGGCCAACGACCTATCGATGAAAGGCAACCTGATCATCCTTGCCGGTCACTATAAAGGCATTGACCAGCGTGTGCGTGACCATCTGATCACAAAGGAAATCAGTGTGGGCGACTATGTCCTCACTGGTGGCGAGCTACCCGCCGCCATCATTGCCGATGCCGTAGTGCGACTGGTACCAGGCGTGATAAGCGACGATCAGAGCGCTTTGTCCGACTGTTATCAAGACGACATGCTCTCATGCCCTATCTATACGCGTCCACGCGAATACAAAGGATGGAGCGTTCCCGAGGTGTTGCTCTCGGGTAACGAAGCCAAGATACGTCAGTGGGAGTTTGATCAAGCCATGGAACGCACCAAGCGTCTACGCCCCGACTTGCTCAAAGGCAAAGAATAACCTGGTCTAAGACCACTAGTATAGAAACGATATATCCCCAAATCAGCCGTCAGACCGATTTGGGGATATCCATTTCTTATAGGTACGAATGCTTATTCGGCCTGTAAGGTCATCTTAAACACCTGTCCTTTATAGTTGACAAACGTGCCGATGAAGCTGTTGCCGTCAAACCTTCCGTCAAAAGCGCCTGTGCAACCATTGGTCTGCTCCACCTCATAAACCGACAGATTCTGACCATTAGCTTGACCATAGATATCCATCGAAGCACCTGAGCCTGAGCGTTCATAGTAGTAGTAGCCGGAGATATCAGTGCCATCGATGGTCATGCTCATCTTGATAGGATACTTACCCACCTTTCCCGATAGGAAATAGGTGCCCTGCGGACGAGGATCAGCAGCGGGATAGGTATTCACTTTAGAAGCGTTCTTAGGCAGCGTCTGTGTTTCTGCAGGCTCTTGCTTCACCTCTTTCTGAATCACAAGGGTATCATGAACGGGCGCCGCAGCCTCAGTCTTCTTGTCCCCCTTGCCCTGTGAAACGACGATGAAGGCTACCACAGCAACCACCAATACAACGACAACGGCTATGAGACCGATGATCAGTCCGCGATTAGAGTTTTGAGGCGGAAGCGGTGCACCATTTTGGTACATTGGCTGACGAGGTGCATCGGTTTGGTTTGTCCCACAATAAGGACAGAATTGGGTTCCTTCATCCAAGGGTTTCCCACAATGTGAACAATACGGCATAGTTTTACGAATTAAAGATTAGTATTGCAAAGATACCAAAAAATCGTTAAAACGCACTCGGATATAGCAAAAATATTTAATAATAAGTATTCTGCGTTACTTCCACGTGGATTCTACGGGCAAGTGTCGTTTGATGAAATATCATCCTAGTATTTTCCCAAATGCGGCATTAAAACGTTAACATATAAAAGAAAAGCAGATAAAATTTGGTGGTTTAAAATTACAATCGTATATTTGTCTCGATAATAGGAGATTCCCTTTCCGGGGATACGGATGTGTAAAACGAAGCTATGCCAGAAGACAATGCTACTCTAAATGCTATCCGTGAATGCTTGGCAAAGAACATGCCGCCACACGGAAAGGCGATGCTATTTGGCTCTCAAGCTCGTGGCACCGCACGAGAAGATAGTGACTGGGATATTCTTGTCATCTTAGACAAGGACACTCTTCTTCCAGCGGACTACGACAACGTTACCTTTCCTCTTACTATGTTAGGTTGGGAAATAGGAAAGGAAATCAATCCGATTATGTATTCAGCCAAGGAATGGAAGAAATATCAAATCACACCATTCTATAAGAACGTGGAAAAGGAGGGGATTCAATTATGGGGCTGACCAACGACGAGCGCACTTCACTCATCATATTGCGCATAGAAAAAGCCAAACGCTTTCTCATAGAAGCCGAACAAATGCTCGCATTGGAATTATGGGACATGGCAGCAAATAGGTTCTATTATTCTTGCTTCCATGCTGTACAAGCCTTGCTTGTTTGCTATGGGTTATCAGCTCACACTCATGCAGGAACACTCGGGGTCTTTGGTATGCACTTTGTCAAAACTGGAATAATCAGCAAAGAACTTGGAGCGTTCTTTTCACGAATGGAACAACTACGAATGAAAGCTGACTACAATTGTGAATACAGCGTTTCAGAAAGTGATGTTGAGTCAATGGTAGAACCAGCACACAACTTTATAGAAACCATAGACCGTCTTATCGCTAGCCATAGAAACTTATAAATCTGTACTTATCTTATTTCCCATAATATCTTCCAAGCTGACGATAGTTCTCTAATAATGTCTCAACGCATTCTTCCAATAAAACGCATTGACAATGACACAACATGATTGGTTAACTAAAAAGTGAGGGATAAAAACTAGTCAGCAACTCTGTTATATAGCAAAAGTGCACCGAACTAATCACTTTTTGTAAAGAAACAGTCACAAGAAAAGCCCCTTCTGAAAAGCATGAAATAGATTTTAGAAGCATAGAAAACGCTCATCATTCTTCCCAAAAGCACCTTTCATTCTCCCAAAAGTATGGTTTGACCTCCTCAAAGAGGCCCTTTCAACATGCAAAAGAGACCTCAGTTCGGTATAACAATGCCTTGCAGCCTCCAGACAAGAGCATTATATGTCTGCAGTACATATTCTTTCTAGTGCTCATATCACCATTCTT
>CAVJZR010000056.1:0-15966 GCA_963654235.1 Bacteroidaceae bacterium | reverse complement strand
AATACAACTTACTGTATCCGTCAACCTAAACGAAGGATGCCGGAACGCACTATGTTCTTGTTTGGCAATGCAGTGACGCATTGACGAAGTCAGGAAAGGGAGTGCGTTATTCCGAACTGAGGTCCAATCTATCAACGAAAAACCAATCGCAAGCCATGAAAAAAGGCTCCCTGCTACCCAGCAGAAAGCCTTCTTTCAAGTAATTTCTATATATGTAAGAGGTTAGGAATGCTCTGAAGATCTACTAAAGAGGTCTGAGAGGCATCTTTAAGGAGCGTTTCAGCGCATGCCTTCTCCTATGTTCAGTGTTATTGCTTAACCACCTTGAAGGTCTTACCGTTAGCAAGCTTCACGATGTTCAAACCCTTCTGAGGCTGAGCGTAACGCTTTCCGTCGATAGAATAGTAGCCTACAACGCGGTCGTCCTTTGATGCGTTAACGTTAGTGATACCTGCAGCGGCAGCAGCGTCCTTGCTGTCATAGACATGAACCTTGCGTGCATTGACCACAGCATTGGTACGTGTATCGATCAAGATTGCCACTACGTCAAGCTGAGACTTGTCCTGAATGATGGTAGGATCAACATAGCTGCTTGTTGAACTGAGGTCGAAAGAGTATTTGTGCTCCGTTGGTTCAGCCATAACGATGGTTGATGGCAAGCTGTTAGGAATATATGTAGGACCATTCCAACCCACTACTACGAAGTTGTAAACCAATCCCTTCACTGTCGATTCGCCTGAAGTGAACTGCTTTATGTCGTCGTCTGGGAAAGAGCTAGCGTAACTTGGGTAGTAGTTGCTCTGATCCCAATCACTGCCAGAGCCGCTCAGGCCACCTGCTGTAAGGATGTAAGAGAGCTGATAGGGGTTGTCATCATAATCAACGGCGAACGTAGAAGTAGATGTAACCTCAATCTCGTTCTGGTCAGCGTCCGTGAAATAAGCTAAAGCCTCGAGTCCAGCAGGTGCAAAACCAGCGCTTGCCTCAGCGTAGGTTTCGTCAATATGGAAGTGACCATCGTCGATGTCACCACAATAAGCGTCTGTTTCCTTAGTACGATCAAGCCATGCTGCTGGGAAGCCACTTACCGAACTAGGATAGTTGTAAGAAGAAACAAACTCCATAGCGTCGCTGTTGTGGTAAGACACACCTACGAAGTCGTAACCCAAGAGCTCGTTCATGTGTTCCAATCCCACAAATCCACGAGGACACCAACCGCACCATGTACCGGTGTATTCCTCAAGGAGGGCACGCTTAACAGGCAAGAAGCTATAGAGCTGAAGCTTGTCAGAGCCAGAAGGAGCAGAGCAAGTGTTGGCGTTGCCGTTCACTTTGTCTACGGTTATAGTCATGTTGAATGATCCTGGATCAGGGAAACCAGGGAGCGTAAAGGTCACATCCGCAGTCTTGCCGAAGTGAGGAGTCAATGCCGTAGCCAGTTCCTTATGTACTGAAGCGGTCTTTCCTGCTACCGAATAGGTGAAGTCGACGTTGCTGATAGTAGACGAACTGGTGTTCTTCAGTTTAAAGGTATAGTCGGCAGGCGTATTGATCTGTCCGTTAGCCTCGCTGAGAACAGCCGTTGCACCGTTAGGTTCTACACCATCAACGAGCACCTGCAGAGCGAGCTGATAGCCCAAACCTTTTCCTTTAGCCTTCCATTTGCGGTAGGTTTTGGTCGTGTGCATATAGAGGAACTGGTCGCTTGAGCCCGACACGGTTACCAATGGTGATAGTCCGGCTTGGCTAGTCTTGAACGAATAACCCACATACACGCCATCAGCGGTGAGCGTATAAGGAGTATCAAAGTCCACTTCGATCCAACCAGAGGTGATTGTAAAGTCCTTCGTCTCTAGGTCGGCAACGTTCGCTCCGTCTGAAAGCGCCAACGATTTGGTCATGAAAGCCTTACCATCCGTAAGATATGGGGCCACGTCAGCGGTGATAGGGATCTTCACACCCTTCACCTTCTTACCCACCAAAGCATCATCCTTAACGAGGATAGCTACGTCATAATCTTCCTGTTTAGTTGTACCCGACTGACTCAAGGTCTCGTTTCCAGAATAAGCGCCATACGTTACGGTCTGAGCGGTAGCGTTCTGTGTGTAGCCCGCAGTAAGAGCTGATATGGCGATAGCTGCGATGTAATTCTTCAACATAAGCTATACGTTTTAATATATGAACTAATTTGGTATTATAAAAAACAAAAGATAGGAATCAAGAATTGCTTACATGTTTCATGTGCGTCACCTCAAGGATGTTCCCTTTGGCTCAATTCTTGATTCCTATCGTTTATTGATAGGTTTTAAAATGGGTTACTTAAGAACCTTCTGAGTGTGCTTAGTGCCATCTGCGTAGGTAGTAACCTTGAGGTTGATACCATGTGCAGGAGCGCTTAGACGACGACCTTGGAGGTCATAGAAGGTTTCGCTCTTCACGTTAGCGTTGCTGTTGTTCAAGTTCTTGATGCTTGAAGGAACCTCAGGATACCAAACCACGTTAGAGCAATGGGTCTCGCCGCCACCAGTGTAGAACGACTGAACACCTACGCAATCAACGTCAGAGTAGAAGTAAACGGTGTGCAAATCACCTGATACGTAGAAGTCCCAGCTATCATAGAAGGTATAAGGAACGTTGGTCATGTTCTCTGTGAGCTCTGAATAATCGTCTGGAGTGAATGTTTCAGGCTGATCACCATCGAAGAATACGTTGAAGTAGATCTTGTTAGGATTGAGGAACAAGGTGCTATCAACATCTGTTGAAGGGATGTACACGGCGAAAGAACCATATCCATAATCTTCGTTGTAAGATGTCAGATAGGTGAACTCAGGATCAGCAGGAGTAGCTGCAACCTCTGTGAATGGGCTCAGAGTAGGCTGATCATATACATCGAAGTAGTACAAGCCATCAGGTTTAGCATTGATTGCGAAACCAGTGCTGTCGGCTGCAACGTAAGTATTGGTAGCTTCATCAAGCGTGAAGTCAAGAGAAGAACCTACTGAAGAACTTGTTGTATAGTAGTCGTAATCTTCATAATATACGTCAGAGTAAGTTGTAGGCACGAACCAAACGTGTGTGCTGTTTTCCTCATCCACGCCGAGATACTGTGTCAAGAAGGTCAGTTTGTTACCGTCCACAGAACCTTTCACCCACATATCGTCTGAGTTATGGTAAGGATCCTGGAGGTAGAAGTCGTTACCATCCTTAGCACACTTAACAACTGCCTTGGTCTCAGAAACCTCTCCATCAGTTGAAAGGTTACGTGTGGTAAGCAGATAATCGCCTACTGTAGCTGAAGAAGGCACCGTTGCAGCAGTCTCCGTGCATGGAGACACTTCGATCTGGGCATCACCATAACCATACCAGTTAGCTGACTCATCCGTCAAACCCACGAGCTCTACAGGATATTCATAGCCAGAGTATTCAGCCGTTTCATCGTTAGTCTGCTTCAGCACACCATCCTTATATGTGAATGGTACGTCTGTGTCCACTGTATTCTCATCGATAGAGTCGAGTGCATAGGTAAGACCCGTCTCTGTCTCCTGCAATGTCAAACGAGTAGCATAATATACATATTCGTCTTCAGAATAGATAGTCTGTGGAGTCTTAGCCACATATTTGCCATCGCTTACCTTATCAAGACGGAGATAGCCTGAACCTGTGAGCTTAGAGATAGCTGAGCCAAGCCAAAGTGTACCATCAGGTGCTTCAACATAAGTACCAAGGGCACCATTAAGCTCTACCATCTGTATGCCAAACCAGCTATAATAGAAAGCTGAACCTTTACGAATATAGTTGGTGAACGTTGTTCCTTCTGGAGCTTCTGTTACAGGATCTTCCTCAGGGAAAGTGGGGAGAGCCACCTTAGAAGCAGGAGCTTTGTGCATCAAAGCGTTGCTACGATCCATCGAACGTGCAACCAACAAGTTTGCAGGATTGCTTTTAGCGGTTACTGACTTAGCTGTTCTTTCGTTCAAAGAACGCTCTTGTGTAAATGAAGTTTGTGCGAAAGCAGCTGAAGTGGATAGAAGTGCTGCTACGAGAACATAAGTAAAATTTTTCATAAGCATTTACTTTTGTTAAGACCTCTGCATTGCAAGGTCGGATTTATGTTTTGTACGTTTCTGCTTGCAAAAGTAAACAGTTTGTTCGAAATAACCAAATTTTTATTGCAAAATATTTTGTTTTCCTTTAAAATCCTTGATTTTGCCTATTATTATAAGGTGTATTGTTAAATGTTAACAAGTATTTCATAATGCATAAAGAATCCCAACAAACGCTAATCTTATGCAGATTGAGCGCTTGTTGGGATCAGTATATTCACCCATCTGCCCCCTTCAAGGAGGCGAGCGGTTGATAGTTGCTATACTGCTAAGTCACTTTAGATTTCCACCTGGTGACCTTGCACACACGCCCAAGGCTTACTTAAGAACCTTCTGAGTGTGCTTGCTGCCATCAGCATAGGTCGTAACCTTGATGTTGATGCCATGTGCAGGGGCGCTCAAGCGGCGACCTTGGAGGTCATAATAGGTTTCGCTCTTCACGCTGGCGTTGTTGTTGCTGAGATTCTTGACGCTTGTTGGCACCTCAGGATACCACACCATGTTGGAGCGGCATATCTCACCACCACCGGTGTAGAACGACTGAACACCTACGTTCTCAGCTGCGGTATAGAAGTAGATGAGGTGTCGGTCACCTGTAGCATAGAAATCCCATTCATCCGTGAAGCCATAAGGGATGTCAGTCAAGTCATCTGTGAGCCCGGTATATTCGTCTGGAGAGAATGTCTCAGCGTTAGGACTGTCGAAGAAGATGTTGAAGAAGAGCTTCTCCGTGTTAAGGAAAGTGCTATCAACGCTTACCGAAGGGATGTTTACATAGAACGCGCCCATGCCTGCCTCATCAGTGTAAGGATCATAACTCTCAAATGAAGGATCAGCAGGAGTAGCTGGCGTATCAGAGTATGGCGTCAGAGTGGGTTGCGAATACACACCAAAGTAAACCAAGGTGTTAGGGTTGCCATTGATGGCAAAACCCGTGCTGTCAGCTGCAACGTATGTATTGGTTGCTTCATCCAACGTGAAGTTGAGTGAACTGATAAACTTATTAACGGTGGTATAGCTTTCATAGTTCTCCAGATATTGGTACGAGTAAGATGTAGGCAAGAACCAAACATGGCGGAAATTGTCCTCATCCACACCCACATACTGTGAAGGGAAGGTCAGGGTGTTACCATCGAGAGAGCCCTTTGCCCACATGTTGTCGGCCTGATGGTAAGGATCGTTGAGGTAGAAGTCGTTGCCATCAATGCCACAGGATACGATTTGGCTTTCGGTAGAGACCGTTCCGTCATTGGCCAAGCTACGTGTGGTGAGCACATAGTCCTGTACGGTAGCCGAAGAAGGAAGCGCGCTAGCGACCTCGGTGCATGGAGCCACCTCAATCTGAGCATCACCATATCCGTACCAGCTGGTATTGTTGTCCGTCAGACCCAAGAGCTCTACAGGATATTGCTTGCCTGAACAATCGACCGTTTCGGTATTGGTCTGCTTCAGCACACCATCGGTGTATGTGAAAGGCATATCTGTATCCACCTTATCCACATCAACCGAGTCGAGTCCGTAGGTAAGCGTACCCCTTTCTGTTTCATGCAAGGTCAGACGCACGGCATAGAAGACACGTCCATCAGACGTATAGACAGCCTGAGGCGTATGCGCCACATAGCTACCTTCGCTTTCCTTATCAATGCGCAGATAGCCCGTGGAGAGCCTAGAGATAGGTCGTGCCAACCAAAGCGTGCCATCAGGAGCCTCTACATATTGGCCTAACACACCATCGGCTGACTGATAATAGATACCAAAACCGGTATTGTAGAACGAGTTACCCTTACGCATATAGTTCTTAAACAGGGTTCCTTCAGGCGTTTCGGTTACAGGGCCACCGTCAGGGAAGGTAGGTGTAGCTATCTTAGAAGCGAGCGCTTGGTGCATCTCGGCATTGTTACCCTCCAAAGAACAAGCGACAAAAGGCGTAGCCTGTGCGTCTTTATCGGTGATTACCTTAGCAGTCTTTGCATTCAACGAATGCCTTTGAGCGATGGACGACTGTGCGAACGCAGCGGATGTAGATAGGAGCGCTGCCGCAAGAACATAAGTAAAATTATTCATAATCATTAATCTTATTAAGGCCTTCACAATAAAAGGCCATGTTTTAAGTTTTGTTTAATTCTGCCTATAAAAGTAAACAAATTGTTCAACACGACCAAACTTTTCATCATAAAACAAACTATTTTCGTCCAAAAACCTCAGTTTTGTCAATTATCATTACATGCAATATTATACGTCAGACGGCATTTTATTATACAAAAAGAGTCCCATCAAACCCTAATCCAGCATAAGATTAGCGTTTAATGGGACTCTTACATCCACCCACTTTGCATCAGCAAGAGGTGAGCGGCTTATTGCTGTTGTGTGTCTAGGTCACGTTTTGACTTGGACTTGGTAACCATCCACACACCGGAGAACACCAAGAGGATGGCCAAACCCTGCCAAAGGGTAAACACCCCTACCCCCATCAGCAGTGACACCACCACGGAGACGATGGGCTGAACATAGTTGTACACGCTGACCACGGTAGGACGGAGGATGCGCTGACCCACCATCATGAGCAGGTAGCTAACGAAGGTGCCAAACACCACGACGAATCCGGTCTCTGACCAAGTGGCTAGGGAGAGCGAGGCAAAAGGTATGGAGCAGACGTTATGCCATGTAAAAGGCCACACATAAAGGCTGGCGAAGACAAACATCCACTTGTTGAGCGTGAAGACAGAGTAGCGCTTGATGACGTTACGGAACGCGGAGAGATAGATAGCGAAGCTTAGTTGGGCGCACAGACACATGATATCGCCCACGATATTGCCCACCTTACCGCTGCCGCCACGCATACTGGTCAGGATTAGGATCACCGCACCAAGGCAACCGAGCGCCACACCGCCAGCTTTCTTCAGCGTGATAGGCTCATGAATGACAAAGAAGGCGATGATCATCGCAAAGATAGGCATGCTGGTGGTGCAGATGCTGGCGTTGATGGGTGAGGTGATGCCCAGACCTAAGGTGAAGAGACACTGGTTGAACGTCACACCGAAGAGCGCCGCAAGCGCAAGAATCAGGATGTCACGCAAGGGAACATGCTCCTTGGGAGCAAAGAATGAGAAGATCCAAAAGAGGATGGCTGCACCGGTAACACGAAACGTTACCATATCCAGACTGTCTATGCCATGCTGCATGGCTTGCTTTCCCACAGGCGCCATCATACCCCAGATGGCCTCAGCGGTGAACATGCTGAGGTGGGCTTGCAATGCTTTGTTGTTATCCATGGGTACAAAGGTACAACAAAACGTGCAAACGAGGTAATGCTCAAGCGGAAATATCAGATTTCTGCGGGTAACATGGCAAGCGCCCTATCCTCGTTGGCTTCCATGATCTCACGCTCACCCGGTCCCTTGTCATTGATACCGCAGAGGTGGAGGATGCCGTGGATGATGACGCGATGGAGCTCGTCCTCGTAGCTCTTATGGAACATCTCAGCATTGCTACGGACGGTGTCGAGCGAGATAACGATATCGCCATTGATGACGTCGCCTTCGTCATAATCGAACGTGATGACGTCGGTGTAATAGTCGTGACCTAGATATTCGTTGTTGACCTCAAGTATCTTCTCGTCAGAAACGAACATATAGCCCACCTCACCGATGCGTCGTCCATGGTCAGCAGCTACCTGCTTGATCCATGCGTTCATAGGGCGTTTCTTGAATTTAGGCAATTTTACGCCTTCAGCATTGTATGTAATCATTGGCTTAGGGTTGTGTTTGTGGTGGTGTAGGCAGAAAGGCGGACACGTCTCTGCCGAAGTGGCGGAGCTCACGCACCAAGGTGCTGCTGACCGACTGCAGTTCGGGGCGGGTGAAAAGGAGGATGGTCTCTACCCCACCGAGCTGACGATTGATGTCTGCCTGTTGTCTTTCGTATTCATAATCCTTCACATCACGCACGCCGCGCACGATGAATTGGGCTCCTTCGCGACGCGCCATGTCCACCGTCAGGTCGCTATAAGCCTGGACGGTCACACGGGGTTCGTCCTGATAGAGCTGCTCGATGGCGTGTACGCGGTCAGCTATCTCTGCCTCGGTGTGCTTGAGCTGGCTCACCGCCACGGCTATCGTGAGATGAGAGAAGAGGCTCAAGGCGCGTGCCACGATGTCTGCATGACCGATGGTGAAGGGGTCAAACGTGCCAGTAAAGAGGGCCTTGGGGAGGCCGGGGGATGTGATAGGGTTGGGTTGCATGATGATATGGTTATCCAAAGAGGTCGCCCATGGTGAGGTTTCGGCTACCATAGTTGCGTCCTAGATGTTCAAAAGCGAGCTGCGTGGCCATTCGTCCGCGTGGCGTGCGCTTGATAAATCCTTCCATGATGAGGTAAGGTTCATAGACCTCCTCCACGGTACCAGAGTCCTCACCGATAGCGGTGGCAATGGTGGATACGCCCACCGGACCGCCATGAAACTTATCGATGATGGTGAGCAGAATCTTGTTGTCGATCTCATCCAAGCCATACTGGTCGATGTTGAGTGCCTGTAGGGACATCCGCGCTATCTCTTGGGTGATGGTGCCGTTACCCTTGACCTGCGCAAAGTCGCGCACACGGCGCAGCAGACCATTGGCGATACGGGGCGTACCACGACTGCGCCTACTGATCTCTACAGCGGCGGCATCCTCGATGGGCACCTTTAGGAGGGCTGCCGAGCGGCGAATGATGCGCTGAAGGGTTTCGGGATCATAGTATTCGAGGTGCAGATTGATACCGAAACGGGCACGCAGAGGCGCTGTGAGCAGACCACTACGCGTGGTGGCGCCTACAAGGGTGAAGGGATTGAGGTCTATCTGGATGCTTCGGGCGGAAGGTCCTTTATCTATCATGATGTCGATACGATAATCTTCCATTGCCGAATAGAGGTACTCTTCCACCACGGGTGAGAGACGATGAATCTCGTCTATGAACAACACATCGTTGGGCTCTAGGGACGTGAGGATACCGGCTAGGTCGCCTGGCTTATCAAGCACAGGGCCGCTGGTGATTTTAAAGCCCACTCCGAGCTCATTGGCAATGATGTTGCTAAGGGTGGTCTTACCCAAACCAGGAGGTCCGTGAAGCAACGTATGGTCAAGCGGTTCGCCACGATACTTAGCTGCCTCGACAAAGACACGGAGGTTGTCCACCACCTTCATCTGCCCGCTGAAGTCGTCAAACCTCAAGGGACGAAGGGCGTTCTCAAACTCCTTCTCTGCCCGGCTAAGCTGTCCGTCGCGAATGTCGTAATCTTCTGCCATTGTATTAATTTTCGGCAAAGATAATCATTTTTATCGAATGAGGTAGCATTTTATTCGGCTTTAGCCTACATCGGACGGCAGATTTCGGTGCTCGTGGGCTTTTCTCTTTGCCTAAAGCGGCTGCTATTATGCGTCTGTTATAGGCTTACTTTATGGTAAAAGGATAGGTATGACGTGACGAAAGAGGCTCGGAGACGATGTCAGGAAGGAGGAATGGGATGGAAGAATAAATTGTTTTTCGAATGTTTTTAATTTATTTTTCGGAGAAAATTAATTTATTTTTCTTTCCCAAACGAGTGGTTTCGGGAGATAAGAGAGCCGCTGCAACAAGATAAAAAGGCCGCTGCGACTGGATGAAAGAGCATCGAAGGCACAATGAAAGGATGGACAAGATACGGAGAAAGCGAATCTATGGCACGGAGAAAGCCCAAAAATGGGGCGAACGAAAGAATGCAACCCAGTTGCAGAACCATTGCCGTACCTTTGCAACCGGATATTGGAAACAAACTAAAATCATAACGATATGAACAAGAAACTACTGAGAGTGATTCTCACCGCCATCCTGCTGGCTGCGGCGTGGTGGATGGAAAAGACGCTGTCGCTACCCACATGGCAGGCGCTCATCGTGTATCTGGTGCCTTATCTGCTCATCGGCTACGATGTGATAGGTGAAGCGGTGGAAGGTGTGATGGAGGGTGATCCCTTCGATGAAGACTTTCTCATGGTGGTGGCCACGCTGGGGGCGCTGCTCATCGGCTTCCTTCCGGGTGCGGAAACGCAGTATGTGGAGGCGGTGTTTGTGATGCTTTTCTTCCAGGTGGGCGAGCTCTTTGAGGACTATGCCGAGGATAAGAGCCGCGACTCTATCACGAAGATGATGGATCTGCGACCCGATGTGGCTTATGTGGAACGCCAAGGCGAGGTGACGGCGGTGGACCCTGCTGAGGTGGCCGTGGGCGAGGTGATCGTGGTGAAACCGGGCGAGAAGATTGCCCTAGATGGCACGGTGGCTGACGGCGAGAGCTCGCTCAACACCGTGGCACTCACGGGTGAGAGCATGCCTCGCAGCATAAAGAAGGGCGATGAGGTGATATCGGGTTGCGTGAACCTCTCGGGCGTGATTCGGGTGAAGGTGAAGAAGAGCTTCAGCGAGTCGACGGCATCTAAGATTATCAAGCTTGTGGAGGAGTCGGGTGAGAACAAGTCGAGAAGCGAATCGTTTGTGACACGCTTCGCCCACATCTATACGCCCATAGTGGTATGCATCGCCGTGGCATTGGCGGTGGTACCCCCACTGTTCTGCGAGAGCTATAGCGAGGCGTTCGGCACGTGGCTCTATCGTGCGCTGACGTTCCTCGTGGTGAGCTGTCCGTGTGCGTTGGTGATCTCGATTCCGCTGACCTTCTTTGGTGGTATAGGTGGCGCTAGCCGCAAGGGTATCTTGGTGAAGGGCGGCAACTATATGGATGCGCTCGCCCGACTGCAGACGGTGGTGTTTGACAAGACCGGTACGCTCACGCAAGGGGTGTTTGCCGTGGATGCCGTTCACCCCGATATGCTCAACGACAATGAGCTGCTGCATCTGGCTGCGCACGTGGAACGCTACTCCACCCACCCCATTGCGGCTGCGCTGCGTGAGGCTTATCCCGACGAGAACGATCAGTGTCAGATAGAGGCGGTGACCGAGGTGGCTGGCCAAGGCATCACGGCGACGGTCAACGGGAAGCAAGTGGCTGTGGGCAACGAGAAGATGATGAAGGCTGTAGGCGCACAGGTACACGTATGTGATCGCTGCCACGACATGGTGGGCACGGTGATTCATGTGGCTGTGGAGGGCACATACGCCGGACACATCGTCATCTCTGACCAGGTGAAAGCGGATGCTGCACAAGCCATCAATCGTCTGAAAGGCCTTTGCGTGAGCCGCACCGTGATGCTCACCGGTGACAAGGAAGAGGTGGGCAAGGCGGTAGCCAATAGCTTGAAGCTAGACGAATATCATGCGGCGCTGCTCCCTGCGGATAAGGTGAAGCACGTGGAGAGATTGCTCAGCGAGAAGGAACAGGGCGGCACACTGGCCTTTGTGGGTGATGGCATCAACGATGCACCGGTGCTGGCTCGTGCCGACGTGGGTATAGCGATGGGCGCCATGGGCGCTGATGCGGCGATAGACGCGGCTGACGTGGTGCTGATGGACGACAAACCTACCAAGATAGCTGACGCCATAAAGATAGCACGGCGCACCATCCGCATAGCGAAGGAGAACGTGGTGTTTGCCATTGGGGTGAAGGTCTTGGTGCTGGTGCTGGCCTCTCTAGGACTGGCGGGCATGGCTTGGGCGGTGTTTGCTGACGTTGGCGTGATGGTGCTGGCGGTGCTCAACGCGATGCGTGCCTTATATGTGAAGACGGATGCATAGAATATAAACGCTCTGAGATATAAAAAATCGACCATTAGAAGCCCAACAGTATGGGTATTCTAATGGTCGATTTTCGGTTTAAGAGTGATCGGACGATTCCTTTATGGCGTTTCGAATTGAGTCAAAATCTGGCTATCATTCTGCCTTTGAGTATTCCAAAACGCTCATGATTTTCCTTAAATCTTTCTCTTCTCCATCATCAGAGAGGGATATGGAAGAGGAATCAGTGGACTGAAAGGTCGGTCACGCTGTCATAGATCGCCGCCTGGCGGTATTCTTTGCCCGTGTAGGAGGTTTTCACGTCACGCAGGCTAAGACCATCCACATTGCGGAAATAAAGGCCGTAGCTAGGGAATACGGGCCATTCGGAGGTGGGGCGGTTCTGGAACCAGGCGGGCAGAGAGGGGTCGTCGATGCCACGAAACTGGAAATCGCAATGGCGCAGACGCACGTTGGTGGAGCGACTGCTGCCCCAGCTCTTCACGGATGCAGCCATACGGGTGACGTCATGGGCGGTGAAATGGCTCACGGTGAGACCTTCTAGGCTGTTATCATCGCCAAGGGTGACGCTCAGTGGGGTGAGCACCGAGGTAGCTAGGATGCGCTTCAGAGTAATCTTATAGAGGGCGCCGGGTGCCTCGCCCCACGCACCGGGTTCGAGGTTGATGGCGGCAAGGGAGGAGGTGTTGCCTGAGGTGCGGTGAGGATAGCGTCCAGGGCCATAGATGCGGCAGCTATCCACCACAACGTTGGAGGAGGGCTGGATCATACGGATGCCGTTGCAAGAGGAGTTGAGCACGCACTGGCGGATGCTGAGCTTGTCCCAATAGCCGCCCGCGATGGCATCGTCACCGGTATGGATTTCGCACTGACGGATCTTGACCTTATACGCGCCACGGATATGGATGCCGTCCCAGCCCTCGTTGATATGCAGATTCTGGAAGGTGGTACGGTCGATCTCGTAGGCGAGAAAGGCGTAGTTGGCAGCGCGATTGACGGTGAAATCGCGGAAGGTGAGTTGGGTGCTATTGGCAATGAGGATGGCATGAGGGCCACGCTGGTGCTCTTCGCCCTTAGCATTGAACACATGATGGCCATCGATGATGCCTGTTCCCTCGATGCCGGCATGGTCTACGCCTACAAAACTGATGAGTGACAGGCTCCAAACGGGGTCGTCAGCGGCGTTATAATTGACCGTTCCACGACCGCTCTCATAGCGTGAGAGGTCCTTGATGAGGTGTAAGGGCTCATAGGCTGAGAGATCATCGGTGCCCTGAAGCACGGCGCCGGGTTCGAGACGGAGGGTCACACCGCTCTTCATATGCACGGTGCCAGTGACAAACACGCCACTGGGGACGCTCACCACGCCGCCTCCACGTGCCGCGCAGGTCTCTATGGAACGATTGATAGCATCGGTGTTGAGGGTCTTACCATCGCCCACGGCACCCATGGCGGTGATGCTGATAAGTACGGATAATAGAAAATGTATCATAGGTAGAAACGTAAAAGTGCCCATGACGACTGTCGAGGTCATCATAGGCACTCCTTATTAATAGATTAGCATGCTATGCCTTCAGCGTAGCCGGAAACGTCTCAGAGAGCTGCGGCTACGGGCTGAGGGTGCTGATTAGTCAGCAAGCTTAGCTTTGATAAACTCACGGTTAAGGCGAGCGATGTTGGCCACAGATTCGTTCTTAGGACAAACAGCCTCACAAGCACGTGTGTTGGTACAGTTGCCGAATCCCAGTTCGTCCATCTTAGCGACCATCTTCTTAGCGCGAGCAGCAGCCTCTACACGGCCCTGTGGGAGCAATGCGAGCTGGCTAACCTTAGAGCTAACGAAGAGCATAGCTGAACCGTTCTTACATGCAGCCACACAAGCACCGCAACCGATACATGTAGCACAGTCCATAGCCTCGTCAGCAGCTTGCTTAGAGATCAGAAGCGCATTGGCATCCTGTGCCTGACCAGTACGGATAGAGGTGTAACCACCTGCCTGGATGATCTTGTCAAAGGCTGAACGGTCTACCATACAGTCCTTGATCACTGGGAAACCAGCCGAACGCCAAGGCTCAACGGTGATCACATCACCATCATTGAAACGACGCATGTAGAGCTGACAGGTCGTAGCACCACGTTCGGTCTTGCCATGAGGTGTACCATTGATATATAATGAACACATACCGCAGATACCCTCGCGACAGTCGTGATCAAACACGAAAGGCTCTTGACCGTCTGCAATCAACTCTTCGTTGAGAATATCCAGCATCTCAAGGAATGAGGTATCGTCGGGGATATTCTTCATTTCGTGTGTATCGAAGTGGCCACTGTCCTGTGGACCATTCTGCTTCCAATACTTGATTGTGAATGAAATATTTCTTGCCATTGTCTGTTAGTTCTTGTAATTACGTGTTTGTACCTTGATAGCTTCATACTCGAGTGGTTCCTTGATGAGCTCAGGAGCCTTATCGTCGTCGCCGGTGTACTCCCAGCAACCTACATAGAAGAAGTTTTCATCGTCGCGCTTAGCTTCGCCTTCCTCTGTCTGATACTCTTCACGGAAGTGACCACCACAGCTCTCGTTACGATGGAGGGCATCGTAAGCGATCAATTCGCCCATGAGGATGAAGTCGCGGAGGTGGAGAGCCTTGTCGAGCTCTACGTTCAGACCTTCTTTCTTACCAGGAATGAAGAGGTTGGTGTTAAACTCTTGACGTACCTGCTTGAGCAGTTTCAAGCCTTCCTCGAGTCCTTCCTTGGTGCGGCCCATACCTACGTGCTCCCACATGATATGACCCAGCTCCTTGTGGATAGAGTCGACAGAACGCTTTCCTTGGATGCCCATCAAGCGATCAATCTCGCCCTGAACAGCCTTCTCTGCTTCCTCGAACTCAGGACGGTCGGTAGGAACCTTTGCCCAAAGTGCTTGGTCTGCCAAATAGTTCTGAATGGTGTAAGGCAAAACGAAGTAACCGTCAGCCAAACCTTGCATCAAGGCTGATGCACCGAGACGGTTAGCACCGTGATCAGAGAAGTTGCACTCACCGATAGCGAACAAGCCAGGAACGGTGGTCTGCAATTCATAGTCGACCCAGATACCACCCATGGTGTAGTGGATAGCTGGGAAGATCATCATTGGGTTATAATACTTCTCGCCATTGATCTCGTTAGCAAGCTCACCTGGGTTAACGTCGGTGATCTCCTCGTACATATCAAAGAGGTTACCATAACGCTGGAGGATGCGATCGATACCCAAACGGTTGATACTCTCAGAGAAATCGAGGAACACAGCCAGACCGGTGTTGTTCACACCATAGCCCTTATCGCAACGCTCCTTAGCTGCACGTGAAGCTACGTCACGTGGTACGAGGTTACCGAAGGCTGGATAACGGCGCTCCAAGTAGTAGTCGCGATCTTCCTCAGGGATATCTGAACCCTTGATTTCGCCTGCCTGAAGCTTCTTAGCATCTTCGAGTTTCTTAGGAACCCAGATACGTCCGTCGTTACGAAGTGACTCTGACATCAAGGTCAACTTACTCTGCTTGTCACCGTGTACAGGGATACAGGTTGGGTGAATCTGTACGTAGCAGGGGTTAGCAAAGTAAGCACCCTTGCGGTAACACTGGATGGCTGCGGTACAGTTGCAACCCATAGCGTTGGTAGAAAGGAAGTAGGTGTTGCCATAACCACCGGTTGCGATAACAACGGCGTTAGCGGTGAAGCGCTCAAGCTCACCTGTAACGAGGTTCTTGGCAATGATTCCGCGTGCGTGACCGTCTACAACAACGAGGTCTTCCATCTCGTAACGGGTGTAAAGCTTCACGGTTCCTTCTTGTACCTGACGGCTCAATGAGCTATAAGCGCCAAGCAAAAGCTGCTGACCGGTCTGTCCCTTAGCATAGAAGGTACGGCTTACCTGTGCACCACCGAAGGAACGGTTGGCAAGCATACCACCATATTCACGTGCGAAAGGTACGCCCTGAGCAACACATTGGTCGATGATATCGTTGCTTACCTCTGCCAAACGATAAACGTTAGCTTCACGTGCACGATAGTCACCGCCTTTCACGGTATCATAAAAGAGGCGATACACTGAGTCGCCATCGTTCTGATAGTTCTTAGCTGCGTTGATACCACCCTGTGCTGCGATAGAGTGAG
>CAVJZR010000055.1:0-15970 GCA_963654235.1 Bacteroidaceae bacterium | reverse complement strand
CACATCATCAGCGACGTCACATCGAGCCTTTCTGCGCACCTCTTTGCAAGAGGTATTGCGGAAGACACCATCCCAGATACGTTTGTTTGCTTGAAAGATTGCGCTACCGCCTAGGCTCTTAATGTAGATCTGTGTGGTACGTATATTGGTGTGCCCAAGGGCTTCAGAGATCACCGGCAAGGCCACATGGCTGCGGTAAGCAAGGCTTGCCCAGGTGTGACGCGCCACATATGAGGAGAGCGGGCGGCGGATATGCGCCATGGCGGTGAGCCGTTTGAGGTGTCTGTTGTACCATCCCAGCGCCGAGGCATACCGCCGCGCGTCCTGACCGCAGCCATCCACAGAGGCGAGGATGGGAAAGACATAGCCGGTAGCCGGCGGTACGGCTTGGCGCTGATAACGTCTCACGATGCAGAGCAACCGCTGATCCATCTTCACATGGATGGTCTGCCCCGTCTTCCTACGCTCATACACCAGGTAGCCATCCGCTATCTGCCCATAGCGCAGCCGTGCCACGTCCACAAACGGCATCCCCATGGCATAGATAGAGAACAAGAACACGTCACGCACCAACCTTAGCGATGCATCCTGGGCAGGGATATCCAGCATGCTCAGACGCCGCACATCATCCGCCCCGAGGGCTCGCTTGGCGGTGGGCGCATTGCCGGTGAACACCCCAAGGAACGGATTGGGGCGGCGCACAAGGCTCCGCGGATACACCTTATTATATAACGCGCGCAAGGAACGGAGGTAAGCCGAACTGGCATTGCGCGACACCTGACGGCTGCTGAGCCACTGCTGGTAAGCCGAAATGACCTCAGCGGTGAGCTGGCGCACATCCAGATCACGCCCCGAACGGAAGCTTTCAAAGGAGCGAAGGGCTGTGAGATAGTTGTTTATCGTGCTGGGGCGGCACTCACGGCGCTGCCGCTCAACCTGTTTGTGCGCCAAAGCCATGAAGGGATGGCGCATACGCGACGCAGAAACAGCCCTAGGGAGCTCATCGCTCTTCTGCTTCTGATGAAACGAAAAGGAAAAGTGAAATTGTATTTGCATTGTCTGTAGACTGATTGGTTATCATTATAATAACGTCAAAAAGGCACGATATTGTTAGAAAATATTACTAATCATGATTCGGCACAGCCTTTCACTGTTGTTCAATACGCCACCATCGGCCCCCAAAAGCTTTTCAATCATCTTCCCATAAAGGCTATTCTCCTACCCCATAACGCCTTTATCATCTTCCCAAAGAGCCGTCGTTATCTTCCCATAAAGCCGTCGTTAGAGAGAAAAATAAATTAAAAATGAATGGAAAATAATTTATTTTTCTCTGACTTTTAATTTATTTTTCCTTCCCATCCCTACCCTTCCAGCTTGTCAAACCTACCCTTCCAGCTTGTCAAACCTACTTTGACAGCTCGTCAAACCATAGCTTTCGGTCCATCAAACCACCTTTATCGGCTCATCAGCAAGATGCGCAGACCAATCTTAATCGCCAACATGGTAGTGGGTGCAGTGTCTCACTGCACATCAATCCATACCCTTGGAGAACGCCCGAGGAGCGATATGCGCACACAGAGCCCTCATATATAATAGGTAAAACCACAAAAAACGCCACACCAATCTGCCGATATTCGACCGAAATAATGTAAATTTGCGGGGCAATAAGCAATCTATCTAATAAAGGAATAACTAACATTATACATACAAGATGAAAAAGATCAGAGCTGCCGTAGTGGGTTACGGCAACATTGGACGCTACTCAGTGGAAGCACTTGAGGCAGCAAAGGACTTTGAGATAGCCGGCATCGTACGCCGACAGGGTGACAAGGACAAACCATTGGAGCTCACTCCATACGACGTGGTGGACGATATCACCAAGCTGAAGGACGTGGACGTGGCTATCCTCGCCACACCGACACGCTCCTGCCCCGACTATGCTGCACGCATCGTAGCGCTGGGCATCAACACCGTAGATAGCTTTGACATCCACACCAGCATCCTGGACTATCGCCGCGAGCAGATGGCGCTCTGCCAGAAAGCGGGTCGCGTGAGTGTGATTGCTGCCGGATGGGACCCCGGAAGCGACTCGGTGGTGCGCGTGCTCATGGAGAGCCTTGCTCCCAAAGGACTGACCTACACCAACTTTGGTCCAGGTATGTCGATGGGACACAGCGTGTGCGTGCGCTCTAAGAAGGGTGTGAAGAACGCCCTCAGCGTCACCATCCCTCTGGGCGAGAGCATCCACCGCCGCATGGTCTACGTGGAGCTGGAAGACGGCGCCACGCTG
Organism: Bacteroidaceae bacterium; assembly: GCA_963654235.1. GTDB lineage: Bacteria > Bacteroidota > Bacteroidia > Bacteroidales > Bacteroidaceae > Prevotella. The sequence goes on along the minus strand of CAVJZR010000055.1, from coordinate 13,680 downwards.
GACGAGGTGACCAAGGAGATCAAAGCCGATCCTTACTTTGCTCATGACGAGACCCACGTCTTTGCTGTGACCAGCGTGGACGACGTACGCGACATGGGACACGGTGTGAACCTGGTACGCAAGGGTGTGAGCGGCAAGACGCCTAACCAGCGCATCGAGTTTAACATGAGCATCAACAACCCTGCTCTCACCGCACAGGTGCTGGTCAATGTGGCTCGCGCCAGCATGCGTCTAGCCCCCGGATGCTACACCATGCCTGAGATCCCCGTGATCGATATGCTACCCGGCACACGCGAAGAGATCGTTGCCACACTGGTATAAGACCCTCTCTTAAAAACCACCTATACCCCACAGCCCAGAGCCTCACCGCCCTGGGCTGTGTCGTTCAGCCTCCCTAGACGCTCCATTTGCCCCAAAAGGGATGCTGATAGGAAGCAAATAACAGAGAAAAACACGAATAGAAAGAATATAAGACGTAAAAAGTTGCAGTTTCAAAGAATTCTCCTTAACTTTGAAGCAGAAACTCAATAACGAACGAAATAACATTATAAATCATCTAAATATGAAGAACAAATACTTCCGAATGATGGGTCTGACCCTCACGGCAGCACTTGCGCTCAGCGCCACACCTGCCCTAGCCGACGAAGACCCCACCTACATCACAGCCCAACCCGCAGGTACGTGCTACAATCTGTACCGCCACTCCACTGGCTTTGAGTCGTTCTACTATAACGCTATCGACCATAGCAGTGACGGCGATTGGACTCGCTTGGTGGTGGCAGAGGATGGAGCGGTGTATCTGGAGAACCCACTCAACTCGTTCTACACCCGTAGCTGGATGAAGGGATACAAGGCTGAGGGCGACACCGTGGTGTTCCATCTGCCCCAAGCCATCTATCGTGAGGAATATAACGGCGAGGTAGCTTATGGATACGCTTACCGCATGAAGGCCACCAGCGATGGTTACAACTATGAGGTGGACGAAGAAAGCCAGGACCTAAAGTACGTGCTGCGCAACGATTCGCTCATCAAGGTGGACGAGGATATGCTAGGCGTGACGCTGCAAAGTGGTGCATGGATAGGCTATGGCGAGCTGACCTCAGCTAACCGGGTGGTGGACAACAGCACGTTGAAGCCTTCGAGCACAGCCAAGGTGCAAGACGGCTTGATGCTATACCTCTACGGCACCGCCTCAAAGCAGTATCCGGTAAAGGTGGCTTTTGACGGTGACGATGTGTATCTGGGCAACCTCACCACCAACATGCAGGGCTTCTGGATGAAGGGAACGCTCAAGGACGGCGTGGCAACGTTTGACGCCAAGAACTATCTAGGCATCGATAGCATCACGCGCACCTACATCTATGCTTGCAACGCCAACATCGAGACCGAGGAAGATCCGTACAGCGGCACTTACCTCACACCTAGCTTCCTGGACGAACCCATCGAGTTTAGCTACAACGAGAGCGATGGCACGCTATTCTTCCGTGGTAACATCATCATCAACAAGGGTTGCAACGAGACCAAACCATCCTATACCTACGACACCTACCAGCACCCACAGATCACACCAACGGTGATGACGGCTGGCACACCGCTTCCTCCAATCTTCACCAACTATATGCCTTACGGCGCATCACCCTACGGAGGCAGTGACGGTGGTATCGAGTTTAAGATCAGCTACTATGATACAGAGGGCAATTATCTCAACCCCAACAACCTCTACTACAACCTTTACTTTGATGGCACTCTCAAGACCTTCACGCCGGACGAGTATACCGAGCTGACAAGCGAGATGACCGACGTGCCTTACGCCTACAAGGATCGCGACTTTGAGATCGTGGATGAGAACACACGCCGCGTCTACTTCTACACCGATGTGCAGCGTTTCGGCGTGGAAGCGTTCTACATCGACGGTGACACACGTCTGGGGTCGGGCATCACCACCTATGATGTGGACCCAACAGGCATCGATAGCAACATCGCCAAAGACAAGCAGATCACAAGCGTAACCTTCACCGACCTCTCCGGTCGCGCCGTGGAGAAACCGGGTAAGGGCGTCTATCTGCGCACCATCCACTATGCCGATGGTACCACAACGACCAGCAAATACATCCTACGTCGCTAAGCAGCCACGATAGGAAAGCCTAAAAAAGAAAGCCATTTCGCAAGGGACGATACCCAAGCGAAATGGCTTTCTGCTGCATAAGAAGCCGGATGCCTACTTCATATTGATGATGATGGTCACCTCAGCAAATGATACGTAGGGCCGGTTCTGATACTTGATCATATAGACGCGGTTGCTCTTGGCACCCGGCGCGGCAAAGACCACGGTGGTGAAGCCGCCTTCCTGCTTGCGCGTAACGCTGTGTTGGGAGGCTTCTGCGTTGAATCCGTCAATGAGATTCTTGCTCGTGGTGCCGTTTGTAGAGAGCTTCTTGACCACCTTTTCCACGGCGCGCGTAGAGGGATTGCGCTGCACCACGGTGGTGAACGTAGCGCTACCCACGGTAGAATAACGCTGCACCATATCGTCAATCTTGTTCTGCGCACGTAGCGCAAGGGGCAGAGAGAGCATCGCAAGAAGCGTTATCAATATATATCTGTTCATAGTTTACTGGTTTAGCATTTCTTGAATGAGTTGGCGTTGGGCAGGATCGTCCACATTGCTGAGCACCTCTTGCTCGGCTTGCTCGATGTGTGAGGAGGGCTGAACGACCTGTTCGGCTTGCTTGGCTTCGGCCAAGACATGATTGATGGTGTCCTTTATCTGACGCAGATTGTCGTTGCGCTCACCATTAACAATCACGAAGCTACCGTCATAGGTGGCTGCCAGCTGTCGTTCCTCATACTGATGCATTCCCCATCGTCCCACCATGACAAGCAGCAATGCCGCCGCAGCCACTGCGATCCACCGACGATAGCGCGCGAAAGGTGTGTGTCGGGCTGGCGCTGGAGGTGTGACGATATCTTGTGGGGGCGCTAGGGTATCGGCTTCGGTGCGCGGCGGCATCGTGGCAAGGTCACGGAAGAAGGGCGCATAGGCTTGCAGCTCTTCGGGGATAGGCTCTTGGGCAAAGAACGCATAGAGCTGCTGTTCCTCTTCCAAGGTGGTGTCGCCCTGCATGAATCGGTCTACTAACTGGTGGATGAATGAATAATGGGTCATGATGGATGATGAATGAATGGATTGGAGCAGATTATCTGCTTGGGGATAACGACTGATATTGCTTGAGGATGGATAGGCGCGCCCGGCTGATAGCCTTACGCACAGCCACCTCGGAAGTGCCGGTAATGGCTGAGATGTCAGCGTAGGACATCCCATCGATGTGGCGTAGACGGAACAACGTCTGTTGCATGGAGGGCAAATGGTCCACGAGCTGCATCACGCGGCGGTAGCGGTCGTTATCAGAAGGGGCATCAGTGGGAAGCGAGGCAAGCGCGGTGACATCCACTTGGGGGTGACGACGGCGGATGGCATCGATAGAGAGGTTGCGCACCAGCACTTGGGCGAACGCCTGAATGGGCGATTGGAGCGTGTCACGGATCTGCCACAACCTAAGCAAAGCGTCTTGGACAATGTCCTCGGCGGCTTGCGCGTCGTGGAGATAGCGCTGTGCGGTGAGGGTCAAAGCGGGTCGCAGAGCAGCTACTTCGCGTGTGAATTCGATTTCGCTCATGTGTGGTGAGATGACTAGGGAGTGATGGTGAGGGGCTGAACTTAATAGTTGTTGAGCTCAGAGGTGTCTATCTGGGACACGCCCGAAGCGTTGATCTCAGTGTGATCGGCTGTGCCAATGAGCTTCACTGAGGCTGTTCCGCTGTTCTGAGCGGTAAGTGTGTCACAGTCGGTACGAAACTTCACGTTGCCCACACCTGAGTTGTTGATGGTGGCTTGGGCGCCCTTGAAGGACATATCCACCTTGCTCGCACCATCGGACGTAAGGTTCAGTTTCTTGCCAGTGACGTCAGCGGTGAGCGTGGAGGCACCCGAGACATTGAGGTGGGTATCGTCACACTGCACACGCCCCAGTTTGATGGTACCCACACCGGCTATATCCACATCTAGGCTAGGCGTGGTGATAGCTTCAGAGGTGAACGTACAAGCGCCGGCAACACTGAGCAAGGTGAGCGAAGGGGCGGTGACAAACACTTCAAAATGCTCATTGCCATTCTGAATCTGCTTCTTGTTGCGGATGACGAGGGCGCCATTCTCCACCTTAACCTCCTTTCGGGCTATCTCGGCTTCCGTGCCTTTGACCTGCACGGTGCACGATTTGCCTTGGGTGAAACGTACAGTGGCAGAGCCATAACACTTGATTGCATCAAACGAACCAAGGGACAAGGAGCGTGTGACGGTCTGTTTGTTGCCTTGGGCATAGCTATACAGATCGTCCATATCGGTGTCGGTGGGGACGGTAACGGTGCTATCGAAGGGATAATGGTTGCGATGGATGATGGTAACGGGGTTCTCACCACGGACCGTACTGGTGATGGTGGTGGTCTCAGAGCGATCTATCAGATTGGAGTCAAGGCTTCCCGTTGTCTCGACGGGGTAGCTCTCTGAGGGCGTGAGCGTCGGGACCGACTCCCAATCGATGGTCTCCGAGTTGACACTGAGGCTGCATCCCAAGCCGTTATAGGAGTAGCTGCCAGGGCCTTTCTTATAGATATAGATCTCGGCTTGGCCCATCGAGCGGCTGTTAGGCTTGTCCGACTGGATATAAAGTACGCCATTGGACACACGAAGCTTCAGATGGTCAAGGTATTTCTGCGTAGCACGCACCACCACGCGAGGCTTCTTGCCCTCTATAACCTTGATGGTGGCATTGGAAAGGGTGAGCTTGACATCGGTGAAACGGCCGCAAGCATACTCTCGGCAGACCGTCGGTTGGTTCTTATTGACGCTGGTCGGTGCTGGCACAGCGGCTGAACGTGTCTTCGCTGAGACCTCGGCGGACGTCAAGCAGAGTCCCGCGAGGACGAGCAACAGGAATGATGAGATGATATTGTTCATAAGCTTGAAATGGAAAAGTTGTTCAATCGTTTTGTTATATATACGCAACGACTAGGCTATTTGTGACCGATGAACCAAAGATTTTTTTGGTTTTGTTCTGCAAGAGCATTGTTTCGGATGATACAAAGATACGATTATTGTTCATCAAAAAAGGCCTTCCACGACATCAATCGTCGTAGAAGACCTAAGAGATAGGGAAAGTCCCTTATATTAAAGGTCTATAAGGTCTTATTCGGGGAATCCGTCCACCCAGTCGAAGGTAAAGAACGGAGCCATCACATAGAGGCTGCTGCCATCCAAGAGGAGCGCGTTGACGGTGATGGTAGTGCCATCCACGGTAGCGTTACAGTAGTCGCCGTAGCGTGTAGCGTTCCAGTAGAGCTCGTAGCTAATCACTTCATCGCTTGCGTCAAGGTCATAGGTGCCGTCTTCCATGGTGAAGGTGCCATTCTCGAAGGTAAACTCGATGTTGCCACCAGTAGGAAGAACTTCCTCGCCAGCGTCATCGCAGAGAGCAACGTAAGGCTGTACGAAGCGGTAGAGCGATGTGCCCTCAGCCTTCTGAACGTACACGGTTGATGGGCCCATACCAAAGACGCCGTCGGTGAACGAACCATATCCAGCATCCACCCAATTGTAGTCGCGCTTGATGGTGACCTTGAGGGTATCGTCGCCGTAGTCGAAACCAGCACCGCTAGGAAGGGTAAAGGTAAGCGTTACGCTCTCGCCCAGTTGCAAGTCGGTAGTTACAGGAACAGCCTTAGAGGTCTCGCCAGCTGCGAAAGAGACGTTAGGATTGAACGTTACCTGGTCGTTGTCACAAGAGACGGTGATGTCCTGTGCTGCAGAACCATCCGAACGACCCACATTCAGAGCAAAGGTCTGTTTGTCATCTGGCAAGAAAGTGTAGGTGCTTGCACTGGTATAAAGATATGCTCCTGACTGTTTCTCAGCGGGAGTGTAGTCCTCATCACCTGCAGTACAACCCGTAAAGAGCAATACCACCAGCGTAAGGAATGCCAATAAACTGTATTTCTTCATATTGATTCTTTCTTTTCTGTCCACGGCTTCGGGCTTGCCAGGCGTCTTATATATAATAAGGTGGAAGCCCGAAGCGTAGGAATGGGTTTATAATCTGTGATTAGAAGCTTATTACTCTTCGTCGTCAGCCACTGCTGTAGGCTTAGAAACGGATGGGTTGTTCTGCTCTTCGGAGATCTGTTTGTTATACTGAACCTCGCTGTAAGGGATAGGCCAGATAGCTGTGTAGCTGTTAGATGGGATGTCATAGCAGTACAGAGCCTCAAAGCCACCGCCGCGACGGTCGAAGTCTTTATTAAGACGTACATAGTCGAACCAGATCAATCCTTCACCCCAAAGCTCGATACGACGTTGCTGGAACACCTCGTTCTGCACATCGGTACCGCTTGAAGCATGGAAAGAATAGGCTGGATCGCGGTATGTGCGAACAAAGTTGACCAAGGTGTTGACACCCTCTTGTACGTTGCCAGCCATTGCTTGAGCCTCAGCCTTGATATAATACATCTCCTCGATACGCATCAAAGGAATGTCGCTAGCGTTGGTCGACTGACCCACAACGTTCTTATAAGGAGCATACTTAACCTGGAGGTAAGGCACGAAGCTACTTGCCGTTGGGTCGCCATTGTAGCTATCGATGTATGCCTGCTGCTCGCTGGTAAGCGTTGCGCCTACGTTATTAGCGTCACAGAACCAGTTCTTACGACGGTCAGAAGAGGGGATAGAGTTGTAAAGCTTCTTGTTACAACCACGTGCACAGCCTGCAGAGGCATAGCCATAGCAGAGAGAGCCCATGTGTGAAGGGAAGTTGACAATACCGCTCTGTACCACATCGTCGGTCTCAGCGATCTTGATACCCCACAACCAGTCGTTCTCGTCAATGCTGTTGAACGATGGAACACCTGTCTCAGCAAGCGTCTTAGGTGTGGCGCCGCTATTATTGATCACATATTCAGCATCGGCTGCAGCATTAGCCCACTGGTTAAGCACGAGGTAAACGCGTGCACGGATACCGTGTGCCACACTGCTGTTGACATAACGCTTGTCCGAACGCTTCACGCCAGAGGCATCAAGGAGGTTGATGGCCTTAGTGAGGTCAGAGAGGATGTGCTCATACATCTTATCCATCGGTTCACGAGGACAACCCTCTGAAGCCGCTGTGGTAGCATTGGCCTCGGTGATATAAGGCACCGTACCGGTGGTTGTAGGATCTACCTGAGTGTAAGTCTTCTGATAGATCTGTGTGAGCTGGAAGTAGTCGAAGGCACGGAAGGTCAGCGCCTGAGCCATATAGTACTGGATCTGAGGGTCGGTTGAAGTAGAATCGACGCTCTGCAGCACTGAGTTGGCAGAGAAAATCTGCTTGTAAAGCGTACCCCAGATCTCTACGTCGTTACGATATGTGTTGTTCACATTATCATAAGTGTACGAGTAACCGAACCAGTTGTAACCATTGTCACGTGACACCAAGTCGACACCACGGTGCTCAAGGTGAAGCATAATGGATGGGTAGCCGAAGTCAGAGTGCTGCGAAGAGAAGTTGGCCATGTATTGCGAGAAGTTGGCTGCGATACCTGCCACACCTGCTTCAAGACGATCGGGGTTCTCTTCAGCGTTCTGCTTCTTCTGATCGCTGGTAACAGTGCTACCCATGGGTTCGCTATCCATACAACCAGTAAGCATTGCGGTGCTTGCGAAAAGCAAAGGAGTACCCGCCAAAAGGATATATTTCTTTATATTCATAATTATTTTCTCCTATGTGTTAAGTAATTGAACGGATGTTGTTAGAACACGATCTTGATACCGCCAGAGATGGTACGACGTGATGTGTACCAGCTGGTAGAAGCCATGGTGTAGCTCAAACGTGGGTCAAGACCTTGACGAGCTGAGAACAATGCGAGGTTCTCTGCAGTACCGAAGATACGCAAGCTCTCGATACCGAGGTTCTTGGTCCATGACAATGGGAGGGTGTAACCAATGGTGAGGTTGTCAATTGAGAAGTAGTCGGAGCTGATGAGCCAACGGTCCGAAGTGCTGTTGGCATAGCTGTCCTGTACGTCTACACGTGGGATATTAGAGGTAGTGTTCTCAGGTGTCCATGCGTTGAGGATATCCTGATGCCAGTTCTGACCAGGGCTGAAGGCTGTACCACCAGTAGCCATGAGGTCTTGGTAACCTGCATCGTAGATGCGGCCACCGAGCTGGAAGCTTGTCTGGAAGGCGAAATCGAAGCCCTTCCACTTCAATGTGGTACCGAGGCCACCGAAGAACTTAGGCAACAAGCTGCCCGACTCTTTACGATTGTAGTTGTAAGCGTTGCTCCAGTCGGTTGTCGACTCCTCTACGTAGTTGCCGTTCTCATCCTTTACAGGTGTGCCGTCCTCGTCCATCTTCACACCAGTGTAGAGAGCGAGACCTGTTTCAGGATCTACGCCTTCATAATGGGTGAGGTACATGTTATAGATACTCTCGCCTTCGCGATAGATGTAAGAACCGCTGATGTAACGTCCGTTGTCATAATCGGCGCTAAGACTCTTGATACGGTTCTTCTGGAAAGTACCGTTGAAGTTGACAGCCCATGTGAGATCATGCTTCTGGATGATGTTATAGTTGGCTTCAAACTCGAGACCATAGTTCTGAACGGTACCTGCATTGACATAGATGTAGCTATAACCATTAGAGAGAGATACGTTCTTACGATCAAGCAGGTTGCTTGTAGCACGATAATAGAAGTCAAGTGATCCTGTGAGACGACCCTTGAAGAAAGAGTAGTCGGCACCGAAGTCGAAGGCGTTAGTCTTCTCCCACTTCAGATCTGCATTACCTTTATAATACAGAGTACCATCGGTGAACACGCCGTCTGAACCACTTACGGTGTACTGGTCAGCATAAGCGTACCATGTAGCGTATGAAGCTGAAGACCAAGCAAGACTCATGTTGTGGTTGTCGTTACCTGTCTGACCGAATGATGCACGTACCTTGAGCAAGTCGACAGCGTCCACATCCTGCAGCCAAGCTTCCTTCTTGAGGTTCCAACCCAAACCGAAGTTGTAGAAATCACCCCAGCGGTTGTCCTTAGAGAAGGCAGATGTGCCATCGTGACGATAACCGAAGTTGACAAAGAAACGGTTGTCATAGTTGTAGTTGCCGCTGAAGAAGAAACCAGCAGTCATATATTCATTCACTTCACCCGAACCATACTTGTTGTCAATGGTATTTCCCACGGTGTAGTCGCCGCGACGATAAAGGTTCTGTCCGTATGCATAGAAGTCCTCTACCTTGAGGCGATAGCCTTCGAAACCAGCAGTAAGGTCAAGGTTGTTCAGACCGAAGCTGTTGTTATACTTGAGCAAGTACTGGTGAGTGAGGGCTGTGGTACGAGTCTGACTCTGTGTGATCTGACCACCATAGTTGGACGACTGACCATAGCTAGCGTTCTGATAATTGTGATAGATGGTGTTGTCAGTGTTCAGACCGAGACGTGCTGTGAACGTGAAACCATGTGTGAGGTCGAGCTTAGCGTACCAGTTGCCGCTGAAGATGTCCATTGAGTACTCACGCTTGTTGTATGTGAGGTCAGCAAGAGGGTTGGCCATGCTCATCCAGTTACGTGATCCGGCACTGTAAACACCGTCACCATAGTCGTAGACAGGTGTTCCGAGGTTGTTGTCATACTTGATTGATCCATCGGCATTGCGGATATACAATGGGAAGATAGGAGCAATGTTGTTGGCAATGAAGAATGCGTTGCCTGATGAAGTGTCGTGGTTTGAGTCCTGCTCATCGGGCGAATAACTATTGGTATGCGTATAGCTAAGGTTGGTTCCGATGGTCAACCAGTCGCGTACCTTATAGTCTACGTTGGTACGAGTGGTGAAACGCTTGAAGCCTGAACCCTTGATGGTACCTTCGTCATCGAGGTAACCGAAAGAGCTGAAGTAGTTGAAGCGATCACTTGCACCCGAGATAGATGCGTTATACTCCTGACGCAAGGTGTTCTGGAAGGTAGCGTCAGCCCAGTTGTCAGGTGTGTAATAGTTGGTTCCGTCGCTGTATCCAAGGGTAGCCTCGGGGTTGAGCTTACCGTTTTTACCGATGAGGTACTGGCCATCGGGCACAGTATAGATCTTGTAACCGGTACGGCTGAGCACGTCAGCATTGGCGAGCTGCCACAATTGGGTGTCGGTGTAGTTGGATGCGCTATTGTACTTGTAACCATTATAGTAACCTTGGTACAATGTCTCATAGTAAGAAGCAGCGTTGCCAAGCACCTTATAGTTGGGCACCTCACGGCTTACAGAACCCCACTTAGCGTCAACTGAGATCTTAGCCTTACCTTCCTTACCTTTCTTCGTGGTGATCATCACCACACCATTGGCACCACGTGAACCATACAGAGAGGTAGACACGGCGTCCTTGAGCACGTTGATGTTCTCGATATCGTTGGTGTTGATGCTTGACAGGTCACCGTCAAAAGGCACACCGTCCACTACGTAAAGCGGTGCGGTCACACCATTGATACTACTGATACCACGTACGCGTACAGCGAGGTCTTGTCCTGGCTGACCATTGGTGGCACGAGTCTGCACACCCGACATGGTACCGGTCAGTGCAGAAGATACATTTGACATCTGACGATCCTCGAGTTTCTCAGCTTTGATTTCTGAAGCGGCACCCGTGTAAGCCGATTTCTTAGTGGTTCCGTAAGCTACCACCATCACCTCATCGAGCTCTTTGCCATCGGTATGAAGCACAACGTGTAGGTTGCGAGCCGCCTTAACAGTCTCGCTCTTCATTCCAATGTAGCTTACCTCGAGCGAAGCACCAGGCTTCTGAACTGAGATGCTAAACTTACCATCAAGATCGGTCACTGCGCCCGTGTGGGTTCCTACAACCTTAACGGCTGCACCTACCACAGGATCGCCCTGCTCGTCAACGATGGTACCGGTAACTTCTGTTTGTGCCTTAGCTCCTCCTATACCTAGAAAGAGAACGGCCAATAACATAATGATTTGCTTTCCCATAAACAATCTTTATTAAACTTAACTAAAAATATAACTCTCTATGTTGCTGAGGTGGCTCGATAGCCAACCTGTAAAGACGTATGTTTATACCTTTTATATATAACGAATCTCTTCGTTTAAGCTATTTACGCTTACAAACTTAAAGTGTTAGGTTGCAAAAATAGACATTTTTATTTTTAAGAAAAAGAAAAATCACATATTATTTATTATTTTAACACTCGACGTTACATTTCCCGCTGATTTCCTGTATAAACATAGATAATCTTCGTTTTTAAACATCTTTTAACGTTAAAGCGTAACATTTGCGTTACATAAACATTTCATTAACATATCAATATAGGCGTGGACGGAAAACAACAATGGGATTCGGCCCCTGTCCAAATCCCATTATCACCTTATATAATATATCTCTCAGGCAGACTGAAGCCTCTCCGCATGGAGGCTATAAAGACGGAGAAGGAAGCCTTTCTCTATGCCTTTGGCTTCCTACGATGCCTCCCTACCCTATCAGTACTCTACCTTATCGCTGTTACGCATCCACTCATCAAAGGGTGCCAGGGCCTCATCGTGCATCATGGTCTCGGTGGGAAGCTGACGCTCATGTATCTCAAGCGGCAGCTCTTTATAGATGAAGGCATCATCAAAACCTGCCTTTGCTGCATCCACCTTGGTTCCCGCAAAGTACAACCGGCTAAGGTGCGCCCAATAGATTGCGCCCAGACACATCGGGCAAGGTTCACAGGACGAATAGATCTCACAACCTTTCAGATCAAAGGTTTCTAGCTTTCGGCATGCTTCACGGATGGCTTGTACCTCCGCATGAGCCGTAGGGTCGTGTTGAGAAGTGACCCGATTGACACCCTCGGCAATGATTTGGTCATCCTTGACAATCACCGCGCCAAAAGGTCCGCCGCCATTCTTGACGTTATCCACAGCCAAAGCTATGGCACGTCGCATATAAAACTCTTTCTCCATAGTATCACGTTTTATTATAATCTATACATTATTATATATAGCAAAGTTAGTAAATAATCTGACGTGTACAAACTTCTCAACGACTTATATTTAGCTCAAACGCACACGAACCTAACCTTCTGCTCCACTTAAGGCAACGTTTCAGAAATGGAATTGGAGCCAAGAATAGCCCAAAACCACGAAAATTGCACTCAACTCAGTGCACTTTTCCATAAAAACTGCACTCAACTCAGTGCAATTTCGAGGAATATCAGTATCTTTGCAAGCAAGTTCACCTATTAAAAACCAATCATCATGCAACAGCTACAGGCCACATTCCATAAACTGCTGAGGGAAACCAGCACCACGTTCCACCGCTATATGTATGACCGCATCCACTGGGATACTCGCATGATAGGGCTCATGGGACCTAGAGGTGTGGGAAAGACCACGCTCGTGCTACAACATATCAAGGAGCAATTGCCACTGAAAGAGTCGCTATATGTACAAGCAGAAGACTTCTATTTTGCTAGTCATAGACTGACGGAGCTTGCAGACGACTTTGCAAAGATCGGTGGCAAGTATCTCTTCATTGACGAAATACATAAGTATAAAGACTGGGCAAGAGAGCTGAAACTGATATACGACTACCACGCCGAGCTGCATGTGGTGTTTACGGGATCGTCGGTGCTGGACATTGCAAAGGGCGCTTTCGACCTAAGTCGTCGTGCCTTGATGTATGAGATGCAAGGTCTTTCCTATCGGGAATACCTAGAACTGTTTCATGGCATCCGTTTTCCACGATGCACGCTCAGCCAGCTGCTTCAGCAAGAGGTAGAGCTACCCAACGGCTTCTTACCGCTGAAGCACTTTGCCGATTATCTACAAAGGGGGTACTATCCCTTTTCTGATGAAAACATCAACCAATACGTACAGCAAGTGATCAATGCTACGATAGAAACGGACATACCCCAATACGCAGACCTTTCCGTGTCTACGGCAAGAAAACTGAAACGCTTGCTTGCCATCATAGCCCAAAGCGCACCATTCAAGCCTAACATGTCGCAGATAGGAGGGCAACTGGAGGTGTCAAGGAACAATGTATCTGACCTCTGTGCTTACCTAGAAAAGGCTGGCCTTATCAGTCAGCTACGCACCTCAACCAATGGTATACAAGGCCTGGGGAAGGTGGATAAGGTATACCTAGACAATCCGACGCTTATCTATACACTAGGCAATCAGAACGTAGAGATAGGTACTGTCAGGGAGACATTCTTCTTCAACCAGACTCGTTCCTTGTGCCCAGTGATTGTGTCCCCTATCTCCGACTTCCTCATCGATGGCAAATACACATTTGAGGTGGGAGGTAAGAAAAAAAAGCAACGGCAGCTACAAGACATAGAAAACGGATATGTAGTGAAGGATGACATAGAGACTGGATACGGAAACATCATCCCCCTGTGGATGTTTGGTATGCTTTATTAACACGTTGCTTGCTTTCTTAGAAGCTGATTCGGGCCCTTTCACATGTCATCGAGGCTGCTATTAGGATAAAGAATTATTGCTGTCCGGTAAAACTCAAAAGGGCATAAGAGTTCGGTCCGAAGCCCTTTAAAATAGGACTTCGGGCTTAGTTTTTAAAAAAGTAAG
>CAVJZR010000054.1:0-16720 GCA_963654235.1 Bacteroidaceae bacterium | reverse complement strand
TAACTAAATGGGCTGAATTCCAAGCGAGGAATCCAGCCCAATCTTTTTCATGCGCAAAAAGTTTTACCGGACAGCAATATTTTGAAATCAAACCCACCGAGGCTTATTCTGCCGCCGACCTCGACTGGACAGAGAAGACCTCCCGCTGCAATCGCGAGAACAATGACCCGAAGTCACGCCCTGCCTTTGAGAAGAGTAAAGAGTCACTCGACGGCTACGACCTCATCTTCTTGGGATTCCCCAACTGGTGGAACGGTGCCCCTCGCATCATAAACACATTTATGGACACTTACCAATTGAAAGGCAAGCGTGTCGTGATGTTCATGACCTCAGGCGGCAGTGGCATCGAGAACTCCGAGAAGGTTTTCATGAAGGCTTACCCCGATGTGAAATGGGAAGCAGGAAAATTGCTCAACGGAATGTCTGAAAAAGAGATTACCGATTGGGCTAAAGGATACTTGAAGTAAGGCCCAACGCTCACAAACTAAAAGCCCAAGGCTCTCTCCATTTAGGAAAGAGTCTTGGGCTTTGTTCTATCATTGCTTATCTATTCTCCTTGTTGATCAGATTAACCACCACCTTCACCATCACATCTTTCTCTTCCGTACGACTCTCTGCAATCATCAGCGTGAGGGCAACGAGGGTGTTATCGGCGATACGCTTGTGTCCATCCTCGCCATATAGAATGCCGTTCTTCTCCATAAACCAAAGGAAGAGCATGGCGGCGATACGCTTGTTGCCGTCGCTGAAGGAGTGGTTCTTAACCACGAGATAGAGAAGCATAGCCGCCTTTTCCTCCACGGAAGGGTAAAGATCTTCGCCACCGAACGTTTGGTAAATCTGTCCGATGCTGCTCTTGAAGGAGTCGTCCTTCTCGTTAGCAAACCACTGGCTGCCTCCAAACTTCTCTTTTAACGCATTGATAGCTTCCATCGCATTTGCGTAAGTGGCGCGGAAGGGTTCTTCCTTGGTAATCTGCGTGATACCCAGCGACTGATAGTCATATCGGTCAAGCGTATCTAGGGCGTACACATAATCGCTGATAACACTGAACAAGCCTGCATATTCGCCCTTAGTCACCTTCTGTTGCAAGGTGATGGCACGCGACATGAGGTTCACCACGTTCTTTAAGTCATCATAATGGTCGAGGCGTTTCTGGTTGATAGCGTAACCTTTGATAAGGTATTGCTTGAGAATGGTTGTGGCCCATTGTCGAAATCGGGTACCATTGACAGACTTAACACGATAACCTACGGAGATGATAACGTCAAGATTGTAGTAAAACGTTTCCGTAGTTTGTTCAAACCCCTCACGGCGACCATATTTCTTGGTGTGTGCAAATTTTGCACATACCAAGGATTTGTCCAATTCTCCCTCCTTAAAACAGTTGTTTATGTGACGTGTGATAACGGTACGATCGCGTCCAAACAACTCCGCCATCTGACTCTGCGTGAGCCAAACAGTATCGTTCTCCAGTTTCACGTTCAGTTCGATGCTTCCATCTGCCGAGCGGTATATTTCTATTTGATTCTTTTCCATGTGTCGTAGCTTTATATATTAAGGTAGGATTTTGTCCTATTAGAGAGTACTTTCCAGTCCTAGCTCATACATCAGAGAGTACACGATTAAAGCCTCCCATTGCAATAGCTCATCTCTTCGAGCTCACACCAACCAGCATCCTTAATCTCACGAAGGAACAGCTTGGCGCACATCTCGGCATCGTCACCGGCGCGATGGTGATGGCCTTCTAGAATGTTAAACTGATGGCAGAGAAAGTCGAGCGTGTTACAACCGAAGTCATAGTTGTGGCGGGCAGCACGGAGAGTACAATAATAGTCCACCTCGGGTGTTTCAAGGCCATATAGCTCCAATGACTTACGAATGCACGAGATGTCGAATGCGGCATTGTGCGCCACCAATACAGGCACATCTTCAAGACGCGCCATTATCTCTGCCCACACCTCGGGGAACTCAGGTGCATGGACTGTGTCCTTGGGTTGGATGCCATGTATCAAGATGTTCCTGTACGAATAAGCGTTGCCTTCGGGGCGAACGAGCCATGATTGGGTTTCCACCACCTTTCCGTCCTTCACCACGCAGATACCCGCCTCGCAGATAGATGCACGCTTGTTGGTGGCAGTTTCAAAGTCGATTGCTATGAAATTTGGTCCTTTCATATATCAGTCGTCATAATAAAATATCAATGCTTTAGCGAAGAAGCGCATTTGTATTGTAATTACATTTAACACCAAAACGTTTTCTCGCTTTCTTCTATCATTTCACCTCCACATTGAGGACAGCTGACACCATCCCAACGCTTTATATTGCTTGAGCCACATCGCAGACACAATCGCCCAGCTTCGCTACGATAGGAAGGTGCTATGTCACCTATGACACCACCCACAACAAGTGGTTGGATGGTGTGGCAATCTGAACAAGATATCATGGTGATATGTTGTCCCATAAACCCTTTGCCTTCATAGACCACAGCTTGATAACCACATTGTCTACATGAAAAAGTCTTTTGCCAAGCCATATGGTGTTGCTAAGTTTACTTTTCTGCCTTTTTACTTAATTGCTCATAAAGCGCAACATACTGACGCGCCACTTTCAGATAGTCGTGATGCTTGGAAACATAAGCTACGCTGTCACGCTTGAGAGAGGCTATCTGATCGGGGTGATCCACAAGCCACTGTATCTGTTGGCAGACACTTTCCTCAGAAGGCAGCACATTGATGATGGGACGCAACTGCCGTTCGCCTAGGATCTCATAGTTTTCTGGTTCGCCACCACCAATGCAGATAATGCCTTGGCTCATCGCTTCTAGGGGATTCATCGATGGTGTATAGCTATATAGCTGGTCTAAGATAGCATCCGAACCGTGCATCATTTGGACGTATTGCTCAAAAGGCACACCCTCGGCTTTACGCAACACGACCTTAGAAGTATTGCGGCTCACCACCTGCTGGGCAGCACGGAGCATGATGTCTGTTCCTTTATACTCGCTACGGCCTCTGCTGATGCCAATAAATAGTTTCAGAGGAGGTGTGAACGAGCACTCTGTCCTGTCCTTATCTACCTTAATGGGGAATGGAATGAAAAAGGTCTTATTAGGAAACGACGGACGATAACACACGTCATACTCGTACAGACCGGTCACGATAGCATCACACGTCTGCGCAATCTCCTTGTTAAGACGTTCTTTCGCTGTACCTATCCAGTCGGCGCGTTCGCGTTCTGCATCCGCATTGTGGCGCAACGTCTTCCCGATATTGAAGTCGCTATACCGCAACGGCATCTCCTCTGAGCAGGTATGTGCCCAATAATAATCCATCCCGAAAGCGCCCATCACCACATACCTGTTGTGCTTACGCAGATAATGATAGATGGGGAACAACCTTTCGGCTTTGAGCTCAAGGAATAAGGGGTTGATCAGCTGAACGATGTCATATCCTCGCCATGAAGGTAAAAGGCGGATGATGCGCGCCATTAGTCGCAATCCACCGAAGCGTCCATAGTGGCGACTCACATCTACATCACGAGGATAATCTTTCCAGAAATCTCCATTTGAGACCACCGTGACGTGATGGCCCAAGCACCGGAGTCCCTCTGCTAAAGTTGCATGAACATTGCTATATTCGCCAAGCAACAATATCTTCATGGTTTGATGTATGGTAGAGTGCGCAGCAAGACTCGGCGGCCTAACCGTGAGTTGACCATCTTGCTGAATAGCTTATACTTCTTCGTGTAGCTACGTTCCGGCAGTGGGAACAGCCCTATACGTTTCAAGCGCTTAAGGCACTTTTCTAGATAGGAAGCGTTGCGCGTCAGCATGATGACGCTATAGATATAATCCATCGTAAGCTGATCTACCCGGCGCTGCAAAGCCATGCGATCATCAGCAGGGAGACGATCAAGCTTATCATTCAGTGTGCCAAGCACTTGAAAAGCATCATTAAGGCGTTTCAGCTTCCAGCGTTTTCCCTTGTTATGCGTGATAGAGTCGGTACGTTTACGATAGTAATAAGCTTCTGCCGATGTGTGGTAGACATACTCTGCTCGCAATAGAAGCTGTGGTGTAAACTCCTCGTCTTCATGCAGAATGCCTTCATGGAAACGAAGATTGATCAAGATCGACTTACGGAAGATATAGCCACAAGCTGAAGCCTTGAGGTTATGGTGACGCAGATACTCGTTTCCGGCCACAGGACCTTGGCAAGAGAACTCTACGGAACGATTAGAATTGCTGGTCAACTCGAACAGCACCACATCGGTTTGGTGATAGCGTACAATGTCTAGACAGTGCTCGTAAGCGGTCTGGATGAGGTAGTCGTCACCATCAACAAACTGCACGAATCGTCCCTTCGCCATACTCAGGCCAAGGTTGCGAGCTGCACTAAGCCCCTTATTGCGTTGGCGCACATAGATGATGCGATCCTGATAAGATGTCAAATCGGATAAGGGACACTGATCTGATCCGTCATCTATCAACAGCACCTCACACTCTTGTTCGGTCAAGGTGAGCCTGAAGATGCTATCTAGACATTCCTTAAGTAGATAAGTGGGGAGATTGTAATCAGTGATTATAAAGCTAATCAATGGTTGCGTTCCCATATTCTGTGAATAAACCGGTTCAGTTTGCATAATCCTTTCATTCCTATTAGTTGTAACAATTCAAGCTTCCACGTTCCATGGAATTTCATCTTGGGCAGCACAGGGTCTTCATGCGTGAGCTCATTGACCATGAGCTGTATATTCAGCACCGCTGCATAATAGCGAGCAGACAGTGCGTGTCCTTCCTTTATATATATAAGGTGAGCTTGTAGAAGCAGCTTCACCTCATCGCCTTTGGCCATTTGGGTTATTCCGGCGGGGTTAGACCGATAATGATAATAGCCGATGGGAGTGGTAGCTACGACCCGTGCATGCTTCAACAATTGCGGCAAGGTGTAAGCATCCTCAAAGACCACCCCTACAGGGAAGCGCACATCGCGGAACACCGCCGCACGGTACACCTTATTCCAAGCGTACGTATGTGTATATGCACCGCCTTCGAGCCAATAAGCATCAGCCGAGGTGTACACCTTTTCGGGCAAATCTAGCGGATGCTCATCTGCTGCGCCCTCAGCGACAATGACCGAATATTCGAGGATATCATACTCGGGATGGGCTTCCACTTTCTGCATAAGTTGTCCAAATATCCCAGAATCTATCACATCGTCCGAGTCGACAAAGGTGACATACGCACCTTGAACATGATCCAGTCCGGTGTTACGCGCTCCACTCAGACCTTGATTAGGCTGATGGAACACCCTGACCCGTGTATCTTCTGCGGCGATATCGTCGCAGATTGCACCACAATTGTCATCACTCCCATCATCGACAAGCAACACTTCGATGTCGGTGTAATCTTGTGACAGAATACTTTCTAGGCAAGCCCTTAAGCTCTTCTCCACACGATAAACGGGCACAATGACACTTAATTTCGGCATAAATTCATTTGCAAAAATAATAAAAAGTTTTAACCTACGTTTATTAATTGATGAAAAAAGCGGGAAAGTCAGTCAGTTACACTGATATTCTAAAATATACAAGCCTTTTCGGCGGCGTGCAAGCGCTTAACATCTTGGTAGGGATAGTGCGTAACAAGTTGGTTGCCATTATCCTTGGACCATATGGTATGGGGCTTATTTCGCTATTCAATTCGTCCATCAAGCTTGTTAGCGACTCCACCAACTTCGGGATTTCGATGAGCGGCGTGAAGAACATATCCGAGTCGTACGACAAGAATGACATCCCGCAACTGGAGCAAGACATCCTTTTGGTAAGATCATGGAGCGTGCTGACGGCGGTGATTGGTTTGTTGGTATGTATCATCTTGAGTCCGTGGCTTAGCCGATTTACGTTTTCGTGGAACGGACACACGCTCCATTTCATCCTTCTTTCGCCCATGGTTGCGCTTACGGCCATCTCCGGGGGTGAGCTAGCCATCCTCAAAGGGGTCAGAAAGCTACGGGCACTGGCAAAGATATCTATATATAATGTGGTGGCGGCGTTGTTTATCTCCGTCCCTCTCTACTATTACTTTTCAGCCAAAGCCATTGTACCATCATTGGTCTTGACCGCCTTCGTGCAGATGCTGATAACCATCGCTTACTCGTTCAAGTTCTATCCGTTTAAGATTTCTACCTCGCGGCAGATTCTTAGGCGTGGAACAGCGATGATCAAGCTTGGTATTGCATTCGTGATAGCAGGCGTGATGGGATCGGGGGCCGACTTCTTGATACGCAGTTTTCTGAACAATGCCACATCTATTGATATGGTGGGGCTTTTCAGTGCTGGATATATGATGACCATGACGTATGTCAGCATGGTGTTCTCTGCAATGGAAACCGATTATTTTCCACGCTTATCAGGGGTGTGCAATCGTCATTTCACTTTCGTGCAAACGGTCAATAGGCAGATTGAGGTGATGTTGCTTGTGGTTGCGCCCTTGTTGGTGGCTTTCTCGGTGTTCCTTCCCATCTTGCTACCATTGCTATACACGGGCAAGTTTGCGCCTGCATTAGGGATGATGCGCATCATCATCATCGCCATGTATTTTAGAGCAATCAAGTTGCCCGTGCAGTATATCCCGCTTGCCAAAGGTGATTCGCGTTCATATCTATTATTAGAAGGTATCTATTCTGTAATCATCGTGATAGCCGTTGTCTTCTGTTTTGGCAGATGGGGATTGACTGGAGCCGGCATCGCCATCACTAGCGCGTCATTCATTGACCTTCTCATCACTTTCGTCTATGCAAGATGGCACTTCGATTATTATCCCTCACCTATATTATATAAGTACGCAGCGATTCAGATAGGCATTGGCTTGCTCACCTATCTTACTACTGTCCTTGCCGATCAATGGGCTTATTGGATTAGTGGTTTGATACTTATCGCGCTTAGCACTATCTATTCAGCTTACATTTTGCGGTCTAAAGTGGAGTTTGTCGAGAAACTGCGCAGCAAGTTGGGGCGCATCTTTGGTAACACACAGCAGCAATGACAACATTCAGCATTCTTATCGCCGTCTATAATGCAGAGCAGTATCTGAAGGCCTGCTTAGACTCTTTGCTCTATCAATCATACTCTAACTTTGAGGTGATTGCGGTGGATGACGCTTCGACCGATCATTCGCTTGATATTCTGAGGTATTATGCCACGCGCGACCCACGCTTTAAGGTGATAGCCTCATCCACCAATCAAGGACAAGCCAAGGCTCGGAACAAAGCGCTAAGCGTCTCACAGGGAAAATATATCTGCTTCCTAGATAGCGACGACTGGCTTAGCACCGATGCTTTGAGGCTGATGGAAGAAGCCTTTAGGAAGCATCCCACGACCGATAGCGTAATGTTTCACCTTATCAATGTCTATCCAGACGGGCATCAAACTAGCTATCCGATGAACGGGCAGTATGTAGCAACGGGCGAACAAGCCTTCAAGGATAGTCTTACGTGGAAGATTCATGGGGTGTATGGTGTCAAACGAGATATCCACCTACGCTATCCTTATGACACCACCACGCACGCATATAGCGACGACAACACCACTAGGCTTCACTTTATCAATTCGCGCGAGGTCAGATGCTGCGAGGGAAAATATTTCTATCGGCAGCACAACCAGTCGGTGACACACCAGGTCAGCATCCGCCGGTTCGACTATCTGTTAGCCAACCAAAGCATGAAGAAACAGCTACTCGCCATGCAGTGCGATCCATCCATCATCGCCCTATATGAGAACCAGCGTTGGTTGAACCTTGTCGGACTTTACTATTTCTACTACCGACACCGCAAAAACCTTACTCTTGCCGACCGCAAGCAAGGTCTGGAGATTATGCATGCAACCTGGAGAAGCATTCAGGGTAAACTTATACATTGTAAGTATTTTTTCAGATTAGGCTATATTCCAATATTATTTTCCTGGTCTCTTTTCAGATTGCAAGAAGAATTATATTTTAACATTCGCCAATTCTTAGGCAAGAACCAATCATAAATCGTTAAAACGAGAATGGTTAAAGAGTGTTTTTATAGTTTTAAAAAACTAATAAAATCAAGATTTTATCTTTGTAGGCACAATATTATTTGTTACTTTTGCACGTGAAGTGAAACAAGAAATTAAATACCAAATAATATGGCTCAGATTAAAACTATTGGCATTCTAACATCTGGTGGTGACGCTCCTGGCATGAACGCGGCAATACGCGCCGTGACCCGTGCTGGCATTTATAACGGCTTTAATATCAAAGCGGTTTATCGTGGATACGACGGATTGGTTGCCGATGACATCAAATCATTTACCACAGAGAACGTAAGTGGTATTATCGGAATGGGTGGTACCATCCTTAAGACTGCTCGCTCAAAAACTTTCATGACCAAAGAAGGTCAAGAGAAAGCTTACCAAAATCTTAAGAAAGAAGGTATTGATGCATTAGTAGTCATCGGTGGTAATGGTTCACTTACTGGTGCAATGCACTTTGCACGCGAATACGACTTGTGCTGCATTGGTCTCCCTGGTACTATTGACAACGACCTTTATGGTACGGATAGCACCATCGGCTATGACACCACGATGAACACCATCGTAGAATGTGTTGACCGCATCCGTGACACGGCGCAGAGCCACGAACGCATCTTCTTCGTTGAAGTAATGGGACGTGACGCCGGTTTCTTGGCACAGAACTCTGCGATTGCCAGTGGCGCTGAGGCAGCAATCATCCCTGAAGACTCTACCGACGTAGACCAGTTGGCACGATTCATGGAACGAGGCATTCGTAAGTCAAAGAAGAGTTGCATCGTGATTGTGTCTGAAAGTCCTAAATGCGGTGCTATGTACTATGCCGATCGTGTACGCAAGGAGTTCCCCGACTATGATGTACGTGTATCAATCCTTGGACACTTGCAGAGAGGTGGACGCCCATCAGCTCGTGACCGTATCTTGGCTAGCCGAACAGGTTGTGGTGCCGTAGAAGCTATCATGCAGGGACAGCGTAATGTCATGGTAGGTATTCGTAACAACGAGGTGGTGTATGTACCACTATCAGAAGCTATCCGTTCAGATAAGCCTTTTGATATGAAGCTTATCAAGGTCTTGGACGAGTTGAGCATCTAATCGTAGCCCCATTTGAGAGCTAACAAATCTAATATAAATATTACTATTTACAATAAAAACAATATTATGTCAAAAGTCATTGGACATATCTCTCAGATCATTGGCCCTGTCATTGACGTCTTCTTTGACACCCAAGGTCAAGACGCTGAGAAGATATTGCCTAAAATCAACGAAGCGTTGCGCGTAAAGCGTC
Organism: Bacteroidaceae bacterium; assembly: GCA_963654235.1. Classification (GTDB taxonomy): domain Bacteria; phylum Bacteroidota; class Bacteroidia; order Bacteroidales; family Bacteroidaceae; genus Prevotella. The sequence goes on along the minus strand of CAVJZR010000054.1, from coordinate 7,377 downwards.
CAGGCAATGACGACTTGATCATTGAAGTGAGTCAGCACATCGGTGAAGACACCGTGCGTTGTGTTGCTATGGACAACACCGATGGTTTACAGCGCGACTTGGAAGTTTATCCTACAGGTAGCCCAATCACGATGCCTGCAGGTGAACAGATTAAAGGTAGAATGTTGAACGTCATCGGACGTCCTATCGATGGTATGAAACCTCTTAACATGGAAGGCGCATATCCTATCCATCGTCAAGCTCCTAAGTTTGAAGACCTATCTACACACAAAGAGATGCTTCCAACAGGTATCAAGGTGATTGACCTCTTGGAGCCTTATATGAAAGGTGGTAAGATTGGTTTGTTCGGCGGTGCTGGTGTAGGTAAGACTGTGCTCATCATGGAGCTGATCAACAACATTGCTAAGGGACACAACGGATATTCGGTATTTGCTGGTGTCGGTGAGCGTACACGTGAAGGTAACGACCTGATTCGTGATATGCTAGAGAGTGGTGTGATCAACTATGGTGAGAAGTTTAAGAAAGCCATGGAAGAGGGCAAGTGGGACTTGAGCCTCGTAGATCCAGAAGCATTGAAGAAGTCACAAGCTACGCTGGTGTATGGTCAGATGAACGAGCCACCTGGGGCAAGAGCTTCAGTGGCATTGTCAGGTCTGACGGTAGCCGAGGAGTTTCGTGATCATGGAGGCAAGAACGGCGAAGCTGCCGACATCATGTTCTTCATCGACAACATCTTCCGTTTCACACAGGCCGGCTCCGAGGTGTCTGCACTTTTAGGTCGTATGCCTTCAGCCGTAGGTTATCAGCCAACATTGGCAAGCGAGATGGGTGCAATGCAAGAGCGTATCACCTCAACCAAGAAAGGTTCTATCACATCTGTGCAGGCCGTATATGTGCCAGCCGACGACTTGACTGACCCTGCTCCTGCCACAACCTTTACGCACCTTGACGCTACCACGGTGCTTAACCGTAAGATTACCGAGCTTGGTATCTATCCAGCCGTAGACCCATTGGCAAGTACATCACGTATCCTTGACCCATTGATCGTCGGTAAGGAGCATTATGATTGCGCACAACGCGTCAAAGAAACGCTCCAGCACTACAACGAGTTGCAAGATATCATTGCCATCCTCGGTATGGATGAGCTTTCTGACGAAGACCGCTTGGTAGTGAACCGTGCACGTCGTGTACAGCGTTTCCTCTCTCAACCATTTACCGTAGCCGAGCAGTTTACTGGTATCAAAGGTGTTATGGTTCCTATCGAAGAAACCATCCGCGGCTTCAATGCCATCCTTAATGGAGAGGTAGATGATCTTCCAGAGCAAGCATTCCTCAATGTGGGAACCATTGACGATGCCATTGCGAAAGGAAAGCAACTTCTTAACGCAGCTAAAGGATAATCAATATGCTGAAGTTGAAAATTGTAAGTCCAGAAAGAGTCGTTTTCCAAGGCGAGGTAGAAAGTGTCTTGGTGCCTGGAACTGTTGGCGAATTCGAAGTCCTAACAGATCACGCACCTATCATTTCGACCTTAGGAGAAGGGCGTGTGGAATACGCCACCAAAGATGGGAAACAACAATTTTTGATTCACGGAGGATTTGTTGAGGTGAAACGCAACAATGTATCTCTATGTATAGAACAACAGTCATAATCTCTTTATGGATGAACCTAAAGTAATAGCACGGGCGGCACACCAGTTTTTCAAATATGGTTTATGGGTAGTGGTGGCACTGACAATGATTGGACTGATAACCATCCAAGTCATCGTACGCGACTCTCTTATCTATCCCTTGCTATTCACCGCCGTTTATTCATTGTTGAGTGTTTGGCTATACAAGATTAGTTGGAAAGCCATTGCCACACGTTCTCCTCAAGTGCTGGCACGTTTTTACTTGTCAGGATCAGTGATACAAATGATTTTGGCGTTGATCGTTGAAACCGTGGGTATACTGATACTAAAAGGAAACACGTTTATGGTATTGGGTTTTGCCATAATGTTTGCTGTGTTCTACCTACTCATCCTCATTTATGAGTGCATATTCTTCTCTCGGATAGAAAAACTACATCTAATCTAAATAAGAAACAATAGATATGAAATCAATCAAACAATATCTCTTAATGTTGTTACTCGTTCTTGTCGCTATGCCCTCAATGGCATCTAACGACAAACGAACGATTGACATGAAAGAGATTCTGTGGGGACATATCAAGGATTCTTATGAATGGCATATCACTAACGTAGGCGAACATGCGATTGTGATCAACCTACCTGTGATAGTAAAAAGTTCTACGGGATGGCACGTCTTTTCTTCTGGTCAGTTCTCTGAAGAGAAAGACAGCAAAGGCAATCGACCTGGCCCTTATGGACTCTACATCAAAGATTCAAAATCGAACGATAATCCTGGAAAGATTTGCGAGGAAGTCAACGGAAAGGAAACACGTCCTTTGGATATATCTATAACCAAGACAACGTGCGTACTCTTTATCGATAGCATCATCTTGTTGCTATGCGTGTTGATTCCTGCTAGATGGTGTCGTCGTCACAAGGTGGACGATCCCGCACCCAAAGGATTCGTTGGATTGATGCACATGTTTATCATGTCGGTCTACGATGATCTGATTAAGCCTGCTTTAGGTGAGGAAGCGCCACGGTACGCGCCTTACTTGCTCACTTGCTTCTTCTTTATCTTCGTTGCCAACATCATGGGTATTATCCCATTCCCTCCTGGTGGTGGTAACCTGACAGGTAACATCGCTTGTACATGTTTCTTAGGTGTATGCACATTCCTTGTAACTAACCTCACAGGTACACGTGATTATTGGAAAGAGATTTTCTGGCCTAACGTTCCATCATGGCTCAAGGTGCCTGTTCCTCTTATGCCAATCATCGAACTCGTTGGTATCTTTACCAAACCTCTTGCACTGATTATCCGACTCTTTGCCAATATGATGGCTGGTCACGCCATTGCTTTGTCGTTTGCTGGTATGATATTTATCATGTTCCACCTCACAGACAGCGCATTGATCAACAACTTGGCTGGTTCCGGAATGTCAGTTATCAGTGTTGCGTTGAGCATCTTCATGATGTTGCTTGAACTTCTTGTAAGTTACATCCAAGCAATGGTATTCACCATGTTGAGTGCAGTATTCATCTCAATGGCACACGTTAAAGAATAAAAATTTTCAAAAAAATAATAACTTAAAACAATTAAAACTATGTTATCATCATTAATCTTAGCAGCAGCAGTATCTACAGAATTAGCAAAAATGGGTGGTGCTTTAGGCGCAGGTCTTGCCGTAATCGGTGCAGGTATCGGTATCGGTCGTATCGGTGGTCAGGCTATGGACTCTATGGCTCGTCAGCCCGAAAAGATGGGTGACCTTCGTACTGCAATGATTGTAGCAGCAGCCCTTGTCGAAGGTGTTGCCTTCTTGGCAGTTATCGTTGCCCTCTTGGCAGTAGTATTGTAATAACCAATTCAAGTATTATAGACTTTAACCAGTAAGTATGGATTTATTAATCCCTGATAGTGGCTTGCTATTTTGGATGACCCTTGTCTTCATAATAGTGTTCCTCATTCTTTTAAAATGGGGTTTCCCTTCAATTGTGAAGATGGTAGACGATCGCAAGAAATACATTGACGAGAGTCTGCAGAAGGCAAAAGACGCCAACGAAAAGCTTGCCAATATCCAGAAAGAAAGTGAAGCCATGCTGCAAGAAGCACGCGACAATCAAGCTACTATCCTGAAAGAAGCAGCCAAGACGCGCGATGCCATTGTTGAGAAGGCACAGGAGAAAGCACAAGAAGAAAGTGCACGCATCATCTCCGAAGCCCGCACTGAGATACAAAACGAGAAGCAAGCCGCCTTACGTGAAATCAGAACGCAAGTGGCTGAGCTCTCCGTTAAGATTGCTGAAAAGATTTTGCTTCAGCAGCTCTCAGAACCCAGCAAGCAGAATGAGCTTATTGACAAATTGCTGGATGAAGTTTCTTCTACTAATAAAGATTAATAGCTTATGGATTTAGGTGTGATATCGGTTCGCTACGCACGTGCGCTTCTCAAAAGCGCCACGGAGCTAAAGCTCGAAGATCAGGTCTATAAGGAGATGCAGACACTTGCAGAATGCTACATCCAAGTTCCTGAATTGCGCTTTACGATAGACAACCCTATGCTCACCAAAGCACAAAAGAAAACATTGCTTGAGACCGCTTGTGGACAACATCCATCTGAGCTGACAAGCCGATTCGTATCTCTCGTGCTTAAGGAGGATAGGGAAAATGCCCTGCAATTCATGGCGACTTCTTATATCACTCTTTATAGAAAGCAGAAGAATATCATTCGTGGAACTCTCACCACAGCCGTGCCTATCTCTGCCCACACGGAAGAGAAAGTGAAGGCAATGGTGCAACACAAGACTCAAGGAACGGTAGAGTTTAATACCGAGGTTGATCCGAACATCATTGGCGGATTTGTCTTAGAGTATGACACATACCGTTTGGATGCAAGCGTAAAACTACAATTACGCTCTATCCTCAAAGAACTCAAAAAACAATAAAAAGAAAATAATGTCTGAAAAAATAAAACCAAGTGAAGTGTCAGAGGTTCTTTTGAAGGAACTGCAGAACATCAACTCTGGAAATCAATTCGACGAGGTCGGTACCGTATTGACCGTGGGTGATGGTGTTGCCCGCATCTATGGTCTGCGTCAAGCTGAAGCAAGCGAATTGTTGGAGTTTGAGAATGACACGATGGCTATCGTCATGAACTTGGAGGAAGACAATGTGGGTTGTGTGCTTCTTGGCCCTACCGAGGGAATCAAGGAAGGCGACAAGGTGAAACGCACCCATCGTATTGCTTCCATCCGCGTGAACGACAACTTCCTCGGACGTGTGGTGAACCCATTGGGTCAACCTATTGATGGTAAGGGAGACATTGATCTCACTGGTGCCTTCGAAATGCCATTGGACCGCAAAGCTCCTGGTGTGATTTATCGTCAGCCCGTGAAGGAGCCATTGCAGACAGGTCTAAAGGCTGTCGACTCAATGATTCCTATTGGTCGTGGACAGCGTGAGCTTATCATTGGTGACCGCCAAACAGGTAAGACCGCTATTGCCATAGATACCATTATCAACCAAAAGAGCTTCTATGACGCAGGCAATCCCGTTTATTGTATCTATGTAGCCATTGGCCAAAAGGCCTCTACCGTAGCAGCATTGGTACAAACTCTGAAGGAGCGTGGTGCGCTGCCCTACTCTATCATCGTAAGCGCCACTGCTTCTGACCCTGCAGCTATGCAGTATTACGCACCATTCGCAGGAGCTGCCATCGGTGAATACTTCCGCGATCGCGGTATGCATGCCCTTGTGGTTTACGATGACTTGTCAAAGCAAGCCGTAGCCTATCGTGAGGTATCACTGATCTTGCGTCGTCCTTCTGGACGTGAAGCTTATCCTGGTGACGTCTTCTACCTTCACTCAAGATTACTTGAACGTGCAGCACGTATCAATGACCAGCAAGAGATTGCCGAACAGATGAACGATCTGCCCGAATGTATGAAGGGTCACGTCAAAGGTGGCGGTTCACTCACAGCCTTGCCTATCATTGAGACGCAAGCGGGTGACGTTTCGGCTTATATCCCAACCAATGTGATTTCTATCACGGATGGTCAGATTTATCTTGAGAGCGACTTATTCAACCAAGGTTTCCGTCCTGCCATCAACGTGGGTATCTCCGTGAGCCGTGTAGGTGGTTCGGCACAGATCAAGAGTATGAAGAAAGTGGCTGGTACACTGAAGATCGATATGGCTCAATATCGTGAGCTCGAATCTTTCTCAAAGTTCTCTAGCGATATGGATCCCGTCACCGCAATGACGTTGGACCGCGGTCGCAAGAACAATCAGTTGCTCATTCAGCCCCAATACAGTCCTATGCCCGTAGGCGAGCAGATTGCTATCATGTATTGTGGTGTACACGGATTGCTTCAACACGTGCCTGTAGACCAAGTGCGTGCATGCCAAGACCAGTTCCTTGAATCCATGCGTTCTGCCCACAAGGATGTTATTGACAACCTTGCAGCAGGCAAATTGGTTGAGGAAGATACCAAAGTGATTGAGACCGTAATGACCGACATTGCTGGACAATACAAGAGCTAACCTTTCACCCTGTACCTTTCTTATATTAAAGAGGGTACAGGGAAAGTGTTAATAACAGAAGTATAACTTTAATTGTATCATCCAACATGCCATCATTAAAAGAAATCAAAACGCGAATAGCATCGGTTCAAGGCACCCGCAAGATTACGAGTGCGATGAAGATGGTGGCTTCAAGTAAGTTGCATCATGCGCAAACGGCAATAGAGAACATGCTTCCCTATGAGAACATGCTTGAACATATTCTCAAAACATTCCTTGTTTCGACACCTGACGTTGAGACTCCGTTCGAGGAAGTACGTCCTGTGAAGCGCGTTGCATTGATTGTATACACTTCCAATTCATCTCTTTGCGGTGGCTTCAATGCCAACATCATCAAACAAATGATGCATACCATCGCCGAGTATAAAGAGGCAGGACTTCAAGACGAAGACATCTTGGTCTATCCTATCGGCAGACAGGTTGAAGATAAGGTAAAGAAACTGCACGTCAAAATTGCAGGCTCTTATGTGGAACTTGCCGATAAGCCCAACTCGGAGGGTTGCCGAACCATTGCACAAGAGATTGAGGAGATGTGGCTCAAAGGCCAACTTGATAAGGTAGAGCTCATCTACCATCACTTCAAGAGCGCTGGTTCACAGATTCTCACTCGTCGCACCTTCTTGCCTATCGACTTGAACGATGACATTGGCGCAGACAACGATCGCGACCTTACATCCAATGTTGCTACGAAGCGTGCACAGGAATATCTCAAGAAGCATGGCAACAACGATGAAAGCAAAGAAGCCCAAGATGTGCGTCCCCTCAATGACAACTTCATTGTAGAGCCCGACTTGGTAACCGTGCTGACAGAGTTGATACCAAAGGAGCTTCACCTGATGCTCTACACGGCTTTGCTCGATAGCATTGCCTCTGAGCACGCCGCACGAATGGTTGCTATGCAGACAGCCACTGATAACGCTGACGAACTGCTACGCGATCTCAACTTGCAGTATAACAAGTCACGTCAGGCAGCTATCACTAATGAGTTGCTTGATATCGTAGGAGGATCAGTCAATAACTAAGGCATCCTTCCTATTCTCTAATAGAATCCCTCTCGGCAGACCTTTGTCGAGAGGGATTCCTATTTATAAATATTGCTGTCCGGTAAAACTCAAAAGGGCATAAGAGTTCGGTCCGAAGCCCTTTAAAATAGGACTTCGGGCTTAGTTTTTAAAAAAGTAAG
>CAVJZR010000053.1:0-16731 GCA_963654235.1 Bacteroidaceae bacterium | reverse complement strand
TCAGCATTGCTCGTTTCGACAGATAGGGCAAATGCGAGAGCCTCGACACGTGGAACGAGCGAAGGCATGGCTCCACGTTTTTTATTTTGTGTATATCTGATCTTAAACATTAACCGCCAAACCTGGAGCCATAGGCACTTTTGTATGTACAGCTTATGAGCAAAACCGTTGAAGGACATTCGATATTCGGGGCTTACTCGCAGCCCGAGAATCAAGTGACTTACGCATTGCTTAAAATTCTCGAAGGTGACCAAGAGAAGGGAGAAATGCTTGACGACATTGTTAGGTTGTCAGGCGGAGAAGCACTGCCCCCAAAATCAATTTCCATAGAGGCTCAATATACTAAAGGAGATACGTCTAACACCATCCCTGACGGACACCTTTCTTGTGGCTATGCTTTCGACATTTTCATCGAAAGTAAGTTGTCTGATTGTATAAATGACAAACAACTGCAAGGACATCTTGACATCGTTAAAGAAGGAAAGAACCAAATGCTTCTTTATATCACGACACACAGTCAGCGTCCCAAGGAATTGCCATCTCATGTGCTTTGGACTAATTGGACTAAGCTCATGAATCTGCTTTCCGATTACCGCGCGGACACTGGTGATGTAATCAGAAACTACTTGATAGACCAGTTTGAACTCTTGCTCAACGAATACAACCTCTGCGACAAGTACGAGGAGCGTGTGATTGTCGTGGGCGGAGCATGGGGCGAACCTATCGCTTGCAAATATGGTTTCTATGCTTGTCAGGGCAACCGACATTTCCGAAAAGCAAAGTATATAGCATTCTATCATTCCAATAGAATTGCCCATCTGTTTGAAATCGTAGAAGGTCCTATGGTAATTGACATTCGTGAACGCGACGACATCGATGATGGCTATTTCATCAAGGAGGAACCGCATTATAAGCCCGAGAGGCGTACATACTTCAAGCTAAAACCTGTTGAAGAGTTCAATGGGCCAATAATCAACGATACCAAGGACAAAAACGGCAAGCCGTGGGCGTTTACGATTGGCACTACATATACAACGCTTCAGCAGATAATGAATGCCACAAAGACGTCGGAGCTCAAGTAAACGTCGGATTTCATACTAATACATCTTATTATATGCCCAATTATATTTCATAGAACAAAAAAACAAGAACAAAAAAACAACGATGGGCGACTTCATCGAATAGTCAGATAATATTATCGGCCGTACAAGGCGAAAGAGTTTTGCAAGAAACCACTCGACAAAGTGGCAGACTATGGAGCCAACGGTCTCATCGTCTGCATCAAGGTTGCATGCGAAGAATTTATAAATAAGAAATAACCAAAACAATAGATATGAAGAAAAGTAAGTTATTATTAGTCTTTGCTTTGCTTGTCTGCAGTGTCGGACAGGCATTTGGACAGGGAACTTCATTTGACCTCAAAAAATTTCAAGCAACGATTGTCAAAGAGATAATGATGTGTCCTTCTGCAGATGTGGTTGACGTACACGTTAATTTTACATGTCACGAATTCTGCTACGATGGAGTTGGTTTTAAAAACGGTACGGACGAGAATTATTGGAAGGGAAAGGCAAACGAAGTGTTTGAACAGATCAAGAAAAAAATAGAGAAGCTAGATGAGAGAATAGCAAAGGGTAAAAGAATCAGCGCAGATGATGCGTATGAGGCTGCAATGATGTATAGTCTTGGTTATGAACCTATATGTAGCCTAGATTACCAAAAGGCTATGACCTATTTTAAAATGGCACCTCAAACGACAGAAACGAATGTGGCTATGGTCGGTCGCAGCTATAAAACCAACAAGGACATGAAAGCAGCTGCTGCAGCAATGACTTTTACAAAGCCTTCAATACAAGCCGAGAACATGGCTACCCAATTTGGCGTTCAAAAGTTCTATCAAGCCAGGTGCAACCAATTGTCAGCTGAGTTTATGCCTCAAATCAAAAGAGCTATTCGTTCAAAGGATTACAACACCTTAATAACTTATATACCATATAAAATTAAGGATGTGGATTCGGTGCTTTCGAATATCCCGATAGATATTAATGTGCCTTCCGGAAGATACTTCACCAACGGAATCGCTGATCTTGATGATTTTAGTAATAGAAATATAATATGCTATAATGGTAAGGGGCACAGCTTTGACTTAGTTTTATTCGAAAGCAGGGACTATCGTGCGTATAATCCAAGTACAGAGAGCTTATCTGGAATTATTGACCTTGCGGAAAGCACTTCTGATTTAAAACAGTTGCAGGTTCCATTGCAAACTGTCTTCAGCGACAAGAACAATATAACAAAGGAACTTTCTCCTGTTGCACAAAAAAGTGCAGAAGACGTGTGGAAACAGTTTCAGGCTGATAAGACAAAAATATATACATTCATCGATGGTCTGACAGCTTCAAACGAACCCAAGACGTTCGCCCGGTATATCCCGGAATTTATAAATATATGCATCAAAGAAGATGGTATAGATATAAAAGCCTTAAAAGACGAATTGAAAGAAACGATTCTTCCTAAGGATCCAGAGGTAGCTACATACTTTGGCTTATATCTATGCATCAGATGTAAAACCTTTACTGATGTATTTGATATACTGAATATGCTGCCACATGACAATGAAGAAACGTCTACTGCCCTACCTCCTATAAAGAGCCTCGTTACATTTCAAGACGGACGTATCGCAATAAAAATGAAAAATCAATGGGAAGAGTACAACCAAAATCCATATTTTACATTGGCAGATGGCAAAGACATTTTTGACATTATTTATTCTTACAGTGATAGAGAGTGGTTCGATTTGAATGGAACTGGTGATTTGATATTGCTGTACAATCCTAATGGTACTTCATGTGCCGGATATTTGAAGAATGGAAGCAACAATGCGGTAAAACTGGATGAATTAGTAGCAACTGACAATCCCGAGCTATATATCGGAGTAACATTAGATAAATCCGGCAATAAACTTGGCGACAAATACAAGCAGTACAATTCGTATGCGGCTGCAGCTATAGCTGTAGATGAAGCAGAGCAGGCAGAAGCTAAACAAAATATAGCTGCTTTTGTAAAGAGGCTTAAACAGAAATATGGAGAAAAAGCCTATAATGCAATATCTAGTCAAAAGTACTACAAAGGTATGCCTATTGGTATTTTCGAAGAATATAAGTATCCTACCGTTGTGGGTTGGCTAACCTTGTATGAAACGAAAAACACCTATTTCGACAAGGAACGTAGAGTTTATGTAACAAGACTGCATAGCGGAGTAAATACACCGCATAATGTGTATTTTGTGCATGGCAAACTAATCGGATGGCAATAATTCAACATATGGTGGGTTTGTTACAATTATTTACTGTGGTAATTTATAGAACCCACCATATATCAAACATTCGGGTAAAATCAAAGAGCCGGCAATGCCAAAAGGCAAAGCCAAACTACCCCATCCCCCTAAAATCGTGTTTTCCATTCCTTTTCATTTTCGCTCCAGCCCTTATTTTCTTGTAGATTGTCTACTAAATTACCTTTTCGTAGCTTATTGCTAACAGATCAGTCATGCTGTGGCGAGAGGCGGAAAGGAATGGTGCGCCCGTGAATGATATGCCCTTTTGAAACACGAGATGTGCCGTTTCGTCCCGTGAAAGATGCAGAATGATAATCCGGAAGAGGCGCTTTGGCAAGTAAAAACAATTTATTTTTTGATGAAAAATAAATTATTCTTTCTCATAAATCAATTTATTTTTCATTCCAAGAGGTGCTTCTTCACTTCGTGAAAGGTATGGAAAGGGTAGGTGAGGAAGCATCCGCTAGATGGTGATTGGTGATTAGTAGCTTCACGATAACATCTCCGCATGTTCATGAAAGCACTAAAAAAAGGTTGTGCCCCGAGTGAGGACACAACCTTATCAGTGTGTGGTTATGGCGGTGAAGTGAGACTTATCTCACCACTTTCTTACCATTATGGATGAAGACACCGTGTGTGGGGTGAGCCACTATCTGTCCGTTGAGGTTGTAGTAGCGGTCGTTGCTAGCAGTGGTGGTGCTAGGTGCATTGATGGCGGTGGTGGAATTGAGCACGAGATCGATCTTGCGGCTCACGCCTTTGTAGGTCGCCGTGAGCGTTTCGTAGCCGTTGCGCTTGATGGTCACGGTGCCATCGGCAGCTATATCTACCAGGTTGTGGTCGGCAGTCCATGTCACGTTGCCATCGGGAGCGGCGGTCTCCACACGGAAATCGGTGGTGACGTTGCCCACCCAGTCGTTCCTGTCCAGCAGCAAAGGTACGGCATAGAGCACCGCCTCGTCGCTCTGCTCCAGTCCGTCCATGTTAGGGCGGGGCAGCAGACCAGACGCATACACCCATGTATCACCTAGGCTGCTCTGCATCTGGGTACCGATGAGCTGGTCGGTGTATTTCTCCTGCATGGCATTGCCATTGATGGTGTATGCTAGCTGACAGTCGTAGAACAGTTCGCCAAAGTCGGTAGGGTTCGCATTGCCTACACATCCCAAGACCGATTCGGAGCTCTTCGTACCAAAGTTGGCCAAGCGATGCACCTTGTCGTCATAGAGCGGGTTGCCCACCACGCCAGCCGTGCGATCCGTAGCGGTAGTCTTGACCACACCATAGTTGGCCAGGTCATAGAGCTTATTGCCCAGTTGCTGCCCTGAGTAGCCGATGACACCACCCACGCAGTTGCCGTCACATTCCACGACACCATAGTTGGCGCAGTTGCGTACCTCAGCGCCCGTAGACCCGTATCGCTTTGAGGTGACAATGCCACCTATCACGCCGCCCGTGCATGCCATGAGGCTACGACTGGAACTGATGACGTGCGCATAGTTGGCTAGGTTATACAGCACCGCGCCACTGGTGGGGTTGCCCACCACGCCGCCTACATATGCGTTGCCCGAGACGTTGCCTTTCACAGCGAGATCGTGTACCGAACCATTGGCCACACAGCCAAACAAACCCACATATGACTCAGCAGGCCTCTGGATATCCACGGTGATGCTATGTCCATCGCCATCAAAGTGGCCGCAGAACATACCGACGGTGCCTATCATGCCGGTGAAGGGAGTGGTGATATCATCGGTGAGGAGAAAGTAACGACCCGAGGTGAGTGACTCGCCGTTGCTGCCCTCCTCGTTGGTGAGGCTATCTAGCTCGTTGAGGTCAGCGATGTTGCTGATCAGCCAGGGATCGTCCTGAGTGCCCGTGCCGCCCGAGAAGGTCTGCGCCATGCTCCATCCGCAGGTCATAAGCGCCGCAAGGGTAAGTAAAGATGTTTTCATAAGATGATTGATGATGAATGTTTGTAAAAAGAAAGGGGGAGACAAGGAAGTTCTTTCGTCATATCCTTATCTCCCCCCGATGCATGAAATAGAATCAGAGAGGTTTATCGGCGTACCACCTTCTTACCGTTTTCGATCACGATGCCCTTGTAATGGTCAGACACACGTTGACCGGCGAGGTTGTAGGTAGCCTTAGAAGCAGCATTGCTCTTGACGTTGACAGCGCTGATAGCGGTAGGTTCGCCATAGATGAAACGTGTCACAGGCTGCTCCAGTTGGGTTCCTGTGGTGCTTCCAGCGTTAGGCCAGTCCTCTGTCTCACGATAGTCGGCAAAGCTGTATGAGTCGCTAGTGTAAGTCATCGCCTTCTTCTTAGCCGCCTTGTTGCAGAAGAACAGGTAGTCCATGCTGCCGCAAGTGTTATCGCCATCAAAGGTGATGGTCACCAAGAGGTTCTTCTTGCCCGAGTAGTTGACGGGTTTGTCAAACGTGAATGAGAGTTCGCCACCCTCGTAGAGATAGCTTGACACATCCCCGTCAAAGGCATAGTCAGTGGTGACCTGAACGGCATTGTCATAATCGAAGAATGTGTAGCAACCCTTGTCCTCGTTGTATGCGAAGGCGTCATCATCAATCTCGCTCACCCAGATGTTCACGTTGCGAGCATATTCGTCAAAGGCGCTCTGGTTGGTAGCGGCAAACTTGATCTCATAGATGCCCTTGCCTGCCATTGCAGCGAGCTGCTCCTTGGTGTAGATGATCTGTGAACCGGTGTGCTTGAGGTAGAAGGTCGTAGGACTGTAATCATAGAAGCTACCCTCATAGCAGTCGTCGGTGTCGGCCTCATGTAGGCATACGTCATAACGACCGAGGCTCAGGGTGTCTTCTCCGTCAGGTAGGGGGGTGAGTGTGACGTCAAGCGTCTTGTCAGATCCAGGGGTGAACACCACTGAGTCAGCGGCGGTGTAATCCTCAAAGCCGTATGCGGTGACAGTCATTGCGTATGGGTTGCGGCTCTTCATCACGTAGAGCGTGTATGATCCGTCAGCCTTGGTCTTGCTCTCATAGCTCAAAGAAGCATCGTAGGTGAGCTTCACCACAGCGTTCTTCACAGCCTCACCATCTGAGGTGACATAACCCTTCAGCACGCTGAGCTTGTCCTTCAGAGTAAGCGTAACGTCCAGCGTCTGATTCTCGCCAGGAACGAAGCTTACCGAGTCGGCAGCGACATAGTCGTTACAGTCGGTAGCGGTCACCTTGAGCTGGTACTTGTTCTCGCTCTTCACCACGTTGAGGCTATACTGACCTTCAGCGTCCGTGGTGGTGGTGTAGGTGAGCGTGTCACAGGTGAGCGTGACATTGGCATCAGCCACAGGACTTCCCTCGCATGTCACTACGCCTGAGAGCACAGAGGGCTTGTCCTTCTTGGTGAGGTTGACATTGAGCGTCTTGGTCTCACCTGGAGTGAAGTCAACCGAGTCAGCAGCGGCATAATCCTCATAATCGGTAGCCGTTACGGTGAGCGCATACTTACGTGTGCTCTCCTCTACGGGCAGCGTGTAGCTTCCATCGGCAGTGGTTGTGGTGGTATAAACCACGGTATCAGATGTCAGTGTGACGGTGGCGTCGCTCACGGCGTTCTCGCCACAGGTAACGTTACCAGCTAGTGTGGCTGGCTGTGGCTTAGGTGTGGCACCCTCTTGATAGGTAAACTTGGTGAGCGGTTGCTGGATAGGCTTGCTGAAACTTACCGATGTAGCATTGCTCTTAGCCACTGGCCAGTCTTCTGAATCGTGGAAGTCGGCAAAGGTCTTCGTATCTGAGCAGAACGAGAGCGCGTTCTGGGTGGCGTCTGAGTTGTAGTACCACATGATGTCCGTGCTGCTATCAGCATCGTCATCGCCGTCAAAGGTGATGGTCACCACGAGGTTCTTGTCACCGCTATAAGCAAAGGGAGCGTCAAAGGGAATCGTGATCTCACCATTGAGATAATAGTAATCGGTAAAATCTACGTCGCATGAGTAAGTCTTTACAGTCTCTGCGTCGTTGGCATACTCAAAGAACTCATAGGCATTCTTCTCTGCATTGTAAGCGAAAGCGTCATCTGCTACCTCCTTCACCCAAACCTTCACCGTGCGAGGGAAGGCGCTGTAGGCTGACTGATTGAAGAACAAGAAGCTTACACCGGTAATCTCCTTACCAGCCATCGTGGCAAGCTGATCCTTGGTATAGATGATCTGTGAGCCCGTATGAGCCAAGTAGAGGTTGGTGGGACTGAAGTCGAAGAAGCTGCCATCGTAGCATTGACTTTCATCCCAATCCCCCGATTCGAGCAGTTCGTCATAGTTTCCCAGTGCCAATGTCTGTGTGTCATCGGCTTTGGCCCAGTTGAGTCCTACCGCAAAGAGCAGGAAGGCCAATAGAAAATGCATCTTTTTCATTGTTGATATTGATATTGAATATATTATTTGATTACAGTTTTCTTTCCATTATGGATATAGATGCCGTGTGAAGGCTTCGTGGTCTGCTGACCGCTGAGGGTGAACCATGCTCCGTCAGGAGCGTCCGCGGTGGTTGCGGTGGCAGGTTTGATGAGGGTAGGGGTATCACCTTCCACCTCAGAGGTACGCTGGGTGAGATCCACTTTTACACGTTTGGAGAAGTCGCTCTGCACATAGGTGTAAGGCAGCGAGCCGTTGGGTGTGTCATAATCCATCGTTGCAGCATACAGATCGTAGTAGAGCACCTTGGCGCTGGTGTAACGGCTAGGGGTGGAGAAGCGGCATGAGGTGATGCTGTCGTTGGTGTCTTCGTCCACGGCAAGCACAGCCTCGTTGCTTGCTACCATATCATTGATCATGTCGCCCTTCTTCAGGTCTTGTGCCACACGGATGCGGTCAAAGTAGTCGGGGGCTCCATCGGCAGCCGTATTGTTGATGACGGAGAAGAAGAGGTCCTTGGTGCCATTGTCAAAGTCGAACGTCAGTTCGGCCAACCCAGTAGCGCCACCAGGCACAACGGCTTTAGCGGTCTGAATCTCTTTGCCGTTCTTGCCCGTGCTCTCTACGCGAATCTCATCGCCATTGGAACAGTAAGCCGTGACGGTGATGGTGTATTGGCCATCGTTACCACGCAGATCAAGGTATGGCGAATAGATTAAGCCAGCCACCATACTGCTGATAAAGGTGGGGTAAGCATAGGCGCCCCAACCGTAAGTGGAGGTGTAACCATTGGCGGAGAGGTCCACCCACTCCTCGTCGCCACCCGCCGGACTGCTGATGGTGCCTGAGGTGATACCGCTGAAGTCCTCGTCCACGATGGTTTGCTCGCCATCTGAGGTCACTTGGCGAGGAGCATAGACAAAGACACAATAGGCTTCGGCATTGGCTACCGCACCCCAGTTGGCGGTGAAACCGCTTGAGGTGATGGCGGTGGCAGGCTTAGCTTGTGGGGTGTCAAGGGTGAGTTGGGCTGAGGCAGACAACGAACAAGCTGCCAAGCACAATAAGGTGTAGAGTTGTTTCATGTTTATGATACGTTTGTTATTAGCTATGAATGATCATGAAAGGGGTGTGAATGATGGGTTTAGAGGGTGAAGGTGATGTGCGCCTCATATCGGTTGTCGCTCTCGTGGCTCAGATATAAGCCGTGCGTCCAGCCTAGACCGAAGGTTAGCGCCTTGTTGCCCGCAATGCGACGGGTGTAGCTCAGCAAGAGATGCCAAGAGGTTTCGCCATCGGCATAATACTGACGGAGGTTGGTGAGCAGGGCGGTCATCGATTCGGCCACGCTGTTATTGAGCAGCAAATCATTGGAGAGGTTGAATCGATGTGCTAGGTTGACGTTGGCTTCGAAGAGGTCTTGGCTCAGCAGATAAGCGATGTTAGCTCGGATCTGCGGCTGTAGGTCACACGTGCTAAGCTCATTGCCGCTCGTCTGATGATGACTCTTCAGACCACTTAACTTCACCTGTGGCTCTATATTATATATAAGGTGAGCACCCACATGCCACGTGCCATATCCTGAGAGGGTGGCTTGGTACTCGTTGCCGTCATATTGCTTGGTGGCACCAATGAGCGGATAGATGTTCCCGGAAGCATCACCGAAGAGATTGTCTTGGCCTTGGCGGTCGGCATACGACCCTTGCAGTCTGATTCCTTTGCTTTCCCAAGCATATCCCACAGCACCCGTCCATGTGTTGATGTCAAGCTTGTTGAGCGGCAGACGATTGAGGTTGGTCAGGATCTTCTCCCGTTGGGTGTATCGATAACCTACGTTGGCTGACCATCCTAGCGCTTCGGGCGATGCCCAAGTGAGGTCTGCGCCCCAATGGTAACCCTTGTAGAAGGTGCTGTTGTTACCGCCAGAGAATCGAGCAAAGTCGTTGCCCACACCCGTGAGATGGTATTCCTTCTGCGCACCCAGTTCGTTATAGTAAGCCAAGTCGTTGGTCTGCTTGTATTTGCCCAGTGCTATGGCAAGCGCCAAAGTCTGCTTCGTGGCGGTCAGCTGATAGCCAATGGCGAGCTTCCCTTGCAGATCAGCCACGGTGTTGTTGGGTCGCGGGTCGCGGTCGCGGTATTCGGACAGGGCGCGATAACCCAGTTCCAGTCCGTAGCTCAGACGTTGGTGCAGTGCCGAGTAGCCTCCGTTGAGCTTGTATTGCTCGTATTTGGTGTCGCCGCCGCGCTCGTCCGCCATGACGTAAGGGTAGAGCTGGAGGAAGTCGCTGGTCTCGTTCCACACCACGTCGTAGGTTCGTCCGTTCTCATATGAAGCCTCGCCCCACACCACATCGTGCTCACTGAGGCGCTGAAACGATTGGGCGTCTACGCCGAAGCATCTTCCGCCAGTACCCAGTTGGGGTATGCGGGCTGTGCTTGCCGGCTGTGAGGCGCCATACAACGTGAGAGCTGAGAGCGACGGCGTGGCCCATGCGTATCGCAAGGCGGGGTTGCCGAGCACCTCTTGTGCCGCCCGTGTGGATGTTTCGTGGCTGATCACGCGGCGGATGAGGATGCTATCGTCAGCTATCGCGTGCCCCGTTGGCCATAGCCAGAGCACAGAAAGGCTGGTCAACGTCAAGAGACGGCGCATGCTGCGAGAAGGATTGGATATATACATACGGCTCAAGAATGATTACAAACCGAAGACATGGAAGGGATCGGCCTCTACGCGTGGCTCGAAATCTTCGGTTGAGTTGTTGGTGTCTTGTAGCACAGCACGGCTTCCATCCATTCGTTCTACCTTGCGGCGGACGCTCTTGCCGAGGCGTGAGTCGTCAAAGTTGAACTCCGAGTTGTACGTATAACCACGATCAAGGGCTGCGCTGATCACGTTCCACTGCCATCCCGAGTGCGAACTCATGTTCACCGCGTCGATAATCCAGCTATTGGGCAGACGGTAACAGTTGCCTGTCATGTCGGCTTCACCGGTCGCGCCCACTAGGTGATAGCTATATCCGTACATGTTATCGATAAGGAATGTCTCCTTGTCGGTCTGCATTCGTGCTAGCGCATACGACCTGAAGCCTTGCGTGTGAGGACTCCACATGGTGCGTGTGTAGCAGTAGATCTTTTCCAGATTGGGCACGTCGGGGTTGTCTACGTCCGAGTAGTCGGGGTTGGTCGACTCGTCATACCATTCATAATCGGCTGTGGTGAGATCCCATGAGTTGCTATTGGCACCCTTATGATTGAGCGCATTGTCCACAATGAGCAACTTCCCACCAGGTTGAACCGGTACGTCGTGACCGCGGCCAGGAATCATATACATTGCCGCTACAGCCATATCTGTGTTCATGATGTTGGGTTCATAGTTCTCTTTCATCGTGCTGAGAAACTCGCTCTCGGCTATCACGAGGGAGTCGGCGTACAGAACGTGGTCCGTATTGTTGTAAATCACAAAGTACTTATCGGCATAATAGTATGATCCCTGTGGTGTTGCGGTACCTGCGCAGAATATTTCTGCCAGCACAAAACCGCGCGAATCCTTGTTGGCAGAGAGGAACAAAGCACAGCTTACAGCCTGTGCGCCACTGCCTGAACTGATCTGTATGCTGCCGTCATAGCCTGCGATAGCCACGTGCTGTTCGACCTTGTCCACATCGGTGTAGGTCAGTGAGCCAGTGACATCCATCTTGTAAAGACCAGTAGTGAGCTCTACATCCACGCTGTTGCTGCTTGTTGCTGTTGGCGTGAGGGTTGTGACCTTGTTCGTGTTTTGCTCGGTGAAGGTAAGGCTTAGGTTGCTCAGGGTGCCGTTCTCGCAACCATCGGGTAGGGAGAACGATATCTGTAGGTGGTGTTTCTCTTCCACTGGAGTAGGGGTGGGGGTGTCGCTGCTACCGCACGCAGCCAAGAGGAAGCTGCCTATGACTACTATCAGTAGCACGTGAATCTGCTTGAAGGTTTTCATGAGACTGTTTTTGTGTTTAAAAGTTGAAGTTTATTTCCATTCCAAAATAAGGTTTTGAAGTGCGGCGAATGGTGAGACCGCTGTTAGAAGTATAGTCGGGCATGTAGTCGACCATACGATTGATAAACAAAGCAAGCTTCATCCAACGTCCAAAATCCTTGGTAACCTTTAGGTTTAGGAACATATAGAAAGGTACGCGTTGGGTGAGCCAAGCTGACTCGTTGTAGTTGTTGATCAACCATTGTAGGTATTTGTCGTTCTTGCTTTCCTCGGTATAAGGATGCACCTCGCCTTTATTGTCCTTGTAAGCCAAAGGTACGCCATCGGTACGGATAGCCTTTGAGGAATTGAACCACATACACTCGGCAGTGAGCGAGAAAGCCAAGCCCAAGCGAGGAAGGTAAGTGTCAGCCATGAAATTGGTGTTAAACTGCTGTCGCACCGTACCGGTCTTGTTGCTATAATATCCCACGTAGAGATCGTTGACGGGTGTTCCGTCAATCACAGCGGATGTGTTGGTTTGGAACATCGGCTGACTGTTGGTGTAGGTGGTCTTGAACCAAGCGCCATTGATGGTGAAACGAGTCTTGATGGCGTCGATACGTTGAGAAGCAAACTGCCATTCGACACCCTCTTTGACCAGTTGGCTGCCATTGGTCGTGGAGCTATAACCACCGAGGATGGTTTTTTCCACATACGGCAGCGTGTTGACGTCAGGGCGAGAGGTGAGCGTGCTACCGTCAATAGCTTTCTCGTCAAAGTCGCGATAGGTGTAAGGCAGAATCGTGGCAGATGATCTGAAACCATCTTTAAGCTGCTCATGAAAGTAGGTCACGCTGAATGTGTTTCCGTTATAAGCCGTTCCCAGCCGCACCTCCCACTTGTCGTTGCGTGCCGGAGCCAGTTGATAGTTGGTCGGATCATTGACGTACGTCATCAGATATAGGCGGCGCAGGTCTGCATTCATGTTATAATAGTTGAGCTCCACCAGGTCGGTGTACACCTTATCGGGGTAGAGTTGCAGTAGTGTAGGGAACTTAGTCTGTCGTCCCCAACCCGCATTGAGGTCGATGACGAACGCTTTGCCATTGACATTGATGCTCGGAAACTGCCATTGCACGTTGATTCGTGGATCTAGGTACACCTTCCCACGCATCGCATATTGCTCCGACAGATGAGCCAACGACGAACCGCGGAGACCCACTTGTGCCGTGAGCGTGTTGCCGCCGATAGGTAAGTGGAGGTTGTCTTGGGCGTAGAAGCTCAGTTGGTGCTCCGCCGGGATATCGTTATACACACGAGGACGATATGGTGTACCAGGACTGATGGGCGCGGCTGGGTCATACTGCTGTCCGTGACCATAGTTCTTGTCCATCTTCCACTCCACACCCGCATTGATGTTCTGTACCAACGAGCCTGTGGTAGCGCCGAAAAGACCTTTCAGCTTGGCGTAGAGATTGAGCGGTTTGCCATCCACCACCACGTTAGCCATATAATGATAAGGTAGGTAGATGCCATCGTGCTCCCCCTGCTCCAGCGTTGTTGACACCGCTACATCCCTGCTGAGGTTGATGCTCTTCTGCTGATCGATGCGGCTATGCTCGTAAGCTACCGCGGCGTCGAGGTTGAGCGACTTCCAGAAACCGCTCTTCTTAGTGGGTGTGAGCAGCAGCGAATGACTCATGCTGAAGCGGTTATAGCTAGAACGATAGGAGTCGTCTTTCTGTTTTAGAATCTCTGGGTCATACTTCTCGTTGTCGAACGAACCCGTATAGTCGGTGTTGCTACGCCATCTGAGTTGCCATCCGTCCCCCTTCCATGTACTCTGCAGTCGTGCCGATAGCGTCAGACGCTTGTAGTTGTTCACTGGGTTGCGAGGGTCAGCCTTGGCATCTAGGTAATCCATACCGAGGTTCATCACCGTGTTACCCAGCTCCATGCCTTTGCCCGCATAGAGCAGTTTGCTATACGAATCGGCTTTGAAGCGTGCTTCGAAAGGCGTTGCTTTGAGCTTGCGCTTGATGATCACCACGCCGCTAGTTAGGTCGCCATACTCCACGGGGGCGATACCACGAATCACCTCCACGCTCTCGATGTTGTCAGTGGGGATGGTACGCATATCCACGCCGCTTGTGGTGTGGTTGCGTCCAGCGTCAGGGTCACCCGTTGAGCTGCTTGATGCCTGTTTGACCACCTGCATATTGGCATTCGAGTTCATCGGTATGCCATCGGTGATGAAGGTCGTTCCCATGGCGCTCACGTCGTAGTTGCTACTCCCAGTGCCTGCTTGTCTGAGGCGAATGGTGTTCGCATTGGTGAGATCGGGCAGTTGGGTGCTTCCTCCCGGCAGCAAAGCCAACAAGTCAGTGAAGCTCGATGGCTGCAGATGCTCTATCGCTTTGCGGTCGATGACGGATGAGGTGGTGATGCCTTGCGACTCCCGTGCCGTTACCACCACCTCGTTGAGCACATGGTTATCAGCCTTGATGCGTAGGGTGGCGTTGCTCCCTGTGATGCAAGTTTGGGTTAGCGTGTGATACCCCATATAGGATACGCTGACCTTGTAAGAGCCCGTTGCTACTCCGGCAATCGTAAAATAACCATCCAGATCGGACACGGCAGCGTGCTTCTTGCCATCCTTTCCTATTGCCACCACGGTAGCATAAGGCACCGCTTCGTTGTTGGCAGCGTCTAGGATGCGTCCTTTTACATCATCGGCACTGGCACTGAGAGAGGTCAATGCCAATGCCAACGTGATGGTAAACCATTTGGGTTGCGTCTTCACCGTGCGTCTACTTTATGATAATCTTCTTTCCACGACCTTTTCCGCCAAGGATATATACACCCTTGGGCAGTTGGCCGCTCTTGGCTTTAGATAGCTTGCCCACTCTTCGGCCAGTAAGAGCAAAGAGCGGCACATCATTATCTTCGATAGTGGTCTGTTCTAAATCATCATATATCCCCGTTACATCGCCTTGTGCTTTGGGCATGAATACGAATGAGATATCGCCAGTGCTTTCGTCCTTTGTGATGTTACAGATAGGCTTGTGCATCAGCGTTGTGCCATCTGCCAAAGCGTTATAGAGCTTTGCGGCAGGATTGCTGCTGTCCGTCAAGCTATCGATCACACCTCGGGGCGCTTGGATGGGGTAGGTGTAATAGTAAGTTTCGTTGCTGATGCTACGCACTTTGCTAAAGGGAGCCATGCGTGCATGATCATTGGTGAAGGTGCCGTTGTATCCTTCCTCGGGTGTGAACGTACCGGTAGAGTTGACGATGTTGTTGTCAAACAACTCTTTGTCATAGTCGACATGGATAACCAGCAATCCACTCTCTGGGGTGTATGCGTCCCATCCCGTGTTGGTATGATTCTCCAATAGGTAATACTCGTCGCGGTGATTGTCATTGTATATCACATAAGCATCACCCCCTTGCTCCAGTCCTTTCATCGCGGTGATGGTGTCGCCGGGCTGCGGCTCTATCCAGCTGAGCCATCCCGCATAGGCACGCTCATAACTGGTCCATCCTGCCGGACACCATCCTATACCGCTCGGGCCATTGTAACTGCCGTGAGCTAGCAAGTCCCACGAACCCATGGTGGGCGTACTGCCATAGTTGGTGTCGTACATGTCGGGCAAACCCATGCAGTGGGAGAACTCATGACAGAACACGCCTAGACCCATCTTTGTGTGTCCCGTGTTGCTATACAGCTCGTTGCTGCAAGCGTATTGGTTGATATACATCCCGTCAATGGTGATGCCGCCATTGCCATCGTTGTTCTGAAGCGCCTCGTCCAGCGTCCACGCGTTAGGCCAAATGGTACCTGTGGCGCCACCTGTGGCTTGACCGTAGCCAGCGTAGAGAACGAAAACCTGCTCCACTTCGCCATCGTTGTCCCAATCATAGTCGCTCCAAGCGATGTCATAAGCGTTATCTGCCTTTGTGATAGCTTCGGTGATAAACTCGCCGATGTGGTCCGTACCACCGAAATAAACGGATGGTCCGCCATAATAAGTGGCAGATTTGCTCACCCTAACAGGTCCTACCACGTCAAAGGTGAGGTCAAACTGTCCCCGACTAGCATCTGTGAAGTAGTCGTGAACGCTACCCGCAGCCCCAAATTGGGAAAAGCCTTCCTCGTTGAGTACCTTATTATAGAAGTCTACTATCTCATCATCACTCTCTGCAAACGACTTGTCAGAGAACGAAGCAAGAATCACCAAAGCCTTTTTCTTGCCTTGAAACACCGACTTATCCTTGTCGCTAGCCATCTTGCGAGGCGCTTTGCTATTTGTCGTTTTTACGCTCAGGCGAGCCTTAGATACCATGCCACATAAGTCGTTGGCTGATACGATGTGTTCCTTCTCGGATGCCGTCCGGCTTACTGCTTCATGCGCAATCACCCCTGAGGATACGATTTCGCCCCCTCTCACGGCGGCATAACAATAGTCGCCTTGTGCTGTCAGAGCCAAGGATACGTTGTCACGAGTGGTGAAATAGTGCAGATGTTCGTCTCCGGTAAGAGCTACTTCGATTTGGGTGCCGTCTGATTGGGTTATTGTGGTCCATCTCTTCTTGGCAGGCACAGCCATGAGGCTTCCTGTCATGAGAAGCAATAATCCCGATACGATTAGTTGTTTCATTGTATGGAATGATGTTTTAAAGTTTTCTTATAATGTTTGTGAATGCATCTTGGGGAATCCTTTGTTCAAGGAAGGGTTGCTCATAGATGAGCTTTCTTCTTCTACTCAAGTTTTCAATGTGCAAAGGTACATCATCTATAAGCGCATGTCAATACCTATAAGTAATGATTTTTAATATACGTTCACTCTTTCTGATGCTACGAATTGCCTCGAATGTTAATAGATTAAGGTATGCAATGAGGTTTCGTCGATAGATCTGAAGTACTCTTCTTCTCTTTCTCTTTCGCCTTGGATGGGCATCGAAAGCCCTTATATTATAATAAGGTATACCCCAGTTCGGGATAACGCACTCCCTTTGAAAGGCGTCACTGCATTGCCAAAC
>CAVJZR010000052.1:0-16932 GCA_963654235.1 Bacteroidaceae bacterium | reverse complement strand
TAACTAAATGGGCTGAATTCCAAGCGAGGAATCCAGCCCAATCTTTTTCATGCGCTAAAAGTTTTACCGGACAGCAATATTTAATTTTCAAAAACAAAGGTAACTAAATGGGCTGAATTCCAAGCGAGGAATCCAGCCCAATCTTTTTCATGCGCTAAAAGTTTTACCGGACAGCAATAATTTTGTTTTACGACAAACGTATTGTACTAGTTACCCCCAATCAGTCAAAGACCGATTGGGGGTAAACTTATAGAATAATCTGGATCGAACTATGCATCTTCAGCCTTTTGCTCTGATTCATGCAGAGCAATGAGTTGCTGTTGGATATCATTTGGCACGAGCTCGTAGCTAGCAAACTTAGTTGTGAACGAAGCACGACCACCAGTGAGCGAGCTCAGAGAGATACTGTAATTAGAGAGTTCCTTCAAAGGAATCTTAGCTTGAAGCTTTTGATATCCAGCTTCGCTTTCCATTCCCATGATCATGGCTCTGCGTCCTTGCAAATCACTCATCACGTCACCCATATAATCTGCTGGCACAAAGACCTCAAGATCATAGATAGGTTCAAGGATCTTAGGACCTGCCGTCTTGAACGCATCTGCAAAAGCATGACGAGCTGCGAGCATAAATGAAAGTTCGTTAGAGTCTACTGGGTGCATCTTTCCGTCATATACAATGACACGAACATCACGTGCATATGAACCTGTCAGAGGCCCATGCTCCATACAATCCATAACACCTTTTAAGATTGCAGGCATGAAGCGTGCATCAATGGCACCACCTACCACAGAGTTAAGGAATACGAGTTTACCACCCCACTCTAGCTCAACCTCTTCACGGTTCTTGATATTCATCTTAAACTCTTGACCATTGAAGTTGTAAGATGTAGGATCAGGCATACCCTCAGCGTAAGGTTCTACGATAAGATGCACTTCACCAAACTGTCCAGCGCCACCACTTTGCTTCTTGTGACGATAGTCGGCACGTGCCTTCTTTGTAATGGTTTCACGGTATGGAATACGTGGCTCTTCAAACTTAACTGCCAATTTCTCATTGTTTTCCATACGCCATTTCAATGTACGGAGATGGAACTCACCTTGACCATGTACAATGGTTTGACGTAGCTCTTTGCTTTGTTCCACAACCCATGTTGGATCTTCTTGGCGCATCTTCAACAAAGCAACCATCATCTTTTCGGTATCTTGCTCGTTTACAGCTTTGATAGCACGAGAGTATTTAGAGTTGGGGTATTTGATAAAGTCGAAGCGTTCTTCTGTACCTTTACCATTAAGGGTGTTTCCCGTCTTTACATCTTTTAGTTTTACTGTACATCCTAAATCTCCGGCGTTGAGTTGTTCCACAGGAATACGATTAGCGCCTGCGCAAGCAAAGATCTGTCCAAGACGTTCCTTGCTACCTCGATCAGCATTGGTCAAGTCGTCACCAGGTTTCACGCTGCCACTCATTACCTTGAAGTAGCTCACCTCACCGATGTGTGGTTCTAGCCCGGTCTTGAAGAAATAAAGACTTTCTGGTCCTGCTGAATCCGGAGTAACCTCCTCACCGCGTGTATTATGTATCTTTGGCATCTCGCTTACGAAAGGTACCACATTTCCCAAGAATTCCATCAAGCGCTGAACACCCATGTCCTTATGTGCGTCTACGCAGAACACAGGGAAGATGCTACGTGTCACAAGACCTTTACGAATACCTTCGCGCATCTCATCCTCTGTAAGAGATTCTTCTTCAAAGAATTTCTCCATCAATCCTTCATCATTCTCCGCAGCTGCTTCCACCAAGGCGCGATGAAGCTCCATTGCCTTGTCCATCTCTTCTTCTGGAATATCCTCACGCTTAGGTGCACCGCCATCTGGTCCCCAAGAGAGTTTCTTCATGATTAGCACGTCAATGATTTCATGGAAACCCGGACCAGTCTCAACAGGATATTGCACTTGAACACACTTGGGGCCATAGATCTCTTGCATATTCTGAATCAAGAGATCAAAATCACACTTATCTGAATCCAATTGGTTGATAAGGAAGATAACAGGTTTCTTAAGTTTCTCAGTATATCTGAAATTGTTTTGCGTTCCTACTTCTGGACCATATTGTCCATTGATCAGAATAACCGCTTGGTCTGTTACATTGAGTGCCGTAATGGCTCCACCTACAAAGTCGTCACTACCTGGGCAATCAATAATATTCAGTTTCTTATTATTCCATTCAACATGCAAAACTGTTGGAAAAACGCTATAACCATATTCTTGCTCCACTGGGAAATAGTCGCTCACTGTATTCTTTGCCTCTACTGTGCCACGACGTTTAATAATACCAGCTTCAAAAAGCATACTCTCGGCAAGTGTAGTCTTGCCGCTTCCCGCACTGCCAAGCAAGGCAATGTTCTTGATTTCATTTGTCTGATATACTCTCATATTCAGAAAGATTTAAGTTGTTAGTAATATCGATTTTTAGGTTTCTTTTCTTTTGAGAGACATTTGAATGTCCCTTTCCGCCGTCTAAGTTAGTCTATTTTCACCAAAACACCAAAACAAACAGCATATATCTATGCATTTTTTAAAACAAATTAGTATTTTTGCAAATGATATGGCAGGTATTTACATACATATTCCATTTTGTAAAAGTCGTTGCATATATTGTGGTTTCTATTCTTCCACGATGGTTTCGATGCAAGACGACTACGTCGAAGCCTTGTGTCGTGAGATGAGATTACGGCAGACAGAGATTCGCGATATTCAGACGATATATCTAGGAGGAGGCACTCCAAGCCAATTATCCGAATCCAACCTTCAAAAGATATTCCACCATTTATATTCTATATACGCCCCACAAGCAAGCGAGGTCACGATAGAATGTAATCCGGATGATGTTACACCAGCTTTTGCGAAATTGTTGACCACCCTCGGCATCAATCGTGTATCAATGGGAGTACAAAGCTTTTCGGATAAGCGCTTACAGTTTCTCCGTCGCCGTCATACGGCAGAGCAAGCACTGAAGGCAATTGATTGTTTACACAATGCTGGGATAGACAACATTTCCATTGATCTTATATTTGCCTATCCCAACGAAACATTAGAAGAAGCATTGCTTGATATCAAGACCGCTGCCCAAGTGGATGTAACACATATATCAGCTTACAACCTGATGTACGAAGATGGAACCCTTCTGAACGAATGGCTTCAGCAGCATAAAATAAAAGAGGTGGACGAAGAGATGTCTCTTACCATCTATAATCATATCATGAATATCCTAAGAGAACATGGCTTTGAACATTATGAAATAAGCAACTTTGCCAAACCTGGGTATCGTAGCAAACACAATAGTAGCTATTGGCACGACATACCTTATCTAGGACTAGGCGCTTCCGCTTGCTCTTATGACCTACTAACGCGAAAACAGAACGTTGCGAATATTTCTCAATATATAGCCGCTCTCGGTAAAGGCACATTACCACAAGAAACTGAACAAGTAACGCCAATCAGCCATTACAATGACATTGTGATGACAGCTTTACGCACGTGCGAGGGTATAGACCTAAGCCTAATCGTCCAACACTTTGGAGAAAAGATTTCCGCTTACCTTCTCCAGCAAGCTACACCTTATATAAATAGGAACTTGTTAGAACGAAAGGACAATCATCTGAGATTGACCAAGGACGGAATCTTCCTCAGCGATGGTATCACAGCCGAGCTCATGCAAGTCAACGAAGAAGGGTAAAAGCCTTTAAGAGTACATCTAAAATAGAAAGTTTCGGAATAAGGTTCAAAAAAAGTTTAGGTTTATTTTGTAAATCAAAATATTAGCTTTAATTTAGCACTCAAGTATAAAAACAACCTAAACAATTAGTTAAACCTTATTATTTATGAACGACGAAAATCAAAATGTCTTTTCAAACCACATTGATACTAAGAAGCTGTGGCAACTTATTGCTATCATTGTGGTTACCGTTGTAGTTTGGAATCTTCCCATCACATGCTTTGGCATCAATGGGCTTACCATTGTCCAGCAACGTATCATTGCTATCTTTGTGTTTGCCACACTTTCTTGGCTTACCGAGTGTATTCCCTCATGGGCAACATCGCTTGCCATTATCACGTCGATGTGTTTCACGGTTTCCAACAATGCGCTCTCGTGTTTCAAGGGCGACCATGTAGGAGAGTTGATGAAGTCGGACGAGATTATGGCTTCCTTTGCCGACCCTGTAATTATGTTGTTCCTTGGGGGATTTATCCTAGCTATAGCCGCTACTAAGTCGGGACTAGACGTATTGCTTGCCCGCAACCTGATTCGTCCATTTGGCAACAAGAGCGAGAACGTACTCCTTGGCTTCCTGCTCATTACAGGCTTATTCTCTATGTTTGTGTCAAACACTGCCACCGCAGCCATGATGCTGACTTTCTTGACTCCTGTCTTTGCTGCACTTCCCGCCAACGGAAAAGGTCGTATAGCTTTAACGCTCAGTATACCTTTGGCTGCTAACATCGGCGGTATGGGCACTCCCATCGGTACACCTCCTAACATGATTGCCATGAAGTATCTCAATGATCCAGCGGGACACAACCTTGATTTAGGTTTTGGGCAATGGATGGCATTTATGCTTCCCTTCGTCATTGTACTGCTCTTTATCTGTTGGCGCCTCCTTCTACGTTTCTTCCCATTCTCTAAGAAGACCATCGAACTGGACATTAAGGGTAACGTACAACATGGTTGGCGCATGTGGGTAGTGGCCAGCACCTTTATTGTGACCATCTTATTATGGGTGATCCCTAAGAGCGTGACTGGTATCGACTCGAACACCGTGGCCATGTTGCCTATAGGTGTATTTGCCATTACTGGTGTAATCAACGCAAAAGACCTACA
Organism: Bacteroidaceae bacterium; assembly: GCA_963654235.1. GTDB lineage: Bacteria > Bacteroidota > Bacteroidia > Bacteroidales > Bacteroidaceae > Prevotella. Next base: position 12,054 of record CAVJZR010000052.1, on the reverse strand, counting down.
AGAAATCAACTGGAGCGTCATCTGGATGGTAGCGGGTGGTTTTGCCTTAGGACTCGGAATGAATGGTAGCGGTCTCGCTGATGCCGCTATTGAGAGCATTCCTTTCGGTCAATGGAGCCCCATCGCTATCCTCGTCATCTCAGGATTGATCTGCTACTTCCTGTCCAACTTCATTTCCAACACGGCTACCTCAGCGTTGCTTGTTCCTATCTTGGCTGTAGTTTGCTCAGGCATGGGAGACAAACTGGCAGGTATCGGTGGCACCACTACCATCTTGATAGGTATTGCTATCGCAGCTAGCTCAGCTATGTGCTTGCCAATATCCACTCCTCCTAATGCTATCGCCTACTCCACAGGCCTTGTTAAGCAAAACGACATGCTCAAGATTGGTCTTATTTGTGGTGTAATCTCTTTGGCGCTAGGTTACCTCATGCTCTATTTTATTGGTGTCAGTGGTTTCTTAGGCTAATCCAGCAACCTATCTCGACACCTTTATCTATATAGGGATACAAGTTTAGACCACTAAGCTTGTATCCTTTTTATATTTAATAAAAATAAACCTCAATACCGGTTTATAGTTAATTTAGCTAAACCAACGGCAAATAATTAACGTTTTTATGTTAAGCTATTAAGATTTACATTACTTTTGCAAACAACAACATTGGATGAAAGGATTACGTGCATAACGCCTTGTCTTCTCTCCTTGTAGATAGAAAGATATATGAAGAAGAAAACGATTTGGACCGTCGCCATCATAATGGGGCTTTCATTCATAGCCTTGCTACTGCTTCAACTGAATTATATTGAAGAAATGGCAGACATGAAGTTGGAACAGTTCGACGAATCTGTGAACCGAGCCCTCTATCAAGCTTCACGCAATATGGAACTAAACGAGACCTTGCGCTATCTAGAAAAGAACATTGACAAGACGGAAAAATCTGCCACTTCTAAGAATTCTGACCCAACCACACAAGCTGATGCATCTGCGCCATCGCACAAGAACACCAACACGGACGGACTAGGCAACACCTACTCTTCATTTGAGATGAAGACCATGAAGATGAAACCATCCGAAACGCCCAAAGCGATGATTCTGCGCAACGATAGCAGTTCTATTTCTGCTACCAAGCGCAGTATGCAAGAGATTGTCCGCAATAGGTATGTGTACCAAAAGAGTATGCTAGACGAGGTGGTGTACGACATCCTTTATTCTGCATCAGAGAAGCCTTTGAAAGAACGAGTCAACTTCAAACTGCTCGACCAAGACTTAAAGGCGGAGATGATGAACAACGGTATCAACATCCCATACCACTTCACTGTCACAACGGTAGACGGAAGAGAGGTGTACAGATGTCCCGACTATGTGGATGATGGCGAAGACAATTCGTTCAGCCAAACATTGTTTCGCAACGACCCTCCCAATCGTATGGGCATAGTGAAGGTACACTTTCCCGATATGAATAGCTACATCTTCTCAAGTGTGCGTTTTATGATACCATCCGTGCTCTTCACATTCGTGCTGCTGGTAACATTCATCTACACCATTGTCGTTATCTTCAGACAGAAACGATATTCGGAGATCAAGAACGACTTCATCAACAATATGACACACGAACTGAAGACTCCTATTGCTAGCATCTCGCTCGCAGCACAGATGATGAACGACAAGAGCCTCACCAAATCGCCCGACATGGTAAGTCACCTAGGTGGAGTCATCAACGATGAGTCGAAGCGTCTACGTTACCTCGTGGAGAAAGTGCTGCAGATGAGCATGTATGATAGGAAGAGCGCTGTGCTCAAGAAGAAATACTTAGACCTCAACGAGATGGTTGAGACGATAGCTAAATCGTTCACTCTCCGCGTCGAACATACAGGCGGAAAGGTCTATACAGACATCGAAGCTATAGATTCGACCATGTATGTAGACGAGATGCACTTCCAGAATGTCATCTTCAACCTATTGGACAATGCCGTCAAATACGCCAAACCCAACCAGTCGCTGAATGTATATATCAAGACTTGGAACACCGACGACAACCTTTACCTCTCCATCCGAGACACGGGACAAGGTATCAAGAAGGAAAATCTCAAGAAGATCTTCGAAAAGTTTTACCGCGTACACACCGGCAATGTACACAACGTGAAAGGCTTCGGACTAGGCTTAGCTTACGTTAAGAAGATGGTGATGCTACACGAAGGCGACATCAAGGTGGAAAGCGAGTTTGGAAAGGGTACCAAATTCACCATCAAGTTGCCCGCTATACATGACGAATGACGCTCCTTCACATTATTATAATATAGAACAAATTAAAACAAAATATTATTCACCCACTGAGATCAGGCATCTCACCCATATCAGAGATGCCGCTCTCATTAAACAGTAAAAGACTATGGACGAGAAATTGAAAATCCTATTATGCGAGGACGATGAGAATCTAGGAATGTTGCTTCGCGAATATCTTCAAGCTAAAGGTTACCAAGCAGAGCTCTGCCCTGATGGTGAAGCAGGCTATCACGCCTTCTTGAGAAGCAAGTTTGACATTTGCGTGTTAGACGTGATGATGCCTAAGAAGGATGGGTTCACATTGGCGCAAGAGATCAGACAAGCTAACGCAGAGATGCCTATCATCTTCTTGACAGCCAAGGTTCTCAAAGAAGATATCCTCGAAGGTTTCAAGTTGGGAGCAGACGACTACATCACCAAACCATTCTCTATGGAAGAACTTGTGCTCCGTATCGAAGCTATCCTGCGCCGCGTAAGAGGTAAGAAGTCGAAAGAAAGCACACTATACCATATCGGTCGCTTTGTTTTCGACACCCAAAAGCAGCTATTGACTATCGGCGACAAGCAGACAAAGCTCACAACCAAGGAGAACGAATTGCTTGCACTGCTCTGCGCACATGCTAACGAGATCTTACAACGCGATTATGCGCTTAAGACTATCTGGATTGATGACAACTATTTCAACGCTCGTTCTATGGATGTGTACATCACCAAGCTACGTAAGCATCTGAAAGATGATGACCAGATCGAGATCATCAACATCCACGGAAAGGGTTACAAACTGATTGTTCCAGAAGAAGAATAAACGAACGGCCTATTAAAGGTTCGCATATAAACGTCCCCCCTAAAAGAAAGCTCCCTTGTACACCGTACGCAAACCGGACTACAAGAGAGCTTTCTTTATCTCGTCAAGCCAAGACGAGAAAGCCTTAAAGGGTATTTTAGGCACTCAAAGCACATCTTTCACATTGCGAAACGTGCCTATGCAATTCCAAAATCAATTTATTCTTTGTAGAAAAATAAATTAATTTTCTCTGAAGAATAAATTATTTTTCAATCCCATAACGGCTTTCTTAAGTTATATTACCATCGGTTCGGTCATGAGTTATCTATGCGCTTGCTTCATAGAATAGATGCATCCACCCACACCTATAAAGATAAGCAATGCGCCAAGATACAACACGAGATTGCTATTGGGCACATACCAACTATGAATACAACAGGTGATGATTCCTAGTTCCATAACCAGCAAAGCTAATAAAAGCGACTTGATATTCATTGTTAAGCGACTTTACATTCTAAGATGATGGCAAAATTAATCAAAATAATTTGTATAGTAAGAAAAAAATGAGTAATTTTGCACCGCATTTTCAGAGGGCACGATATTCCGTGCAGTAAGAAAGGTGCAACAAAATATATTTAATACATTATTAATTTAAAGAGTAGTATGAATCAGTACGAAACCGTTTTCATTTTGACTCCCGTTTTATCTGATGTACAGATGAAGGAAGCGGTCGCTAAATTCAAGAAGCTCCTCACCGACAATGGTGCTGAAATCTTGAACGAAGAGGCTTGGGGTCTGAAGAAGTTGGCTTACAACATTCAGAAGAAGTCATCAGGCTTCTATTGCCTTATCGAGTTCAAGGCAGAACCAACAATTGTAAACACACTTGAGACTGGCTATCGCCGTGACGAGAAAGTGTTACGTTACATCACCGTTAAACTTGACAAGTACGCTACCGCTTATGCTGAGAAGCGTCGTAACAAGTTGGCTAATAAAGTAGAGGAGGCATAATCATGGCAGAACAGAAAAAGACCGAAATCCGTTATTTGAACGCTCCTTCAATTGACACCAAGAAGAAGAAGTATTGCCGTTTCAAGAAGAGCGGTATCAAGTATATCGATTACAAAGATCCAGAGTTCCTCAAGAAGTTCTTGAACGAACAAGGCAAGATTCTTCCACGTCGTATCACTGGAACATCTTTGAAGTATCAGCGTCGTGTGGCACAGGCTGTTAAGCGTGCCCGCCAAATCGCTTTGCTTCCTTACGTAACCGATTTAATGAAATAAACAAGGAGGTCAGAAGATGGAAATCATACTTAAAGAAGATATTATCGGACTTGGATACAAGAACGATATCGTAAACGTAAAAAACGGTTATGGCCGTAACTACCTCATCCCAACAGGCAAAGGCGTAATCGCTTCACCTTCTGCAAAGAAGCAGCTCGCTGAGAACTTGAAGCAACAAGCTTCTAAACTTGCAGCACTTAAGGCTGACGCTGAGAACCGCGCTAAACAACTTGAAGGTGTTGAGCTTGTAATCGCAGCTAAGGTTAGCGCAACTGGTGTAACTTACGGATCAGTTAACGCTGCTACTGTTGCTGAAGAATTGGCAAAGAAGGGCATCGAGATCGATCGCAAGATTATCACTATGCACGATGCAAAGAAGGTTGGCAACTACGAAGCAACTGTTCACTTCCACAAAGAGGTTGAGATCAAAGTTCCTGTACAGGTTGTAGCTGAGAACGCTCCTGCTCCAGTAGCAGAAGAGAAAGAAGCTCCTGCTGAAGAGACAGTAGAGAACACCACTGCTGAGGAAACAGTAGCTGAAGCATAAAGCAAAGTCAATTAATTCAGTAGACCTAACCAAGTAAGCTATTGAATATTGCAATTATAAAGAAAGTCCCTTTCGTCGAAAGATGTAAAGGGACTTTTTCTATTAAAACCATTTTGTGATTCTTAAATAATTGATTACCTTTGCAATAAAGGTAAAAATAACATTATTATACTACATCGAATGAAAGTATTTGTATTTCCGGGACAAGGTTCCCAGTTCGTAGGTATGGGTAAAGACCTCTATACCAATAATACACTCGCAGAGAAACTATTCAATCAAGCCAACGAAGTACTCGGATTCAATATCACAGACGTTATGTTTGATGGTACCGACGAAGCGTTGAAAGAGACCAAGGTTACACAGCCAGCAGTATTCCTTCATAGCGTTATCAGTGCATTGTGCCTAGAGGAAGACTTCAAGGACACAATGATGGCTGGTCACTCTTTGGGAGAATTCTCTGCATTAGTAGTAGCAGGGGCGCTTGACTTTGAAGATGGTCTGAAGCTTGTTGCGGCTCGTGCCAACGCTATGCAGAAGGCTTGCGAGCTCAATCCTGGCACAATGGCAGCAGTAATCGGATTGGCTGATGATAAGATTGAAGAAATCTGTAACGAGGTAAGCAAAGACGGTAAGGTGGTAGTGCCTGCCAACTACAACTGCCCTGGACAGCTTGTGATTTCGGGTGACGTAGCAGCTATTGATGAAGCTTGTGAGAAGCTGAAGGCTGCGGGAGCTAAGCGTGCCTTGAAGCTAAAGGTTGGTGGCGCGTTCCACTCTCCACTGATGCAGCCAGCTAAAGATGAGTTGCAAGCAGCCATCGAGAGCACCAACTTTAAAGAGCCTAAGTGTCCTGTATTCCAGAATGTTGACGGTAAGGCATATACTGATCCTGCCGAGATCAAAGCCAACCTTATTGCTCAGTTGACCAGCAGTGTGCGCTGGACTGATAGCGTACGCAACATGATTGCTGCCGGTGCAACAGAATTCGTAGAATGCGGACCAGGCAAAGCCCTACAAGGAATGATTGGCCGAATAGACAAGACCGTAACCGCACATGGCCTCGACTAATCGAATTCTGATTTATCAAATCTTTACCCGCACCTTTGCCAACAAAAACCTCACTCGCAAACAGAATGGGGCTTACGATGACAACGGTGCGGGAAAGATGAACGATATCAATGCCGACGTTCTGAAACAAATTCACAACCTCGGCATTTCTTATGTATGGTACACTGGTGTCATCCGCCATGCATCCACTACCGACTACTCACGCTTTGGTTTACCAGCCCAACATCCCAAGGTGGTAAAAGGAAAAGCCGGATCGCCATATGCTATCACTGACTATTACGACATTGATCCTGACCTTGCTGTGGATGTTGAGGCACGAATGGATGAGTTTGCCAAGTTGGTGGATCGCACCCACAAGACTGGAATGAAAGTGATCATCGACTTTGTACCCAATCACGTAGCACGCCAATACCATAGCTATTGCAAGCCCAACAACGTAAGGGATCTTGGCGAGAACGATGACACGACAAAGCACTTTTCTCCACAAAACAATTTCTACTATTGTCCGAATAGTCACTTTGAGCCATCGTTTGACAAAGACAACTATGACGAGTATCCAGCTCGGTGTACAGGCAATGATCGTTTCGACAATCATCCTACAATCAATGATTGGTATGAAACCATCAAACTCAATTATGGCGTAGACTATTGTGACGCAGGAGGAAGAAGCAATCATTTCTATCCGATACCATCAACATGGACGAAGATGACGGACATCCTATTGTTTTGGGCTGCCAAAGGCATAGATGGCTTCAGATGCGACATGGCAGAGATGGTGCCACACGAGTTTTGGGCTTATGCTACCAACATCGTTAAGAAAGCATTTCCACATATTATATTTATAGGAGAGGTGTACGCACCTAGTCAATACCGCACCTACATTCAGTCGGGATTTGATTATCTCTATGACAAGGTGGGTATGTACGACTGCCTACGCGACGTGATTTGCCATCGTCGTCCCGCCAGCGCCATCACGCAAGAGTGGCAATCCACTGACGACATACGTGAGCACATGCTCTACTTCCTAGAGAATCATGACGAGCAACGCATCGCTTCCGACTTCTTCTGTCAGGATGGTAAGAAGGCAGTTCCTGCTCTAATGGTTAGTGCACTGCTGCGAAGCAATCCGCTTATGATCTATGCTGGACAAGAGTTTGGCGAACGTGGAATGGACGAAGAAGGCTTCTCGGGTAAAGATGGCCGTAGCACCATCTTCGATTATTGGACCACATCAGAGATTTACAAAGGCTATTTTGCACGTAAGCAGTTGACTCAAGAGCAGATACAACTAGAGTCGTTGTACAAGAAAATCATGCATTTAGCCAAGACGGAGAAAGCCATCACGCATGGTGAAAGCTTCGATCTGATGTATGTGAATGGCCTGACGGAACATTTCAACCCTCATCTACATTTCGCATTCTTGCGCAAATGGAAAAATGAACTGTTGCTTGTCGTAGCCAATTTCTCTGATGACGACTCGACGCTAAATGTGCGCGTACCTGAACATGCTTTCGACTTTCTGTCCATTCCAGAAGGAAACATCAAGGGTAAGAATCTCCTAGGCCAAAGTTCGGCAGACTATGTGTGGAAGAAGGATCAAGCCCTTACATTGAATGTGAAGGGAAACATTGGTGCAATTATCAAATTCACAATACCTATGAAAGATACTGATTCTTTATTCAATGCACACAACAAGGAAGAGTTTCCACCCGCACACACGGCAGAACACCTTCTTAACCAACTGATGGCAAGAATGTTTGGTACTGAACGCAGCAACAACGCACACATTGAGCGTAAGAAGAGCAAGATCTCATACGTGCTCGACCATAAGCCAACTCGCAAAGAAGAGAACGCTATTGAGAAGGAAATGAATCGTCTCATCGCCGAAGATATGCCTGTAAGCTATGATGTGGTGGACAAAGCTCACCTTCCTTCAGAGATTGACGCTAGCCGTCTGCCCAACGAGACCTCTGATGCCATCAGATTGGTAAGGATTGGCGACTATGATGTTTGCCCTTGCATCGGAAAGCATGTACGTAGCACGGCACAGATTGGAACATTCCACCTGCTTGGAACCAATTGGGATGAAGCGACGCACACGTTCCGCATACGTTTCAAGGTGGTGCAATAAACACTATTTTTCTAGGCGAAGGGACCTTCTGGTTGGGTCTAGAATTGTAACCTATAGTCATTAAAAGGAGAGCCATATACACTTCATGGTTCTCCTTTTGCGTTTGTAATTGGACACATCAACAATGTTTCGGTATCTCACTAATGCGGATATCAAAACGAAGATAACACGGAATCACGTCTTAGAATTATACTAATTTCAGTGTTTTTGTAACAAATTCTCTATATAAAAGTTTGCGAATAAATATTTTTTACCTATTTTTGCAAAAACATTTACACTTTTGATTGATCTCACACATCAATATTATAAAAACTATTTTACATGACTTTATTGCTTAATATCATTCAAATCTAATACATTCGTCTGACATCGTACGTGGCAGACGAATCTTTTGAATCGCAACTTTGGCATAAACTTTTTAGTATACATACATTTATTTAAAACTTACTATTATGAGAAGAACGTTACGAAAAACCATGGGAACCTTCCTGTTAGCTCTTGCAGCTTTACCAGGATTTGCCCTAACATCGTTACCCTACTCTATCTCCTTAGGTGACAGTCAAGAAGGTTGGAAAGCCCTTGACGCAAGCCCCACAGCTAGTGTCACATGGAAAGCTGGAGAGTTTTATGATAACAGTAGCGCTGTTTATGTAAATGGTGTTGTCACACCATTAGATTGGGATTATAGTTGGAACGACTATTATATCTCACCAGCCTTTAACCTCGAAGCAGGAAAGAGCTACAAAGTGAAAACGCGTACTTGGAAGAATTCTGACCCAAGCGCCTTCACACTTACACTAACAGCAGGCACATCTGATTCAGATGCATCCTCATTCCAAACCATTTCAGGATTAACGATGCAATCTAGCTATGATGCAAATGCTACGGAGGAACACGTGTTTGCTGTAAAGACAAGCGGCACTTACTATCTAGCCTTCCTTGCTACAACACCTAGCTACACAAATGAAAAGATTGCACTCACCTATTTTGATTTAGAAGAAACCGACGAGACCGCAGAAGTAACCATAGGTGATGGTGACGACACGCCCCCTGTAACTGAAGAAACAAAGGAATTGCCTTATTATCAGAACTTTGTTTTCGAAACAACTGACTGGACAGCGGTTGACGCAGACAACTCTGGTAAGACATGGAGCCACGACAGCAGTTGGGGATACTATTGCGGTGGTTACAACCCATGTTACTTGCTTGAGGGCGATGCCAATGCTAACGACTATTTCGTATCACCTGCATTCAAGTTTGAAGCAGGAAAGACCTATAACGTAGCATTGACGAGCGGTCATCGCAGTTATAGTGGAACACTTGATCTTCAGTTGGGCACCAACAAGAGCGACGTTACCACATTCAGCAAGTTAATGGATGTTACAGGTGATGTTGACTCCAAAGTGGAAAGCACTTATGAGCTGACAGTTGATAAAACGGGTGTGTATTATCTTGCTTTACACGCAACTGCAGAAGGCGGAACAGCTAGCGGTCCTTATCAGTACTTGTTAGACTTTGGTGTAAGTGAGAAGGAAAGCGTTGATCCCGTAGAACCCGAAACTCCTCTCCCAGTTCCTTATAGTGTAACCTTCAACAGCAGCGACAACGCCAACACATGGACAGCCATTGACAATTCGACAGAAAAGGATATAGAGTCTTGGCGTTATAACGAGTATGCTTATTATGATCAAGTTACAGGAGCAAGCTATCCAGGCGTAAGCTTTAATGGCGATTGGGCTGCTCAAGCTAACGACTATTTTGTTTCACCAGCTTTGGCTCTTGAAGCAGGTAAGACTTATAAGGTAAGCGCCAACACATCTCTACGTTACGATAATAGCAATATGAAGCTATCGTTCGTATACGGAACATCCAAGACTGACGCTTCTACCTATACCGAAGTAGGCGACATCACATCAGGCGTAAGTTATGACACAAACCGCAGCGATGAATCGACCTTCACCGTTCCTGCCACTGGAACTTATTATGTAGGTATTCATGGTGTATCACCTGAGGATGCGACAACAGATACAGAATGGCAGCTCTCTAAAGCTAGCATCTTCAATTTCGCTATCGAAGAGATTGTTACTAAGGAGGATACGGTTGATGTTCCTTACGCTATTATTTTCGACGCTAACAATGTCAACACATGGTACGCACTTGACAACAGCGATGTTCCTGGTGTGACATGGTCTTGGAACGCTACAGGCTATCAAGAGAAGGACGCTGAGGGCAACAACGTAGGTGAACCTCACCCATGTGTTTCTCTCAAGACAGACAACAACTCAGCAGCTTGCGATTACTTCTATTCACCAGCTCTCCGTCTGCAGGAAGGCAAGAGCTATAATGTGAAGTTCCACATCGCTGCACCTTCTAGCAACCGTATGAGCCTACAATTGGTTTACACCCAAGACAAGAAGAGTCCATACGAATTCAACCAAATCGATTGGATCAGTTCATCAAACTTGCATAGCAGTTATGATACAGCCGACTCTACCTACACTGTCGAAATCAGCAAGGACGGTGTCTACTACTTTGGTGTGAAGGCACTCAGTTGGGATACTTCAACCGAAACCGACGTAAACGTATTCTCATTCAGCATCGAGGAGAAAGCCGAAGAAGCAGAGGTAGCACAAGAGTTGCCTTATAGCATTGACTTTACTCAGTATGAAACAAAACAAACCGATTGGGGTACAGAAGGAGTAGATCCTAGTACAGCATGGACCGCACTTGACAGAAGCGATAGCCCAAGTTCTACATGGAGATGGTCAACATACGGCTACACCGAATATGATGAGAACTGGCAGATAGTAGGCGAAACCCATGCAGCCGTAGGCTTTAACTGTGATTGGAGCAGTAACGCAAACGACTATTTCGTTTCTCCAGCATTTGAGCTCAAAGAAGGTAAGGTTTATCAGGTGAAAGCGACCGTTACTTGCAACCGTAGCTGTCTTGAAGCAGGAACGACCAACATCACGCTTGAGGTTGGTAACCAAAAAAAGGTAGCTAGTTCTTATACAGCCTTTGCTACCCTTCCTCTCCACACCGAGTATGAAAGCGCTTACAACGATGTCGTTTACGAATTCACAGCCGACGCAGATGGTTTGCATTGGGTAGCTCTCCACATCGCTGACGAAAATGGTCAGAACGCATACGGCTACTTCATGCAGTTCTCTATCGAGGAGAAAGTAGTTCCCGCAGCAGAAGCTGTTACTGAGTTGAATGCAGTCGAAGACGCTTCTACCCAGTCGGTAACACTGACATGGAAGAACCCAACAACCGACACACAAGGTAATGCACTCGCAGAAGACGCCGCTCTGACCGTGAAGGTTTACGAAGGCGAAACGCTTCTCGCAACGCTCGAAGGTCAAGTTCCTGGTGCAGATGGCACTTACACTTACCAACCAGATACATATGTAGGCACACACAACTACAAAGTGGTAGTAGTATACAATGACCAAGACTCTGAGCCAGCAGAGACTTCACTTGAAATTGTCAACACTAGCATCAAGAATGTTGATGTTCCTGCAAACGCAACAGTAACCGTTTACTCACTCAACGGAGCATTGGTTAGTCGTTCTGCAGATCTATCTAACCTTGAAAAGGGTGTTTACATCATCACTGTACGTGACGCACAAGGCAACGTGAAGACATCTAAAGTTACCAAGTAAACTCTGATTAAGAATCTAGCTTAATATAGGCTGTGCTGAGATTATCATTCTCAACACAGCCTTTTTTCTTTATTTATAGTTCTTTGAAGTTCAGCATTGCTGCAGATCAGGATGATTACAAACGATTTCTTTCTTCCGAATTAGACGACTGGAAAGTGTGCCTTACTTTATTAAAGATATTGCCAAACTTCTTGATAAGGGTTATTTCAAAGTGTTGACTATCGTAATAATTAGGGTCTGCTAATTAACTCCGAGTGCGCAAACTTGTGGAGCGATAAAAATGTCC
>CAVJZR010000051.1:0-17712 GCA_963654235.1 Bacteroidaceae bacterium | reverse complement strand
TTATGTGATAACATGTTAATAATCAAATACTTATAATTAATTAGCAGACCCTACACTAGATCATCAATGACTAAAAATGCCTAAAGATACTAATCGTAGAATACTTATATCATCGAATAAATACCTTTTTACCATTGCTGATATACACACCTTTAACAGGATGTGAAACTTGACGACCTTGCAAATCGAATATCTTTGTACATGAATACTGCTCTTGCTTAGCTTCTGTGATGGCATCAAGAACGTCATCTAAATCAAAAGCCTTCACTTGTTCGTTAGTTCCAAACAGACTCTTGGGCAATCGTAGATATGCGCGGTGGGCATTTTTAAGTTCGAAAGGTTCACCATCATCTGCTCCCCAATAGAATCCAAAATTCTGTTTATTAAGCGTGGTCAACTTATAATAATAGTAATCATCGCTATTGCTAGCCTCGACTATCATCCCTGGCACATCAAGGCCTAGTAGATTATTATCATATTCTACAGTCGAAGCGGCGGTTGAAACGGCGAGGTTATACGTTCCTTGCGCACCTTTAACCAACACCGGCGTGCCTTTAGGAATAATATCTCCAGCATAGAATGTGTGCGTTGGTTCCAGTAGTCCATCCTTGTACGTCAGCGTATATGCCGTCATGTCTGATTGGCTGCTAGGCAACTGCAAATCATATTCCCCATGAAATAAGGAAGAATACCCAAACTGACTTACTGACAAAGAGTAAGAAGTGGGCTGTTCTATCGTTACTGCGATTTTACTTATCCAAATCGCTCCATTTGTTTTGAAGGAAAATGAGGATGTGGGAACCTCCGATTTCTTTGCAAATGTATAACGCAAGTTGGATTTATCCTTTGTACATCTAAAATTATCTGATGGCGTTAGGGTCAAATCCGCATAGGTTGGGGTGGGTACCGTGATTACCACTTTGGTGATATTGCCTATATATGAAGTTATCTCCAAGCTTTTTCCTATATATACTCGCAACTCAGTGTTTCCTTGTGGCATATAGGCACCATTAGAATAAAACAACATACCACTATATGTAAACGACGCTTCTGTTGAAGTTGTTACCGAATACGCAGCACCTCTGCTAATGATGGATAATTGATCTTGGTTACTTAAATCGGCCGTATAAGTAACCGTGACTGCATGCACATAGCTAACAACAAGCATGAGCAGCAACGTGATGTTCCAACGCTTTAAGGATATATGGTATAGGTTTTTCATTTCAGGTACAATTATAAGGTTGATAGATTAAGTCTAGTCTCATGATTTATGCTTGTTTCTCGGTGAAGAGAGATTGCTTTTCCTTCAAGAAATCAAGTAACAAGCGCATAGCCTTGTTGGTCGCAATCGCAATATTTATATCGCGGCCAAAATCCTCTGTCAACTTAAAAGTGCGGATATCACCCTTTGCACCATAACCCAACCAAATCGTTCCCACGGGGATTTCTTTTGTGCCTCCACCAGGACCAGCAATACCCGTTGCAGAAATAGCGAAGTCGACATTCAAGAGGTCCAATGCACCTTGGACCATCTGACGAGCCACCTCTTCACATACCGCAGTTTGTTCTTTAAGCACTTCAGCGTCAACATGAAGCAAGTTTTCTTTTATCTCATCTGTATAGCTCACCACGCTTCCCTTGAAATAATTGGAAGCGCCTGGAGTAGCAATAACCGCTTCACTAATCAACCCTCCCGTACAACTTTCAGCCGTTCCAAGAGTCAAACCTGAAGCATAGAGTATATCGCCGATTTGGCGCGAAATGATTTTTGTTTCGAATTCCATTTGTTTGATTTATAAATAATCGTTATTTAAAAGTGACTTTGCTAAATGCGGGCACATCAATAGACGTAAAATCATGGTCATGATACTTGAATGTTCCCACACAGGCAATCATCGCCGCATTATCCGTTGTATAGCTAAACTTTGGTATATATATCGTCCAACCATACTTCTGCGCATGTTCGCGGAACGCATTTCTCAGTCCGTTATTGGCCGAAACACCTCCAGCTACAGCCACATGTTTGATGTTGGTTTGCTTTACAGCCAATCTCAACTTCTTCATGAGGATGTCTACGATGGTATATTCAAGGCTTGCAGCCAGATCCTCCTTGTGAAGCTCGATAAAGTTGGGTGTTTCTGCAACCCACTTACGCAGATTATATAGGAACGACGTCTTAAGACCAGAGAACGAATAATCTAGTCCTGGGATATGTGGTTCAGAGAAACGATAAGCCTTAGGATTGCCTTGACGGGCCAACTTATCAATAATAGGACCGCCAGGATACCCAAGTCCCATCACCTTCGAGCACTTGTCAATTGCCTCACCAGCTGCATCATCGATGGTTTGGCCCAACACCTCCATATCATTATAAGCGTTAACCTTTACAATCTGAGAGTTTCCTCCACTGACTAGCAAACATAAGAAGGGGAACGGCGGCATGTGATTGTCATCATCCGATTCTTTGATAAAATGCGCCATGACATGCCCTTGAAGATGATTTACATCTATAAGAGGAATCTCTAAGGCACGGGCAAGACCTTTGGCAAAACTAACGCCAACCAAAAGAGACCCCATCAGTCCAGGTCCCCTTGTGAATGCGATGGCAGAAAGCTGCTCCTTGGTTATACCTGCTCGCTTGATAGCTTGATCTACAACAGGGACAACGTTCTGCTGATGGGCTCTAGAAGCAAGTTCGGGCACCACACCTCCATAGGCGCGATGCACTTCTTGAGAAGCTGTCACGTTACTCAGCAGCACACCATTACATAACACGGCGGCAGAAGTATCGTCACAAGAGCTCTCTATACCTAATATATATATATTGTTATTATCCATTTCTTGATTTACAATCACAAACCTGTGGTGTCACCCTTTAATGCGAGAGAATCTCCAACCCATTCTCTGTCATCAAGAACGTGTGCTCCCATTGTGCAGAAGGCTTCTCGTCACCTGATATCACCTCCCAGCCATATGGGTCTTCCGCATCGATAAAGACCTTCCATGTTCCCATGTTGATCATTGGTTCAATGGTAAACACCATACCAGGAACAAGCACCATACCAGTACCACGATGTCCATAATGCAAGATCTCTGGTGCTTCATGCATAGCCAATCCCACGCCATGACCACAGAGGTCTCTTACCACGCCATAGCCATACTTCTCTGCATGCTTTTGTATCGCATGACCGATATCACCTATTGTGCAGTAAGGTACGGCAGCTGCAGCTCCCAAGTCAAGGCATTCCTTAGTCACTCTGACCAATTGTTCTTTCTCGGGTGTAGTCTTACCGCCAATGATAAACATACGAGAGGCGTCTCCATAATAGCCGTCTACATCAAGAGTCATATCTACATTGACGATATCACCGACCTCCAAGACATCTTCGGCCTTGGGAATACCATGACATACCACCTCGTTGATACTTGTACACACGCTTTTGGGGAAGCCCTCATAGTTGAGACATGATGGATGAGCACCATGGTCTTTACAATATTGCATACAGATATCATCAATCTCCTGAGTAGTCATACCTGGATGTATAGCAGCTTCCACTGCATCCAAGCAACCCGTGTTCACCGCACAAGCCTTGCGTATGCCTTCTATCTGTTCTGGAGTTTTCACCATTTCACGTGTTGGAACAAGCTTTCCACGTCGTTCCAGCTCCATAATCTTCAGATCCATCTCGGTAGGCTCTTGCCCTTTCAGACAATGCCATCTTTTCTTTTTGAGTATCATCCTTTCCTAAATAATTAGTAAGATGCAAAATTAATATTAATCATTGAAAAATCAAAATATATATTGCTAAATGTTATTAAGGCTACTTTTTCCTAGCTTTATTCATCATACAACAAAATAATCACTAACTTTGCAGATAGCAAGAATGGAGTATCTTGAAATACAAAGCATTCATTTTACTTTAACATTATCATTCCATTAATTGAATTCTAACATGATAACAGATATGGGAAAGACTCTTTTGACAGCCATTGCGTTTACCTTATTACCCCTCTTTTCGCAAGCGCAAACCTATAAAGAACTTTGGAAACAATACGAGGAAGCTAGTCAGAAGGACCTTCCCCGTACACAGATGCAAGTTCTTGAGAAGATTTTGGCAACTGCAGAAAAGAAACAAGACTATGGCCAGCAGTTAGCTGCCAGCTTGAGTTGGGCAGGTCTGCAAACGACGATATCGCCTGATTCGCTTGAAGGCGAGGTGACCAAACTCAGAAAGAAACAAGAGAAAGCCGAGAAGAGCAACGTGGTCTTATCTGCAGTTTATGCCACTGTGCTTGGCAAGATCTATCAAAACAATTCTAGTTTAGAGAATGGAGAGCAGCTTAGCAAGCAGTATTTCGAGAAGGCCCTAACCCACCCCGACGCTTTGGCATCTTATAAAGAGAGTGGATATGAGCCCTTTATCAGTACCGGTGTGGATAGTAAATACTTCGACCACGACCTTCTACATGTCATCGGTATTGAGGCGAACAATCTGCCATTATTATATAACCACTACCAGAGCAAGGGCAATCGCGAAGCAGCTTGCCTCATTGCCTCCATGCAAGAGGGCAACCAAAAGGTAGAAGTGCTCGATTCGCTCATAGACATCTATGCCGACCTTCCTATCTGCGGTGCTTTAGCGGTGAAGCGTTTTGGTTTGATGCCTAATTCGACCAACGCCGAAAGAAAGTTATGTTACGAATATCTGCAGCAAGCTATCAATCGTTGGGGTAGTTGGAAAGAGATGAATCAGCTACGCAACAGACTGAGCCAGATGGAGATATCATCTATATCCGCCAACCTTGACAGCTATGTAAGCCCATCCCAAACGTCACAAACGCTAAGGATAGCTTACAAGCATCTTCAGTCAGCAACCATAACGATAACCAAGACCAAACTTCATGGGGATAACGAACTGGTAGACAATCCTGAGGTTATTGATGCTGAAGACCTCAAGTCATACCTTATCGCATCATCTACACAAACGATAAGTCATCCGTTTGCGTCACATCCTATATATGAAATCAATAACGACTCTATCGTTATTCCGCCACTTGACAAGGGCATCTACTTCGTTACGCTTACCACCAATCAAGAGGGCGTGGACACCATCCAGTTTCTTTATTGTGTGACCGACCTATATGTTCTGCATCAACAACAGCCCAACGACCAATGGCGCTACGTCGTAGTGAATGCCACAACAGGCAAACCCATCAAAGGTGCTACCCTATGCTTCATAGAGAGCAATTACAACAAGAAAAAGAAAAACGCTACCAAGCACACCTTTACCACCAACGCTAAGGGTGAAGCCATCATCGACAATACCAAAGGTGACGTGAGTGGAAACCTCTACGTATACACAAACGATGACACAGCCTACCCTACCAGTTGGCATCGCAACAGCTTTAGCCTCAACAAGCAAAGCGACAAGACGCGCTCCTATGCCCGTATCTACACGGATCGCAGCGTCTATAGACCAGGGCAAACCGTCTATGCCAATGTGTTGGCATGGAATGTTGACAAAGGGATTAATGCCGAAGTGCTAACTCAAAAGTCAGTCACGCTCACGCTTCGCGATGCTAATAGACGAGTAGTAGCCGAGCATAAGTTCACTCTTGACGATAACGGATCATGTGCTACGAGCTTCACCTTGCCGTCATCGGGACTGACCGGAACCTTCAACCTCACCGTAACAGGCGCCGCCACATCCTACCAAACCATCAAAGTGGAGGAATACAAACGTCCAACCTTTGAGGTAACGCTCAACGATTGTGCCAGCAAATATGCCGTTGGCGACACCGTGACTCTCAGCGGAAAGGCGCAAACCTATGCGGGTGTGCCTGTGCAGAACGCCAAAGTGAGCTATACCGTCACTAGACGTCCACGCTGGTGGTTCTGGTATAGAGCTAACGCAAGTCGTGATACAGAGATCATCACCGATTCGACAAGCACCAACGATGCTGGCGAATACACCGTGAAGGTGCCCTTATCTGTAGACGAAAAGGAAGAAAATGGATTCTTTGTCTTCGAAGTGACAGCTACGGTAACTGACAATGGCGGTGAAAGTCATGAGGCCAACCAGTCATTGCCTATAGGTGCTAAGCCCTCCGTATTGCTTTGTAACCTTCCTAGCCGAATGGAGGTCACCCAGACGCAACCTTTAAAGTTTACGTATCTGAACGTTGCAGGGAAAGAGATTCCGGGTGAGGTGCGATACGCCATCTTTGACGAGAGCACCCGATTGACCGATCTTCAGATGGCTGGTGCTTTGACACAGAAGGCCATCGCAAACAAGACTATCTCGCTGCCCACTCTGAAATCGGGCCAATACACCTTGATGGCGACCTGCGGCAACGATACGATAAAGCAACACTTTGTGCTGTTCTCCCTCAAAGACAAATCGCCTGTCGTTGATACGCAGGACTGGTTCTACCTATCTGCTGACACCTTCCCTTCGGATGGCAAACCCGTTTACATACAGGTGGGTTCAAGCGACAAGGATCAGCACTTTGTCTACTCGATTGTTTCTGAAGGTAAGGTCATTGAGAACGGAACGTTCGATCAGAGCAATGCGCTGACGTTACATCGCTTTAGTTATAAGGAGGAATATGGTACGGGCCTTGTGATCAATTATGCTTGGGTGCGCAATGGCGTCGTTTACACACATACTGCTAAGATTGCACGCCCGATGCCGGACAAGCGCCTCATCCTGCAATGGAATTCATTCCGCAATCGTCTCACCCCTGGGCAGAACGAGGAGTGGACACTTACCATCAAGCGGCCTAACGGAAAAGCGGCTAACACGCAACTCATGGCAACGATGTATGACAAGAGTTTAGATCAGATTCAGGAGACTAACTGGAGCGATGACATATATCTCACAAACAACATGCCTAGTCTGAGATGGTTGGGCATTGGACATTCGGGGTATAGTCAATATCATAACACTCAATACAATGCGCTGAAAGTAGAAGCTATCCAGCTGAGCGCGTTCAATGATGAATACTTCAATAACCTATGCTATGCTCACAACAGATACCATCTCATGTATAAGCTAGAGAGCGCCCCCATGCTGGCTATGAATAGATCGAGCAACTCAGGAGAAGCACTTGCCTTGAATGATGTTGTTTCTGTTAGAAGTCTTGGTACGAACCAATTGTCCACTAGCGACTCCTATGCAGAAGAAAGCGCAGCGGCTAAAGGCCAGGAAGAACAATCGGGCAAACAAGGTCAAGCCCAAGCGCAGATACGCGAGAACCTCAACGAGACGGCATTCTTCTATCCGCAACTACACACCGATAGCGCAGGCTGCGTCAGCCTCACATTCACGCTGCCCGAGTCGCTCACCACATGGCGATTCCTAGGATTGGCACATGATAGCAAGATGAACCACGGAATGATCACGGAGGACATCGTGGCGCAAAAGCAAGTGATGATCACGCCTAACGTGCCACGCTTCTTACGCAAAGACGACAAAGCGGTGATTACCGCCCGTCTGTTTAATACCACTACTAACATGGTACAAGGTAAGGCACTGATGGAGCTAGTAGACCCTCTGACTGACAAGGTGGTTTACACCTCGACACAGGACTTTAGCGTTGACGGAGAAAGTACGGCTCAGGCATCATTCGCCATTGATGACCAAGCATTGAAGGGCGACGGCAGTATGCTGATAGCTCGTTTCACGGCAAGTGGCGATGGTTTCAGTGATGGAGAGCAACATTACCTCCCTATCCTATCCCAGCTAGAGTATGTCACCACGACCGTACCATTCACCCAAACATCCGCTGGAGTAAAGACGATCAATCTCAACGAGTTGTTCCCCAAGAAGAATATCTCGAGCAAGTCACTGACCATTGAGTACACCAACAATCCGTCATGGCTTATGATCCAGGCTTTGCCTTACGTGGGTGATGCCAATGATCAGAACGCTATCTCGTTGGCAACAGCATTCTATGCCAACCGCTTGGCAAAACATATCGTTGATTCGACACCAAAGATCAAAGACACTTTCAGCATGTGGCTGCAAGAGAAGGGCAACGAGACATCGCTTATGAGCAGCCTAGAGAAGAACCAAGACCTGAAAAACGTCGTTCTAGAAGAAACGCCATGGGTGATCGATGCACAAAACGAACAAGAGCAGAAACATGCCATTGCCCACTTCTTCAATGACAACCAGCTCAGCAACACCACCTCTTCTACCCTACAACGACTGAAACAACTGCAAAACAGTGATGGGTCATTCTCTTGGTGGAAGGGCATGAAGGGTAGCCTATACATGACCGTCACGGTTGCGAAGACCTTGGCACGCCTGAACAATCAGATAGGTAACGACCAAGAGGTGAGCAACATCATTAGCCGTGCATTCAAGTATCTCGACTCTGAGGTAAGTTTGCGTGTTATCGAACTAAAGAAGCTTGAGAAGCAAGGGTACAAACATCTCAAGCCCTCAGATGCCCTTTGCGATTATCTCTACACCAACGCGCTGGCTGGAAGAAGCGCCACCGCTGACACGCGTTATCTCATCGGTTTGCTCACTAAGAAATCGGTGGATCTCACAATCTATGGCAAAGCCAACACAGCCATCATCCTTCATCAATATAGCGAGAGCCAAAAGGCGAAAGAATACCTTGAGAGCATCAAGCAATACACCGTATACAAAGAGGGAATGGGTCGTTACTTTGATAGCCGAAACGCCATGTATAGCTGGTTCGACTATCAGATTCCGACCGAGGTAGCTGCCATTGAAGCGCTTAAAGCCATCACACCTAATGACTCGGTAACGATTCAGGAGATGCAGCAATGGTTGTTACAAGCAAAGCACACGCAGGCTTGGGACACGCCTATCAATAGTGTCAATGCGATTTGGGCGTTTTCAGACAATGGGCAAATGGCTAGTTTGGCTAGCACTGACTGCCAACCTGCTTCCATCGCTATTGATGGTAAGGCGCTAGACGTTACGGCTTCTGCCGGTATCGGTTACGTTAAGGTTAAGGCCGATGCCTCCACCGCTCAGACGCTCACCGTTGATAAGAAGACAGATGGCACATCTTGGGGTGCAGTGTATGCGCAGTATCTGCAACCTACTACCGAGGTGGAAGATGCTCAGAGTGGCATCGCCATTAAGCGCGAAGTGTTGAACCCACAAGGTACGGATGCTTTCAAGGTAGGTGATAAGATTCAGGTGCGTCTAACGATCACGGCTGATCGCGACTACGACTTTGTTCAGGTAGTGGATAAGCGTGCAGCTTGTCTTGAGCCGGTGAACACAACAAGCGGTTACAGCTGTGGATATTACATCGCAACAAAGGACAATGCCACTTGCTACTACTTTGATCAGCTAGCCAAAGGCAAGCATGTGATAGAAACTGAATATTACGTCGATCGTGAAGGATCATATCAACAAGGAACTTGCACCGCACAATGCGCCTACGCTCCAGAGTTTAGCGGACGTACCAAAGGTGCTATCCTCAACATCAACAAATAAGATATTGACATACCATATATGTTACAGATAGAAATAGATTCGTCAAGCGGATTCTGCTTCGGGGTCACCACCGCTATCAAGAAGGCTGAAGAGGAACTGTCAAAAGGTGAAACGTTATATTGCCTCGGTGACATCGTTCACAACAGCATGGAGGTGGAACGGCTAGAACGCAAGGGGTTGATCACCATCAATCATAAGCAGCTAGAAGAGTTACGTCATGTCAAGGTGCTTCTTCGTGCGCATGGCGAACCACCCGAGACTTACCAGATTGCGCAACGCAACCATATCACAATCATTGACGCTACGTGTCCCGTGGTGTTGGCTTTGCAACGACGCATCAAGCGACAATATGAAGATGACAAGGACACGCAAATCGTGATCTTTGGCAAGAATGGGCATGCGGAGGTGTTAGGACTGGTTGGTCAGACCGCAGGCAAAGCCATCGTGGTAGAGCATATAGAAGATGTAAAGACGCTCAACTTCCAGCGCAGCATCCATCTTTACTCACAAACGACCAAGTCTCTTGACGAGTTTCATCGTATCATCAGCTACATACAGGAACATATATCACCTAAAGCTACCTTCAAAAGCTATGACACCATCTGTCGACAAGTGGCCAACCGCATGCCTAACATTGCCGCATTTGCTGCAAAGCATGACCTTATCATCTTTGTGGCTGGGCGCAAAAGTTCTAACGGCAAAGTGCTGTTTAAGGAGTGTCAACGTATGAACAAGAATAGTTATCAGATAGAGAGTGCCTCCGAGCTTGACCCTGCATGGTATAAGGATGTCAACACCATTGGCATCTGCGGTGCTACCAGCACCCCCAAATGGCTCATGGAAGAGTGCCGGAATCAGATTCTCGCTCATCAACAGTGATATCGTATCTGATAAAAATCCTTGTTCTAATTTACAAAAAGTGTATGAAACAGATTATCTATATATTATTATTGGCTTGCGGCTTGACCTCCGTCGCATCTTGCAGCGAATCATTGGAGGACAGAGCAGCTAGAGAGTGCAAAGAGTTTACGGAGAAAAACTGCCCTTGTAAGTTGAACAACGGCATGTCCTATGATAGCGTAACCTTTGCCCGCGACACACGTACCATCCACCATTACTATTCGGTCTCAGGCAAAGGAGATAACCCTACAATCTTTGAAGCGAACAAGAAAGAGATAGAGAATGCCCAGGAGAAGGCTATCCGCGAAGACATCTCGTCTAAGCGCTATAAAGAAGCGGGATTCTCTATAGCTGTAACGATCATCTCTAGTTCCACGAAGCAGAAGTATTTAGAGTTTAAAGTATAGGCTTCATCTGTACCTTTATACTTCCAATTCTTCAAATGAAGTGCCCCCTTTGACACACCTCTCCATAACATTTGAGAGATTATCAAAGGGGTATATAGCGCATAGCATCTTGCAATAGGTGCTATGTGGATATCTCTAACCATATTCATTACAGATAGCCAAAGCTACTATTAGAATGAAAAATAAATTAATTTGCTGGGAAAAATAAATTAATTCTCATCCAAAAATAATTTATTTTTCATTGTCAGCACGCTCGTTTTGCTATATCATACGATATCTTTTACTAGACGAAACCATAACGATTGAGTGCTAAAAGATATCTGACAGATTCATAGTTCTTTCCGAATTATATATTATTCGTAGGTATCACCTTCTGTCAGTGTGCTTGCGCTTACGAATAATATCGTTGATACAAACCACTATTTTAGTTAATCCTACCAAAATAAGGACGCATGATAAAGGTACCTCCCCTATTTTTTTAGTAGACCTTGCTCCCCTACATACAAGCGTGTGAAACTTTTAGTCCAAAGGAATCAAGGTTCTATGAACATGACACACGAATCAGATTAGTGAAAAAAAATGATATTTTCTTGTATTATTAACGAAATAGTCAATAACTTTGCAACCAATAAATAGTTATAGAACATTTAGACTTGCGGTGAAGGTAACCGTATTTTGAAAATGAAAAAGACT
This sequence comes from Bacteroidaceae bacterium, assembly GCA_963654235.1. Taxonomy (GTDB): domain Bacteria; phylum Bacteroidota; class Bacteroidia; order Bacteroidales; family Bacteroidaceae; genus Prevotella. The sequence goes on along the minus strand of CAVJZR010000051.1, from coordinate 6,224 downwards.
TTTTTATTAATCATGGCATTGTCCATGGCCGTATCTTCTTTCGGTCAGAACAAAGAAGAATCAGCGTGGACAAACAAGTTCTCGGTATCATTGGAGGCTCTATCTACATACAAGCAACATGATATTAGAGAATTGGGCGCAAGGGCAGAGCTAGGTTATGAGGTTATACCTAACCTTACGGTGTTTGCACGTTATGAGAACTCTATCGGTATATATAAGAACGGAGATGCTCGTACCCACTACTCTAACAATGCGCTTGGAGGTGGACTGGAATATAAATTTGCGAAGATAAACAATACAGGGCATGTTGGACTGAAGCTTGCAGTGCTTGGTAATGTGAGGGAGTAACGATTGGAAAAAGACAATATATGATGCCAATGTGACATGGAAGATGAGGGATGGAGTGTCACCCTCTTTGTCTCTCGGATTCAGACATGAGAACTCTTCCACTCTCGGCATACCTAATATAAATGTGGTTTACGGAAGTATCGGAATCTGCTTCTAATCAAAAAATCCGCCAACGTAATACGAATGCGATTACATTGGCGGATTAATGTATTATGTAATATCAGAACTTCTGAAGGATTACAACTTTACTGAAACTTCTTTACCTGAATACTTAACAAGCTTACCCTTAGGTGATTCAAGGTCAAGAGCCTTTGCTGTTTGTGGTGTAACGTAAACTACGTTGAAGCGGCGCTTCTGCAACATACCATCAAAAGAGCCATTGCGGTTACCGATCTTGATGGTTTTGGCCTTATCGTTGTAAGTAATCTTTATCGTTGCATACTTTCCTTTCTCGTAATTGTAGTTGGTTCCCTCATCTTCGTATAACGTAAACTCGGCATCTTTGCCTGCATAAACGTAGAGATTGATTAGCTCTGCTGGCTTCTCATCAGTCCACTGGATAGCTGGACCAAATGGAAGGATAGAGCCTTCGGGTACATAGACAGGAATCTTATCGTATGGAGCGTCAGCCTCAATGGTCTGTGCACCTTCATAATGCTGACCGGTATAGAAGTCGTACCAACCGCATTGCTTTGGTAGATAGACGCTACGGGTATATTTCTGATAATGACCCACAGGGCAAGCCATCAATGAAGGACCGAACATCCACTGATCTTTAACATCGTATACATTGTTATCGCCATTGAAATCCATAACCAATGGACGCATCATGGTATAGTCGTTGAGATGCACAGCACCTGCGAGAGAGTAAATGTATGGCATCATACGATAACGCAACTTGTCATACTTCACGATAGCTTCGTAAGCTGGATGACCTTCGGGGGCAATGTTCCAAACCTCACGCAATGGCCACTGACCATGAGCACGATATAGAGGGATGAAGCATCCAAACTCATTCCAACGGGTTTGCAGCTCACGCCATTCTTTCAAATCGGCATTCTCTACACCAGTCTTGTCAAATTCCTGTTGTGCTTTCACATAACGATTTTCCACACAGAAACCACCTTGATCCATACCCCAAATGGGTAAACCTGAGATGCTATAGTTCATACCAGCTGTCATCTGAGCACGCATATCCTCCCAACGGGTTCCGATATCGCCACTCCAGGTTGCGGTACTATAACGCTGTTCGCCTGCAAAGCCACTACGGGTAAGAAGGAACACGCGCTGGTTAGGGTTCACACCACGTTGTCCATTGTAGATAGCGTCAGCATTAACGATGGAATAAGCGTTAAAATACTCGGTGCTTGAGCCAAGAGCGGTAGATCCGCAAAGCTTCTTGCGATACCACATTGGGGTACAGTCGCGAACGTTAGGCTCACTTGCATCCATCCACCAAGCATCTACACCAAACTTATATTTAGAATAGAGGTTTTCGTCCATTTGACGCCAGAACATCTTACGTGCTCCTGGATCATAAGCATCATAGAATGAGCCCATGAATCCGAGCCAGTCATAGATAGAGTCGTTCACTGCCTGATGATACATCCAACCCTTAGAGTCGAGTTCCTTATAGTTCTTCGTTGTGCAATAGAACTTGGGCCAAACCGAGATCATGAAGCGACCATGCATGCTGTGGATGCTATCAAGCAAAGCTTGTGGGTTGGGATAACGTGACTGTTCAAACTCATGTGATCCCCATGAATCCAGTTTCCAATAGTTCCAGTCCTGAACGATATTATCTACAGGAATCTGACGTTTGCGGAATTCGCTCAACACCGTTTCCATATCGTTGCTTGACTGATAACGCTCTCTGCTCTGCCAGAAGCCGAAGGTCCATTTAGGGAACACTTGTGCTTTACCTGTCAGTGTACGATAGCCAGAGATCACTTCGTCAAGATTATCACCTGCAATGAAGTAATAGTCCATCTCTGGATCCATTTCGCTCCAAATGCTTAAGTTGCCTTGCTCTTGCTCACTTCTAGGAGTGGCAGCACGCAAACCGCAATAGCTTACACCACCATCAGGATACCAATCGATGAGAATCTTGGTGCGTTCACCTTTCTTTAATGGAGCGGTAAACTTGTAGCTGTTAGGGTTCCACGCTGTACGCCAACGCTCTGGCACCACTTCTTTTCCATCAATATACACCTTCATATATCCAGCGTAGTATAAGATGAAACGATAGAAGTTGTTCGTTGGAGCCTCGATATATCCTTCATAGGTTACATGTGAACCATCAAGATTGAAGTCCTTTGGAAGATTGCCTACACCTACGTCACTCAATCCACGTGCGGCGATATCGGGCAAAGCAAACTCGTAATAGATTGAGTCCTCATCACGCACTACGGTCTTACCATCCTTCTGAACATACGTACCGGTGAGTGCGCCCTTCTTACCATTTTTATCGTAAAGGGTGAAAGCACGATTGAGCTGCAGATAATCATTTGGATTACCGAAGCGGCAATAGCTATAACTATCCCACAACACACCATAGTTCTTATTACTTACCACAAATGGTACACTTACCTTGGTGTTATATTGGAACAGATCCTCATTGTTGCCCTTCATGTTGAGCTCTTCGCTTTGGTGCTGACCGAGTCCGTAGAAAGCTTCATCATCAGGTGAAGCAAACTCTGCATGCCATGTCCATCCGTGACGTTGAGCCTCGCTGAGACGACTATCCACGCCTATCTCGCGGTCAGGAACATAGTAAGGCTTGAAGGTCTTGCCCTTACCATCTGGCAACTCAGAAAGGAGCGACTTGTGATTCTTGTCAAAGAATTCCACTCTACCCGTTGTCGTATTGACATTGACAAACAAGTCGGTGGTTTGAACGGTTACTGTAGAGCCATCAGACTCCTTCACTTGGAAATCGGTAAACTCGCTTTGGGGCAGAACCACCAAACTCTTGCGTTGACCGAAGGCATTGGTCGGTGTCGCTTCCACACGCACAATGCCCTTGTTAATCACTTGCAAACGAACCATTTTGGCTCCATCTGCTAACGGTTGCTTGACCGAAATCGTCACATAATTGCCATTAATTGTGTAATCAGCAGCAAAAGTCGAAACTGATGACGCAATTAGTGCAGCAGTGAACAAGGTTTTTACAAATTGCATAGATATTTAATTAAGAATTCGTTAGTATTTTAAGTCAGATGCAAATTTAGCGATTTATCCCTCTAATCACTATTTAGAATATAACTGATAGTAATACTATTTTATCAAATCTTCATCCTATAAACTTGCAATAATTGCCATCTTACTATTCTTTCTCTGACATGATACTATCCTGCATCACGCTTATTGATAAACCTTTACGATTCCCCATAACTTATCAGGATATAATATTTAAGGTAATTTATCCTCTTGGGTGGGTATTAATTAAAACTTATTTCTTAACTTTGCAATCCATGAGCAGAATTAAAATCCTTACCATCATTTCTATGTTGTTCGTCTTTGTTTCCTCAAAGGCGCAATACTATAATATACAATGTGAAGACACTTGCAATCACGTACATGGTTTAGACATGAGCCATTATCAAGGAAACGTTTTCTGGGAGGCTGTTGGCAACAACAGCAAGATGGCTTTTGTCTACCTCAAAGCATCAGAAGGCGGTACGCGTATTGACCAGAGATATGAAGAAAACATTGAGTTGGCACGCAGATATGGCCTTAAGGTAGGTTCATATCACTTCTATCGCCCCAAACAACCACAAGCAGACCAATTGAGAAACTTCCGTTATCAATGTCGACCTGACGATCAAGACTTGATTCCGATGATTGACATCGAGACCACAAGTGGTTTGGGAAGAGAGGCGTTATGCGATTCGCTGCACAAGTTTATTGACCTAATGCAGCGCGAATACAAGTGTAAGCCGCTCATCTATACTTATGAGAACTTCTACAACCGATATCTACAAGGAGAGCTTGATGGCTACCTCTTGTTTATTGCCAAATATTCTGGAAGCGAACCCGTGCTGCAAGATGGTCGCGACATATATGCGTGGCAATACACCGGCAAAGGACACATCAACGGCGTAACGGGATATGTGGACAAAAGCAGACTCATGGGTAGACATAGCATGCGAGAGTTACGCTATCGTAGATGGAAATAATTAAGTTCAACACGTAAGAGTTTCGGACTAACTAACACACTTAATAACAAGCAACAATGATTATCAAATGTCCAGAATGCGGTCACCAAGTGAGTGACAAAGCACCAGTTTGCCCCAGTTGCGGAGTTAAAATTGCTAATCATATTATACATTGTTCATATTGCGGAGAAATCTATCTTGACGAAGAGGAGATTTGTCCCAATTGTCATCACGCACCCGTAACAGACGCTCATTCCGCTTCTGCTCCGAAAGAGAGTGCGCCAATATCTCAAGATTCTACTAAAGGTTCACAATCAGACAATATAAATAAGGTGACAAGCTCCGTCATTGATGAACAAGAAATCGTTCAGCAAGGCGAGCCTGAAGAACCAATAGTGCAAGCCACGCCTATCGCTGAGCCTGCTAACACCACATATACCGAACCTATTGATGATGAAACAACCGAGGAAGAAGCAAAGGATTCGGAAGACAATCAAACACAGGAGAAGCAAAAGAAAAACAACCATGTCGCTCTCTTAATCTCGTTTGTTATTGCAGCAATCATTTGTTTTGTTCTATTGTATTTCTACCAAGACAAGCAAAAGAACAATGAAGCAGAGGCTTTCACTGAAGCTATGCAAAGTCAGAACCCCAATGTGATACAACAATATCTCAGCAAATACAAGCAAACTATTTCGTTGGAGCATCGCAATGAGGCTGAAAGTTTGTTGAAGAAGTTGACACAGTCTAGTGAGAATTGGAACGCAGTGCTTTCTAAGAATGACCGCAAGACATTCCAAGAATACCTTGACGCAAACCCTAACACGCCCTATAAGCAGATTATACTCTCAAAACTCGACTCTATCGATTGGGCAAGCGCTGTGAAGCAGAACACCGAAGATGCCTACGCCGAGTATATTGCATCACATAGCAATGGCGCTCATGCTAGTGAAGCAGGCAAACTAGCCCAACAGCTCATGAGTCAAAGTGAGAAGAAAGCACAAGAGAATGCTCAAAAGGCAGCCGATCCTATCCGACGTTTCTTGGTTGGCATGAACACCAAGAGCACTTCTGCTATAGAAGGTTGCATGGCTAGCAGCTTCTCTTTCAATGGCGCCTCGGGTGCATCCATCGCTGACATAAACAAGTATATGTCTGATCGCTTGTATCAAGCTGACGTAAAGAACATCAATTGGCACATGGAGCAACCTACCAGTTGTGATCCTATCGAGCAAGACGGCAAAGTGGCTGGATACAAACTGAGTATCCCCGCGCGACTAGAAATAGCCAGAGAAGGTGGAACGGCAAACCTACGCTACCAAATTTCAGCTAGCGTTTCTGCCGACAACAAAATCACAAGCATTTCTCTAAACCGTATGCAATAAGCTATAACCCTTTGGTTCCCCAACCAACGTGGTTAGAACATCTTTAGAGGCGTAGATAAAGCACAAACTTCAAGGGGTGTATCATATTTGATTGTGATACACCTCTTGTTATATTTCAGTTTCCCTATCCCATTTTATCAACCTGATTGACCACACGATAACCATCTTTGAAGCTCTTTAGCATGGTTGCTTACTTTACAAACCGCAGAATTAATCGTCTTAAGAGTATCGCATAACCTTAATTGTATAGTTCTATTGCCTGTTTATATGATAAAAAGTGGTTCATCCCCGAATCGAGTTGGTATTATCATGCATTCCGAGTAATAGCAGATTG
>CAVJZR010000050.1:0-17865 GCA_963654235.1 Bacteroidaceae bacterium | reverse complement strand
TCCTTTTCCGCATTGCTAACTTATACGCTTATCCCCACTATATTTCTACTGACCCGTCAAACCACCTCTATCACGTCGTCGTTCATACTTAGAGGCGCAACGAATGCGCTATGCCGAGGACATCGTCACTGCTTGCGGTGTAAGTGTTCATAGTTGCGCAGCGCACCGATGAGCCTGTTATTCTCCTCCCGTGTACCGATGGTCACGCGCAGACAACCCTCACATTGCTCCATGCCATCGCAGCGGAGGACATGGATGTGTTGTGAGAGCAGATGGCTGTACACGTCGTCCACGTTGTGCAGACGCACCATAAAGTAGTTGGTTACCGACGGGAACACCTTTTCGCAAATCTCCAGTTTGCTCCACGCACGCATCACTTCTTGGCGCTCGCTAGCCACTTGTCTGCCCCACGTCTCCACGTCATAGCGCTTGCTAAGCATCTCCAGGGCTTTGGCTTGCGCCTCTCCGCTGACGTTATAGGGGTGCTTCACACGATCCAAGAGGCTCACAATGGGTGCATGGGCATAAGCCATCGCCACCCGAAGGCTGGCACATCCCCACGCCTTGCTCATCGTTCCTAGCACCACGAGGTGAGGAAAATGCTCTAGATAGTGGCGCCAAGAGGGTTGTCGGCAGTATTCCACATAGCTCTCATCCACCACCACGATGCCATCAAAGCCCATCAGCACACGTGCCACCTCGTTGCGATCGAGGAGGTCACCCGTAGGATCGTTGGGTGAGCAGAGCCATACCAGCTTGGTATTAGCGTCACAGGCGGCTAGCACGCGGTCAGCATCGAGCTGATAGTCGGCGGTCAGCGGCACATGACGATACTCCACCTCGTGGATATGAGCATAGCGCTGATACACCGGGCGCGTAGGTGCGATGGCCACCACGTTGTCCCGTCTAGGTGAGGCAAACACCTGATAGAGCAGATCCACCGCCTCATCCAGACCATTAGAGACAAAGATCTGGTCTGCTGCTACACGCATCACGGGTGACAAGGCAGCGCGGAGGTCATGCTGATAAGGGTCGGGGTAACGATTGAGGGGGCGGTTATAGGGTGTCTCGTTGGCATCAAGCCACACTGAGTCAGCCTCTTGAAGGGCTTCATGGGTGCGCATGCGTGGTGTGGCAAGCGCTTGTATATTAGGGCGAACGAGTTGTTCCAATGTACGTTTCATACGTCTAGTTGTTTTGTTTTGAGGTGTCTTGTTCTAAGATGAAAATACAAAATTAGAAATAAAGTTTGGAGTTTGGCATCTGAACAAGCAGAAAAATGAGGGAAGCCACGGCTTATCTGCCTTATTTTTCGTACTTTTGCAAAATAGAAAAACGTAAGAAAACTATCATAATGGAAAAGAAACAATTCAAACGTACCACCGTGACAGCGGCATTGCCTTATGCCAATGGTGGTGTGCACATCGGTCACCTGGCTGGTGTGTACGTACCGTCTGACATCTATGTGCGCTATCTTCGCTTGAAGAAAGAGGAAGTGGTGTTTATCGGTGGTTCTGATGAGCACGGCGTTCCTATCACGCTGCGCGCCAAGAAGGAGGGTATCACCCCACAGGATGTGTGCGACCGCTATCACAAGATTATCAAGGACTCGTTCAAGGAGTTTGGTATCTCGTTTGACGTATATAGCCGCACCACCAGCGATGTGCACCATAAGCTGGCAAGCGACTTCTTCCGCAAGCTCTATGACGAGGGCAAGCTCATCGAGAAAGAGAGCGAACAGTACTATGATGAGGAAGCGCATCAGTTCCTAGCTGACCGCTACATCATGGGCGAATGTCCTCACTGCGGCAACCCTAACGCCTATGGCGACCAGTGTGAGAAGTGTGGTAGCGACCTCAGCCCTATGGAGCTGAAGAACCCCCACTCCACCATCAGTGGCTCTGAGCCTGTGGTGAAGCGCACCAAGAACTGGTATCTGCCCCTGAACGACTATCAGGAATGGCTCAAGGAATGGATTCTGCAAGGACACAAGGAGTGGCGTTCCAACGTGTACGGACAGTGCAAGAGCTGGCTGGACATGGATCTGCAGCCTCGCGCGATGACCCGCGACCTCGACTGGGGTATCCCCGTGCCTGTTGAGGGTGCTGACGGCAAGGTGCTCTACGTATGGTTTGACGCACCTATCGGATACATCTCTAACACCAAGGAGCTCTGCGACGCTCAGCCAGAGAAATATGGCAACTGGGAAAAGTGGTGGAAAGATCCTGAGACACGCCTGGTTCACTTCATCGGTAAGGACAACATCGTGTTCCACTGCATCATCTTCCCTACCATGCTCAAGGCTCACGGCGATTATATCCTGCCTGACAATGTGCCCGCTAACGAGTTCCTTAACCTTGAGAACGATAAGATATCGACCTCTCGCAACTGGGCTGTGTGGCTGCACGAGTATCTGCGCGACTTCCCTGGCAAGCAGGATGTGCTGCGCTATGTGCTCACTGCCAATGCGCCTGAGACCAAGGATAACAACTTCACTTGGAAGGATTTCCAGGAGCGTAACAACTCGGAGCTGGTGGCTGTATACGGCAACTTTGTCAACAGAGCGCTGCAACTGACCAAGAAATACTTTGATGGCGTGGTGCCTGCGTGCGGTGAGCTCACCGAGGTGGACCAGAAAGCTATCGCTGAGTTTAAGGATGTGAAGCAGAAGGTGGAGGCATTGCTGGATGCATTCAAGTTCCGCGATGCACTGAAGGAAGCCATGAATCTGGCACGCATCGGTAACAAGTATATCACCGACTGTGAGCCTTGGCACGTAGCTAAGACCGATATGGAGCGCGTGAAGACCATTCTGTATCTCTCCTTGCAGCTCGTAGCCAACCTTGAGATTGCCTTTGAGCCTTTCTTGCCATTCAGCAGCAAGAAGCTCCGCGAGATGCTCAACATCGAGGAAAGCGACTGGGCTCAGCTGGGTTCTACCACGTTGCTGGAGCCTGGACATCAGTTGGGTACACCTTCTCTGCTCTTTGAGAAGATTGAGGACGACGCTATCAACGCCCAACTGCAGAAGCTCGAGGATACCAAGAAGGCCAACGCGGCGGCTAGCTACAAGGCTGCACCAGTGAAGGAGACCGTCAGCTATGACGACTTTGAGAAGCTGGACATCCGCGTGGGACACATCAAGGCTTGTGAGAAGGTGAAGAAGAGCAAGAAGCTACTGAAGTTCTTGATCGACGACGGAAGCGGTACGGACCGCACCATCCTTAGCGGTATAGCTGCCTACTATGAGCCCGAACAGCTCGTGGGTAAGGATGTGCTGTTCATTGCCAACTTTGCTACACGCAAGATGATGGGTCTTGAGAGCCAAGGTATGATTCTCTCTGCGCTCAACTTTGATGGTTCGCTCAGCGTGACATCGGTCTTGAGCGAGGTGAAACCTGGTAGTCAGGTAGGCTAAAGCGCCGTTACATAGGCTAATATCACCATTATATACACTGAAAACCGCTGCTATCAGTTCCCTTTGGGGAAGATGATAGCAGCGGTTGCTTTATATATAATATTGTTAGTGAAAAGCTTTTACTTGAGCGTAAGCTCCACTACATAGTCGATGCCAGTAGGTTGCTCGGGCAGAGAGAGGGTGTATCCGTTGGCCACCTTGGTCAGCGCCACTTTCTTTCCGGTAGCAAACACCTTGGCTGCGGTAACCTGATGGGTACCTGTGGGTACAAAGAGGGCGCGGTCCTGCAGCTTGAGGATGTGGATAAAGAGGCGCTTGCCCTTCTGGGTGCTCACGCCCCAGTCGTGAGGAGCGACCAGTCCGCCACGCGTGCCGTAGATGGTTTCGCCATACTGCTGCATATATTGACCCACAGCCTCAAGGCGCTCAACGGCTTCGGTAGGCAGTTCGCCATCGGGACGGGGACCCACATTGAGCAAGAGATTGCAGTTTTTACCTGCTGCACGGATCAGTTCGCGCACAAGGTCGTCCTTCGATTTGAAGTCCTTATCGGTGATGCTATATCCCCATGAGTCGTTCATCGTCAAGCAGGTCTCCAACGGCAGGTGACTCACATCTTGTCCGCTCAGCCCGTAGGTGTTCTCGCCGGGGAGGTCTTGCTCAAAGATCTGGATATCCTCACCGGCATAAGGAGTGCCGTGGTGGTTGTTGCCTATCATACATTGGGGTTGCAGATGATGGATGAGGCTATACTGTTCGTCCAGTCGCCAGTCGAAAGGTGTCTTGTCGCTGTCGTGATCCCACCATCCATCAAACCAGATCGCGTCTACCTTACCATAATTGGTGAGGAGCTCGGTGAGCTGGTTGTTCATGAAAGCAAAGTAGGTGTCATAGTTTTGCTTGTCCGTAGGGCGACCCAGCTTCAGACCTGTGCGACCCAAAGGGTAGTCGAGTCGGGACCAGTCCAGGTGCGAATAGTAAAGGTGCAGACTGATGCCTTCCTTATGACAAGCGTCAGCTAGCTCCTTAAGCACGTCGCGGCCATAAGGCGTTCCGTCCACGATGTTATAGTTGCTGGTGGCTGTCTTGAACATCGAGAAGCCATCGTGGTGGCGCGTGGTGAAGGTGATATACTTAGCTCCGGCTGCTTTGAACGCCTTTACCCAGCGCTCCGCATCAAAATGGGAGGGATAGAAGCCGCCTGCTAGCTTAGGATATTCCTGATAGTTGATGCTCTTGGTGTTCATCACCCACTCGCCATTGCCTAGCATCGAGTAGATGCCCCAATGGATAAAGATACCCAACTTAGAGTCTTGAAACTCTTTCTGCGATGCCACAACCTCTTGGCTAGGTTGATACTGTGCAAAGGTAACAAGGCTGACAAGGAACGCTGCCAGCGTCATCAAGGTCTTTTTCATTATCGTTGTATTAGTTAATAATCAATGAAGGTGGGTCTCGGCCATCACGCCACATATCGGTGGGAATGCTTACGAAACGTTTGTAAAGTTACAACAAAAACCGTTGTCGGATAAAAAAACGAGTGGCTTTTTTCTTAATCCGGATGATTTATGGTACATTTGCGTAGTAAAAACCTATTATCTATGCAACTCTCACACTCTCTAAGAAAGCGAAGAGGCCATCTGTTGCGCCTTTCTGCTATCGCGTTATTATCTCTCACAGCCATTCCTTCGTCTGCACAGATCACCTTGGTAAGCAAGGGCAAGGCTGCCACACACGTCTCGCTAGCTGATAGCACCAGCGAGTCGCGCCGCGCTGCAGAGCTGTTGTGCCACTTTGTGGAGCAGTTATCGGGTGTCACGCTGCCCGTTCAGCCTTACAGCGCCGCCACGGCGTCAACCACGAAAGGTCCGAAAAAGGGCATCATCATAGGTGGCACCACGGACAAGGTGGGCGAAGATGGCTTCTGGATCAGTTGTCATGACAACGTACTACGCATCATGAGCGGTGGTGACAAGGGCGCCATCCTAGGCGTGTCACACCTCTTGGAACGCTATCTGGGCATCAACTATCTAGCCAAGGATGCTTGGACCGTTAACCATACGCCTTCCTACAAGTGGCAGAAGGTGAATGCGCTGACGCTGCCGGCTATCGACTGGAGTGACCAACCGGCGTTTCGCTATCGGCAGACCAATGGTTATTCGCTCAAAGACCCGTGGTTCCGCGACTGGTTTGGATGGGAGGAGCCACGCGATATGTTTGTAGCCAATATGTGGGTGCATACGTTCAATCAGATCTTGCCTGCCGCACGCTATGGCAAGGAGCATCCCGAATGGTACTCGATGATCAACGGCAAGCGGCAGCCGGGGGCGCATAGCCAGTGGTGTCTGACCAATGAGGCGCTCTTTGAGCAGGTGTGTCACAACCTAGATTCGATCTTCCAAGCTAACCCCGGACTAAAGATGATCTCGGTAAGTCAGAACGATGGCAACAACACCAACTGCCACTGTGAAGCCTGTCAAGCCATTGAGCAAGAGGAGGGATCGCCCTCCGGTCCTATCATCAGGTTTCTCAATCGGTTGGCTCAGCGCTATCCGGACAAGGAGTTTTCTACCCTTGCCTATCTCTTCAGCATGCAACCGCCACGTCATGTACGTCCCTTGCCCAACGTGAACATCATGCTTTGCAGCATCGATAGCAAGCGAGAGGTGCCGCTAACCGACAATGAGAGCGGGCGCGACTTTGTCAGAGCACTCGAGGGATGGGCGCAGATATCGGACAACTTGTATATCTGGGACTACGCCATCAACTTTGACAACGTGGTGAGTCCGTTTCCCAACTTCCACGTTCTGCAACCTAACATCGCCCTGTTTAAGCACAATCATGCTAACATGTTGTTCGAACAGGAGAACGGAAGTGTGGGTACCGACTTTGCAGAGCTGCGCGCTTACATGATAGGCAAGCTGATGTGGAACCCTGATCAGGATGCCGACTCGCTCATGAATGCCTTTCTGACCGACTATTATGGTCAGGCTTCACCTTATATATATAGTTACCGCAAGCTCATGGAGGGAGCTTTGCTTGCCAGTCATAAGCCGCTTTGGATCTACGACTCGCCCATCACGCACAAGGATGGAATGCTCAATGACCACCTTATGCGCACCTATGATCAGCTCTTTGACAAGGCGGAGCAAGCCGTCAGCGATGATCCTACCTTGCTACGAAGGGTGCGCATAGCCCGACTGCCGCTGCAATATGCCGCACTGGAGATAGCTCGCGCACGGCAAGGGGGCGATGTGGAGCAGACGCTAAAGGATGTCAAGCTGTTCAAGGAACGTTGTAACGAGTATGAAGTGCCTACGCTCAACGAGCGAAAGAATCGACCACAGGACTACTGCGACCTGTATCTCAAGCGTTATCTGCCCTCTAACGAGCCCAATCTGCTGCTCGGTGCCAAGGTGAGCTATGTGCTTCCGCCTGCCGAACGCTACCTGCCGATAGCTGAGACGGCCCTCACCGACGGACTGCATGGTGGTGCTGGATACGTGGAAGGATGGGTAGGATGGGAAGGAAAAGATGCCGACTTCATCCTAGACATGGGTGAAGAGAAAGCCATTCAGCATCTAGAAAGCGACTTCCTACACCAGTTGGGCGCATGGGTGCTGCTCCCCAAGGCGGTGGAATATAGCGTTTCGACGGACGGAAAGACGTTTCTGCCCTTCGGAAAGCGATTCGATTTTGCCGAAGATCGGGACGTTAGCATCAAGTTTGTAGCTGCTACGGCAGACGAGAGCTGCCCCGTCAAGGCACGATATGTCCGTGTAAAGGTCACAGCCCTAGGTATGTGTCCTGATTGGCATTATGGTGTGGGCTACCCTGCTTGGTTCTTCCTAGATGAGGTGAGTGCTCGATAGGAGCATCGGTCTACCGATTTGAGATCGTTCTAATAACAAAAATGAGTCCCAACACATCCTCCTATGCGGAGAGATCTATTGGGACTCATTCGATGATTTCGGGGTTTTTAATGTTTACGGACGCTTCTTCCATACGTATAGAAAGAAGCGTCAATCGTCTGACGACGGCTTGCTTGGCTGCTTATGCGAGCTTGGTAAACTCAGCATAGATCTTGTCTGCGATGGCTTGCATCTCTTCCTCAGAGAACTTCTGATGCTTGTGGAAGTCGACATCTGCCTCGCTATTGATGGGCAACAAGTGGATATGGGCATGCGCCACCTCAAGACCGAGCACCACCTGAGCTACCTTCTTGCATGGGAAAGCGGCTTTGATAGCACACGCTACCTTCTTGGCAAAAACCTCAAACTGGGCCAATTCATCGTCGTTCATGTCGAAGATGTAGTCTACCTCACGACGTGGGATAACCAAGGTATGCGCCTTTTGCACTGGATTGATATCAAGAAAAGCATAGAACTGATCGTTCTCCGCACACTTATAGCTAGGTATTTGGCCTGCTGCAATCTTACTGAAAATATCCATAACTTTGTTTTTTAAGATTCGTTCTTCTCGTCTAGACCTGTCGGCTTAAGCCTCAATAGAGATCTTATCGATGCGGAGCTTCACCACGCCACGTGGTATCTGAATCTCAGCAACGTCACCCACCTTCTTGTTAAGCAGTCCCTGAGCAATCGGAGTCTTAATGGAGATCTTGCCTTGCTTGAGGTTTGCCTCGTTCTCACTAACGATTGTGTAACGCATCTTAGCGTTAGTGGTAACGTTGGTCATCTCCACCGTGGAGAGGATCTGTACACAGTCAGCACTCAAACGAGAGGTATCCACGATCTTAGCTTCAGCTATCGCCATCTTGAGACGGTTAATTTTATCCTCCAAATGAGCTTGTGCTTCCTTAGCTGCATCGTACTCAGAGTTTTCACTCAGGTCACCTTTATCGCGTGCTTCAGCTATAGCGGCGGACGCTTTAGGACGTTCGATGGTTTCCAATTCATGTAGTTGGGCTACCATATTATTGTAGCCTTCTTGTGACATGTATGCCATAATTGTATAATTTTTGAGATTTGTACTACTAATAGGAACACAAAAAACAAGAATTCCAACATCTATCAATGTCGGAATTCCGTTTTCCTGTTCGTTATCGGTTTATATTCTTTCACTTGCAAAGTTACGTATTAAATTCTAATCATCCAATTTTTCCAACCAAAAAGTTGCGTAATTTTGATTTATTATATACTTTTGCAAATTGTATAATATCTGTTTTGTAATTATTTATCAAGCAAAAATATGAAAACGAAACAAAGCTTTATTCTTTCTGTAATAATGCTTTTGCTTAGCACTGTGTCCTTTGCCCAAGGCAACCCCGTGCATTTTACGGCTTCGCAAAAGCAAGTCTCCCCTACAGAGGTTGACGTAATATTCTCTGCTACGATAGCTAAGGGATGGCACGTCTACTCCACCGGACTACCAAGCGATGGTCCAATATCTGCCACACTGCACACGGACAAGGCTGTCGGCGTACAACCTATGGGCGGATTGCAGCACCAAGGCAAGGAGATAAGTGAGATGGACCCTATCTTCGGGATGAAGCTTCGTTACTTTGAGAATAGCGTTCGCTTTGTACAGAAATACAAAATCACCGGTAAGACCTATGAGGTGAAAGGCTACCTAGAGTACGGCGCATGTAACGACGAGATGTGTATGCCTCCTACTTCGGTAGAGTTCAACTATAAAGGGAACGGTCCTCAGGATGCACCCGCAGCCGTTGAGGACAAAGCAACAGAAGCTGCTGCCGCTGAAACCACAACGGAAGCACCTGCAAACGAGACCGAGCAAGCTGCCGTAGCTACCGACTCAGCCACCACCCAGGAGGTTAAGGCTGACACCGCAGCCGCTAACGTCAAGAGCGACCTATGGACTCCGGTGGTCAAAGAGCTGAAAGCATTCAGCGATAGTGAATCGACAAAGGATCACTCTCTATGGTACATCTTCCTCATGGGTATCGTTGGCGGTTTCGTAGCATTGCTCACACCATGCGTTTGGCCTATCATTCCAATGACGGTGAGCTTCTTTCTGAAGCGCGCAAAGGACGACAAGAAGCGCGGTATACGCGATGCTGTGACTTACGGCATATCAATCATCGTGGTCTACATGGCTTTGGCACTGATCATCACGGCTCTCTTCGGTCCTCAACGACTCAACGAGCTAGCAACAAACGCACCATTCAACATCTTCTTCTTCCTCCTTTTGGTGGTCTTTGCGTTCAGTTTCTTTGGCTGGTTTGAGATCAAGCTTCCTGCTTCATGGGGTAACGCAGTAGATAATAAGGCTTCTACCACCACCGGACTGGTATCTATCTTCTTGATGGCATTTACCCTTTCGCTGGTGAGCTTCTCTTGTACGGCTCCCGTAATCGGCCTTTTGTTGGTTCAAGCTGCCACCAGTGGCGACTGGGTAGCACCCGCAGTGGGTATGTTTGGCTTTGCTATTGCATTGGCATTGCCCTTCTCTCTCTTCGCAATGTTCCCCACTTGGCTGAAGCAAGCGCCTAAGTCAGGTTCTTGGATGAATATGATTAAGGTGGTGTTGGGCTTCATCGAGCTCGCCTTTGCACTGAAATTCCTCTCCGTAGCCGACTTAGCTTATGGTTGGGGAATCCTCGATCGCGAGACGTTCTTGGCTCTGTGGATCATGATCTTTACCTTCTTGGGACTCTATCTCATCGGTAAACTGAAGTTCCCAAGCGACGATCCCACACAGACAGCAATGCCTGTACCGAGCATTATGCTAGGTTTGTGTTCCTTCGCATTTGCCGTTTACATGGTGCCAGGTCTTTGGGGAGCTCCTTGTAAAGCCGTCAGCGCCTTCTCACCTCCTATGAACACGCAAGACTTCAACCTTAACAAGGCACAAGAGATCCATCCTCAGTACACCTCATACGAGGAAGGTATGGCAGCCGCAAAGGCTCAACACAAGCCTGTAATGCTCGATTTCACCGGCTTTGGTTGTGTCAACTGCCGTAAGATGGAGGCTGCTGTATGGACCGATCCTGAGGTTGCTGAGCGTCTAACGAAAGATTACGTCCTCATATCTCTCTACGTTGACGATAAGACACCACTGGCACAACCAATGGAAGTGAAGAATCCTGACGGCACAAGCCGCACCCTTCGCACCGTAGGCGACAAGTGGAGCTACCTTGAGCAAACCAAGTTTGGCTACCTGGCACAGCCCTTCTACGTCACAGTGGACAACGACGGGAAGCCTCTCTCAGGCAGCTTCGTATACAAAGAGGATATCCCTGGATTCATGAACTTCCTTGATAAGGGTATCGACAACTATAAGAAAGGCAACTAATCTCTGCTGATCTATCCACATAGAGAAAGCCGCTATCGCAACGAAACGATAGCGGCTTTCTTCTTTTATAGTATTGAACGTCACCCCAGGCTTACTCGTCCACGGGGCAGCGCTGTGATTACTGACCTCCCAAACGACCGAAGAAGCTAATAATTTCCTCCCATGTCTTAAACTCATCTGAGCCAAAGCGGATAGCCGTACCGAGGAATTCGTCGGTTTCATCGGCACTGATGAGGTAGTCGCCATAGAGCAACTGCAATTGATTAGCGAAGAGCAGATGTCCCCAAGCGGGCGCACTGAACACGTCCTCAACCCATGCACGCGCTTCCTCGTAGAACGCAGGAGAGCTCGTCAGGGATGGTGCTACGATGTAAACGTTGTAATGTTCGAGCAGAAACTCGTACGCCTTATGCAAGCTCGACTTAGGTTTGCCATAGCCATCCATAAGCGTGTTCCAATGAATAAACACCGTTGGGCGCTCGCGTTGCTCCTGACTGTCGTCTATCCATCGCACTACGGGTATGAGATAATGGTAAATCACCTTTTCCAACAAGCGGTGCTCACCATGAAAACGCACTGAGTTGGGATAATGTTGGTGGAACAAATCGAATGTGTGAACCACGGGGTCGGCATCTCCGAAGAGCCCGAACACGCGCCGTTGCTCCTCTGCGTCAACCTGCTCGAAGCAATGTGAGGTCATCTCACGATATTCCTTGACAAGCGCTTTGGTCACAATCAGTTCCTGCACACCATCCTGACGCGGGTTCTGAAACACCTGTTTGCCCATCATATTGTGCTCCGTCATCGTGCTACCCATCTCAAATGCGGGGTTCACACAGATACGATCCACACCATAAAGCATCTCGGTGTACATGCCACCCATGGACGTTCCGATGATGAGATCGGGCTTTTCAGATGCTACGAGGTCACGAAGCAACTGCATGGCGTCCTCCGGATGGACGGGCAGATCGGGCGCAAGAACCGTTGCTTGAGGCATAAACTGCCGCAAAACGGTGGCCGTATGTGTGGAACCTGCAGAGAGAAAACCATGCACATAGAGCACTTTCTTCCCCGCCATGAGGTCAGGGAAGCTCTTGGGAGTAATGCTTTCGGTCATGATTGTAGTGCTTTACGGATATCATCGAGGTTGTTTGCCACGACGATTTGGCTATGCCAGTCGCCACGGATGCACCCACGATGAGCCAAATCGTCAAGAAGAGCGATGAGCTGATCCCAAAAGCCCTTCATATTATATAAGATGACACGCTTGTGGTGATACCCTATCGTAGCCGAAGCCACGACGTTGAAGATTTCGTCAAGGGTGCCCACGCCGCCAGGAAGGGCGATAAAGATGTCGCTCTTGGTCTCCATGAGTTCCTTGCGGTCGGCCAGCGAGTCACAAGGAATCTCCACATCGAGGTAGTTGGATACCCTTCCGCCTTTCTCAAGGATCTGCGGCACCACGCCGATGGTCATACCGCCGTTGTCTTTGACGGCTTTAGCGATGCGCTCCATCAGCCCCATGTTGGCACCGCCGAAGACCAAGTGATGGCCCTCTTGTGCCATAAAACGCCCCAATTCATCGGTCAATGTATAGAAGTCAGGGTCTAGATGATCATTGGCCGAGCAATATACAGCAATGTTCATTGTATGATTGATATATTAAAATAATAGTTGGCTTAAGCCATTTTACTTCTTCTTTGGACGTCTGCGAGCCCATCCTTCTTCGGTGAAATCGGGTATTTCGCCTTTGAGCTCAGTTGGATTACCATTGATCAGACGCTTCCAGTCGTCCTTCTTAAACTTGCGTTGCGGTGCAGCTGCGGCTGGTTTACCCTTACCTCGCTTACCCTTGGGTGCTGGGCGATCGCTATCCGCATCGTTGCAGCGCACCTTACGTCCCTTGTACAAGGCTCCGTCAAGGGCCTTCATCACCTTGCGTGCATCGCGCTCAGGCACTTCGATGTAGCTTTGGCGAGCCAACAAGTCGATATGCCCCACTTCCTGACGACCGCGCATGTGCTTATTGACAAACTGCATCACCTCTCCCGGATAGAAGCCATCGTCCTTACCGAGGTTGATGAAGAGGCGTGCGTAACCCTGTTCGGGATGCTCCGGATGACGAGGTTTGGCTTTATCGGCATTGCGCGAAGCCCGTTCAGCCCCCTTGGTGGAAGGTTTCTCTATCACGGGTGCGTCCTTATAATAGGCCAAGAACCTACCGAAGGTGCTGCTTACCATCTTCTTGATGATGTCCTCCTTATCTATATACTCAAACTGTCGCTTGATATCTATCATGTAAGGAGCGATCTGTTCCTCGTCCACATCGGTCTTGAGGATGTCGTCCATGGCCTTGAAGAGCTGCTTCTTACAGATCTCTTCAGGTGTAGGAAGCACGCCATCGACAAAGTCCTTGCCGATAACGCGTTCTATATTGCGCACCTTAAACTTCTCACGGAGGTGGATGATGGAGATGCTAGTGCCTTTCTTTCCTGCCCTTCCGGTACGTCCGGAGCGGTGAGTGTAGTTCTCGATGTCGTCAGGCAAACCATAGTTGATCACGTGCGTGAGGTCGTTGACATCCAATCCGCGTGCTGCCACATCGGTAGCGATAAGGAGCTGGGTGAGATGGGAGCGAAACTTCTGCATCGTGAGGTCGCGTTGCTGTTGCGAGAGGTCACCATGCAGCGCCTCGGCGTTATATCCGTCGTGGATAAGCTTGTCCGCAATCTCTTGCGTTTCACGCTTGGTACGACAGAAGACGATGGCATATATCTTGGGGTAATAGTCCACCACACGCTTCAGCGCGAGGTATTTGTCCTTGGCATTGACCAGGTAATAGATATGGTTGACGTGCTCTGCGCCTTCGTTTCGGCTACCCACGACTATCTCTTTATAGTCGTGCAGATAGCCGCGCGCCACCTGTTCCACATCCTTACTCATCGTTGCGGAGAACAAGAGGGTGTTGTGGTCCTCGGGAATGCCCGATAGAATCTCGGTGATCGACTCCTTGAAACCCATGTTGAGCATCTCGTCAGCCTCATCAAGCACCACGTTGTGCACCTGATCCAGGTGTGCCTTGCCACGGTGCATGAGGTCAATCAGACGTCCAGGGGTAGCCACGATGATCTGCACACCATGACGCAGCGACCTGATCTGTTGTTCGATGGACGCGCCGCCATACACGGGCACGATGTGAAGGTGGGGGATATACTTGGCAAAATCGTTGAGATCATCGGCTATCTGAAGACAAAGCTCTCGTGTGGGCGACAAGACGATGGCTTGCGTGGCTTTGTTCTTGGTATCGATGCGTTGTATCAATGGGATGCCAAAAGCCGCCGTCTTACCGGTGCCGGTCTGTGCAAGGGCGATAACATCATTGCGATTACCTAAAAGATAAGGGATCACTTCTTGCTGAACGGGCATCGGAGCCTCAAATCCAAGTTCAGCAATGGCGTTTCTAATCTCTACCGAAACGCCCAATTCTTCAAATGTCTTCAATGTAAATGGGTTTTGTTTGCAAAGTTACAAAGTTTCAGATGGTTGGGCAAAGATTTGCGATTTTATTCTCTCCGTGGCCCTTTCCGAACAATCAACGGCACGCAGAGCAGTGGTGTACCTAAAAAAACAGCGGCCTTTCCTCACGGAAAAGCCGCCATCTCAATTAATAATAATTGTGTAACAATAGTAATTTGTGTGTCTACTTAAGTACCACCTTCTTGCCGCGGACGATGTAGATGCCCTTTGGCAACTGTGCCATCTGATCCACTGTGGCAACCTTACGACCTTGGAGATCGAACACGTCGCTACCCAGTGTGGTGGTGTCGGTGGTATGGATGGTGTTGATGCCTGTGGTTTCACCTACGTTGATGATGTCAGACATCAAGCTCTTCTTGTCTCCAGAGATAGCCTGTACGCTGTAGCTGTACTGCAAGGTTGCATCGAGACCACTGAAAGCATAACGCAAGAGGTCATCGTCAGCTGCGGCACCTACGCTCTTAAGCTCCTGACCATTGGCGTCGAGAGATACCGTGCGCAATGGGTTGTATACGTTAACGCGGTAAGTGAGATCCACGTCATCGAGGAGAGCATAACCTGATACACGGCTGAAGAGGAAGCGTACGCTGTCCGCATCGTTGATATCGATGCTCTTTGTGCCGCTTGCCGTACCATCATTGGTAACCTCAGCAACATCCTGCCATACGCCGTCATGTGCTTCAGCAACAATCACCTTGCTACCGGCGTTGCTCAGACGATACCAGAACGTTACGTTCTTGATGGTCTTACCGGGTTGGCTAACGATGAGATAGAGGCTGTCTTTGTTCAAGCGGAGGGATGGACCTTCCTCGCCATAGAAGCTGCTTGAGGTAGATGTGGCGTTGGTGCTCCAACCTTCGGGGAGGTTGTGATAGCCATCGTCAAATCCGCTCTTGGTGTGTTCCTCACCGGTGTTGGTGCGGCTATAGAGGGTCAACTCGTATGACTGAGCCTGTGGCAGACGCTCCCAGTTAGCGGTGAACGATGTCTCGGTGACGTCGCTAGCGTCTCTAGCTACCACCTTGCTCTCTTCTACCTGACGCTCGATGGTGGTGAAGTTGACCTTCACTGAGTCAGAACTGTAGTCGCCAAGGTGTGCCTGGAGCACTGCGGTGTACTCGGTTTCAGGATCAAGACCGCTGAATGAAGAAGCAAAACCATCGAGGGTGTTAGCGCTCAGCACGGTCTCGCCCTTGAGCAGAGACAAGGTGTAGTTTTCAGCGAGGTCCACCTGGTTCCAGCTAGCTGCTGCTGAGGTACCCATCACGTCAGTTACCTGGAGTATAGGCGACTGAAGCTTGAAGTTGGTACCTGAGAGAAGGAAGCTGATAGTGCCGTCGTTCTCTGCGATATAATCCAGTCCGAAGATGTTGTTCTTCTGCCATCCGTTAAACTTAGCCTTGGTCACGTTCTGTGTTCCAGGGTAAGCGTCACTGGCTTTACCCGACATTGAACCTACGCCATCAGCTTCGACGATGTCCACGCGCTGGTGAGAAGAGTAATAGTTGGGCATGTTATTGTTCCAAACTGATTGGTCCTCATCGAGGTGCCAAACCAGCATACCATGTCCAGGGAGATACTTGTCCCAACCCGTCTGTTGACGATTCTCAAGGATAAAGTACTCGTTGTCACGGCCGGGAACGCTTACGCGGTAAGCCACAGGGTTCTCTTCGAATGCAGGCAACACATTGATAGAGTCGGCGTCGGTGGTAAGCTCGGTCAGATCCATCCATCCCAGAGAGTAACGCTCAAAGGCGCTGAAGGTAGGAGGAGTGTTCTGATCGTTGTTATATGAACCTTGTGCCATGATATCCCACTCGCCTAACTGGTTGGTAGAATAATACTGGGATGAGTTGTTGTTATAATGGTCAGCCAAACCAAGCACGTGACCAAACTCATGGCAGAACGTACCGATACCAGCGGTGCGCTTGCTAGAGCCGTTGATCTCCTGTGACACGGTGTAACGGTCTACCAACAAGTCGTCCTTGATGTTGAAAGAGTAGTTGTGGATGGTGTAAGGATAAACCGACTCTTGCAGTTTGGTAAGGTTGCCGCTATGTGGCCAGATGGTGGTACCATCACCCGAGTCGGCCTGTCCATAACCTGCGTAGATGGCATAGACGTTGTCTATCACGCCGTCGTTATTGGTATCATAGTCGGCCCAGTTGATTTGGTCACCATACTGAGCGTCTACCAGGGGCAACGCTTCCTGTATGAGCTTGTAGGTGTCGTCCGTTCCGCCGTTGCCAGCGTAGTAGCTGTGGTTGTGCGTGAGGTCCACAGGACCAAAGACGTCAAATTCGGGATCGTACTTATAGTTGGATCCGTAACGGTAGAACTCATATACCGATCCGCAAGCGCCATTGTCGCTGAATCCGTCTTGGTGGAAGAAACGATCATAGTAGTCGGCTGGATCGTTCATCGTAGAGAACTTCTTGTCTGTGAAGTTGACCAGCACCACCAACACCTTGCGCTTTCCTGTGGTAGGAACGTCGCTGATGCGCACAATCTTCTGCACGCTACCGTTAGCGGCAGGCTTGCTGTATTTGCTATTAGCTTTGGCTTGAGCCTCCGTCATATTCTTCTCCATCAGTGCGTTAGCCTCAGCCATATCGATCTTAGCAAGCATTGCCTGTACCGAAGCAGGACGGAGAGCTACCTCTGTGGCAGCGATGTTGCTTGAGACAAACTGATTGTTCTCTACAATGGCGTATTCGTAATTGCCATTTTGCGAATTGAACAACAGCGGATAACTATCTGTTGTTACCGCCATGTGGTAATGCTCATCACCTACCAAACGAAGGGTAAGGGTGGTTCCGTCAGCTTGCTTAACGTGAATCTGACCAGGACGGGCTGGGATAGCCGATACCTGTGCTGCGCAGAAAGCCGAGAGAAGCATTACAAAAACTTTCTTCTTAAGGTTACGCATGTTATTTTTTTGAAATAATTAATTGATAGAATATTCTATTGCAAAGATATAAATTTCATCTTATAAACAAGCTATCATTATTCGTTTTAACACTACAAATACTTGTTTTAGTAATCTTTCGTTAGAAAATAGGGTGTTTTATGAATATTGGTTATCCTTTTACGGGCTATTTGGTTACTTTGTGCAGAATGCCAACGATGCCTCTTTTCATGTTCTTTCGTCACGTTATTAGATTCCTTTTAGAGCATGATTGTAGCGGGTGCGGTGCCCCGACGCACGTTCGCTTTCATTCTATTGGGTCGGCGGCCCCGTCGTCCACCACCGCCCTACCTTGATGTTGCCCGTGTAACCAAGGCTCTTCCGCGCGTTACGTTGTCAATATTTAATCGCAGAAAAAGCACATTCTCCAACTGATGAAATAGGTTTTAGAGCCTCGCTTCTATTTCTCGATTCATCCCAAAACGCCCCATCACTTTCCCAAAGGGGCCCTTTCAGAAGCTAAAAGAGGCTAGCATGTCCATAACCTTTTAATTTCTGTCCCAGTTCAGGATAACGCGCTCCCTTTGAAAGGCATCACTGCATTGCCAAACAAGGGCATAGTGCGTTCTGGCATCCTTCGTTTAAGGTTGACGGATACGCTAAGTTGTGTTCCAAAATGAGGTATATGAAGAGATAGAAGGGAAGGTATGGCAGAGAAAAATAA
>CAVJZR010000049.1:0-17927 GCA_963654235.1 Bacteroidaceae bacterium | reverse complement strand
CATCCTAGACAATGCTTCAAAATGCCGAAAGAGGCAATGAAACCCATGAGTAGAGCCCATTTGTCCAATCGATATATATGCTTTGAATTGACCAAAGGTATCGTATGATGAGCTAAGGACGGTCCTTTGGGAAAGAAAAATAAATTATTTTTGGATGAAGGT
The DNA here is from genome assembly GCA_963654235.1 of Bacteroidaceae bacterium. Taxonomy (GTDB): domain Bacteria; phylum Bacteroidota; class Bacteroidia; order Bacteroidales; family Bacteroidaceae; genus Prevotella. The sequence goes on along the minus strand of CAVJZR010000049.1, from coordinate 17,765 downwards.
TAAATTAATTTTCTCGAAAAATTAATTTAACCTTCATTTCGTTATAGCCTTTAGCGATTCCTTAAAGTGATGGTTTGAGGTGCTAAAGGAGCACCTATCGGTAGATGATTTGCCTGCTAAGCACCGTTCGCCTTTATACCAATATTCAGCGGTGATGGCGTTCTATTTAAGACGCTTGTCCACTTTGCCATTGCTATTGATGCGTAGCTCTATGCAGTAGGTCGTGGAAGCGTCAGGGATACCAATGCTTACATCATAGTAGAGCGCATCCTTAGCGGTGTGTGAGTAGGCGATACCACGAAGCATACACTTGTCAAAGTATTGTGATGGGATGAATTCGGAGAACTCGGCTTTGCGGAAATCGTGCTGATAGGTGACGGTTCCGTGGTTCGTGATGGTGATGCGCACCTTGTTGTCTAGATACCTATTGTCTACCTCTACACCCTGATCGTTATATTCCGACTTGATGATAGGATCCGATGTAGTCTCGGCATGTATCTTCGAATCAAAATATCCCATATCGTTATTGACCGTAGTGTCAGCATCGTAGGTGTTAAAGGTGTTGATGGCGTACGTCTTAGGCTGGGTAAACTGTGCACGAAGTTGCTTGGCATTACCCTTGACGAGCTTCACCTCGTCACCCGATTGGTTGCAGAAACGTAGCAGATGCTCAGCTTGTTTCACAATCTTGTAGCTGTTGATATGGCTTCCTTCTAGGTACAAGCTGTCGCTAACAATCCAGAACCGGACGGGTAGGCTGGTGGCGTCGGGATAGTAGATGCTATCGCCGCGCACTTCCCACACGGCTTCTCCATCATCTAGCGTCCAATAGCCTTGGAGCAGTTTCTTGGCTTGCGGGTCTTCCTCTGATTGGTTAGTGGGTGCGTTCTTGCATCCACCAATCAGTAGTCCCAACGCTAAAGCCCCAAGACCAAGTAAGATTTCTCTCTTTTTATTCATGTTGTTACATGATTTTATTTTCCGATGCAATGGTATTCGAAACCATTCTCGGTAAGCTCTTCTGCATCAAAGATGTTGCGACCATCAATGACGAGGCGATGATTCATCGCTTTGGCAATAACCTTCCAACTAGGCAGACGAAACTCTTTCCATTCAGTCAATAGCAATAGTGCATCGGCATTGTTCACCGCGTCATACATGTTAGGGCAGTAAGTGATGTCGGGTTGCTGGTCACGCAGCGCCATGCGACGCTTACACTCGTCCATCGCAACGGGGTCATACGCCTGTATCTTGCAATGTGCTTTCTGCAAAAGGTCAATGATGACCAGTGCGGTAGACTCGCGCATGTCATCGGTCTCAGGCTTAAAGGAAAGTCCCCATAGTGCAATGGTTTTCCCCTCAAGTGATTCGCCACCGAAGGCAGCGCATAGTTTCTTGTAGAGTATAGACTTCTGATTCTCGTTGACCTCTTCCACCGCTTTCAGAACATGCATGGAGTAACCATTCTTGTCGGCAGTCTTGATGAGCGCTTTGACATCCTTTGGGAAACAACTACCGCCATATCCGCAACCAGCATAGAGAAATTTGCGCCCGATGCGTGTGTCCGATCCGATGCCTTGGCGCACCATATCAACGTCAGCACCTACCAGTTCGCAAAGGTTCGCGATGTCATTCATAAACGAGATGCGGGTTGCTAGCATTGAGTTGGCAGCGTATTTGGTCATCTCTGCTGAAGGGATGTCCATGAAAATCACCCTGAAATTGTTAAGCAAGAAAGGCTTGTAAAGCTTGGTGAGAATCTTCTTGGCACGTTCACTTTCCACGCCCACCACGACACGATCGGGGCTCATGAAGTCCTTAATAGCGTTGCCTTCCTTGAGAAACTCGGGGTTGCTCGCCACGTCAAAGTGGATATCCGCCCCGCGCTTGTCCAGTTCGGCTTGTATCGTAGCTCTCACCTTCTTGGCCGTACCTACGGGGACGGTGCTCTTGGTGACCACCACTATATATTTGTTCAGATTCTCGCCGATGGTCTTTGCCACCTGTAGGACGTATTTTAAGTCGGCTGAGCCATCTTCGTCAGGGGGTGTTCCCACTGCTGAGAACACAATCTCTTGATCGTTGAGCACCTTGCTCAGATCGGTAGAGAACTGCAGTCGACCAGCCTTGACGTTCTTAAGAACCATCTCGTCTAGCCCAGGCTCGTATATAGGGATGTCTCCTTGCTTCAGACGTTCTATCTTCTTAGCGTCTACATCAATACATGTCACATTGGCGCCGGTCTCTGCAAAGCATGTCCCCGATACCAAACCTACGTATCCTGTACCAACTATTGCAATATTCATACGTGATACTTAATTAGTCAAACAATTCGGCGTTGAGCAGATTGGCTGCTTTCAGATCTTTCTCTGATGTCAGAACGTCCTTTGCATCGATAGGCCACTGGATGGCGATGGTGGGGTCGTCCCAACGGATGCTAGCCTCATGTGTAGGAGCATAGACGTTGTCCACCTTGTAGGTGAAGATGGCTTCCTCGCTGAGAACCACGAAACCGTGTGCAAATCCACGTGGAATGAAGAGCTGACGCTTGTTGTCCTCGCTCAGCTCCACAGCTACATACTTGCCAAAAGTGGGCGAACTCTTTCGTATATCTACGGCTACATCCACCACCTTACCTTTGATAACTCTTACCAACTTGGCTTGGCTGAATTCGCCTTTCTGGTAGTGTAGGCCACGAAGAACCCCGTAGCTCGACTTTGATTCGTTGTCTTGAATAAAGCTAACGTGCTTACCTATGTGGCTATCAAACTCGTCTTGTTTCCATGCTTCGAAGAAATAGCCACGAGCATCTTTGAAAACTTTAGGCTCAATAACCCAAACTCCATCAATGTCAGTCTTGATATATTCCATGATATGTACTATTTATAAATGCAAAGGTAGCTAATAATATTATGTTTTTAGAATTATTTTGCAAGAAAAGTCAGAACGTTTAGATATTTTTGTATTTAGTTTTTTTAATGCTAACAAATGCTTGTCTTACTCGAATTTTTTCCTTAATTTTGCAAACGTGATTAGATTAAACAAACATATAGAAGCCCTGCTCCTTACTAACGATTGCGTGATTGTTCCTGAGTTGGGTGGATTCGTAGCCCATCATCTTGACGCAAGCTATGATGAGGAAGATGGTATGTTCCTGCCTCCTCGTCGTATGCTCGGATTCAATGCGCAGTTGAAGATGAACGACTCGTTGTTGGTACAGTCGTATGTGGATGCTTACGATTATAGTTACCCCGACGCGCTAGCGTGCGTGGAAGCCGAGGTCGAAACCATTCGCCGTGCTTTAGAAGATGAAGGAAGCCATTTGCTTGATGGCTTAGGTACGTTATATGTCAATCAGGAAGGTGCGCTTAGCTTTAGTCCGTTAGAGTCGGGCATCCTTACGCCATCGCTTTACGCCTTGAGCGGATTTGAGATGAAGCCTTTGTTAAAGGCTTCGGATGTCGAAATGTCAGAGGAAGAGCAAGCGGAAGAACCTATGTCCTCTTTGGGTGCAATTGCAATTGAACGCGAACCGCTTACCGGAGACAGACGCATCTCGTTCAGCGTGCGTGCGATACGCAATGTGGCTGTGGCTGCATGTGTCATTGCATTCTGCTTCTTTGTGATGCAACCCATGCGCTTGGCAGAGCATAACACAGACCGTAATATAAAGAGCGGTGTCTTGGCTGAGTTGTATTCGTCACCCAGTCAGTCGACCACAGAGCCTACACAGCTCGTTGAGACAAAGCAAACCATCACGGCAAGCCTACAGAAAGAAGAGGCTAATAAGCGTTGGGCTATCGTGCTTTGTACCAATGTGAGCCTTAGTGGGGCTCAGAGCTATGTGCAGTATCTAGAACAGATAGGTTATTCGGAAGCGCACGCAGAGACCTTGAAGGGCAACTCCATGGTGTTATATGGAACTTATGCCTCTTCAGCAGAAGCTCGTGAGGCTCTTAAGTCATTGAAGCAAGATAAGCTTTTTGCTGACTCTTGGGTTATTAATGTAAAATAAGAATAGGTAGATGAAACGCGTTAGATGCCCAAAGTGCGATAACTTTATCACCTTCGATGAAACCAAGTATGAGGTTGGACAACGCTTGGTCTTCGTCTGCCCTAGTTGCAATAAGCAGTTTGGCATCCGTCTCGGAGTGTCCAAGCTACGCAAAACACAAAAGGAAGAAAACTCCTCAAAGGATGAAGAGCCAACAGGTGAGTATGGCAGCTTACTTGTTATAGAAAACGTTTTTCATTACAAGCAGGTCTTACCCTTGCAGATGGGGGACAATGTGATAGGTCGTTATATGAAAGGTAAAGAGATCAACTGCCCCATAGAGACCAATGATCCAAGCATTGACATGACCCATTGTGTCATCACGGTAAGCAGAGACAAGCAAGGCAAGCTCAAGTATGTGCTCCGTGATGGACCTAGCATCACAGGTACATTCGTGGATAACGTGATCTTAGGTGATCGTGAACGCCGTGTTATAGAGAACGGTACGTTGTTTACGATGGGGGCGACAAGCGTGATCCTCAAGACACAGGAGTAGCTTTATAATATTATTAAGGTATAACGATATGGTTAGGATAAGTGCAATTATTATCGTGTGCTTGGCCTTCGTTACCGAGATGCAAGCGCAGAAGAGGGGAGTGGTAATCAATATGGAGACTGGTTTCCCCTTGGCCAATGTGCAGTTGTCTACCAATACCAACGTCAAAGTACTGACCGACTATCAAGGTCGTTTCTATATCCCTACACCATTTACCAGCGTAACGCTTTCCAAATCACATTTCGTGGCTCTTTCTTTGAGGGCCTCGCAGATGTGTGATACCATCAGTCTTCTACCCAAATTCAATACTTTGGAGGAGGTTGTGGTATGGGGAAAGCGTCCAAAGATAGCTGCGGAAGCGATAAAAGCTACCCCCAATTACCCCGTTTTCAATGCGCCTACATCAACGGGGTTGGGTTTTGATTTTGTCAAAGTGATTCAGATGTTCCGTCGTAGAGAGGGCTTGACCAAGAAACAGCGCGAGAAGCACAATTGGATTATCCAAAACTATTAATCCTACATCCGTGAAATGAAAAACTGCGGATTGTGCCTTAAAACATTCTAAATACCGTCAACGACTGTTTGAAAAAGCGTTTTTTTTATTCTAATACCTTTTTCAAATGGAAATATATTTGTATTTTTGCAATTGAGAAAATGCGGTCCTAATCGCTTAGAAGCGATTTAAATGGCGTTTTAAGCGATTTTTCGGAAAATGAAGCCTGTCGGCGTTAAGTCTCTCAGAGGACTGATTCGATGGCTAGAAAGCAATAAAGGCTTGCCTGCCGCATCTCATTCATCAAACAAGACAGTAAATTATTAAATACAGATGGACGAAAATCAGACAATTGATCAAGACAGAATCATTAAGATTAACATTGAGGAAGAGATGAAGTCAAGCTACATCGACTATAGTATGTCGGTGATTGTGGCTCGTGCTCTACCAGATGTGAGGGATGGATTTAAGCCCGTGCATCGCCGTATCCTTTATGGTATGCGCGGTATTGGCAACTTCAGTACCCAGCCTTACAAGAAATGTGCACGTGTTGTAGGTGAGGTTTTGGGTAAGTATCACCCTCATGGTGATAGCTCTGTCTATGGCGCTTTGGTGCGTATGGGACAAAACTGGAACATGCGTTACACCTTAGTGGATGGTCAAGGAAACTATGGTTCGGTTGACGGTGACTCGCCTGCAGCTATGCGTTATACCGAGTGCCGATTGTCAAAGATGGGCGAACATATCATGGACGATATCGAAAAGGATACCGTGGATATGGTCAACAACTTTGATGATACGCTTAAGGAACCCTCAGTCATGCCAACAAAGATTCCTAACCTCTTGGTGAATGGCGCCAATGGTATCGCTGTGGGTATGGCCACCAATATTCCTACGCATAACCTAGGTGAGGTGATTGATGGCTGTTGTGCCTATATCGACAACCCCGAGATTACTAGCACCGAACTGATGCAATACATCCCTGCACCCGATTTCCCAACAGGCGCTTATATCTATGGCCTAAAGGGTGTGCAGGAGGCTTACGAGACAGGACGCGGACGTATCGTGATGCGCGCCAAAGCCGAGATCGAGAGTGACGATCAGCACGATAAGATTGTGGTGACTGAGATTCCTTATGGTGTCAACAAGCAACAACTGATCGAGTATATCGCCGACCTGGTGAAGGAAGGTAAGCTTGACGGCATCGCAAACGTGAACGATGAAACGGGTCGCCAGGGTATGCGTATCGTGGTAGACCTTAAGCGTGACGTGAATGCTAACGTCATTCTGAACAAGCTTTTCAAGATGACGGCATTGCAAAGTTCGTTCTCTGTCAACTGCATCGCGCTGGTTAAGGGCCGTCCTAGAACCTTGACGCTTTGCGAATGCGTGAAATATTTTGTGGAGCATCGTCATGATGTGACGATTCGCCGTACACAGTTTGATCTGAAGAAAGCCCAAGAGCGTGCGCATATCCTTGAAGGATTGATTATCGCTTGTGACAATATTGACGAGGTGGTGCATATCATCCGTCAGAGCAAGACGCCTGCCGAGGCTCAAGTTAACCTCGAGAAGCGTTTCGATCTAGACAATATCCAATCGAAGGCCATCGTTGACATGCGTCTGTCACAGCTCACTGGCTTGCGTGTGGACCAGTTGCATCAAGAGTTCAACGACTTGATGGAGACCATTCGTGGCTTGGAAGAGATCCTGAACAACCCTGAGCGTTGTAAGGAAGTGATGAAAGAGGAACTGCTTGAGGTGAAAGAAAAGTATGGCGATGACCGCCGTACCGAGATCATCCCTGACGAACACGAGTTCAACGCAGAGGACTTCTATCCCAACGATCCCGTTGTGATCACCATTAGTCACCTCGGTTATATCAAGCGCACACCTTTGGCCGACTTCCGTGAGCAGTCGCGTGGTGGTGTGGGATCAAAGGGCGCTAAGACACGCGATAAGGATTTCACCGAGTTTATCTATCCAGCAACGATGCATCAGACGATGTTGTTCTTCACACGAAAGGGTCGTTGCTACTGGATGAAGTGTTATGACATCCCCGAAGGTGAGAAGACTTCTAAGGGTAGAGCTATCCAGAATATGCTAGCTTTGGAGCCTGGCGACACCGTGAATGCTTTCTTGCGTCTCCGTGGATTGGACGATGAGGAGTTCTTGAAGAGCCATTATGTGGTATTCGCTACCAAGATGGGTCTTGTAAAGAAGACCAGCCTTGAGGCTTACTCTCATCCTCGTACCATCGGTGTGCGCGCTATCAACATCAACGAAGGCGATGAGGTGGTAGATGTACGCCTCACCAATGGACACAACCAGCTGATTATGGCGGACCGCAATGGTCGTGCTTGTCGCTTTGACGAGAACGATGTGCGTGTCATGGGACGTCTTTCTACCGGTGTACGTGGTATGCGCCTAGACGAAGACGGCCAAGACGAGGTGGTTGGCATGATAGTTGTAAATAATCCTAAGGAAGAAAACGTCATGGTGGTATCCGAAGAAGGATATGGAAAACGTTCCGAAGTGGAAGACTATCGTATGACCAAGCGCGGCGGTAAAGGCGTGAAGACCATCAATATCACCGAGAAGACCGGCAAACTGGTTGCTATCAAGAACGTCAACGACACCAACGACCTGATGATTATCAACAAGAGTGGTATCGTAATCCGCTTGGCTGTGTCCGAATGTCGTGTCATGGGTCGCGCCACACAGGGTGTTCGTCTTATCAATCTCGCTAAGAAGAACGACGTGATTGCTTCCGTATGTAAGGTGATGAGTTCCGAACTTGAAGCACAGGTGGAAGAGGAAAGCCACCAACAGTTCGAAAAGAACACGGCAGGAGCAACGCCTACAAGTACCACCGAGAGCGTTTTGGACGTAGAGGGAGAATCTTCTGATTATGAAGAAGACGTGGAATCTACCACAGAAGAATAAAGAATTAGTTAGTTTTAATAATTACGAATATGAAAAAAATGATGATTGCAGCACTGATGTTGTTAGGTACATCAAGTGCTTTTGCGGGCGACAGCAATGCCCTCAAGGCTATCATGAAAGCCAAGACCTATGATGAGGCTGCTCAATTGCTCAACTCGTCACTTACTCAACTGACCGACAATGCTGAAAAGGCTAAAGCTTACAATCACTTAGTGGAACTCGCTTTGGGCATTGTAGATAAGGAACAGGCAGTGCAGATTGAGAATGAGACTGCTAAGCAGATGGGCAAAGAAGGCAACAAACCCGTTGATGAACCAAGTATGTACACCGCTTTGGGCAAGGCTTTCGATGCAGCTCAGGAATGTACCAAGTATGATCAGCTTCCCGACGCAAAGGGCAAGGTGAAGCCTAAGTTTACTGCTTTGGCTGATCAGCTTTACGCTAAGCGCGGACTGCTTATCAATGGTGGTATCTACTATCAGAATGCGAAGGACGATAACAATGCTTATAAGTTCTTGGCCGACTACGTTGAGACTGCAGAATGGCCTCTCTTCTCTAAGTTTGATAAGAGCAAGGACGCTAACCTCAATGAGATTGCTTACTATGCAACCTATTATGCTTATCAGAACAAGGATTGGGCACGTGCAGAGAAGTACGTTCAGTATGCTCTTCAGAACCCTGATCGCGCCAAAGATGCACAGCAGCTTCAGATGGCTATCCTCGGTTCACAGCTCCAGACACGCGAGGACTCTTTGTCTTACGCTAGCAAGCTAGAGGCTCTCTTGGCTAAAGATCCTGAGAATGGAAGCATCCTCACCAGCCTCGCTACAACCTATAGTGGCCTTGGAATGCAGGAGAAAGCAGAGAACCTCGTAAACGATGCTTTGGCAAAGAATCCTAACAACTATGGTGCGTTGGTGATGAAAGGCCAGTATCTCAGCATGAAGCAGGAGTATGAAGGTGCTGCTGAGGCTTTGGAGAAGGCTCTCAGTCTTTCTACTGACGATACACAGAAGATTGCGTTGAATGCTTCTATCGGCCAGTGCTACTTCTATCGCGCACAGAATGCAGCTAATAAGATCAAGGGCGCAATCGTAGGTCCAGCACGTGAACAACTCGATGTGGTTTACAACAAGGCTATTGGCTACCTCGAAGCAGCTAAGCAGCTCGACGTAACCAAGGAGTTTAAGAACCAGTGGGCTTATCCTCTCTATGGTTGCTATTATTTCGTGAAGGGCGAGAGCGCTCCTGAAACCGATCAAGCAGCTCAAGATGCAGGTGTGAAATAATACATCTATTTGATATTTAAATATGGCGGCATGATACTGCAGGCTCATCTTGAGAGTGCCGTGGTTCATGCCGTCTTTCTTTTGTAAATAAAAAAATAGCGTTTAGATTATAGATCTATTCACCTTCAAAACCAAGATGACAATGAGAGAATACATATCCACACTGTCGCTTCCTAAGACCTTTAGGACGCTACGGATGCTCTTTGTTGTGTTGGGAATGTTGGCTTTTGCCCCTTTCATAGGGTTGGCGCAGAAAGACAATCGCGCAGCAGATGATGCCAATCGCGAAGCAGAGCGTATGCTCAATCAGGTAATGAACCATTCGATTAGGGATTCTGTGGCCTTGTATCAAGATGTGATCCGAGGTGTAGAATCATCGTTGAGATGTGATTCGCTCGACCGAATACCTAATCGCAATCATGTTGTCAAACCACGATTCGAAGACGAGAATCGTGTAAGGTTGCTTGAATTGCATCCTCTCTTAATCAATGCTGGCGAATACTTTGCTCGTAACAAGTACTATGACGAAGGAGTTAAGGCCCTCAAACTATATCTGAAATACCGTAATCATGCTCTGCTGCAAGGCGAGGAAGATGAGAGTGGGGTGGCGTTGTATGATTTGTCCACCATCTATTATAAGATACGCAACTTCCATCAAGCCGATTACTATGCTGATCAAGCCCTCGAATACGACGACGTAGCACAGTATGCGGCTGAGATGAAGGCGCGGTGCATGCATGAGATGCTCTTGACTAGAGAGGATTCGGTGCGCTACGAGATGGTACTCCGGAGGCTCTATGAGTCAGAACCGACCAATCGAACTTACTTCGCTTGGATGATGCAGTTTTATGATCACCCCTCTCAGCACAAGCAGTTGGAGAAATTTATCCAGTCACAGCTCGTTGGCAACCCCGGTTCCACCATGCCGTGGATCCTGAAAGGCGAGATGGCCATGACCGATAAGCGATGGAACGACGCCATCGAAGCTTACAAGCGAGCCGACGGCATTGATGCCACCTCCATACCCGTTATATATAATATAGGTGTATGCCTGAACAATCTCGCCGTGGAAACCATTCAGAAGACAGGAAAAACCTTCAAGGAGATGACTGGAGAGGAGCGAGGCCGGGTGGAAGAACTCTTGGTTGAAGCCCAGCGATACCTCGAAAGAGTGCGCGCCATGGATCCTAGACGAAACAAGGTCAACTGGGTGGATCCGCTTTATATGGACTATGAACTCCTTGATGACCAAGCCAAAGCCAAGGAACTAGAACCTTTGGTGTCAAAGTTTCATTAATACAAAAGATCAAAACGTAAGATCTCTTATTCCCCCTAAATATATATCAGAATGAGAACGTTAATCATATTGACCATGCTCTTTTGCCTCTTGCCGATGAAGATGGTAGGACAAAAGAAACAGATACAGACCGCAGCCGATCAAGTAAAGAGTGGGAAGGAACTTGACAAAGCCATCTCCTCTATGCAAGGATTGCTGAAAGACTCTGCAAACCGACAGAACGTAAAGATTTGGAATGTGCTTATCGATGCTTATACCAAGCAGTATGAGCAAGGCAACGAGAAACTTTATCTCAAAGAAAAGTATGACACGGCTGCCTTGTTTACCACTACGATGAATCTCTTCCAGTCCATGTCATCACTCGATACCATTGATGCACGCCCTAATAAGCAGGGTCAAGTGCGCCTAAAATATCGTGAGGATCATGCCCGATACCTCAATTCCATCCGCCCGAATCTCTTCAATGGCGGTGTGTACTTTACTCGTAATAAGCAATATGAGAAAGCCTTTGCATTCTATAATGAGTATATCCTCTCTTCTGACTGGCCGCTTTTCGCATCCTACAATTATCGTGAAAAAGATCCGTTGATACCTCACGCCGCTTATTGGGCAATGTATTGTGGTTATAAGATGGGCTCGTCCGACTGCATCATCAAGTATCAAGACCTTGCAGAGCGCGATACTAGCATGCTCAACTTTGTCCGGCAATACCAAGCCGAAGGCTATCTCCTGCGCAAGGATACCGTCCATTATGTCCAGGCGCTGCTAGATGGCTTCAACAGATATCCCAACTTTGCTTACTTCTACCCACGTCTCATCGATTATTATGAGTCTAATGACAATCATGTTGAGGCCCTGAAGGTAGCCGATCGTGCTTTGGAAGCCGATTCTACGAGCCGATTGTTCCGAGTGACACGAAGCGCCATCCTGCTCAACCTAGGCCGTTATGCAGAGAGCATCGAGATTAGTAAAGCCTTAATAGCGGAGAATGATACTCTCGCTGAACCTTATTATTATATAGGATTGGCTTATTTCAATCAAGCCATCGAGCTAGATAAGGTGGATCAACGGGATAAGAAGTTGCGTCAACAGATTATGGATCTATACCAACAGGCGCTCCCTTACCTAGAACGCTACCGTGCCTTGGCCCCCCAACAGAAGCAACGATGGATCTATCCGCTATACACCATCTATCTGAATCTGAACATGGGGAAGGAGTTTGATGCGATAGATAAGTTGCGTAGTCAGCAATAACACCCTCGTAATACTAAACAAAAAACTTTCAGAAAAACGACATTCAACATGGAAACCAATATCATAAGCCAACTCACTGGCAAACTTGGTATCACATTGACCGCTATGCAGCAAGCCGTGACCGATGCAATGCTTCAGACCAAGCGCAACCTTGTGGTGCTTTCACCTACCGGTTCTGGTAAGACCTACGCTTATCTCTTGCCTTTGGTACAGTTGCTTGATCCCGCCCTTTCTGCTCCGCAAGCCGTGATAGTGCTTCCTAGTAGAGAGTTGGCGCAGCAGTCGGCACGTGTGCTCAATAACCTTGGATGCGGCTTGCGAGCCATGGCGCTCTATGGCGGTCGTCCTACGATGGACGAACACCGCTTGATGCGCACGCAGCAACCACAGATTCTCTTTGGCACTCCGGGTCGTCTCAATGACCATATCGATAAAGGTAACATCGACGTCAGCACCATCAAGTGGCTTGTTATCGATGAGTATGACAAATGTCTAGAGATGGGCTTCCAAGCCGAAATGGAGCATCTCCAAGCCGCCCTCACCGCTATTGACCGCAAGGTGCTTCTCTCCGCCACACAAGCGGTGCAGATTCCACGATACATGGGGGTGAGTGCGCATGACAAACCCTTGCTGCTCAACTATCTGCCGAGCGAAGAACAGATACCCGAACGTATCTGCGTGCAGTGTGTAGCATGCCCCGAGATGGATAAGCTACCTACGCTAGACCACTTGCTTCGCCATCTTCAGACCGATAAGAGCATCGTGTTTCTCAACTTCCGTGACGCAGTGGAGCGCGTAGCCACTTACCTTCAGGAACAAGGATATGTTATCAGTATGCTTCATGGCGGACTGGATCAGCGTCAGCGCGAACAGGCTTTGTATCGCTTTGCCAACGGTTCTACACAGATTCTTGTCAGTACCGACCTCGCCTCACGTGGCCTGGATATTCCTGATGTCAACAATGTGATACATTACCACTTCCCCGAGAACGCTGACGCATATGTGCATAGAGTAGGGCGCACGGCTCGTTGGGACAAGACCGGCCGCACCTTCTTCCTCCTAAACCCCAAAGAATCTATTCCCGAATATGTGGATGCAGAGACCGAGGACTATCCTTTGCCCGAAGAGTTGCCCACCGCCATTCCTCAACCGCTGATGTCTACTATATATATAGGTAAGGGAAAGAAAGATAAGATCTCCAAAGGCGACATCGTGGGTTACCTCTGCAAGGCAGCCGGAATCAGCGCTTCAGATATCGGCCGCATTGATGTCATGCCCCGATATGCCTATGTCGCCGTGAAACGAACCCTTTTAAGACAAATTATCAATCTGACACGCGGTGTTAAAATCAAAGGAATTCGTACCATAGTGGAAGAAATCAAATAATCATTTAAGCAAAGTGTAATTGTGCAAAGAGATTTGATAATTAGCCGGTTGACGCACCGGAGTCGTGTCTAAAAAATACTCTTGGAAAAATTTGTGATTATCAAAAACTTATCGTATATTCGCAAACAGAACGAAAGACATAACCTATTATTAATCTCATAAAGATCTATTAAGATGAAGAAGTACAATTTTAATGCAGGTCCCTCTATCCTGCCACGCGAAGTGATTGAAAATACGGCTAAGCAGATACTCGACTTTAACGGCTCAGGTCTATCTCTTATGGAGATCAGTCATCGTACCCCCGATTTCCAAGCTGTTATGGACGAAGCTTGTGCCTTGGTTAAAGAACTCCTTGATGTGCCTGAAGGCTATTCGGTGATCTTCCTTGGTGGTGGCGCTTCATTGCAGTTTATGCAGATCCCTGCCAACTTCCTAGCAAAGAAAGCCGCTTATGTCAACAGCGGTACATGGGCTAAGAAAGCTATCAAAGAGGCTAAGCTCTTTGGCGAAGTGGAAGAGATTGCTTCTTCAGCCGACGCCAATTACACCTTCTATCCAAAGGATTTTACCATCCCAACGGACGCCGACTATCTCCATATCACCACCAACAACACCATTTATGGCACTGAGCTCCGCCAAGACCTAGACAGTCCCATTCCTTTGATTGCTGATATGTCGTCAGATATCATGAGCAGACCAGTGGACGTGTCCAAGTACACGGTTATTTATGGTGGTGCTCAGAAGAACATGGCAATGGCTGGTGTGACCTTCGTCATTGTTAAGGAAGACATGTTGGGCCGCGTCGATCGTGAGATTCCTACGATGATCGATTATCGTACACACATCGCTAAGGGCTCAATGTTCAATACTCCTCCTGTAGTACCTATCTATTCTCTGCTCGAAACCATGCGTTGGGTGAAGGCTCAAGGCGGTGTAAAGGAGATGGATCGTCGTGCTCAGGAACGTGCAAAGATTGTTTATGACGAGATCGATCGTAACAAATTGTTCCACGGAACAGTGGCTGAGGATAGTCGTTCACTAATGAATATCTGCTTCGTGATGAACGAAGAGTACAAGGATCTAGAGAAACCATTCCTCCAGTATGCTACCGAGCGTGGCATGGTGGGCATCAAGGGCCACCGCTCAGTGGGCGGATTCCGTGCTTCTTGCTACAATGCACAAAGCATTGAGGGCGTTCAAGCTCTTGTGCAAGTGATGAAAGACTTCGAAAATGAGCACTAAACCATAGCTCCAAATTATTCACATCTAACCTTATACAACTATGAAAGTATTGATTGCAACCGTTAAACCATTTGCTGCAGCCGCCGTGGAGGGTATCCGCAATGAGCTCGTTGCTGCAGGACATGAGGTGAGTTTGCTCGAGAAATATACCGATAATCAGCAACTGCTTGACGCCGTTAAGGATGCAGATGCAATGATTGTACGTTCAGATAAGATCACCCCTGAGGTGCTTGATGCTGCTACCAATCTCAAGATTGTGGTACGCGCAGGTGCTGGCTACGACTCTATCGACACCGCTTATGCTAAGGAGAAAGGTGTCGTGGTAGAGAATACGCCTGGTCAGAACGCCAACGCTGTGGCTGAGCTGGTAATGGGCCTCTTGATATACATGCTCCGTAATCGCTACAATGGCAAGTCGGGACAGGAGCTGAAAGGCAAACGCCTAGGCTTGTTGGCTTTCGGTAACGTAGGACGCAACGTGGCTCGTATCGCCAAAGGATTTGATATGGACGTGATGGCATATGACGCTTACTGTCCTGCAGAGGCTATCGAGCAAGCTGGTGTGGCTGTAGCTAAGACCCAAGAGGAGCTCTTCAGCCAGTGCGACATCGTTTCGCTACATATCCCCGCTACCCCTGAAACCGTCAAGAGCATCGGTAAGAACTATGTAGGACTGATGCCTAAGGGCGGAATCCTTGTCAATGCAGCTCGCAAAGAGGTGATTCATGAGGAAGAACTCCTAGCGCTGATGCAGGAACGCACCGACCTTCAGTTTATCGCAGATATCAAGCCCGATGCTGATACCGACTTCCAGCAGCTAGGTGATCGCTACTTTGCTACACCTAAGAAGATGGGCGCACAGACCGCTGAGGCTAATACCAATGCTGGTATCGCAGCCGCTAAGCAGATCAATGCGTTCTTCAAAGATGGATGCACCAAGTTTCAGGTAAACAAGTAATAACGCTTTCACACTGTTAACACTATGGCAACAATCAAACCATTCAAGGGCCTTCGCCCCCCAAAAGACCTTGTTGAGAGAGTGGAATCGCGTCCGTATGATGTGCTCGACTCTGAGGAAGCACGTGCCGAAGCTGGTACCAACGAACAAAGCCTGTATCATATCATCAAACCCGAAATCAACTTTGAACCCGGGACGTCCGAGTATGACCCTCGTGTCTATGAGAGTGCAGCCGAGCATTTCCAAGCTTTCCAAGACAAGGGATGGCTCGTGCAGGATGCCGAAGACCATTATTATATCTATGCGCAGACCATGAACGGTAAGACGCAGTATGGATTGGTCGTTGGTGCGTTTGTGCCCGACTACACCAATGGCGTCATTAAGAAGCACGAACTCACTCGTCGCGATAAGGAAGAGGATCGTATGAAGCATGTGCGTGTATGCAATGCCAATATCGAACCCGTGTTCTTTGCTTATCCTGACAACACGGTACTCAATGATCTCCTCAATCGTTATGCGCAGGGCGTAGCACCCGAATACGACTTCGTGGCACCTATCGATGGCTTCCGTCATCAGTTTTGGGTGATTAGCGATGCCAATGACATCCAGACCATCACCGAGCAGTTTGCCAAGATGCCAGCGCTTTATATCGCCGATGGTCATCATCGCTCTGCCGCTGCTGCGCTCGTGGGTGCTGAGAAAGCCAAACTCAATCCTCAGCACAATGGCACCGAAGAGTACAACTACTTCATGGCGGTATGCTTCCAAGCTAGTCAGCTCACCATCTTAGACTACAATCGTGTGGTGCGCGATCTCAATGGCATGAGCTCAGACGAGTTCTTGGCTGCCTTGCAGGTCAACTTCGGTGTGGAGGATATGGGCACAGAGATCTACCATCCGCAGTGCTTGCATGAGTTCTCGCTCTATCTAGATGGCCATTGGTATAAGCTCAACGCTAAGCCTGGTACTTACGACGATCATGATCCTATCGGTGTGCTCGATGTAGACATCTCTTCACGTCTGATCTTGGACAACCTGATGGGTATCACCGACCTCCGTTCCGATAAGCGCATCGACTTTGTTGGTGGTCTCCGCGGTCTTGGCGAGCTCAAGCGTCGTGTGGATAGTGGTGAGATGCGTTGGGCATTGGCGCTCTATCCCGTGACCATGCAGCAGATCATGGATATCGCTGATAGCGGCAAGATTATGCCTCCTAAGGCCACATGGTTTGAACCAAAGCTCCGTAGCGGATTAATCATTCATAAGTTGAACGACTAACCTTAGCCTCTCCGTTAGGCTTATCTGTCGTCAGATAGTGTACAATTGACAATTGATGAACGACCAGTATATCACTGTAACCAATAATATAAGCGAGGGATTTTACTCTGAAAAGCGGAGTAAATTCCTCGCTTTTTTGCATCATGTAACCACCGTTGATGAGGCGATGGACATTGTTAAGCAGTATCGCAAGAAGTATTATGACGCCCGTCATTGTTGTTATGCCTACGTCTTGGGTGCTGACCGTAGCGTGTTCCGTGCCAATGACGATGGCGAACCTTCGTCCACTGCAGGCAAGCCCATCCTTGGTCAGCTCAACAAAGAAGAGCTCACCGATGTGTTGCTTGTTGTTATCCGCTATTATGGTGGCGTTAATCTAGGTACAGGCGGACTGATTGTGGCTTATCGCACCGCTGCACAGGAGGCTATAGCTGCCGCCGAGAAAGTGAGCCGGTGTGTGGAAGCCACCATCGTCTACGACTTTTCTTACCCTATGATGAACGCCGTGATGCGTGTGGTGAAGGAGACAGGCGCCCGCATCGTGGCGCAACAGTTTGACAATGCGTGCCAGATAACCTTATCCATCCGTAAGGGTGAGGCGGACATGCTGAAATCGCGCCTTGACAAACTTTCCTTTGAATAAGTTTTGACGTTCAAAAGAAATTCACTACTTTTGCACTTGCATTAAGCTAAAGTAGCTAAGGAAGATTGGCAGAGTGACCGAATGCGCTGGACTCGAAATCCGGTATACCCTCTTTCGGGTATCGGGGGTTTGAATCCCTCATCTTCCGCAAAGCAGAAAAGGAAAGTCAGCAGAATGGCTTTCCTTTTTTTAGTCTATCTTCTCTTGCATCTCACGTTCTGCGAGCCTGACATTGTGAAACGACAATCTTTTCACATATTACCCCAGTTCGGGATAACGCACTCCCCCTTGAAAGTCGTCACTGCATTGCTAAACATGTCATAGTGCGCTTTGGCATCCTTCGTTTAAGGTTGACGGATACATTAAGTTGTATTCCAAAATGAGGTATATGAAGAGATAGAAGGGAAGGTATGGCAGAGAAAAATAAAT
>CAVJZR010000048.1:0-19531 GCA_963654235.1 Bacteroidaceae bacterium | reverse complement strand
TCACCAAGGCCAACATCATCCACGCCGACGGCACCACAAGCATCGCACGCATCGTTCCCATCGGCACCACGGAGGATAACCACCGCATCTATGACCTACAAGGCATAGAGGTCACACATCCTCTGCCCCACCATATATATATCAAGGATGGGAAAAAAGGGTCACAGACCCATTAGTCTCACAGAGGCTTTAGTCTCGGCCCCACAGGGGCTTTAGTCTCGCTGCGGGGTCACAGACCCATTAGTCTCGTTTCGCCTAATAGGCCTATTATGCCTATAATATAATAAGGTAAAGCAATAAAGAAACCGCAGGTACAACCTCACCGAAAGGGTGGGAATGTATCTGCGGTTTCTTTTATTTTCGTTCAGTGTGCAGTGGGACACTGCACCCACTACATGCGGCGCAGCAAGACTAAAGGGTCTGTGACCCCGGCGCAGCAAGACTAAAGGGTCTGTGACCCCGGCGAAGCAAGACAGAAGGGTCCGTGACCCCGCAGCGAGACTAGAGCCTCTGTGGGGGCGAAGCGAGACTAAAGGGGTCTGCGACCCCCCTTTTGGAACTCACATTTCACAGATGTTAAAGCGTTGGGGCGAGACGTTAAAAGCACCGCCGTTACTGTCAAGGAATGTTAACGGAAGGACTAAAATACTGAAAATCAATAATATTTTAGTACCTTTGCATCGCTAACGGAAACTTAGGCACGCATATAACTCGGATCTCACATAAGACGTGCCGCGCTTTCATCACCCCGATTACCGTAGGTAATGTGAAAGCAAGTTTCATAAAACAACGAATGATGAGATATACAACAACACATCCAACAAAGAGAATCATTACAGCAATCATCACTTTGCTCCTTACCCTTCCACTAACATCACACGCCACCACCAGCACCAACACAGATGGGTTCGACTGGGAACCAGTAATCAAAGCCATCGCCCACATCGAGAGCCGCGGCAACGCTTCAGCCCGCAACGGCAGCTACGTAGGTCTGCTACAGATCTCGCCCGTCCTCGTAACCGAGTGTAACAACATCCTCAAGAGCCAAGGCAGCTCTAAGCGCTACACCCTCGCTGACCGCACCAACGTGCAGAAGTCTAAAGAGATGTTTGTCCTCATACAGAAGCGACACAACCCCACTAACAACATCGAACGCGCCATACGTCTATGGAAAGGCGGTATAGCATACAGCATCAAGAAGACACAAAGCTACCTCAACCGCGTCATGCAACGCCTCTAAGGGCCCCCGCAGGGGCATTAGGGGTCACAGACCCTTTAGTCTTGCTGCGCCCCCACAGGGGGATTAGTCTCGCTTCGCCTAATATGCCTATTATGCCCATTAGACTTATAAAAAAGCAATAGGATAAAGTAAATCGCAGATACATTGCCACCACGCTGGGTGAGCTTGTATCTGCGATTTCTCTTATTAGAATAATCTTGTATTTCGTTCAGTGTGCAGTGGGACACTGCACCCACTACTTGCGGCGCAGCGAGACTAAAGGGTCTGTGACCCCGAAACTAAAGCCCCTATGGGGCCCGTGTGTGGCAAAAAATTACATTTTTTTTTGCATAAAGGAATAAAAATAGAAAAACATTTGTATCTTTGTCGGAGACAAGCCACATCCAGGCATCGTTCAGCATGAGAAGGATAGCCACGGGGTGGCATAGTCACTGCACCAGTGCAACAGAAGAACAATAACCTAACAATCACCGCACCCCCGAAGAAAAACTAACCCACACACAAGCATGAGAGAACTAAAAATCGGACCAACAACCATCACAGACCGAGGGTCAGAAGGACTCAGCAAGTACCTCACCGACATAGCACGCCGCCGCCTGCTCACCGCCGAGGAGGAGGTAGCCCTGGCACGCGCCATACAGAAAGGCGGACGCGAGGGACAACGCGCGCAAGACAAGCTCATCGAGGGCAACCTACGCTTCGTCGTCTCCGTAGCCAAGCAGTATCAAGGCTCACTGCTCTCCCTGGGCGACCTCATCAGCGAAGGCAACATCGGGCTCATCAAAGCCGCACAACACTATGACGAGACACGCGGATTCAAGTTTATCTCCTACGCCGTATGGTGGATACGCCAGTCCATCATCGAAGCCATCGGCCTCAAGAGCAAAGCCGTGCGCATACCACTCAACGCCAACGCCACCGCGCTGAAGATCACCAAGGTGGTCAACCAGTATCTCCAGGACGAGGGACGCATGCCCTCCGTGGACGAGCTAGCCGAACAGCTACACCTGGACACCGAGATCATCAAGCGCGGACTGAAAGCCATGAAGTTTACCGTCTCCCTCGACACACCCCTCACATCCGACAGCGAGACCTCCGTGGGCGACCTCCTCACCAGCGACAACGAGTATCAACCCGATAGCGACATCGACCGCATATCCCTCAAGACCGAGATTGACCAAGCACTCAACCTATGCCTCTCACCCAAGCAGATCAACGTCCTCAAGCAAAGCTTCGGCATCGACTGCGAAGAGAAATCGCTCGACGAGATAGGCGAAGGTATGCACCTCAGCCGCGAACGCGTCCGGCAGATACGCGAACGGGCCATACGCATCATACGCTCCAACCATAACACAGACCATCTACGCAAATATATGGGCTAGGCCCCACAGGGGCTTTAGTCTCGCTTCGCCTAATAGGCCTATTATGCCCATAATATAATTAAGGTAAAGCAATAAAGAAACCGCAGATACAACCTCACCCAGCGTGGTGGGAATGTATCTGCGGTTTCTTTTATCTGAATAATCTCGTTTCTCGTTTCTCGTTTCGTGTGCAGTGAGACACTGCACCCACTATAGGCGAAGCGAGACTAAAGCCCCTGTGGCCGCTACTTGAGGTCAAAGCCAATGCGTACGCCATCGTAGTTCTTAGAGATGCTACCGATGGTGGAGAGGGTCGAGTTGCCGCTGGCAGCAGCGAGTGTTTGCAGCAGGGTGAGCACCTTCTTGCTCTCGAAGAGCACGGCGATGCCGTTGGTGTTCTTCTTAGCGTAGCCATTGAGGTTGATCAGGAGACCCTTGAGGTTGAGCGCCTGCGTGCTCTCGTCAAAGGTGTACGTGCCGCTGAACGACTTACCGTCGATCTTGGCGCTGAACGAGTTGTCCTTGTTAAAGGTTATATACGTGTTGCTAGAGCTGAATCCGAGCTTCGAGTATTCGGTAGCGAGCTTCTCCTTCACGGTTGATGCAGCCACCTCGCCACCAGCCTTAGCCAGTGCGTTCTCGCTGGTGAAGGCGCATCCAGGACCGTTATAGTGCCATGTGCCGTAGAGCGAAGAGGTCTTGAGCTTATCCGTACCGATGACCGATGAGAGGATGTTACCCAGAGTCTCGCCGCTGGTGGCTGTGCCGAGGACGCTACCCAGCACGCTTCCTACGGTTGAGGATGAGCTAGATGAGCCTGTTGTACCATTGAGCAAACCGCTTCCGAGCGATCCGCATGATGAGAGCGCGATGGTGCTGGCCATTGCAGCGAGGATGATGTGTGAATGTTTCATTGTCATTTCTGTCTTTACAGTTGTTTATTTAATAACTTATTGAGATTGTACTTTACGTTTACTGATAGCCCATTAACCACTCTTTCATATTGAACGATTCTCTCTTTGAGGTTGATTAAATTCTTCTTAGAGAAAGATTAAAACCCTCTCAGAGGAAGATTAAAACCCTCATTGTCCTTTCCTTGTGCCCTCTGCGATGGATGTAGTGTACGTCCGTAGGAGCATTGAGGCTGCGGTGTGGGATGGAAGCGCTACCTTTGCGGCGTGATCCTGACAGATTCAGCGGCGGCAGGAAGGCTTGCGCTGGGAGCTTGATAGCTTCTGCATGGATCTGAAGGGATGGCAAATGAATCTAAATTGTTCCACTTTATTTAATCCAAATCATTACTATGAAGAATGAATCCAATGTGTGGCTATCGCCTCACTTTCGTCTATCCGAGTTTACGCTCTCCGGCACGGCACTGCGCCTGGGCATCGACAACACGCCCTCAGCTGCGGTAGTGGCTCGCCTGGAAGCCCTTTGTGTCAATGTGCTCGAACCGCTGCGCCGCCGTGTGGGGTGTGTGCGTGTGACAAGCGGCTATCGTTCGCCACGTCTGAATGCCGCCGTGGGGGGCGTGGCCCACTCACAACATCTCCTCGGCGAGGCTGCTGACCTCTATGTCTCCTCCACCGAGATGGCGCAGAAGTGGGCGGCGGTGCTGCGCTCTACGCCGTTTGACCAGCTGATCTTTGAACCGCGCGGCAGCCAACACCGACGCTGGCTGCATGTGAGCTACACCACGCGGCATGCTCCGCGCCACCAAGTGCTTTTTTAGTCTCGCTGCGCCGCACGGACCTTTTAATCTCGCTTCGGGGTCACGGACCCTTTTAGTCTCGCTTCGCCTATATTATTATGGGCATAACATGCATAATAGGCCTTTTAGGCGAAGCGAGACTAAAGCCCCTGTGGGGCCGAAGCGAGACTGAAGCCTCTGTGGGGCCGAAGCGAGACTAAAGCCCCTGTGGGGCCGAGACTAAAAAGCCTGTGGCTTTAGCGGTGACCACCGAAGGTGCCGTTGGCGGTAGATTGCTGCGTAGCGGTTGTGGTCTTCTGCGTAGCGTTAGGGTTGACCGTGGTGGTCTGCTGGCGTGAGGTGTTGACGCTCTTGTTGTTATTGTTGTTGTTGTTCTGTCTGCCGGTTACGGGCTGGAAGGTGCTGGTGTTGGTTGACGTGGTACCTTGGCGTGGGTTAGGGGAGCGCTCGGCGGTGGGCTGAGACGGCTTGTTGGTGGTGGTGCCGGTGGTGCTGCTACCCGTTGACGTACCCGTGGAGGTGTTGCTGCGTCGCTGCTGCGAACCAAACGTGCCCGTGCTGTTGGTACCCGTGGAGGTGTTCTTGCCGGCGTTGTTCCACATATCCTTCAGTGACTGACCGCGGTCGTTCTGCTGCTGACCAAAGTTGGATATGCCCTGTGAGCGGTTCTGGTTGTACCCAGGCTGACCGTTGGCGGGCTGACCATACGATGGCTGACCGTAGGCGGGTGGCTGCGAGTAAGACGGGCGGTTACCAAATCGGCCACTATAATAGCTCGTGGTGCCGCGGTTGTGTCCGCCACGATAGGTAGCGTAGACGCTTGGACGCGAGTAGTAGTAGGCATTGATATCGTTGTACCGGCTATAGATGCGGTAAGCGTAGGCGCGATTGCTCCAGTAGAGTGGCTGGTAGAAGTAGTCGTACTGGCGGTAGTAATCATACTGGGCAGCGCTGAGGACATAGTAGAGGTCACTGTTACGACGTGTCCATGACGTGCCGAGGATGGTGCTCTCACCGTTTTGCTGGAGGAGATAATCCAGGTTGATCTCATACACGGCGGCATATTGCTCATCGCTCAGGTTGAGCTCATATGCCATCTTATCTGATAGGAACAAGGCTTGCTGACGTGCTTGGTCTAGAGGGATGGCGTAAGGTCCTGTGTTTGACGTGGTGTCGGTGTCCAAGGCGCGTAGGATGGTCTCGCAAGAGCTTAGGCTCAGTGCGGCTGCAAGCGCTACGGGGAGGATGATGCGTGTTGTCTTCATCTTGTCTTAATTGTTTAATAGGATGGTGATGTGTTGTTTATATCATTTCATTCAGAGGGTGTATCCTGTGTCATGCCTTATATATAATAAGGTGTATGTGACGCGGGGTATGCCCTTTGTTATGTTATATTGGTGCAAATGTACATCTTTTTGCTGAGTTGGCTATAGGATTTCCCCCCTTTTTCATAGTGAAATGCCTAACCCCACAGGGGTTTTAGTCTCGGGGTCACGGACCCTTTAGTCTCGCTGCGGGGTCACAGACCCTTCTGTCTCGCTGCGCCTATATTATTATAGGCTTAATGGGCATAATAGGCATAATAGGCGAAGCGAGACTCATCCCCCTGTGGGGGCGCAGCGAGACTAAAGCCCCTATGGGGCAAAAAAAAACCTTGGATGATTCACATCATCTAAGGTTCCAACACTTTACTAAAACTAAATTAACCACTAAAAAAACACACTGCAAAGATACGCTTTTCGGATGATACATGCAAGTGTTTTATATTGAAATAGTATGGTTTTTCGACAAATTAATATCACTTTAACGTTTTTTGTCTAAGAAAATAGGCATGAACCCTTGTGTCCGTGCCCAGTTCGGGATGAAACGAGGTGACGATCTGGTTGCCCTGCTGTGCTGCTACGACGTGTCCGTCCACCGTGGCAAGGACCTTCACGCCCTCTCCGGTGCTGAGGATATAAGGTGCGCGGATGAAGGTCATGGGCACGGGTGTGGGCTCATCGGCAAAGGCGGCGCTGGTGCTGAACGATCCCAGCTGACGTCCATAGGCGTTGCGAGCCACACGGATGTTCATCGTGGCTAGGCGTTCTTGGCGCTCGGCGTCGAGCTCCAGGTTGGCTGCGTCATGCAGCGCGGCATTGTTGTCCACGTCCTTAGCCAGAACTATCATTCCGGCGCAGGTGCCAAAGACTGGCATACCCGCCTCGATAGCCTCGCGCAGCGGTGCGAAGAGCCCCAAGGAGTGGAGCAACTTGAGCTGCACGGTGCTCTCGCCGCCGGGGAGAATCAGTCCGTCGGTGCGGTCACGATGGGTGAGGAAGTCGTCTAGGTTACGTATCTCGTAGGTCTCCGCACCCAAACGGCGTAGCATCGCGATATGCTCGGCAAACGCACCTTGCAGGGCGAGCACGCCTATCAGTGGTGTGCTCGCTGTGATGGGTTGGCTCATTGTCCGCGTTCCTCCATGATGAGCTGAATCTCGTCAGCGTTGATGCCCACCATTGCTTCGCCCAGATCCTCAGAGAGCTCTGCCAGGCGCTTAGGGTCGTTATAGTTGGTCACAGCCTCTACGATGGCTTTGGCACGCTTTTCGGGATCGCCGCTCTTGAAGATACCGCTACCCACGAACACGCCTTCAGCACCGAGCTGCATCATCAGCGCAGCGTCAGCCGGTGTGGCTACACCACCTGCGGCAAAGTTGACCACGGGCAGCTTACCGTTCTCATGCACATAGCGCAGAAGGTCTACGGGTACGCCGAGCTGCTTAGCTTCCTCGAAGAGCTCGTCCTCACGCAGCGAGGTGACGTGGCGAATCTGTCCTTGGATCAGACGCATATGGCGCACGGCCTGAATCACGTCGCCCGTGCCGGGCTCACCCTTGGTGCGGATCATCGTGGCGCCTTCAGCGATACGGCGGAGCGCCTCACCCAGGTTACGAGCGCCGCAGACGAAGGGCACCTGGAACTGGGTCTTGTCTATGTGGTAGCGATCGTCAGCTGGTGAGAGCACCTCGCTCTCGTCGATATAGTCGATCTCGATGGCTTGGAGGATCTGTGCCTCTGCGATGTGTCCGATACGACACTTGGCCATCACGGGGATAGATACGGCTTGCTGTATGCCCTTGATCATCTTAGGGTCGCTCATACGTGACACGCCACCTGCTGCACGGATGTCAGCGGGGATACGTTCGAGCGCCATCACGGCACATGCACCTGCGTTCTCAGCGATACGAGCCTGCTCGGGGGTGGTGACGTCCATAATCACGCCGCCCTTGAGCATCTGCGCCAGGTTGCGGTTGAGCTCCTGACGGTTTTCTGTGTTCTGTTTCATATTATCTGTTTAAATCGTTTTGTTTTTTATCGTCGTTCTTGTTTTAATCGGTTCTACGATTACAAAGGAACGCATTTTTTTTGAATTAATCAAACTTTTCTCTGCCTTTTTGGGCCCCACAGCGGCCACAGGCCGTTTTGTCTCGCTGCGCCCCCCAAAAAAAAAGCGAGGCTTTCGATCAAGTCTCGCTTTCAGATATGTAGATTGTTTTAAATGAGAGATTCGGTTTGCCCACCGATCGTCACGATCAGTGGGGGAGTGAGTAAAGTCAGAAATATATCTTTACAACTACATTGTTATGATGTCCTTATCCTTCTGTCTCTTCCGAGATAGATGAAGGCTCTAAGAAGAACTGATGCAAAGGTATGCAATCCACCATGAGGATGAAAATGTTTTGGGGTGGTTGTTGTCGTAATGGATGAAAAAATGTTGTCCCAAATTGTTATTTATCATGTTATTTACGATTCGATGAAACCGCGGTTTTTTGATTACACGTTGAGACACAGTGACAGAACGGCAGAAAAAAGTGCTTACTCGCCGTATTTCTTTCCATGCTGAGCCACAGCCACTTAGCCTTTGTGGCGGTTTACTCATGGTTGTCTCAATATTGTATAGCTCGCAGAAAAGCCTTAAATTTGCATGGAAAGCAAAACATTTCATATCATTATGGCACTATTCCCACTGCTTTGGGCGTCGTCCACCGTGCTGCGCCACACCTCCTATGAGCACCTCTCGCTGGCTGCGTTGCTTGCCGCGGCGGTGATGCTGATTATCTCCACAGCGTTGTTTGTAGCGCAGGTGATCTATTTTAGGTCGCTGAACCGTAAGTACAACTATATCTTTAAGATGATAGAACACCACTTTGCGCAGATGTTCTCAGGCAAGCGCACCAATCTATCTGAGGTCTATGAGCGCATCTCGGGGCATAGCACGGTCACCGATGAGGAGGAATCCGACTATGCTGAGTGGGCGCGTATCGACATTGCTATCCGCAAGGACAAGCTCTTTCTGCGTCCCCGCTTGACGCGTGAGGAGGTCTGCGAGCATGTCGGGGTGACGCAGCAGCGGTTCAAGGAGCTCTTTAACCGCTACTCGGTGCTGACCTTCACCAGGTATATCAACGAGATGCGATTGGCTTACGGGGCTTCGCTGCTGGTGGAGCACCCCCAGTATACGGTGGAGGCGGTGGCGCAGGAGTGTGCCATCCCGGTGCGACAGACGTTCTACCGCCTCTTTGTGGAACGCTATGGCATCACACCGATAGCTTATCGCGAGGCGATGGGCGTGATGGTGGCGCGCGGTGGTTCGGGGTCACAGGGGTCACATACCCTTTAGGCCCCGCAGAGGCTTTAGTCTCGCTGCGCCTAATATTATCAAAAAAAACTCTCTCTTGCATCATTTTGGATTCGTGTATATGTAAAGATATTTCACAAGAAAATGGTCTTTAGAAAATGACGAAATAGATTTGGGATGGCACGAAAAGGCTCGCGGATTATCCCTAAAGCACCCCTTGCGTTGTCATTCATATCCTTTTAGCCGCTCGTTTATATCCTTTTAGCCGCTCATTCATATCCTTTTGGAGAGCAACGACGGCATAAAAACAGCTGAAAAAGCCCGATTTCCGGTCAGAAATCGGGCTTATTTGTTATCCTTTGGCTACTTCATTTTTTTAACACCTTCATTGTCAAGGGTTTCCATTTTTGGCGTATTTCATCGCCATTCAGCCATTGGTGAATAATATGCGACGTATATTGGGGTGATTGTAAAGAGTCTTTACCACGTCTAGGGGCATTTAGGTTCGTTATGGATAGATCTCTATGGTGCCTATATGTGGCTTTTTGATATCGGTGAGATAGCGTTCGGCAATGGGGCGTCTCATATAGGCGAAGATGCGTCCATATTCGGTTTGGACAAAGATATCACCGCCGCTATGATGGATATCCCATGCTGTTCCTATCTTGCTATGGAGAACGTTGTCACCGATAACCTTGGCAGTATGAGTCCAACCTTCTTCGTTGGCATAGAGCGCCACTTTGTCATAGTTGTTCTCAACGGATGCATCATCGCAGAGCTTGAATCCAAAATATTCGAACAAGGCTATGAGCGATTCCTTGTGTTCGTCACATGGCACTTCTTCAGGCCACCATGTCCAAGCATAATGAGTGGGATGATAAAGGCCCACCCACACGTCATTCATACCCAAAGCCCAACCTATGCAGTTGTAAGCGGGGGTAGCGTCACTGGTAATCTTAAAATTTGGGTCATGGCCGAGTGATGGAAACCATCCTATCAACGTCCCAACTTCTTGCTCAGAATATTTAGCCATACGTTACAGATGGTAGAAAGAGGTACGTATCCGTCACATTTGACGGTGTTGGGATAAATCTTGTCCAGCGCATGAACTAGAAGTGTGGGGCCCTTCTTGAGTTCTTCATAAATAAAGGGCACCGCATCTTCTTGCATCTTCACAATCTCTTCAAAGTAATGATTGTTGAAGTTGCCAACCGATAGGTATGCGGTCTCACGGTTCCAGTTGTTTAGGTTTTGCTGAAACTGTGTGCTTGCTTGGGAAATCTTCGTGTTCATATGCTTGCTTTTTATGCTCTGACGTGGCTATATGTTTCTGATGCAAATATAAAGAAAAAACTATTATTCTACAAGAAAAATCTCCGCCAAACATGTTTTTATTCATTAAGCTCTATGAGGCGAAGCGAGACTAAAGGGTCTGTGACCTGCGGCGAAGCGAGACTAAAAAAGAAACGACGGGGCTCTTGTGGTATGAAGAGCTCCGTCGAGTGTGAAAGTAATGTTAATAAAATAAGTTAATAAAACTCTAAATGGGGTGTATAGGGTTGGGGTATATGCAGTGTGGGGTGGGGTTATCAGTAGTCGTAGGCTTTGCGTTCGCCTTTGAGCACGGCGAGGGCGTTCTCGGTGAGGGCTTGCATCTCGTCCTGTCCGGGGTAGAGCACCACGGGTGCGAGAAACTCGATGCGCTTCTTGAGCCTAGAGATGATATAGTCGTTGTGCGCCATGCCGCCGGTGAGGATGATGGCGTCCACGTGTCCGAAGAGGACGGCAGCCTCGGCTACGATGTTCTTGGCCACGTGCCATATCATCGCGTCTACGATGAGCTCGGCGTGCTTGTCTCCGCCTCTGATCCAACGGATGATCTCACGCATGTCGTTGGTGCCCAGGTGGGCTATGAGCCCGGCTTCACCAGCTACGCGCTTGAGGAGCTGATCCTGTGAGAAGCGTCCCGAGTAACACAGCCGGATGAGGTCAGCTGCGGGG
Source organism: Bacteroidaceae bacterium (assembly GCA_963654235.1). Classification (GTDB taxonomy): domain Bacteria; phylum Bacteroidota; class Bacteroidia; order Bacteroidales; family Bacteroidaceae; genus Prevotella. The sequence goes on along the minus strand of CAVJZR010000048.1, from coordinate 8,595 downwards.
AGCGTGCCGGCGCGTTCGGGTGAGAAGGGTCCTTCGCCATCGAGGGCGTTGTTAGCGTCTATGGCTAGGCCGTTATGGTGGGCGGCGATGCTGATGCCTCCGCCTAGGTGGCAGATGATGAGGTCGAGCTTCTCATATTGCTTGCCTATGCTGCGTGCGTAGCGTCGGGCGATGGCTTTCTGGTTGAGCGCGTGCCAGATGCAGTAGCGTGGCATGAGGGGTGAGCCGGATATCTTGGCTTCGGGTGCTAGCTCGTCCACCACGCCGGGGTCAGCGGTGAATGATGGGCAACCGATCTCTTCGGCTATCTCATAGGCGATGATGCATCCCAGGTCACATGCGTGCTGGTGTATGGCGCTGCGCTGGTCGTCCACCATCTGTGGGTTGACGCGGTACACACCGCTCTTGACGGGTCGGCTCAGACCGCCTCGGCCGATGACGGCGTCAAAGTGGAGGGGTATGTTGTGCTGCTTGAGATAGTGGACCACGAGGTTCTTACGAAACTCAAACTGATCAGAGATACGCTTGAACACCTTCAGCTCCTCGCGTGAGTGGGCTATGTTGGCTGCGTGTGTGATCTGATCGTCTTCGGCTATAGCGATCTTGGTGCTTGTGGAGCCGGGGTTGATGGACAGAATCTTGTACATGATATGTGTCAGGAGTGTTCTGGTTTATGGTTTCATCACCTTGTGTTATAGGATGGCTAGCAGGCAACTGAGGTATTTGGCCTCGGGGCTGTCGCCTCTTGATGGTACCACCACGGGTACGGCTGCTCCTTGTAGGACGGCGGCTGTGGGGTATGGGGTGAGGGTGGTGATGGTTTTATAGAACACGTTTCCGGCTTCGATGTCGGGGAACACCAGTGCGTCGCTCTTTCCTTCGAGGGGTGAGGTGAGGTGCTTGGCCTGGAGTGCTTCGGCTGAGAGGGCGCAACGTAGGTCGAGCGGTCCGTCGATGATGAGCTCGGGGGTGTTCTGCCTTAGCTCAGCATAATGGGCGGTGAAGGGGAAGTGGCGCTCATTGACGTGCTCGGAGCAGTGGATCAGGGCGATGCGTGGCTGGCTGACGCCCATCTTCTGTAGCATCTCCACGAGGTATCCTATCTGCTGGATGCGCTGTTGCGGGGTGGGGTATGGGATGACGGCTACGTCGGTGAAGAGCACCAGGCGGCCGAGGCTTTGTATCTCACAGGCTGATATATGTGTGAGGACGGCTCCGCGGGGTAGGATGCCGGTCTGCTTGTTGAGCACGGCGCGTAGGAGGTCATCCGTATTGATCAGACCTTTCATGATGGCTGTGGCTGTGCCCTGACGTGCCATGTTGATGGCGGTGTGGGCGGCGTCGTCTTTGTCAGCTGCTTCCACCCACTGGATCTGGTCCTGATAGGGCTGGAGCGCGGGGTGCTGGCTTGCTTGCTCGGTGGCTCCGACGAGGATGGGGGTGGCCACGCCAGCTCGTAGGATGAGCGCCACAGCTTGTAGGGTGTTGTCGTCTTCGGGCCATACCACGGCTAGGGTGGGCTTCTGCGCACCTGTGGCGATGCGTTGGCGGACGGCTTGTTCAAGGTCAGTAAAGGTCTGTATGTTCATAGCTTTTGCTGTTAGATGTGTTTCATCAGATGCAAAGATATTGCCAACGAGTGGAAAGAGAATCTTGTTCTCAGTTTCCCGAGTGCAGCTATATCTTATGCAAAGATAAGTCTTTTTCTTGATATAATCATATAATAAGGATTATTTTTCGACCTTTCTTTACCTTCTTTTCAACCTTTTTCACCTTTGGCATGGTTTCTTTCATGTGTGCAGGGCTTCTCGTTATATATCTAATAAGGTGTAAGATGAGCTGGCGGATGACGGTTCAGAGCGGTATTAGGTACTAAGAAAGTGTATGAACAGTGCCGCTTTAGGTTCTGAACAAGCGTGTCACTGACAATGCATGCACCCGATATAGAGCCCCTTAAACACTGCGAGAGGCATCCTAACCATAAGCAATTATTCCTCCACCCTCAAAAAAAACGCACATCTGCAAGTAATTTAGGCAGAAATGCTTATCTTTGCAAAGATATGGCAGTCTAGCTGAAACTAATAGGTAAAGCTGAAACTAATAGGTAAATATACATAATTATGTCAAAATCTATCACATCATGTTACATGAGAGCCATGCTATTGATGGTCCTCATGCTCGTCATGCCTTCGCTAGCGATGGCTGACAAGGAGATGTGGGTGGGATGGAACGGCACAACACACACGTTGACCTTCTTCTACAACGAAAGCAAGGCGACGGCGGAGTTTGATGCCAAGTATTCTATCCCCACTACATCCACCTCAGACATCCCCGCATGGCACGAGAAGTCAGCGGAAATCCAGACCGTGGTGATCGATCCATCCTTTGCGGATGCGCGTCCTACGCTGACCAAAGGTTGGTTTTATGATATCCCAAGCATCACCACCATTAAGGGCTTGGAATACCTCAACACCTCTGAGGTGACCAGTATGAGGATGATGTTTGCGTATTGTTCCAAGCTCTCCTCGATTGATGTTTCCCACTTTGATACATCCAACGCGACGGACCTCAGTGGTATGTTCGGTTTATGTAGCAGTCTGAAGGAGCTGGATCTGAGCCACTTCAACACCTCTAAAGTCGTTTATACCCATGAGATGTTCGCAGACGACGCAGCGCTAACGAAGGTCAACCTTAGTGGCTTTGACATGTCATCTCTCTATATGTGCAGTCAGATGTTTGAAGGATGCTCGGCGCTGAAAGAGATTTGGGTCAATGCCAGCTTCAACATATCCGACTATACCGATGGAAAATCGGTGAATAGCACCGATATGTTCAAGGACTGTACCAGCTTGCCCCACTTTGACGCCAACAAGGTAGACAAGACCTTAGCCACACTGTATCAGAACGGTGGTTACCTCTATAGCACGGCAGCCGAGCCTTGGGTGGAATATGACGCTGACAAGACCCTCACCTTCCACAATGACAACCAGCGTTATCTGAAGGTGGAGAACGGCCTTCAGAGCACCGTATACGATTATGACCCCACCGTCTCCAATCCTAGCTTTGGATGGGCAGCGCAGAAAGCTAACGCCATCAAGGTATCCTTTGACGAAAGCTTCGCACAGGTGACACCTGCGACCCTGAAGGGATTCTTCAAGAACTTCTCAGCCCTTACCGACGTGGAAGGCCTCAAGAACCTCAACGCCACCGTGGCCACCTCAATGAGCGAGATGTTCTACGGCTGTAGCGCCTTGCCATCAATCAGCCTAGAGATGACCGATGGCGAGAAGGTCGCAGAGACAACACGTATGTTCTACGGTTGCTCGGCGCTCAAGAGCGTAACCGTCCCTAGTGAAGGCATGAAACTTTCTCATGTGAGCGATATGCGCAATATGTTTGAGAAATGCTCTCAGTTGACCGATGTCGACTTTACCCATCTTTCCACAACAAGCCTTGTAGATATGCAAGCAATGTTTATGGGTTGTGCGGCATTGGAAAACATCAACCTCAGCAATCTCATCACTAGCTCAGCGAGCGATATGTCCTATCTGTTCAAGGGGTGTACCTCTCTGAAGAATGTCACGTTCTCCGATTCCAGCAATGCTGCCAATACCGAGGGCGTGAGCGATATGTCCTACATGTTCCAAGGCTGTAAGGCGTTGGAGACGCTTGACCTATCAACCTTTAACACCGCAAAGGTTACAACCCTGGCCAGCATGTTCAGTGGTTGTAGCTCACTGACAAGCCTTGACCTCTCAGGCTTCAACACCGAGAAGGTTACCATCTTGGCCAGCATGTTCAGTGGTTGTAGCTCGCTGACAAGCCTTGACCTCTCAAGCTTCAACACCGAGGCTGTGACCGATATGTCAAGCTTGTTCCAAGACTGTGCTGCCATGAAGACGTTCCCTATCTCAGGCTTCAACACCCAGAAGGTTACCACCATGGCAAGCATGTTCAAAGGTTGCGCCGCCATGAAAGGACTGCAGCCTACCAACTTCAACACCGAGAAAGTGACCGACATGAGTAGCATGTTCGAAGGATGTACATCGCTGCATGCCGTAGATATCACGAGCTTCGCCACAGTAACCAGTAGCGGTGGTAACTACTCACGCATGTTCGCTGACAACGCTAACCTCAGATACATCTTAGATGATAAGATATTCACGCTGTCGTCAGACGGAACCTACACCGATATGTTTGCGTCTACTCCTAATCTGCCCAACTACAAAGCAACTGAAGTGGATGCAACACATGCTACCCCCGACTCTCATGCTGGCGGCTACCTCACCAGTCCTATCTACGGCACTATCTCATGGGTAGAGGTAACCGATACCGCCACCATGGTGTTCCGTAACGATAAGGACTACTTTGCTCGCTGCTTCGGCCATCACATTCCTCTAGCCGAGACCACACCAACATGGATTGAAGCTCCCGACTGGCTCCCTGCTGCAACAAATGTCACGAAGGTGATCTTCACCGACGCCTTCGCTTCCGAACGTCCTACGAGCTGCTACCAATGGTTCAAAGGACTCAGCAAGCTGACCGAGATAGAAGGTATCGAGAACCTTGTGACCGACGACGTGACCACCATGCAAGAGATGTTCTCTGGATGCTCAGCGCTACAGAAGATCGACGTGTCAGCCTTCCTGACCGAGACCGTAACATCGATGAAACAGATGTTTGCAGGATGTAGCACCATCAAGACCCTCGACCTCACCGGATGGAACACTGAGAAAGTCACCGACATGACTCAGATGTTCTACAACGATGCATCGCTTGAAACGATCTACGCCGGATACGGATTTGTAACGACCAACGTGACCGATGACCTAAGCGCAGAGATGTTCTACGGCAGTGAGAAGCTGACCAATTATGACGCTAGCCACACTGACCGCACCAAGGCCGTCTTTACCACACAGGGCGGTTGCTTGACCATGACTGAAAGCAAACCATGGGTGGCATACGACGACAAGCAACAGTCACTCACCCTCCACTATGGTCTCAGAACAGTATCTACCTCTACCATCCATACCTATGACCTAGGCGACGACTATACCAAGGCAGCATGGCGTAACCTCGTCATCAAGCAGGTGTACATCGCAAAGGATATGACCGAGTATCGTCCTACATCCTTGAAGGGACTGTTCCAAGGACTAGGCTCTCTGGAACGCGTCAACAATCTGTCTTACATCAACTTTGGCGACGTGACCGATATGTCCAATATGTTTGCCCAGTGTCATAAGCTCAGCTATCCTATCTACTTTGATAAGGCTGACCTGACCAACGTCCAGGATATGTCCGGCATGTTCGCAGGATGTGACACCCTCTCGGTGGTCGACTTTGCAGGCGTTGCTACCTCAGCCCTGACCAACACCGCAGACATGTTTGCCGGATGTACCAAGCTTCAGAGCATCGATCTGAGCAGCTTCTATACCGCTAACGTCACCGACATGGCACGTATGTTCTTCGGTTGCGAAAGCCTAACAAAGATCGATCTCACTAGCTTCAACACCGCCAAGGTGACCGATATGGCAGCCATGTTCGCACGTTGTCTGAGCGCTAAGATCATCAACCTATCTTCGTTCAACACCGCTAGCGTGACCAACATGAACCTTATGTTCAACAACTGTGCCGCCGTGGATACCATCTACGCTTCGTCTAGCTTTGTTACATCTGAGAGCTGCACCGGTATGAATATGTTCTACGGTTGCGAAAACCTCTACGGTTACAACGCAGAAAAAGATGGCATCGATATGGCCAAATCAACCGAAGACGGTGGATACCTCACCTACGGTCACGACAAAGCATGGGTGGGATATAATCAAGAAACGTGTGTCCTGACCTTCCACTTTGACGATCGTAAGGGTAAGGTAGAAGGCGAAAACCTCACCTACGATTTCCAGCTAAAGTACGATGCGTTAGTAGATATCCCTTGGAAAGGCAATAACGCCAAGAAGGTAGTCATCGATAGCCGTTTTGCCAAGATTTGTCCTACAAGCATGGCTTATTGGTTCTATGGCATGACTAATCTGAAGACCTTCGAGGGATTGGAATACCTCAACACATCCAACGTTACCGATATGAGCCAGATGTTTGCCAATTGTAACACCCTTGACTCGTTGGATCTGAGCAGCTTCAACACGGCCAATGTAGCAACAATGGAGCAAATGTTCCTAAATTGCTTATCTCTCAAGAAAGTGGATCTGAGCAGCTTCAATACGGCCAGAGTGTCTAATATGAGAAAGATGTTCCAAGATTGCTCATCTCTTTCTATGCTCGATCTTAGATCGTTCGACACCAACCACATGCGTTATGCAGGATATATGTTCAGCCAATGTACCAATCTGCAACGCATCCTTGTGACTAAAGACTTCTTACCAATATGCGGCATTGAAGAAACTGAATATATGTTCGATGGCGACGTTAAGCTTTATGAGTTTGACCCAGCCAAGATTGACGGAGAGAAGGCTCAATATATCGCCTATGGCGGATACCTAGACGAGTATAACGGAAAGCCAGAGCCATGGGCGGCTTACTATCCTGAAGCCAAGACGCTGAAGTTCTTCTATAACCCTGATCGTCTCCTCACGCTCGATAGCGATACCTATAAGAGCTATCAGTATACGGCAGACAATGAAACCTATGCTAACTATCCATGGGCAGAGACCTGCAAAGAGAACACCGAAACGGTAGTGTTTGACGATAGCTATGCAGATAAGGAAAATACCAATCTGAGAAGGTTCTTCGAAAACTACACGAACCTCAAGACCATCGAGGGCCTCAAGTTCCTCAACACCTCAAGCGTTACCAGCATGGCCGATATGTTTACTGGTTGCAAGAGCTTGACCTCGCTTGACCTCTCAACCTTGGATACCAAGAACGTACAGAGCATGGCCTATATGTTCGATGGTTGCAAGAGCTTGACCTCGCTTGACCTCTCGACCTTGGATACCAAGAACGTACAGAGCATGGCCAATATGTTCGACGGTTGCCAAAACCTCACTGAGCTGAACCTATCAGGACTAGACGTACAAAGCTTGCAGGAGGCTCAGAGTATGTTCAAGGGTTGCTCTAGCCTGAAGAACCTCACGCTCGGCTGGAAGAACGCAACCAGCCTTACCAGTGTGGGCGATATGTTCGAAGGCTGCAAGAGCCTCACTGCGCTCGACCTCTCTAGTCTCCATACCGAGAATGTGACCACGATGTATCGTATGTTCCAGGGCTGCTCTAGCCTGAAAGACCTCAATCTCACGGGCTTCTCTACCTCTAGTGCGACCCAGATGGATTACATGTTCCATGGATGCACAAGCCTGAAGATGCTGGACCTTACCAGCTTCTCTACAGCACAGGTGAATAGCACTGCAGGTATGTTCGAATACTGTGACTCGCTGGTAGCTATCTTCACCAGTGACGACTTTGCTCTCGGTAAAGGTTGCAGCAGCGTTAATATGTTCAATGCTTCACCGCTGTTGCCAGGATATGATGCAACCCAGGTGGATAAGAGCAAGGCTTGCTACTACTCAAAGGGTGGTTACTTCTTCAGCAAGACTGGCACCAAGGCTTGGGTAGACGTATACACCAAGAAGATAGAAGATGGTCCGATGATAAGGAACAATATGACCATCACCTTCCACTATGACGATGCTTGGGATGTATATCAAGACAGCTTGGGACGTGGCCACGCCACCTATGAGATGCCTACCGAGAATCTGGTGACACCAGGTTGGGTAACGTACATCAATGGTCTCAAGGACGTGTATCACGTCACAGCGAAGTTTAACCCAAGCTTCAGCCAGTATCGTCCTACGACCTGTTACAAGTGGTTCTACAACATCCATTATCTATGGGACGGCTTCCAAGGATTGGAATATCTCAACACCTCGGATGTGACCAACATGGACTATATGTTCTATGACACCAACTTCCCATCCATTGACTTGAGCCACTTCAATACGGAGAACGTTACCTCGATGACATACATGTTCTACGGTCTGCACCTTTGCGATACACTGGATCTGAGAAGCTTCAATACCAGCAAGGTAACGGACATGACGGGTATGTTCAGCTATTGCACCAACTTGAATAAGATTGACCTCTCTAGCTTCAACACCTCTGAGGTGATCAGCATGGCGCACATGTTTGAGCGTGTCTGCTATCTGACCTCACTGGATCTGACAAGCTTCGATATAAGCAAGGTGACCGATATGTCTTATATGTTCAATCATGAAGCACTCGAAATGTATTCGAGTTGTAACCTTAAGAATATCTATGTCAATGAGGACTTCGTGCTCGGAGAGAACTGCTTAGGCAAGGATATGTTTGTCAACGCTACCACGCTGCCCCACTATGATGGCACCACAGATAAGACCCACGCCCACTATAAGGAAGGTGGTTATCTGACCCTGCGTCGCCAGTTCAGCGTAGGTGACTCTGTGTACAACGCTGACGGATGGGGCGATGAGACAACCTGCTATGACGACGTCACCTTCACCGATGGCGCAGCTTATAGCTCAGCTTTCTCCTTCAGCTTCTCTGCTGACAACACCGCTTCTTACACCCGCACAGCGAAGAACCACTGGGCTACGCTCTGCTTGC
>CAVJZR010000047.1:0-19624 GCA_963654235.1 Bacteroidaceae bacterium | reverse complement strand
ACGCAAAAAACATTGCCAACATCATAGCACGTGCCAAAGACGACATCCTCCGTGAAGTCTCCGACCGCCTCCCGCGAGCCGTCGGCATCACCGCCGTCAATCACTTTACCCAAAACTTCCGCGACTCCGGCTTCCGTGACGGAGGGCTACGCCCTTGGCAAAAGACACTCCGACAGCGCGGCAAGGGCACCGATGCCCAATACGGCCCCCTCACCTCGCGCCGCAACCACCTCATGCGCTCCACATCCTTCACCACCGCCCCAGGGCAGGTCACCGTCGAGCCCCCCGTACCCTACGCCGCTATCCACAACGAGGGGGGCATCCAAATCACATCACCGCAAACCTCAAAACTTTCTCTAAACATTTCCGTTCATTCTGCTCACAAAATGACTCGAAATGCACACCATCTCCATTTACGAAATTAGGCGGAAGCCCAATATCCATCGGAGCTTACCGCCTAACTAACTCATTATGAGATTTCAGCCTTTATTCCTCGACCGAGGCTTGCGCCGCCGCCAAACGTGCAATCGGCACGCGGAAAGGAGAACAACTAGCGTAGTTCATGCCTATCTTGGCGCAGAACTTCACAGAACTTGGTTCTCCACCATGTTCACCACAAATACCGCAACGCAACTGTGGACGAACTGAGCGACCTTTCTCTACTGCCATCTCTATCAATTGACCAACACCATTCTGATCAAGAACCTGGAATGGATCAACCTTCAGAATCTTCTTCTCCAAATATACAGGCAAGAAACTAGCAATGTCGTCACGAGAGTATCCGAAGGTCATCTGTGTGAGGTCATTAGTACCAAATGAGAAATACTCTGCCTCTGTTGCAATCTTATCAGCGGTGAGGGCTGCACGAGGTATCTCAATCATTGTTCCGATTTCGAATTCAATCTTAACACCATACTCATCGAAAACTTCCTTCGCTGTCTTCTGAATAATCTCTTTCTGCTGCTTCAATTCATAAAGAATACCAATGAGTGGCACCATAATCTCAGGTTTAGGATCTTTGCCCTCTTTCTTCAATTCACAAGCAGCAGAAAGGATAGCGCGTGTCTGCATAGCTGTAATTTCAGGGAAAGTGATACCCAAGCGACAACCACGATGACCGAGCATTGGGTTGTTTTCTGCCAATGAAGCCACACGGCGCTTGATAGTAGCTACGTCTACACCCATCTCCTTCGCCATAGTCTCTTGTCCAGCTAAATCGTGAGGAACAAACTCATGCAATGGAGGATCGAGCAAACGGATATTAACTGGGCAACCATCCATAGCCTCAAGGATACCCTTAAAGTCAGCCTTCTGATAAGGAAGCAACTTAGCAAGAGCCTTTTCGCGACCTTCTACAGTATCAGAAAGAATCATCTCGCGCATAGCGATAATCTTCTTATCTTCAAAGAACATGTGTTCCGTACGTGTCAGACCGATACCCTTAGCACCAAAAGCGCGAGCTACCTGAGCGTCATGAGGAGTGTCGGCGTTGGTGCGTACTTGAAGTTTGGTATACTTATCGCAGAGGTCCATCAATTCCTTGAAGTCACCACTAAGTTCAGCAGCCTTGGTAGGCACTTCGCCTGCGTAAACTTGACCAGTAGAACCATTCAGAGAGATATAGTCACCTTCCTTATATACTACGCCATCGATTTCTACAGTCTTGGTCTTGTAGTCTACATTAATAGAACCAGCACCAGAAACACAACATTTACCCATACCACGAGCAACAACGGCAGCATGAGAAGTCATACCACCACGTGCGGTAAGAATACCTTCAGCAGAAGCCATACCAGCCAAGTCTTCAGGACTAGTCTCAATACGAACCATCACTACCTTGTGACCATCAGCATGCCAAGCTTGGGCATCATCTGCATGGAACACGATCTGTCCACATGCTGCACCAGGAGAAGCGGGTAGACCCTGTGTAATAACTTTAGCTGTGAGCAACGCTTTCTTATCGAATACAGGATGGAGAAGCTCGTCAAGTTTCTGAGGTTCGCAACGCAAGATAGCTGTCTTTTCATCTATCATTCCTTCGTGAAGCAAATCCATAGCAATCTTCACCATGGCTGTACCCGTACGTTTACCATTACGGGTTTGGAGGAACCAGAGTTTGCCTTCTTGAACGGTGAATTCCATGTCTTGCATATCATGGTAGTGATGCTCAAGCTTATCCTGCAATTCATCGAGTTGCTTATAGATTTCGGGCATTGCCTCCTCCATAGAAGGATATTTAGCCACACGCTCTTCCTCGCTTATACCAGCACGTTCAGCCCAACGTTGTGAACCGACCTTTGTTATCTGCTGTGGAGTGCGGATTCCGGCAACAACATCTTCACCTTGTGCATTGACGAGATATTCACCATTAAAGAGGTTTTCACCATTACCAGCATCACGGCTGAAGCAAACGCCAGTAGCAGATGTGTCTCCCATATTACCGAATACCATGGCCATAACGCTCACGGCAGTACCCCACTCGTCAGGTATACCTTCCATCTTACGATAAAGGATTGCACGATCATTCATCCAGCTATCGAACACAGCACAAATAGCGCCCCATAGTTGTTCCATAGGATCGTCAGGGAAATGCTTACCCGTTTGTTTCAAGATAGCCTCCTTGAACAATACAACCAATTGTTTGAGTTCATCGGTTGTCATCTCATTATCTAGCTTGATACCACGCTGGCTCTTTACTTTCTGGATAATAGCCTCAAACGGATCAATATCCTCTTTATTTACAGGCTTCATACCGAGAACCACGTCACCATACATTTGTACGAAGCGACGATAACTGTCATAAGCAAAGCGATCATTGCCAGTCTTCTTAGCCAAGCCTTCTACTACGACGTCATTCAAACCTAAGTTAAGGATGGTATCCATCATGCCAGGCATAGAAGCTCTTGCTCCTGATCGCACACTGACAAGCAATGGATTAACTGGGTCACCAAACTTTGAATCCATCAAGGTTTCAATGTGCTTAACACTGTTCTCGACATCTGATTTAAGAAGTGCTACTACATCTTCTTTACCTTTTACAAAGTACTCGTTACAAACATCAGTAGTAATAGTAAATCCAGGAGGCACAGGAACACCGATAAGGTTCATTTCCGCAAGGTTTGCTCCTTTACCGCCAAGCAGATTACGCATGTCTGCTTTTCCTTCGGCTTTTCCGTTACCGAAGGTGTAAACTCTTTTTTCGCTCATTTGTTATTGATTGTTTATGCAATGTTTATCTATTGTTTTTCGCAAAGTTACGTAATTATAGTATGTCAACCAAATTTTTCATTGACAAAATTGCAATCTCAACGTTGCAAATATCATACAAATATCACTAATAACGTTCAATAGCTTTCTTTCACGAGCCAATCCACTATTTCAGTAGTCAGTTCGCCTTCCTCCTCATTTAGAGTAAATCCTGTTTTTGCATGACCTTCAGTTGAGACATTAATAACTGTCATTACATTACGTTTAAGAGTTATCTCTTGAGTCGAAACGGTAGTAGTCCCATCGTCATGCTTCCAAGTAAGTGTAAAGGTTACGTTTCCTGTATAATCTGATTGTATAGCATTTGCCAACTGATTAAACGAGTATACCGCCTCGTTATCATACGCAGAATCACCAGCCTTCACTTCAATGGTTCGACGTAGATATTCTAGCTTTAGACTTCCTTCTTCTGGCGGAGTGATGAGAAAGTGTAATCCAAAGATGGCTCTACGCAGATCGATGGTTAAGGTTTCAGATTGGCTTGCATCAAAATTGGACACGGTTCCATAATACCGATAACGTTTAGGATATTTAGTTGTAGTTGTCGCGTCTATATTTGTCGTTCCCCAAGCAATGCTGTCCAACGACTCCGTAGCAGAAAGAACGAATGCGTTAGTCAACTCGGTCGGTTTGTTTTTAGCATGATAATAAGGCGCATAATAAATAGCTCCGTCATGATAAATACTTTCTTCACCATTCCTAGATTCTTCACATTCTATATTATATACGGCACTATCGGGTAACGCAATGGTGATTTGTGAAGCGTCATCAAACAATCCATATGCATAAGGTTTAAATTTAGCTCCGCTCTTAGCATTCTTATTTTTATAAGAAATGTTTATTGCGTAGATTTTTTCATTTTCACTTGCTGCTGGCAACTCATCGTTTTGAGCTTGCACTTTTAGAACTTTAGGTGACAATTTTACCACATTCATTGTCACCGGACTATCGGGATCTTCATCAACAATAGCTTTTTCACATGAACTAAGTCCTACAAGGCAAAAGGACAACGATGCTAAGATTAGTTTTTGATTAACCATACCTGTACATTTTTATTTATAAGGCAAATATAAACAATAATTTACAATCTAGAAAATATATAGAAGAAAATATGAATTATATTGGCAGATTCTAATGTATTGCAAGCAAAAACACAATCATTAGAACACAGAGCACTTCCTATAAACAAAAGAAACATCTTACCATTTTTCTTAGATTCCTAGAAAAATGGTAAGATGTTTAGTTCTTTAGATTTATATTTGGCCTTATTCTATTACGACCAATGGATCATCTTCAAGCACAGCTTGACCCACTTTGACAGCGATAGCCGTTACTTTACCATCTTGCTCCGCCTCGATGTTATTCTGCATCTTCATAGCCTCGAGCACCACAAGGGTATCTCCTGCTTTTACTTCCTGACCAACCTCTACTTCAACACTAGAGATTGTACCTGGAAGAGGAGCTTTAACTGCGTTAGCAGCATTGATGTTTGCTGCAGGAGTAGCTTCTGAGGCATCTTCTGCAACCGGTTTGCCAAGTTCTACCTTTTTCTTTTCTGGTTCAGCTGGCTTCTCCAATTGCACACTGAAAGCCTCTCCATTTACTGTAACCTCAGCAACATTATCCTCGCTAATCTCACCAATGGCTACTTGATATTCTTTTCCGTCGATTGTATATTTAAATTCTTTCATTGTCTTATCGTTGGTTTAGGGTTTCTGAGTCATAATCTCAAACTTGGCATCCCACATAGTAAACTTTGGTTTAATGGTGATAATGCTAGGTTCAACGTCATGAACATTGTTACCTTGATATTCGAAAATTGCCATTGCTATGGCTGCATATACATTCTTATCCATTCTATTTATTTTCTAGATAAAAACTTTATTACATTGGCATACATCCATGTTTCTTAGCAGGGAGTGTTTGCTTTTTGTGGGCAAGCTGAGCCAGACCACGGCAAATACGGAAACGAGTGTTACGTGGTTCAATAACGTCGTCAATGTAACCGAACTGAGCAGCTTGATAAGGATTAGCGAATGTTTCGGTATATTCTTCTTCCTTCTCGGCTAAGAATTGTTTTACATCACCGCCTTGTTCCTTAACAGCTTTTGCTTCTTTACCACAAAGAATAGCTACAGCGCCACTAGCACCCATAACAGCAATCTCGCTTGAGGGCCAAGCAAAGTTAAGGTCAGCACGAAGTTGCTTGCAACCCATCACAATATGACTACCGCCATAACTCTTACGTAATGTAATCGTAATCTTTGGCACAGTAGCTTCACCATAAGCATAGAGCAACTGAGCGCCATGTAAGATTACAGCATTATACTCCTGACCGGTTCCAGGAAGGAAGCCTGGAACGTCAACAAGACTTACGATAGGAATGTTGAAAGCATCACAGAAGCGAACAAAACGCGCACCCTTACGACTGGCATTCACATCAAGTACACCAGCATATGCAGAAGGCTGATTAGCTACCACGCCTACACTCTGACCATTGAATCGGGCAAAGCCTGTGATAATATTCTTAGCAAACTTAGGTTGAACCTCGAAGAATTCTCCATTATCAGTTACGGCCTTGATCACCTTATACATATCGTATGCCTGGTTAGGATCATCAGGGATCACTTCGTTAAGCAAGTCTTCCTTACGATCGATAGGATCCGTGCACTCTACACGTGGAGCCTCTTCACGATTGTTGCTTGGGATATAAGATAACAATGTACGTATTTGTTGCATTGCTTCTTCTTCCGTCTTAGCAGTGAAGCTAGTAACACCACTTTTGCTTGCATGTACGCTAGCACCGCCAAGATGCTCAGCATCGATATCCTCACCAGTTACAGTCTTCACCACTTTCGGTCCAGTAAGGAACATATAACTGGTTTGTTCTTTCATAATAATGAAGTCGGTCAATGCTGGAGAATATACTGCGCCACCTGCGCAAGGTCCGAAGATACCAGAGATTTGAGGCACTACACCTGAAGCCAAGATATTGCGTTCAAAGATTTCGCCATAACCAGCAAGAGCGGAAATTCCTTCTTGGATACGAGCGCCACCTGAGTCGTTCATACAGATAACAGGAGCGCCATTTGTCATAGCCATATCCATTACCTTACAAATCTTCTCAGCCATGGTCTCAGATAGCGAACCACCATTAACGGTAAAGTCTTGAGCATATACATAGACCAATCTACCATCAATCGTTGCACTACCCGCTACAACGCCATCACCAAGATATTGCTTCTTCTCCATGCCAAAGTTGTGACAACGATGCAACTTGAACATGTCGTATTCTTCAAACGAATCTTTATCAACAAGCATTTCAATACGCTCGCGAGCCGTATATTTACCGCGTGCATGTTGCTTTTCGATGGCTTTCAAACCACCACCAAGACGCGCTTCTTCACGCTTGGCAACAAGTGCCTTAATCTTTTCTGTTTGCTTACTCATATCTAAATTCTATATATTTGAGTTTATTTTTCCTTTTTGAACATCTACTCAAGAGCCGCCAATAGCTCTCTATTTTCAGATTGCAAAATTACTAATTTTTATTGATTATGCACCTAACCTCTTTATAAATAATATTAATTAGACCATAATATTTGGCGTTATCATTGACGATTAGGTATCTTTGCAGATACAATCCTAAAGCAACAATCAGTTATGAGACGTAAAGAACGCTATCAATATATACTAGATTATTTTCGCAAACATAAAGGCCATGTTACCACCGAACTAGATTTTGGTTCGGCATTCCAACTTCTTTGCGCTACGCTTCTTAGCGCGCAATGCACCGACAAACGCATTAACGAGGTCACCCCTGAACTATTTCGTTATTATCCAGATGCTTTTGCCATGTCAAAAGCTAGCGTTGATGACGTATATGAACTTATAAAGTCGGTTAGTTATCCTAATGCCAAATCGCGTCATTTAATAGAAATGGCGCAGCAATTGGTAAGCCACCACCAAGGCGAAGTACCTTCCAATCTAGAACAACTCACCGCTTTACCGGGTGTAGGACGCAAGACCGCCAATGTCATCATGTCTGTATGGTATAGCAAGCCCACCCTTGCCGTTGACACGCACGTCTATCGTGTAAGCCACCGGATGGGACTTGTACCCGCCGAAGCTAATACGCCACACAAGGTAGAGGATTATCTCATGAAGCATATCCCCATCGAAGATGTAGCCGATGCACATCATTGGCTCTTGCTTCACGGCAGATACATTTGCCGAAGCGCTAAGCCTTTATGTCAAGAATGTCCATTTGACACCATTTGCCCTAAGCGCCTCAGCAATAGCAAACTATAAAGTCTGCTTAAACAATCGGCTCAGTCTTCCCTACCGAGACAAGCATTCCGGTTACGGGATAATAGATCAGACGATCCAAGATCTTCACCCCTGCCGATTCAAGTGCCAATTGATAGGTATCCAATTGCCCTGCATAAAGACCAGCATAATGATCTGAAGCAGGATTCAATGCAGACATTGTTTGCGGAAACGTTTTAAAGTCTATTAGCACGCAGCCTTCTTTTGTCTGATAGACAAGGTCAATACTACCCACCACTAGTTGTCCATTATCCAGCAATTGTCTGAAAGGCAATTCATGATAGGTTATTCCACCTTCACCATAAGTTTGTTTTAGGTAAGCATACAGTGTCTCCCACGCTCGTTGCACCTCTCCCTCCTGAGCTATAACCTCATCCATTTGGTGTGCTTTAATCAGTTCTGCAACATCATTGGGTTCAAGATTTTCGATGGCGGCAAACACATTATGGATGCAATCACCAACTTCCGAATAAGGCCGTTTAGCCAACTTGGATGCGTTAATCTTAATATATTGTTCACTGTTAAACTTCACATCTACCTTTGTTGATTTACCCTTCATTCCGCTAGGTTGTACTGCACGTTCAGGAGCATCACATCTTTGAGCAGACTTGTATGGATAGATGCGAGCTTGGGATGGGATACGAACCTCCTCTACGCGCTCGATATCTACCAGAGCTCTAACGATTTCAAACGGAACGCCAACACCTAAGAGATCGCCATTACCAGAATTATCAGTGACCGACAAACCCACATTGTTAAACCATTGCAAACGTTTCGATTTGCTAAAGGGCACTAATGTCAATACTTCAGACGCTCGCGTAACACCGACATATAACAAACGAGCGCTTTCTTCGACATATTGTTCTAACAGTTGGCACCATAAAGGAGTGTCAACAAACAACTCTTCGACACAATCAGGCATCTTTCGAGAGCTTCCAAAGAACCATGGTACAACGCGTATACACATTTCTGGGAACAAATTGTTAGCCATTGGCGCTTCTATATGGAAGTGATTGATACCAAAGATGCCACGCATAATAGCTCGATCGGTATCCGTATCGTCCAAGACCATAAATACATATCGCCATTCCAAACCTTTCGAACCATGATAGGTAGTCAGCAGCACACCCTGTCCTGTTGTAGGCAGTACCACTTCATTTTGTTCCAAGAACGATGCAAAACCTGTTGGCGTTGCAGGTTGCGCCATTTCCCCACTCCTACTCTCATAGTTCTTTGCCACCATTATCATCGTCTGAAGGGCATTCATCGATTTTTCGAGGGGCACTTCCCATCTAGCCATGACATTTTTAACATCAAGCTCTATGGCTAGCGTTTCTATCATAGCTCCTATGCCCTGCTCTTTCACCTCATCACGAAGCCGATTAACACCATCGATCATATCTACATGTGCAAGCCAATCACTGGTCCGTTGTTCCTTTGGCGTACTGATATACTCCAAACGATTATCGATAATCTCACCTAGGTTCATCCCCGCACTTGTGAGATGCGCTATTTGCGCTTTTGCTAGGTCATCATTAGGATTACTAACCAGCGTTATCAGAGCCATCATCAGTTGACATGCGGGAGCGAAAACAGAAAATGTCTCTTCCATATCGCATGCTATACCATACTCGTCCATTTTGTCATGGATTGTCTTGAGCGTATCGCGCTTGCGAGCTAATATCGCGATGTCACATGGCTGCACATGTTCGTCATCTATCACACGCTTCACATACAGAGTCAACTCTTCCATATCTAGCTTATCTGACCTTCCTTCGCTATTGGGAATATCAAGATAACGCATCGGCATTTCGGCACAATCGGCTATTCGCTTCTTACATTGGTCAGGATGTTTGAGCATCGCCGACTCTAGAACGATCTGCTTGTTATCAGGGATAATCGGACTAAATATCTTAGAGAAAGCTTTATTAGCAAAATCTACTAGCGTTGGTACACTGCGCCAACTCTCTTTTAGCGTATCTAGATGACAGTTGTCTTGATTATTTTTCTCTGCTATGGTATCAGCCACAGCCTTAGTCAGGGCGGTATCACTTCCTCTAAATCCATAGATTGCCTGTTTCGTATCACCTACCCAATAGCTTTGCTTGACCACCTGTGAGAGTCGTAAGAAGATTTTGACCTGTATTGGCGAACAGTCTTGAAACTCATCTACAAACAGATGGGTGTAGGTTCGCCCCACTTCAGCCGCTACCTCCTCGTCCTCAATGAGCTTACACATATAATGCTCCATGTCGCAGAAGTCCACAATGCGCTTCATCCGCTTATATTCTTCATAAGCATCTTTCCATTTCTCTGCCATGCTGAAAAGCGTCTTGATATAGCGTCGTTGTTCGTTACAAACCTCTATGCTTCGCCATACATTAGATAGCAGTTCCTTCTTTTCTTCAAAAAACGGCACATCGGTTGGTTTTTTAAGCGAAGAAGGGCCATTCTTTATAATCTTGTTTACATCGAAGGCCCACTTTATATGATCATAGTTTGTAGCCTTTGCACCTTTCTCGTTCAACCGCTTGGTTTCCCTTTTCAGGCTCTCAATATCTTTCAGTGTGGTTTGCTTCTTTCCGCTTGCCTTTGCCGATTCGGTTTGTTCCAACATTACCTCGACAAAAGACACACGCTCAGAACTGGTAAGCGCAATACTTTGTTCATTACATATCTTGTTTATAATGGACAAAGAATGCTCCATGCTATGTGTGTAATCATTGACATCAAAGCTGATTGACTTTTCTACTATGATGCGCAGATCATCTTTCCAAAAGTTATAATTGGTCTTGCCATATTTGGGTTCTGCAAACATCTCGCAATAGTTTCGGAAGAAATCTAGTTCTTCTTTGCTCGGTATATTGGCAATGCTTTGATTGATGTAC
This sequence comes from Bacteroidaceae bacterium, assembly GCA_963654235.1. Taxonomy (GTDB): domain Bacteria; phylum Bacteroidota; class Bacteroidia; order Bacteroidales; family Bacteroidaceae; genus Prevotella. The sequence continues at coordinate 9,140 of CAVJZR010000047.1, read as the reverse complement.
GACTTAGTGGCGACATCGTCCATAATGCCTTGCTTAGGCGCCAAGCCGATAGTGTACCAATATTTAGATACCAACGCAAACGCAACACTGTCAATAGTGCCTATCAACGCACTGTCTAGCCGTGAAGCCTCATCATGCTTTCCTAGCTTATATAGCGCTGCTTTGGCACGTTCTCTAAACTCATTGGCGGCTTTAATGGTGAATGTGGTGAGAATCACATTCTCTGGTTTCACTTCTCCTTTTGCTATCAATTCGGCAAGACGCGTAGTAAGAGTATATGTTTTACCACTTCCTGCACCCGCACTGATATATGTTATGTTCTTCATCATAATAGTTAGTCCTTCAGATTGATATAATTTGAAAATATATTTGCCGCCTTCATGTCATCACCATCTTTTCCTGTGCCCTTACTTTTGAGAGGCAATAAGTGTAAGGATGTGGTTTCGTTAAAGTAGTCGAGCAACGACAGCGGTTCTTCCTCTCCCATCTCGATCCTACCATTCTGAATTTCGTTGCGACGATAGAGATACGAGTTTACGATACGATAAACGATGTCACCTGTCTTATCTTCATCCACCTTGATACGTTCTACATAAGATCCAACAAATGGATTAGTGGTGTACAAACGTCCCATAGGCATAAGATAATAGGCTGTGGGGACATGACTTTCATCCGTGAGTTCACTAAGCAGCTCAGTGTATATAGCAAGTTGCACTGATTCGTTGTTCTTCAGCAATTGATAATAATAATTCTTGCCATTTGTCCATTTAAAGTCGAACACCACATGCTGTCCCTTTTCATTGGCAAGAATCATATCCGCAAAACCAGACATCTGCGGAGTTAGCTCATTGGGCGCTCCCAACGTGTTGCCTTTCAGAGGCATCTCACAAGCTATCACATGCAGATGATTGTTTGCCATAATATCTACAAGGTTATAGAGACACCTCAACAACTGCCCTTCCAGCTGTCTTCGCTCAATAATATTCTCGGGCATCAGCAGTATAGCTCCTTTCTTTTGGATGATCATATCAAACGTTTCATGAAAGTGCTGGCGTATACGTTCACGAATAGCGTCAGGATATCCGCTTTCCACATCCCCTTGTTTATAGAATAGGTGTTCTATCACGCCATGAGCCACATTGCCTTTCGTCGTGTTCACGTTGGCCATATCACTCTGTCCATTGTCCTCAATATGTGCCAAGCGCTGCAACACATAATCAATAGGATATTGTATAAGGCTTTCCACGCTAGTAGGACTCTCCATTTGACGCCATTTCAGTAATGCCGTGTTGCGGATTTGGACGTATTGCGGATTGTCCATGCTCTTTCTGCTATTATCTAGTGGTTCCACCGCTACATATCCATCTTCAGGCAAGGTTGGCGTAGTGACAAACTGGTTAAAATTGCTAATCTGTTGTTCCAATCGTACTATGAGTGGATGCTTCTCAGCCAATTCTCCATTATACTTGTCCAAAGTCACTAACACCAATCGCTTCCGACAATATCTCCAGGGTTGTTGCATAAACTGCGTCTGTGCTTTTCGTAACAGATTAGGCTCCCACAAATCCAAATCCTTCTCCAACGCCTCCCGTTCCGTAGGAGTAAGGAAATCGGTAGCTGGAAGAATGGGCTGATAATTGTAAAGTCCCGTCCATAAGATCTTATCTGCCTCAGCGGCAATCTGGGCACTGCTGTTCACGGTTGCCATACATCCCGCTTGTGCCTTATACTGCACAAACGATGTAGATTCGTAAAGGCTAGCTAGATGTTGTTCGATAGTAGAATAAGAAATGTTACCACCCACATTGTCTATCTCGATAATCATTGAGAACGTATCGCAAAGTTCATAAAGCTGATGAAACTGCGTTTGTTCCACATCGGTTGTGGACATTCCTAACATAGCCAATCGTTGTTTACACCATGCCGACAGGTGATCTAACAACAGATGTATTCGTTCCACGCTCACCTCCGAACTGGTTTGGCTTTCAAATTCTGGTAGATACACATGGGCCAATTCTTTCCTACGAGCTTTTTCGTTCTCATCGATTGGTTTGTCATGCTCACTTTCATATTTTCCTTCTACCCAATCCTGAAGACATTGATAGCAGGTGCTAGATCTTCCGTCAGGGTCTACGTCGGTGTTACACCAGCCTCCCGTACGTGACAAACGTTCGGCCAAACGATAACGCAAGTAGGCTGGCAAGGGATGAACGGGCGAATAGAGCCATTGGATCAGTATGTTTACATTAAGCGGTCGTTGCAGCAAAGCAAGACCAAGGAAGAAGAGTTGCACTATCTGCGGTGCCGAATTGTCCACCGAAGACCCTACTGAGGGCTTACCCATAAGACGAAGATAATTGTCGGTTTGTTTAGAATGCGGTAGGATAGCCACATCAAACGTACCTTGGGGGAGCATAGCTAGATATTCGTTAGCTACCAATTCGTCCTTGAAATGCCAAACAGCGAAACTATCATCTGCCTCATTTAGGGTCACCTTGTCTTGGGTTTCATCTGCTAACAAATGGGCTATGCGCGAGAGATTATTGTTGGAGCCATTATCATTAGGAGCCAATTGCTCTATCGTAGCACCATCCGCCACCATGAGTGACAATAACTGACGAACACGGGGATGTTCATATTCAGGAGAAGATGCGACCATTATCGTCACACCTTGCATCAGCTTTTGTCCTCTACCCAACCGTTCATACATCTTCGTATAGCGCTGATAATCTTCATCATGCGAGACCTCACTATAGTAACGCTCCACACCTTGCAACACCTTCAGTCTATGTGTAGGAGCCACCGAATCAGCCGTCCAACCACATAACGCCAAAGCATCACGCCACCGAAGCATCTCCCTGCAAGTAGCCAAAGGGGACACACGATAACTCTCCGCCAGTTTGGGATAACTGCAACCACTCTGCATATACTGATGTACGGCTTTATAGTAAGCCACCAAACGACGAGAGAATTGAGTCTGCGGGCTATGTAATCCCAGTCGGAGCTCTACTACTCGTAACAACCCCTCAATATTTACCACCACGCAATCCATCATCACTGGATGCGACTTCATATCTAGGTAAGCTCTACTTCCTACAAACTCGGAGCTATAAAATATCTTCATCTGACTCTTATTAGGTTTTTAATTCAACATATAGAAAGATGCGCTCTTCTCGCATCATGGCAACAAAAGCCTAACGTCTACCATCATTCATGAAACTGATAGGCAAAAGATACCATATGCAAAGATAGGCAAAACAACAGAAAGATTATCGATTTCATTGCAAAATATCGTACAATTCACAACTATTTATCATTTCGCCACCTCGGTATAAATAGTTTTTTGTAGTTTTGTATTGTTATTAAAAACCGAATTTAAATATCAACAGACAATATGGACACAAAGGCTATCTTGCACTTTCTGCGTGGAATCAACGAAAACAACAACCGCGAATGGTTTCTCAATCACAAAGATGAATATCTCTACGCAAAAGATTCTTTCGAAGATGACGTAGCCAAAGCGATTGCACGTATATCTCAGTTTGACGCCTCCATAGCCCACCTCACACCTAAAGACTGCACATACCGATTCTATCGGGATGTGAGATTTTCCAAAGATAAGTCGCCTTACAAGCGCCATCTAGGTGCTTATATCTCCGCACACGGCAAGAAAGGGCTGCACGGAGGTTATTACATACACGTTCAACCGGACAACTGCTTAATCGCTTTTGGTGCCTATTGGCTTCCTACAAACATTCTCACATCATGTCGAAACGAGATTATGGGTAATCAAGGAACATGGTTGGATGCAGTAGGTAACAAGGAGTTTATTGATACATTTGGTCTACCCAATGCCACCGAATGGAACGATGAACAAACCGCACCTAAAGGATTCGGAATCAATTGTTTAAAGACCGCCCCTAAAGGATTTCCTAAGGACTACCCGTACATGAACTATCTACGTATGAAAGACTATTGTTGCTGGGTCAGGGTGGACAATACGTTCTTTGAGGGAGACGATTGGTTAGAAGCATTTGCTAATAAATGCCAAATAGCATTACCGATGATGCAGTTTATAAACGATGTGATTGATGACTACGAATAAAGTTTCAATAGCCAAACAATGAGCACTAAGATGAACGACCAAATCTCTAAAGACTGCGTAGAAGCGGCTTACTGCTTCTTTCATCAGAAATGGCAAGTATATGCCTATTCGGATAATGCGCAACAAAAAGACGACATTGAGTATGCCATAGCTAGTTATGTGTCAGGAATGAACCCAACGCTTTACAACGAGCTATCGCATGGTAAAGCCGACTTCTTATGTGATCATGTTACCTTTAAGGCTGATATGCAAGCAGCCTTATCGTTATTAGAGCAATGGTTGTGAGCTTGCTCCCCTACTCTTCATCACAAAATCCGTATCCAGTGATATCATCTTTCATACCCGCTATGCCTAGATAACTATGTTTGCCACCATAGACATACACCTTACGGCCTAAGTTCTCAGGATGGTCCACAAGGTTGAAAGTGTTTCGGATAGGGCCTTTCTTGAGCTGAACGGACATAACCTTAGTATCATCAGTACACTGAGGGTCATCTGCTAACAATATGGCTTGATTGTAAGTAAAAGGTGCTGTCCACTGAGCATTAGAGATTCGCTTGGAGCATGCGCCTACAATATAACCATGAACCATCACTGACCCTGACGACAAATCAGCTTCTAGAAACTGCGTCACGGTCATATAACTGCTCGTTTGGTTATCATTCTTGTTTCCGTCTACAATATCCGTCTCTTCATATCCACTATCATCATCGTCCTCATCTTCTGTATAGGAAGGTGTTTCAGTCTTTGTAGGCAACTCGTCTTCGGGGCCTTTCTCACAGGATGGACAACAAAGCATAATCGCCAATATAGGTATGAGATAGTGAAAGAATTTCATATTGTGAGGTTTATCTTTTGGACAAAAGTACGTTATTTATTCCATTTGACCAAGTTCACATAGCAAATACAAGCCATATATGCTTCTTTTATCATGTCAGCGAGCCTCTTTCACACCATGAAAGCTACCTAATGGCAGACAAAAATAAATTATTCTTTGCAGAGAAATAAATTGATTTTCTCTAAAAAATAATTTATTTCTCCCTGTAATCTTTAGGAGATACGCCTACAATACGTTTGAAAAAGCGACTGAAATGCTGCTGATATTGGAAGCCTAAGTGCCTTGCTATTTGGTTAAGAGCATATTGGTCATCCATAATCATAGCCTTGCTGATGGAGATAATCTTTTGCTGTATGAACTGTTGCGCATTGAGTCCGGTCTCCTTTTTGATTAAGTCGCCGAAGTAACCGGGCGATAAACAGGCTTTATCTGCAAAGTAAGCAACAGACGGCAAACCGTTCCGCGCCGCATTGCCATTTTTGAAATACTCATTCAGATCATGATCAAACTTGGTCAACACATCCGAGTTTACTTTATGCCGGGTTATAAACTGCCGCTCATAAAAACGTTGGCAATAGTCTAGAATCAGCTTGATGCGATCCACAATAATCGTCTGCGAATGATTATCAATGGGTTGCTCTATCTCATACCTAATACTCTCAAGGGTATTGATAAACATGTTTTGCTCTGGAGTAGAGAGATGCAGTGCTTCTGCCGAATCGTAATCAAAGAAATGATATTCACCAATATGCCGCGCCAAAGGTGTTCCATAAATCAGATCGGGGTGAAACAAGATGCCTTGAACGTCTGCATTGGGAATGGCTTCCTTATTGTTTATCTCTATCATCTGCCCTGGTCCATAACTTACGATAGTGCCACACTGATAGTCGTATGTCTGTCTACCATACTTAATAGAACATTGCATACCATGCTTCAGCCAAAGGCAATACAACCCATACCGAAAGCGGGTATGCCCTGCCGGAATGGTATGCTTACGAAAATCCACCACTTGAACAAGTGGATGATAAGTTTCAAGATCATTCAGTTTGTTATAAGTAGCAATGCTATTTACATCAATGACGGGTACAATCTTATTTGTTTCCATACGATTTCTCTTTTTTGCAAAGTTAAAAGTTTTTTGCCAAACTTTCATAACTATTCTTTATCAATCCGAAATAAAGGTAATAATTACCTCAATTCAGATAGCAGAGTTACTATAATCAAGCTATAACTTTGCAAATGTAATCGAAGAGATACGCTTGACTTATTATTAACTTATATCAAACTGCACACATGAAGAAATTTTTAATATTCGTTTTAACTATCTTATTTGCAACAAATATTATGGCACAGAAGAAAGTAACACAAACAGCCGGTAGAGATCAGTTGGGAGTTTTTGCCCCCGAGTTCGCTCATCTCAACGATGACATTCTCTTTGGGGAGGTATGGAGTAGGAACGATCGTTTATCATTGCGCGACCGCAGTATGATCACTGTTGCGTCTTTGGTAAGCATGGGCATGACCAACAATTCGCTCAAGCATCACCTTCAATTTGCTAAAAAAAATGGTATCACACGTGACGAAATAGCAGAGATACTCACACATATTGCTTTCTATGCAGGCTGGCCCAAAGCATGGGCTACCTTCAATATGGCCAAAGAAGTGTGGAACGAGGATGAAAGCACTGCCAATGATGCCAAAACTAAGTTTCAAGAAGAAATGATTTTTCCTATTGGTGAGCCTAACACCACCTTTTCCCAATATTTCATCGGCAATAGCTATCTAGCCCCCGTATCTAGTGAGCAGATTCCGATTCATAATGTAACCTTCGAACCTGGCTGCCGCAACAATTGGCACATCCATCATGCCAAGGACGGAGGAGGACAATTGCTCATCTGTGTAGCGGGCGAAGGTTGGTATCAAGAATGGGGAAAACCTGCACAGAGGCTGCATCCTGGTGATGTGGTCAACATCCCCGCAAACGTTAAGCATTGGCATGGTGCCGCCAAGGATTCTTGGTTTGCTCATTTGGCCATAGCCGTTCCTGGCACAGAAACAAGCAACGAATGGTTGGAACCTATAAATGATACTGAATATAATAAACTTTGATTCTATCATATAGATTATAAATAATAACATTAAGGTAATATGTATATAGAGAATATTCATAGTCCACACGACTTAAAACAATTATCTTTGGAACAACTTCGCATTGTAGCTGACGAGGTACGCCAAGGTGTTCTGAACAGAGTTAGTCATCACGGAGGACATGTTGGTCCTAACCTCGGCTTTGTCGAGCCTACTGTGGCATTGCACTATGTGTTTAATGCTCCTACTGATAAGTTTGTCTTTGACGTAAGTCATCAAGCTTATCCACATAAGATGCTCACAGGCAGAGCGTCAGGATTTATTAACCCCGAAGATATGAATGCCATATCTGGCTACTCGTCACCGACTGAGAGTCCAGAATATGACAACTTTGAGATAGGCCATACGTCCACCTCAATAGCTCTAGCCACAGGTCTGCAAAAGGGACGCGACCTACTTGGGGGTACGGAGAATGTCATCGCTGTTATCGGTGATGGATCGCTCTCTGGTGGTGAAGCGTTTGAAGGACTAGACACAGCTGGTGAAATTGGCACCAACATCATTATTGTGGTGAATGATAACGAGATGAGCATTGCAGAGAATCATGGCAGTTTGTATCGTAATCTAGCATTGTTACGAGAAACGAATGGTCAAGCAGAATGCAACTTCTTTAAAGCAATGGGCTTTGACTACATCTATTTGGAAGAAGGTAATGACCTTGCAAAGCTTATCGATACCTTCACCAAGGTGAAAGATATTGACCACCCCATCGTGGTACACATACACACAGAGAAAGGGCATGGATACCCACTTGCCGCTGAGCACAAAGAGCAATGGCACTGGTCTATGCCTTTCAATATCGAAGACGGATCACCCAAACAAGTATTCGAAGGCAAATCAATAGACTGTTTATTAGGCGATTGGATATTTGAAGAGATGAAGCGTGATAGCAAATTGGTAAATATCACAGCAGGAACACCATCTGTCATTGGCTTCAACAAAGAGCGTCGTGAAGCTGCGGGAAAACAGTTTATCGATGTAGGAATTGCCGAAGAGGAAGCGGTGGCATTAGCTTCAGGATTGGCTAAACGAGGTGCTCATCCTGTGTTTAGCGACTACGCCACTTTCTTCCAACGCACTTATGACCAACTATGTCAAGATTTAGCCATCAATGGGAATCCCGCTGTATTCAATGTTATTGGATCTACCATCTTTGGTCTGAATGATATCACTCATATTTGCTTCTTTGATATCCCACTGATGTCGCATATTCCTAATCTTCATTACCTTGCTCCTACGACATACGAAGAAATGATTGCTATGGAGCGTTGGGCCATCCAACAAGATCAATATGCCGTAGCTATTCGTGTGCCAGAAGGAAAGGTATATCACAGCGCTAGTGAAGTGGAGACCGACTATAGTGATATCAATCGTTACCTTGTAACTCATGAAGGAAAGGACGTGGCCATTCTTGCTGTTGGCAATTTCTTCCAAAAAGGAGAACAGGTATCTGACCTTCTCAAACAAAAAGGTATTGACGCCACTCTAGTGAATCCAAGATGGCTTTCTGGAGAAGACAAAGAGTTGCTCCACTCTCTAGAGAAGAATCACAAATTGGTAGTAACCCTAGAGGATGGTTGCTTAGATGGAGGCTTTGGTGAGCGTATTGCGCGTTTCTACGGAAATAGTCAGACCAATGTATTATGCTTTGGTGTTGAAAAGAAGTTGTATGACCGATATGACATCAACGGACTCTTAAAGGCTAATCATCTCACTAACGAACAGATTGTGGACGACATCATGTCCGCACTCAAGCTAGGATAAAAACTATAACAACCGAAACAGCCTTATTCCATAGAGTCTAGCAAACTAGCTTCCTCTATAGAATAAGGCTGTTTCGGTTGTTAATTTAATATAGGTAAGAAGGGTTTTCTGAATGGAGATTGTCTTTAGAAGACAACGTTCACATCTTCCTTCTTTTTCTTACAAAGACATTTCGACTCATCTATTTACCAACATTAAGATGGCGATTAAGCCTATTCAGTTTCAAAGAAGGTTCATCCCCGAATCGAGTTGTTCGCTTAGCAAATAGTATGAGAAAAGCTGACA